>CAZTAO010000003.1:87074-189692 GCA_964611645.1 uncultured bacterium | reverse complement strand
ACGAGAGGCAGGGGCACCAAACACAATTTACACACTTCAGTTGACACGACCGTATCCCGCGCGCGCGTTGACAATTGTCTGACTTCGGAACTATAATGCCTCAATAGTGGTGGAATATCGGCCACGGCATTCGGGTCTCGCGCGAGGCTAGCGCGAGCGAAAGGATGAACAGATGTCTGAAGAAACACCGCAGGTTCCCGTGACCCCGTCAACCGCGCCAACCCAGGACGACCGCACCATGGCCTTGCTTGCTCATATACTCGGCATTTTCACCGGGTTTGTTGGGCCGCTGGTTATCTGGCTGATCAAGAAAGACCAGTCGGCTTTCGTGAATGACCAAGGCGCAGAAGCGTTGAATTGGCAGATCACTCTCGCTATCGCTTGGGTAGCGGTCTGGATTCTGAGCATGGTCGTGATAGGGGTTTTTCTGATCCCAGTCCTCGGGATCGTCAACCTGATCTTCCCGATCATGGGCGCAGTCGCTGCAAACAACGGCACTTTGTATAGGTACCCGTTTGCCCTGAGACTGATCAAGTAGATTCGGCAACTAGTGATGGAGTATTCCTCCTGACAAAACGCAATGAAGGGAATGGAGACTAGCCCCATTCCCTTCAGCGTGCACTGCTTCCGGACTTCTGCGCAAAGCCCTTGGCAGCTCTATTGCGGATTGTGAGAAGCCGCTACTTCTTGCTCTTGTTGAACTTTACCTCGTTGTCCGTGCTGGTCGAGGCAAAGCACGAGTTTCCGGCGGGGTCGTGGGCCGCACCGGCTGCGAGGTCCGCGACGACCCTTCCCGCATGGTCCATACCGCTCACCCCCACGTTGTAGGTAGTTCCGCTTCCGGTGATGGTTGCGGTGGTCGCTCCCGCCTTGCCGGAAAGCAGCACTCCGTTGCCCGTGAATCCCACTACCGGTTCGCTGAACACAGCAGTGAAGTTGATTACTGAGTCGCCGGTAGGGTCTTGCTGGCCCGCGGCGAGGTTGATCGTCACTGTGGGAGCAACATTGTCGAACTCCACCTGGTTGTCTGTGCTTGTGGAAGCCAGGCCCAGATTGCCTGCGAGGTCGGTAACCACGTCTGCCGGAATCTCCGCGCTGACCAATCCGCACACGCTCATCCCGGTCACTTCCACAGTGTAGTGGATTTGGTCGCCGGAATCGGTGACACTTGCTGCTGTTGCTCCCGCTGTGCTCGTCAGGATCACATCGCTCGCATCAAACCCAACCACAGGCTCGCTGAACACCACACTGAACCGGATCGTCGAGCTGTTAGTAGGATCGGCCTGGTCTGCCGCCTGGTTGATAGTCACCTTAGGCGGAATGCCGTCCTTGATCAGAAGTCCCTTCGCGAGCGTGCCGGACTGGCTGCCCGGGTTGGTCACTACCACGTCCCACTCGGCCGGGGTTGCCTCGTATATGTCGAAAGTGCAGGTAATCTGGGTGGAGCTTACCACCACAACATCCGTTGCCGTTATGTCGGACTCGCCGATCTTCCTGAGCTTCACGGTCGCGCCGCCAACGAAGTTCTTGCCCACGAGGCTGGTGATGTTCACCGAGCCATTGTTAAGGCCAAAGCCGGGCTCGACTGATGTGACCTTAGGCGGCGGAACGCCAGCCAGGGCTATACAGTGGTATCCACCCGCCGCAACGGAAAGGTAGTTGTGACCGGCGGGTACGTCTAGCTGTCCCTGGAAACCGTTTCCCCAAGCCACGGCAGAACCGTCCGACTTAATGGCGACGCTGTGCGCATCACCAGCATATACGGCAACAAAGTCGTTACCTGCCGGAACATCGCACTGGCCAAGCCAGTTGGCCCCCCAGGCTGCAAGCGACCCGTCCGATCTCAGTGCCAGCCCGTGCGAACCTCCGGCCGCGATAGCTGCGTAGCCACCGCCGGTCGGCACATCGCACTGGCCGGACCAGTTGTCCCCCCACGCGGCAATAGAACCGTCGGTCTTGAGCGCCAGGCTGTATCCGTTGCCCGCCGCGATTGCTTTGAAATCATTGCCCGCCGGGACGTCGCACTGGCCCATCCAGAAGTCGCCCCAAGCTGCCAAGCTGCCGTCGGACTTCAGCGCAAGATTGTGATAGTAACCTGCGGAAATTGCCACGTAGTCGCTGCCTGCGGGGACATCAGTCTCGCCATCCCAGTTACCACCCCAGGCAGCAAGTGAGCCATCCGACTTCAGGGCCACACTGTGGGTGTATCCTGCGGCCACCGCTGCATAGACGTTGCCGAGTGGCACGTCGCACTGGCCGTCGCTGTTCCATCCCCAAGCCACAAGGGAACCATCGGTCTTGACCGCCACGCTGTGGAGATAGCCGGCAGCCACGCCCGCGTAGTTGGCGCCCGCCGGGATATCGCATTGCTCGAATGCATTGTATCCCCACGCCACAAGATAGGCGAGCGGCGTGTCCCCAGGCGCTTCAGTTGCCACCTCGCTCCGCACCGGGACCGCCCCCATGAGTGCAACAATCAGTAGGAGTGTAACTGCCAGCAGATAGATTGGGCTCATTCTCGTCCCCATAATGACTCTCCTCGTCGGCGCTTTTCATGCTGCTTCCGACCGCTCAGGGATGCCTGCTGCCAGGTTCAGACACTCCCAGAGCCTATACTACATAATAGGTACTTTGCACACCCAAAGTAACTAGTGACAGTACCCATATACAGGGGATACGTACGCATAGCGGTGCGAGGTATCATGTGGATGGATTGTGCCGCTGGCTTGATTAGTCCCTGCGGTTTCGTGGTATAATGAAGTAGCTTATTGGTTAAGGCGCTTAACGGTAGAGAGACTATGAACACTCAGACGGCACAACTTGATATAGGGGCAGATGATTCCTGCGTTGGAGCCTCCAGGGAATCCACCCAGTATGCGGGCGCTTTGGCGGAGTTGTTTGTGGAAATCGTGCATAGGTCGGAGCGGGAAGCGCTTAGTTGCTGCGAATCGGATGAGATTACTTACTCGCTGGTGGAGTGTTTGCGGCATATACGGGCGCATAACCCGTCCACGGTCAACCAGATTGCGTTTGCGATGGGTGTGAGCGTGTCGGCTGCCAGCCAGCTTGTTGAGCGGCTGGTGAAGAAGGGTTTGGTAAGCCGCAGGGAGAATGAGAACGACAGGCGCACGACTTTCGTATGCATAATGCCTGCCGGGATAGAGATAGTGGACAAGGTCCGTGGTCGGGTGGCTGAGTGGTTCGAGCAGTCGCTGGCGGGTATGCAGCCGGAGAGGAAGTCGGCGCTGGTGGATGGCCTGGAAGGGTTCATTGGGGCTGCGCTTTCCGCAGAATCTGAGGTGGAAAGAGCTTGCGCGAGATGCGGAATGGAACATGTGGCGTTTTGTGTGGTCAATCGGCTGAGGAAGGAATCGGCGGGGGACTGCAGCAAGCAGATGGAGAGGAGCGTTGTGGGATGACTCAAGCATATAGCAACAAAGTAATGGAGCATTTTGCCAACCCGCGGAATGTGGGCGAGATAGAGAACGCGGACGGCATCGGGAATGTGGGAAACCCGGTCTGCGGCGATATAATGAAGCTGTATATCAAGGTAAAAGACAACATCATAGAGGATGTGAAGTTCAAGACATTCGGCTGCGGCGCGGCAATAGCAACCAGCAGTATGGCTACCGAGCTGATCAAGGGCAAGACCATAGACGAAGCTCTGGCGCTCACCAACTCCGCAGTTGCGGAAGCGCTGGGCGGGCTGCCGAAGGTGAAGATGCACTGCTCGGTGCTTGCGGAGCAGGCCGTGAGGAGCGCATTGGACGACTACTTCAAGAAGACCACGGGCAAAGGGCTGGACCTCAAGAGTGACGAGGAACTGCACCAGTGCGAAGTGGAAGCCTGATAGATACGACCAAACGACAGGAGAACCAAGATGGCTGAACTGACCCTTAGAGAGAGAGTTGAAGAAGCGCTGGAGATAGTCCGACCGCATTTACAGGCGGACGGCGGCGATGTAGAATTGGTAGAGGTTACTGACGACGGAATAGTGAAGGTAAAGTTGCAGGGAGCATGTCACGGCTGCCCGATGGCGGCGATGACCTTGCAGTCCGGCGTGGCAAGAGTAATCAAGCAGCAGGTACCCGAAGTAAAGGATATTGAAGCTGTTCTCGAGTAAAATGGGGTATAATGGGACGGTTGGGTGGTTCCACCCGTCCCATGTGTCCCATTAGTCCCATTCCCAGGAGCCGCAATGCGAGTAGCCGCATTCCAGATGACTGTGACCTCCTCACCGGAGGACAACTATGAGCGGATAGAAATGGCGGTTAGGCAGGCCGCTGAGGCTGGCGCTCGTGTGATTGCCCTGCCGGAATGTGCGCTATCCGGCTACCCCCCAATGTATTTCGCCCACCCGTGGGACATTGATGCCGTGAGTATATCCCGCCTCAACTACGGGGTCGCCGAGCTTGCCGCGCGGCACCATATATGGGTAGTCCTGGGCACCATCAAGCAGGACCAGAACAGGCTAATGAACTCCGCACTGGTGATTGACGATGGCGGGGATGTGGTCCTGCGATATGACAAGCTCCACCTGATGCCGGCGGATGAGCGGTTCTTCTCCCCGGGAGAAACCCTGAACACATTCGAGATAGACGGCATCCACATGGGCGTGCTTATCTGCTACGACGCCCGCTTCCCCGAGCCATTCCGATACCTGCGCAACCAGGGCGCGAGGGTGATCGTCAACATATCCCACTGCGTGGGGCCGGAGAAGTGGAAGCTTCCGGTGCTTGAGGGGACTTACCGCGCCCGAGCGTCGGAAAACACTTGCTTCCTGGTAGCGGTGAACGCCGCCGGGCCGCAGCAGTTCGCGGTATCGAGGATAGTGGGGCCATCGGGCGTGGATGTAGTGGCGGCCAAGATCGACACCGAGCAGCTTCTGATAGCAGACATCGACCCCGAACAGACCGACGCCGGCTACTACTACGACCGCCGAGACGACCTCTTCGACGTCCGCTTCACCAGCACAGTCCCCCCCTACAAGCGCTCCTCACCGCAGTAAATATACGACTGGCAGGTGTTTCGGGATTTGAGGAGCGACCGATGACCCATGTTACAGGGATACCGCCCCCAACCACTCCGCAGATCCCGAAACGAAGAGGCACGGTATCGGGATTTCCGCTTCCCATCGCTTCAGTCCCAGGTTCTTGTGACGGCATGCCCATTCAGGACCTGGGAGCATATGCGCTGTACGCGCATTCGTAACCTAGCTGCGAACTCATTTACGCTCATCAGAAACTCGTCGTAACTGGGACTCTGACCTGTCTCCCCGTACGCAGCAATCGACATGATGCTCTCGACGAACTGGTCCGCTGCCAAAGCATAGTCATCAACGGCCTGGTGCTGCTGCCCATGCGTGGCGTCCTCTATGGCCTTCTCCAATGCAGATATACTACGCGTGAAGAACTGCTTGATATAAGCCATGTACATGTCAGAAGTCACTGGGAACTCGTCGCACCCGAGATCGTCGTCGGTGTCCGAGTCGCTCGGCTCAAGAGCCCAGACGATGCCAGAGTCGATTTCCATCTCCGCATCAAACTCCTCCCACGACACTCCGGTAAGTCTCATCTTTCGTGCTTTAGCGATATGTACCATGTAGATTCTCACGAGCGCGCCCGCATACAGCGCCGCAAACTGCTGCGCTCTCTCAAAGCTCTCCTCATCAACTCCGCCGAACAAACGCCCAGGGCTCTGCATCTCAAGCAAAGCTACGCGGGCCTTTACAGTGGCGAGGCTAACCAGCGTGCTCAGGTAGACGGGGCTCTTGTTCGTTCGAGCGCTTGGAATTGCCCACAAAAGTGCTACCGCAAGGAACAACGCGAGGAGGTGGACTATCTTGGTGACGTTGAACGCAATAACAGATGCGGTTCCAGATTCGGATGCACCTGGAACTACTTCTACTACTACACCTAGTACGAGGAGCGCAATGGCTGATGATGCAAGTATTATTGACGCATATCTCGCATTCTTCCATAACCGGGCCATTGCCGTAATAAGGAACAATACGGTCAGGATTCCTGATACCACGACTACGGCGAGTGGCACGGTAGACATTCCCTCGGCGTCCTGAGCAGATGACACTACTGATAGCAAGTACGCGCCTACACCAAAGATAGCGATGGCCCTGTTGCTCATGTTGTTCCGTTTCCTCCTTCAAGAGCATATTTGGTTGCTCACCAGCGGGACATTCCAGACGCGCCGGACGAGTACATAACCGCTGCTACTGGAGTGGCTAAGCCTTGCCCGGCAGGTGCCCCACGAGTAATCCGGTCACTTCTGCGGGCTTAGAACAATCGACTCAGCCAGGCTCTTTAGATCACCGGTGCATTGCTTCTTGGCCGGGGTCCACAGATCACCAAATAGGAGTTCTAGTACACTTTCCGTTGTCGTGAGGTAGCTGAGAGTGTGGATTTTCACCAACTGAGTCGAGCAATCAACACATGCCTGCTTACCCAGCGTCCCGAAGTAGTTGAGTAATTGCACCCCGCAGATGGTCCCGTGAACAACCTGGCAATAGGCAACATGAGTGGCAAGTTCCCCCTCGCGCTTGGCCGTCTTGCACAGATTCCGAAATCCGTCGTGCCAGCTGGGCTTGTTCTTCTGTGCGAAGTCAGGACCGTAACGATTCGCCATATAGTTCTCAATGCCAGTCCAGTCCCCCTCGACCTCGGCGGTCTTGCGCCTCTGAAGGAACCTGTTCTTTCCATGCGCCTCGTAATCAATGTACTTGTCACCCAAACTTCGGTCCTCAGCGATTGCTGCAATGGCTACGTCGTGTTCCAGGCACGACCGTGCCACGACAAAGCACCCCGTCACGTCCCGCGCACCAGCCAGATGCCGAAGGCTCCTCAAACTGAAGTACATAGCCATCCAGAGGTACCACGAGGCCTGCTTCTGGTTGTCGCTGCAGTAACGGAAGAGCGGTTGGTGCCACTTACTCACGAATGCATCAATCCTGATTTGCGCGTTCTGGACGTCCATCGTATCATTCCACTCGGGGCTTCTGGTACACCGGCAATTGTACTCTCCTCCCCAAAAAACAAAAGCGGCCCCTACGCAGCCAAATATACTGCGCGGGAACCGCTCTTGTCAATGTTTTCTTTAAGGTCGTTCGAAGTCTAGCGCTTGGAGAACTGGAACCCTCTCCTTGCCCGCTTCCGACCGTATTTCTTACGCTCTTTGACCCTGGGGTCTCTGGTTAGAAATCCCTGGCGTCTCAGCGGGGTGCGAAGGTCTGCGCCCACGCCCAGCAGCGCGACGCTGATGCCGTGTCGCACCGCGCCGGCCTGACCGGAGATTCCACCGCCCAAAGCCTGGGCTGTGACATCATACTGGCCAACGGCGTTCACTGCCTCGAAAGGCTGCATTATGTGCAGCTCGAGAGCTCGCCTGCCCACATAGTCAGCCATCTGGCGGCCGTTGATCGTGACATTGCCGGTGCCAGGGGTCAGCCACACTTTGGCGACTGCGTTCTTCCTGCGCCCGGTTCCATAGTATCTTGCTGTTTGATCCAAGACTAATCCTCCAAAAGAAAACGGCGTCGCGCTGAGCGCGAGTCTACTATCCTATCCACGTCACCCTGAACTTGTTTCAGGGTCTCGCCCCAGATGCTGAAACAAGTTCAGCATGACGGGGTTGAAATCACCTACTCTAGACTACTCGAAATTGAAAGGTTCGGGCTTCTGGGCTTCGTGGCCGTGCTCGGTGCCCTCGTGAACTCTGAGTTTCTTCAGTATGGCATCGCCAAGAACGTTGTGCGGCAGCATTCCCTTGACCGCTTTCATCATGCTCTTGACCGGCGTCTTCTGCAGCATATCGCCACGGGAGATGCTGTGGATCCCGCCCGGGTAGCCACTGTGCCTGTAAAGCAGTTCGCCCGGCTTGCCGGCGCCCGTGAGCAGGCACTTGTCTACATTGATTATAATGACGTGGTCACCGCAGTCAACGTGCGGAGTGAACGTGGGCTTGTGCTTGCCGCGCAGAAGCTTTGCAGCCTCGACAGCAACCCGTCCCAGAGGCCGGTTCTCGGCGTCCAGAATCCACCACTTCCTCGTCATAGTCTCGTTCTTAGCCATGTAAGTCTTCATCTATAGAATCCTCTTTCAGTACTCAACTTCAACCAGGCAAAGCCCCTGAGGGGGAGCTGTCTTGCCTGCCAGTCTGCGGTCACCGGCTCTCAGTATCTCCGCCACACTACCCGGCGATCTGGCGCCCAGACCTACCTCAACGAGCGTTCCGACAATCACTCTAACCATCGACCGCAGAAACGCGTTACCTCTTACCCAGAACTCCACTCGCTCTCCGCGCTTCCTGACACTAACTTCCATCAGGCAGCGGACCGTGGTGCAATCTTCATTGTCGCCACAAGCGAACCCCGCGAAGTCCCCAACTCCAACCAGACTCTTGGCCGCCCTGCGCATCGCGCCGCAGTCAAGAGGCTTGGCAATATGCCAACTATACCGCTCCTGCAACGCGCTTCTGGTTGACCGGTTCAGGACTGTATACCTATACAACCTGGACCTCGCCGAGTACCGAGCGTGAAAGCTCTCGTCTGCTTCCTCGGCATGCACAACCGATATGGTTTTCGGCAAGAGCGAGTTCATCGCTGCCGGAACTCTCTCCGCCGGTATCCGGCTCTGTGTCCGGAAGTTGATAACCTGACCAACTGCATGAACCCCGGTATCAGTGCGCCCCGCGGCGTAGATGACTACCACCTCGCCTAGAATACAGTTCAGCGCTTTCTGCAATTCCCCCTGTATCGTCGGCCTGTCCGGCTGATACTGAGATCCAAAGTAGTCCGTGCCGTCGTATTCTACCCGCGCCCTGATGTTGCGCATCGACTAATCTACTGCGAACTCCAGCTTGACCATCGAAGCGGCGTCGCCTCTCCTGAACCCGATCTTGGTCAGTCGAGTGTATCCACCCTGCTTGTCGGCCAGTTTCGGCGCGACAACCTCGAACAACCGCTTCACAGGGTCCTGCTCGCGAATGGCTTGTCGCATCTCTTTCTGCGCCTTACCATGAGCAGACAGCATACCCTTCGGTATCCGAGGCGGGGGCAGGAGCTTGCGCGCCTGTCTTCTCGCTGCGACAGTATCCTGCTTGGCTACCGTAATCAGCTTCTCCGCTATAACCCTTGCTTCCTTGGCGCGAGGTTCGGTGGTCTGTATCGCTTCATGCATAATCAGCGATCTCACCAGCCCTCGCAGCAGCGCCATCCTCTGATCGGACGGCATATTCAGTTTTCTACCAGCAACTCTATGTCGCATTGATCAAGTCCCGCCTTGTCTACTTCTATTCCGCTTCGTCTTCTTCCACGACCGGCTCGACTTCCACTTCTTCGACGATCGCCTCGGACTCTTCGTCCTCGTCCAGGTCTTCGTCGTCGCCATCTTCATAGCCAGGGAACGTGACAGTGCTCTTCTCGCCGCCCGGCTTCAAAGAGAACCCAAGTCCAGCCAGCTTCTCTCGAACCTCGGTCAATGACTTCTTGCCGAAGTTCCGAATGTTCATCAAGTCGCTCTCGCTGTATTCCACGAGCTGCCCGATGGTCAGCAGGCCCGCCTTCTTCAGGCAGTTGTATGTCCTCACCGAGAAGTCCAGTTCCTCAATCCTGATATCAGGAGCTCCGGAAACTGCCCCACCGGCCATCTCGCCGAAGATGCTGTAACCATCGCGAGGAGACCGCGCGAAGTCGAAGAACAGCCGCAACTGCGTATCGATTATCTTCGCCGCATCGCTGACCGCATCCGACGGTCGCACGGTGCCATTGGTCGTAACCTCAACCACCAGCCGGTCCAGGTCGGTCTTGTGACCAACACGGGTCGGGTCCACGTTGTAGCTGACCTTGAGGACCGGAGTAAAGACCGCGCCCAGGGGCATAACCCCTATCTGCGACTTTACGCTCTCCTGGTTCTCCGGCAGCACATACCCCTTGCCCCGCTCGATAGTCAGCTCAGCCTTGAGGCTGGCCGTCTCATCGCTCAGAGTGGCAATGTGAACTTCAGGGTTCGCCACCGTGATTCCCGCGGGAGTCACTATATCCGCGCCTGTTATCTCGCCGGCGCCTGTAACGTCGATATTAGCAGTATATACTTCACCGCCCCTGCCCAAGTTGTCATCCATCTTGATGTACAGCTCGCGCAGGTTCAGTATCAGTTCAGTGACATCTTCCTTTACTCCAGGAATGACCGCAAACTGGTGCAGCACGTTCTCGAGTTTGATCGAGGTCGCGGCTGCCCCTGAGATCGAGGACAGCAGAACCCGCCTAAGCGAATTGCCGATAGTATAGCCGAATCCCTGCTCCAACGGCTCGACAACGAACTTGCCGTATGTATCCCCGTCTTCCAGTATCTCGATACGCGGCGTAACCATTACCATAATGTGTCGCCTCCGTTATTATCTCGAGTAGTATTCGACAACCAACGACTCCTGTACGTCCGTGTCAATCTCATCTCGTGTCGGCAGCAGGTTGACTTTCCCTGTCCGCGTGCTCAGATCCATCGCCATCCAAGTCGGGACTCCACGTCCAGCCGAAGCCTCAACAGCCATGACTATAGGAGCGACTTTCTCGGACCGCCCGCGAATACCTATCACGTCGTTGACTCTGACTCTATAGGACGGAATGTTGACTTTCTTTCCGTTCACAATAAAGTGACCGTGGTTCACAAGTTGTCTGGCCTGCGGCCTTGAAGTGGCCATTCCAAGCCTGTAGACAACATTGTCAAGTCTCAGCTCAAGGAGTTGCAGGAGCAGTTCGCCGGTTACACCAGGAACCCTGATGGCCTCGGTAACGCTTCGCTTGAACTGCTTCTCGCCCAAGCCGTATATTCTTCTCAGCTTCTGCTTCTCTCGGAGCTGATGCCCGTAATCTGAGAGCTTAGCCTGCCTGCCCTGGCCGTGCTGGCCAGGCGGGAAGTTTCGCTTCTCAATTCCGCACTTGCGGGAGTAGCACCTATCGCCCTTCAAGTATAGCTTTGCGCCTTCACGTCTGCACTTCCTGCAGACAGGTTCGCCATGCGATGCCATAACTCAATCGTCTCCTAGTTTGTCCCCATGGACCCTCTTCAGATATCTATACCCGCTCGGACTAGACTCTTCGCCGCTTCGGCGCGCGACATCCGTTGTGCGGTATAGGTGTGCAGTCTTTGATCAGGATCACTTCAAGCCCAACAGCCTGCAGTGAGCGGATGGCAGTCTCTCTGCCCGATCCAGGACCCTTCACAAACACGTTCACGCGCTTCAGGCCATGCTCCATCGCCCTCTTGGCGCAAGCTTCGCTGGCCAACTGCGCGGCAAACGGGGTGCTCTTCTTGGTTCCCTTGAACCCAACAGTACCCGCGCTCGCCCAGCTCAACACTGCTCCATTCAAGTCCGTGATGGAAATGATGGTGTTGTTGAACGTGCTCTTTATGTGGGCAACGCCATGAATGACGTTCCTTTTTTCTTTCTGCTTAGTGCGCTCGGTCGCTTTTCTTACCAACAGTAAGCCTCCATGCTAGCCCGGTCCAGCGTGTAAGTCAAATATGTGCCGGGTTCCCGCGTATAGTCGTCTCGCGAAATCACTTCTTGCGCCTGATACCGACGGTTCGTCTCGGACCCTTGCGCATTCGCGCATTGGTCTTTGTGCGCTGACCGTGAACCGGCAAGCCTCGGCGGTGCCGTATGCCACGGTAGCAGCCGATCTCCATCAGCCGCCTGATGTTCATCGCGATCTCGCGGCGGAGGTCTCCCTCAACCGTGAACTCGCTTTCAATGACCTTCCTCAACTCACTGACTTCGGCTTCGGTCAGATCACGAACTCTCGTGTCGGGGTTCACCCCAGCCCGATGTATGATCTCTTTCGCGCTTGTGATGCCTACCCCGTAGATGTAGGTCAGCGCGTACTCTATTCTTTTCTCTCTTGGGAGGTCTACACCTGAGATTCTAGCCAAACTAAGCCATCCTCCATTCGGTAATCACTAGAAGCGTCATCATCCCTGTCTCTGCTTGTGTTTAGGGTATTGGCTGCAGATGACACGCACCACGCCTCTTCGTTTGATAATCTTGCACTTCTCGCACATCTTCTTGACAGACGCCCTGACTTTCATTACCCCATCCCCTTAGCGCAGCCTCGACTAATCTCGTCCCGACATTCCAGGGACCAGCCGCGAGATTTCGTCCGGCTACTTATAGCGATATACTATCCTGCCTCTTGCCATGTCGTACGGACTCAGTTCGAGCAGTACTCTGTCTCCTGGCAGGATCTTAATAAAGTGCATCCGGATTTTGCCGGACACGTGCGCGGTGACGGTATGTCCCGCTGGAAGCTCTACCTTGAACGTCGCGTTCGGCAGCGACTCCACAACCCGTCCCTCTACCTGAATGGCTTCTTCTTTAGGCATTAGCGAATTAACCCTCCCACGCCGACCAACTCCATCGTCAGTATATCCGGCTCGCCTCGGGTCACTGCCACTGTATGCTCAAAATGAGCAGACAACGACCCGTCTCGCGTTACCACAGTCCATCCATCGCGCAACTGCTTGATCTCGTGACGGCCCATATTCACCATCGGTTCTATAGCCAGTGTCATTCCCTCTTCTAACAACGACCCTCTGCCCTTCTGGCCAAAGTTGGGCACTTGCGGTTCTTCGTGCATGTTTCTGCCGATCCCGTGCCCCACCAGCGTCCGGACCACCGAGTAGCCGTGTCTTTCGACCCATTCCTGAACCGCATGGCCTATGTCGCCCACACGCTTCCCGGGTCTGGCCTGCTCAATCCCCTTGAACAACGCCTCTTTCGTCACTCTGAGCAGCTTCGCGGCTTCCGGTGTGATCTCTCCCACCGCGAAGCTCTGAGCCGCATCACCCTGCCAGCCATCCAGCACGGCTCCGACATCTACTCCCACTACATCGCCCGGCTGCAGCACTCTGTTACCGGGTATCCCGTGCACCACCTGGTCATTCACCGAGGCGCACACGTTGGCCGGGTAACCCCGATAGCCTTTGAACGATGGTTTCCCGCCGCCCTCGGCTATCACTTCAGCCGCGATCCTGTCCAAGTCGAATGTCGTCGTCTTCCCCGGGACTATGCTCTTGCCAATAGCGTTCAGGCTCTTAGCCACCAAGCTGCCTGCCTCGCGCATCTTGTCAATCTCTGCCCGAGTCTTCTTAACGATCATTACATACCAAGCGCTGTCTTGACGCGGCCGAACACTTCCTGGATGTCTCCCATAGCCGGGACGTTCCGCAGAAACCCTTTGGCCTCAAAGAACGCCAGCACCGGTTCCGTCTGCCGCGAATACACTTCCAAGCGGTTCAGCACCGCTTCGGGGCGGTCGTCATCCCTGTGGATGAGCGCCGCGCCGCACTTGTCACACACGCCATCAACCTTAGGGCGCTTAGTCTCTACATGGTAAGGCTCACCGCACGCCGGGCACACCCGCCTGCCGGAAAGCCTCTCCACAATCTCGTCTTTGTTCACCTGCAGGTTCACTAAAGCATCCAGAGGCTTGCCGATCTCGTCAAGCGCCTTGTCCAGAGCCTCAGCCTGGGCGATTGTTCGGGGGAACCCGTCAAGCAGGAAACCCTTCTCATCCGCCGCCATCAGCCTGTCCTTGGCAATCGCGATCACGACATCGTCCGGAACCAGTTCACCCTTGTCCATGTAGGCCTTCGCTTGAAGGCCAACGGCCGTCTGACGAGCCACCGCATCTCTGAGCGCATCGCCGGTCGAAATATGGGCCATCCCCAACATCTCAACAAGCAGGCTCGCCTGGGTGCCCTTTCCCGCTCCGGGAGGTCCGAACAAAATCAACCTCATTACTTTATGAACCCTTCGTAGTGCCGCATCAACATATGCGACTCAATAGCCTGCATGGTCTCCAGCGCAACGCCTACCACGATCAGGAGCGAAGTTCCACCCACCAGGCTGAATGTCGTTATCCCAACCCAGGTCGGCACATAATACTGCAGCAATGCTATGACTGCCAGGAACACGGCACCTGCCAGGGTGATCCTTGTCATTACTTTGTCCAGGTACTCCTGGGTGGGCTTGCCGGGCCGGATGCCCGGAATGAAGCTGCCCCACTTCTTCAGGTTGTCGGACACGTCTTTCACGTTGAACGACACCGCAGTGTAGAAATACGTGAAGAATATGATCATCGCGGCGTATATCGCTGATCCCCACCAAGACCCGCCTGGCGCAAACGCCTGCGAGAACTGGTAGAACCAGTGGTCCGTGTCTCCCTGAGTAATCAGGTTAGCGGCCGTCATCGGGAAATACTGGATCGAAACCGCAAATATGATCGGGATAACGCCGGCGGTGTTAACCTTGATCGGCAGGAAGCTCGACTGCCCGCCATACACCTTGTTGCCGACGACCCTCTTCACGTGCTGGATCGGTATCTTCCTCTGCGCCTGAGTTATAGCAACGATAAACGCCACCGTGGCCACAAACATCAGAAGCAGAACCGTGCCGGCGAACCATTGGTCGTTGGCCTGCACAACTTCGAAGGTCTTGATCAGGTCATACGGCAACCTGGCAACTATACCCGCGAAGATGATAATCGACACGCCGTTGCCAATGCCCTTCTCGGTTATCTGCTCTCCCAGCCACATCAGGAAAGACGTCCCGGCAACCAGGACCAGGGATATCTGAATGACCGTCCATGTGCCGCCATCGACTGCGCCCGCACTCTTCAGCCAGCCGGTGGTTCCCGCTGCCTGCGCAAATGCCAGAACGCCTGTCAGCCAACGAGTATACAGTCGGATCTTCTTCTGACCGGACGCGCCTTCTTTCTGCATCTGCTCCAACTGCGGAATCGCAACGGTGAGAAGCTGCATAATAATGGACGCGTTGATATAGGGCATAATGCCCATCGCGAAGATCGTGTATCTCTTGAACGCTCCACCCGTGAACGAGTTCAACAGGTCGAACAGCCCGCCCTGGAACTGCTGTGCGAGCACGTCATGGTTTATTCCTGGGACACCGATGTGCAGTCCCAGGACATACACCCCGAACATCGCGAACAAGAACACAATCCTCTTCTTGAGGTCGGGGATCCTAAAGGCCGCGAACAGTGACGGAAGCATCTAAACTACCTCCGCCGTCCCGCCGGCCGATGCTATCTTCTCTTCGGCGGACTTGCTGAACTTGTGAACCTTGACGGTAAGAGCCTTTGTAAGCTCGCCGTCTCCAAGCACTTTCACGCCATCTTTCAGGCGCTTGACCAGCCCACACTTCATCAGGCTCTCAACCGTAACCTCAGTGCCGGCCTCGAACTGCTCAAGATCATCAAGATTGATGACAGCGTACACCTTCCGGGTGATGTTCCTGAAGCCTCTGCGCTGCGGCAGTCTTCTGTATAGAGGGGTCTGCCCGCCTTCGAAGCCCGGCTTCACTCCGCCGCCCGCTCTAGCTTTTTGCCCCTTGTGTCCCTTGCCGGCAGTTGTGCCATGCCCGGAACCAGTTCCCCGGCCCACTCGCCGCTTGGCGTGTGTCGATCCGGGTGCGGGATGCAAGTCGTGCAGTCTCATTCCGTCACCTCCACAGGATCAGCCAACTGCTCAACCATGACCAGATGCTCGGTCTTGCGGATCATACCGCGGACCGGAGCGTTGTCCGGAAGGACAGTTGACGATCCAATCTTGCCAAGCCCCATTGCAGACAGAGTCTTTCTCAGGCGCTTGCTAAAACCGATATAACTCTTCACTAGAGTAACCTTCAGCATACCAAACCTCACGGGCAGCAGATTGCCAGGCCGTCAGCCCAGCCTTCCACTTGTTTACTCGACCGATTCTTCGACAGTATCTTCAGTATCTTCGACCAACGCTTCGTCGCTCTCAGGGCCAACCACTATAGCAGCGGCAGCCTCTTCCCGGCGCTTCCGCGCAAGCCACGGCACAGCTTCTTCAAGCTTGATTCCGCGCAGCTCGCAGACCTTGTCCGCGTTCCTCATGCTCTTGAGGCAGTCGATGGTCGCCCGAGCGCTGTTGATCGCATTGCGCGAACCCAGCAGTTTGGCGAGCACATCGCGCACACCAGCAAGCTCCAATATGGGCCGCACGGCGCCGCCAGCAACAACCCCAGTTCCTGGGGAGGCCGGCTTTATCATCACTTTGGCCGCTCCAAAAGACACAACCGCCTCGTGAGGCAGAGTGCTGCCGACCAACTCGATCCTGACGATATTCTTCTTAGCGTCCTCTATGGCCTTACGAATGGCGTCCGGAATTCCAGACGCTTTCCCTATGCCAATGCCCACGTGCCCGGCCCTGTCGCCGACAGCCACCAGCACGCTCCAACTCATTGTTCGTCCACCCTTGTGGGTCTTCTGAACTTTGTTGGTCTTTATGATCTGCTCTTCGAGTTGCAGGGTATCCGGATCAATCCTCGGCATGGTTCCTCCTAAGGTAACCTCGCCCGCATCGTTCGCGAAGTGCGCCAAACCATCGCACAGACTCTGCGGGCCTGCTCGATAGTTCGCTTCACGAACTATCGAGCTAGAACTTCAGACCGGCCTCGCGTGCGCCGTCAGCCAGCGCCGCTACCCGGCCATGATACTTGTAACCACCTCTGTCGAAGGCCACAGCTACTATGCCCTTCTCCACAGCTCGCTTGCCAATGACCTCGCCTACTATCTTGGCCGCGTCCTTGTTTCCCCCGTAGCTCTTCTGCGCCTTGACTTCAGGGTCAAGGGTCGAAGCGGAAACTAGGGTGACTCCGGCGTTGTCATCAATCAACTGAGCATAGATGTTCGTCAGACTCCTGTATACGTTCAGGCGCGGCTTCACGGCTGTTCCCGATATCCGCTTCCTGACTCTAATATGCCGTTTTACGCGGCTGTCTTCTCTACTAGCCATCTAAGATGCTCTCCCACGCTGCGGCCCGCTCGGCGCACGTTCGCCGGTCCAGGGCCGAGTCTTATCCTATTTCTTGCCTGCCGCTTTGCCGCTCTTGCCGGCTTTGCGCCTGATCTTCTCGCCCGCATACCTGATGCCCTTGCCCTTATAGGGCTCCGGCGGCTTCATTCTGCGGATCTCAGCGGCCTGCTGGCCGATGGTTTCCTTGTCGATTCCACGCATAACCACAAACGGCATTCTCGTGTTGGTATCCATACCAACCTCAAACGAGATACCCGGCTTAGGCTCGATCAGCAGCGGATGGGCATAGCCGACCGACAGGTTCAGGTTCTGTCCCTGAAGCTCTGCGCGGTAGCCGACTCCCTGGATCTCCAGGCGAATCATGTACCCTTCAGCTACTCCGGTCACCATATTGCTTACAAGGCTGCGAACCAGTCCGTGAAGCGATCTGTGATCCTTGTCTTCCGAATGTCTCTCACAGACTATCTCGCCGTCTTTGACATTCACCGAGATATCGGGGTGCAGTTCGCGGGAGAGTGTGCCCTTCGGCCCTTTGACCGTAAACACGCTGCCCTCGAGACTCGCCTGCACTCCGCTGGGTATAGGGATGGGCATTTTGCCAATTCTACTCATAACTGTCTCCTATTCCTACCAGACGTAGCACAGTACTTCGCCGCCGATACCTTTCCTGCGGGCGTCGCGGTCAGTCATCACGCCAAACGACGTGCTGATGATAGCGATTCCCAGGCCCTTCAGGACGCGCGGCACGCCGTCCTTCTTGGCGTAAACTCGGAGACCAGGCTTGCTGATCCTCTTGAGGTTACTAATGACTTTCTCTTGCTTAGGGCCGTACTTCAGGACGACCTTGGCCGTAGGGTAGTTTCGGTCTTTGATCATCTCAAAGCCCCTGATAAACCCCTCACCCTGCAATATTCGAACGATCTCCAGGTTCAGCTTCGCAGCCGGGACCTCTACCGTATCGTGCCTTGCCGCATTCGCATTCCTGATTCTCGTCAGCAGGTCGGCCACAGGATCTGTTACCGTCATATCTGATCCTCCGTATAGCGGGGTATCGATCCGCCAGCCCCTGGCGCTCGACCACCGCTAATTCAAAATCCGATGCTATCGGTTCTTACTCGTGCGCGACAGACTTCTCGCGCTCGCCGGTTTCATTCTCTCTCACTACGGCTGCAAGCAGCCGAGGCAATAGCAGATATTCTACCAGCTAGATTTAGTCACGCCCGGCAGGAGACCTCTATGAGCCATCTCCCGGAAGCAGATTCTGCACAAGCCGAATCGCCTCATATACCCGCGCGACCTGCCGCAAACGTTGCAGCGGTTGTACTTTCGCACCCCGAACTTGGGCGTCTTTTTCTGTTTTTCAATCAGGCATTGCTTTGCCACGTGGACCAATCCCCCAATCGCGGAATTACTCTTCCTTGGCTTTTTCAGCCTCTGCGGCTATCTGTTGCGCAACGTGCGCGGGAGCTTCCTCGTAGTGATCGAACTTAGCGCTGAACTTGCCTCTGCCGCGAGCGATAGAACGCAAGTCAATGCTATATCTGAGCACTTCAGCCTGAGGAACGGTGGCCTTGATCACTTGTTTGCCACCACCAATCGGCTCCATACCGGCGATTCTCCCGCGTTTCGCGTTCAAGTCGCCTATCACGTCCCCCATATACTCCTCGGGAACGGTGACTTCCATTTCCAAAATCGGTTCCAGGATAACAGGCCCGGCCTTCTCGGCCGCTGCCTTGAATGCCAGCTTGCCGGCCAACTGGAATGCCATATCCGACGAGTCCACCGTGTGGAAGCTGCCGTCAGTGACAGTCGCCTTGAAGTCGACAAGCACGGTTCCGGACAGGACTCCGTGGATCATCGCCTCGCGAATACCCTTGTCTACCGAAGGAATCCACTGCCTCGGGATAGAGCCGCCAACAATAGCGTCGACAAACTCATATCCGTGGCCTCGCTCCATCGGCTCCAGCCTCACGTGGCAATCTCCGAACTGGCCGCGGCCGCCGGTCTGCTTCTTGTGTCGACCCTGCGCCTCGGCGGTCTTGGTGATTGTCTCTCGGTAGGCAATCTTCGGAGCGCTCGTCTCGACCTCTACCCCGAACTTCCGCTTCAGTCTCTCAACCACGATGCCAACGTGGGTCTCACCCAGGCCGGACATCAGAGTCTGAGACGTTTCCACCTCACGGTGGGTTCGGAATGTCGGGTCCTCTTCAGCCAACTTCTGCAGACCAGGCCCCAACTTGTCTTCGTCAGCCTTGGTCTTGGCTCTCACGGCAACCGCAAACACTGGCTGCGGGTAGACAATCGGCGCAAGGATGATCGGCTTGGCCTTTTCACAAAGGGTGTCTCCGGTCAGTGTGTCCTGTAGTTTCGCCACCGCGCCAATATCTCCCGCCACTACCTCGCTCGCTGCTTCCTGGCTCTTGCCCTGCAAATAGTATAGCTGGCCGATTCGCTCGTCCCGGCCGTGGTTCGCGTTGTAAACGTGGGAGTCGGACTTGATAGAGCCCGAAGCCACCTTGAAATACGTAAGCTTACCGACATACGGGTCCGCCTGGGTCTTGAAGACCAGCGCGCAGAACGAGTCTTTCGGTGTCCGCTTCTCTTCGGCCCCGGCAGGAGTCTTGCCGACCACGGCTTCGACTGCATCCGGAGACGGAATGCTCTTCGCGATGAAGTCGAGCAGGGTGTCGATTCCGATCATCTTCCCAGCCGAACCACAAAGCACCGGCACGAAATTGCCTGTCCTGACTCCGATCTCGATGCCTTTGGCGATATCTTCATCAGAGAGAGTGCTCTCTTCAAAGAACTTCTCCATCAGGCTGTCGTCCATCTCGGCAATCGCCTCAATAAGGCTCTCGCGAGCGGATAGGATCTGGTCGGCCATGTCGGCCGGAGTGTCGCACTCCGAGATCTTGCCGCCGGTCCACTTGTATGCCTTCTGGGTCAGCACATCAACCACGCCGCTGAACGAATCCTCAGCGCCTATGGGCAACTGGAGCGGAGCAACCCCGGCTCCGAAGCGCTTCTGCAGAGCTTCGAGAGTCCGGTAGAAATCCTGGTTCTCTTTTTCCAACTTGTTGACAAAGAACACTCGGCTGAGGCCGGCGTCTCCGGCAAGTTCCCAACCGTTATCAGTACCTACTTCGATAGCGCCGCTGCCATCCACAACAATAACCGCAGCTTCGACTGCCCTCAGAGCACCAATGACTTCACCCACGAAGTCCAGGTAGCCCGGCGTGTCGATCACATTGACCTTAGTACCCTTCCACTCACATGGAAGAACCGAGGCGCTGATGCTCATCCTTTTCTGGATCTCATCAGCATCGAAGTCGCTGGCGGACGATCCGTCGTCCACACTGCCCTTCCTCGATATAGCCCCGGCAGCGAACAGAAGAGACTCAGCCAGTGAGGTCTTTCCAGTTCCGCCATGGCCCACAAGCGCCACGTTTCTGATCTTGTCTATCGAGTACGACTTCATCGCATTAAGCCCCTCTAAGCGGCAGTCCGAGACCTTTGAGCAGCGCTCTGCCCTCTTCGTCCGACTTTGCCGTAGTCACCACGACAATGTTCATCCCACGGATCCGGTCGATCTTGTCGTAATCGACCTCAGGGAACACCAACTGCTCCTTGAGACCCATTCCGAAGTTTCCTCGACCGTCAAACGAATCAGCAGACACTCCGCTGAAGTCACGCACTCTAGGCAGGACCATATTGGCCAGCCTGTCCAGGAACTCATACATCATTGCGCCGCGCAGGGTCACCATGCAGCCTACTTTGTAGCCCTGGCGAAGCTTGAAGTTGGAAATCGACTTCTTCGCCTTGGTCACTATAGGCTTCTGGCCGGCTATAAGGGTAAGGTCAGTGACGGCCCCGTCCAGAATCTTGGAGTCCTGTATCGCCTGCCCCACACCCATGCTGACAACAATCTTGACCAGCTTCGGCGCCTGCATCACACTCTTATAACCGAAGTCCTTCATCAAGGAAGGAAGCACATCGGTATTATACTTCTCTTTCAGTCTAGGCATCGATACTCTCCCTTAAGCGTCTATCAGTTCTTTGCATTTGCCGCACATTCGCGCGGGCTTGCCTTCCTGATCTCTGGAACCCTTTACGCGGGTCTCGTGGTTGCATCTCGGGCAGATCAGCATGACTTTGCCCACTGCCAGAGCCTGCGGGAACTTCATCTCCCCTAACTGCTCCTTGACCATCGCCCTTGAGCTTTGCCCTCTGGGCTTCTGGTGACGGGTGACCATATTCAGGCCCTCAACGCGCACCTTTCCCTGCTCGGGTATCGTCTCAAGCACTTTGCCGCGCTTGCCCCTGTCCTTGCCGGCGAGGATCACGATCTCGTCGTTCTTCTTGATCCTCATCTTCCCCTCGTAGGCGGGCTTGTTCTTCTTTGCCAGTTTCCTCATATCGTACTCTCCACTATCGGCTCAGACTAAAGGACTTCCGGGGCCAGTGAGATGATCCTCATGAACCCTTTATCGCGCAGCTCTCGAGCCACAGGTCCGAATATACGCGTTCCTCTGGGTTCATTGGCAGCATTGATCACTACCGCAGCGTTATCATCAAACCGCAGCACGGAGCCATCCGGCCTCTGAATGTCGTTCTTGGTGCGGACAACCACGCAGCGCACAACTTCGCTCTTCTTAACCGTTGCGCCCGGGGTGGCCTGCTTAACGGCGCCGATGATCACGTCGCCTATCCCTGCATAGCGCGCATTGGAGCCCTTCAACACCCGGATGCACAGAATCTCTCTGGCTCCTGAGTTATCTGCCGCTCTCAGACGCGTGTACGTTTGTATCATCTGTCAGTCTTCCTCTCCACGGCTTTCGGCGCCTCGGCGCCTGGGCCACCCACAACCTGGGCGGAAATTACTTGCTCTTCTGGACGACCCTAGAGACTCTCCAGCGCTTTTCCCTGGAGATGGGCCTGCACTCGGTGATCTCAACCGTGTCGCCAATGCCGCACTCATTGATCTCATCGTGGGCCTTGAACTTGGTAGTCCGTCTCACGATCCTGCCGTAGAGCGCGTGCCTGACCAAAGTCGCCACGGCCACTACCACGGTCTTGTCCATCTTGTCGCTAACGACTTTACCGCTGCGAACCTTCCTTGCGTTTCTATCCATACCTAGGACCCCTTGCCGGCTGCGATCTCACGGTGTTTGATCTCCGTGAGTATGCGCGCCACATTCTTACGAGCGACACTGACCGCCTGCGGGTTGTCGAGCTGCTTCAGAGCAATCTGTTGCCTGAGCTTATACAGACTTTCCCGCTCCTGCCCCAGCATAGCTTCCAGCTCGGGTTCGGTCGCCGATTTGATCTTGCGTACTGTTTCAGATCGTCTCACTGATCTCGCCCTGCTCTTTCCTAGTAACAAATCTTGTTTGTATTGGCAGCTTGTGGCTTGCCAGTCTCATGGCTTCTTTCGCCAGTATCTCGTCAACGCCCGCCAACTCGAACAGCATTCTGCCGGGCCTGACAACAGCTACCCAACCTTCTGGGTTTCCCTTGCCTTTACCCATACGGGTCTCAGCGGGCTTCTTGGTGATGGGCTTGTCCGGGAAGACCCGGATCCAAACTTGTCCACCGCGCTTGATGTGCCTTGTCATTGCAATTCTGGCCGCTTCTATCTGGTTGGCCGTTATCCATGCCGCTTCAAGCGCCTGCAGGCCGAACTCGCCGAAATCGACGTTTGTTCCCGCCGTGGCTCTGCCTTTTCGAGAACCGCGCTGCTGCTTGCGGAACTTGAACCTCTTAGGCATCAGCATTTCAAGAGTTCCTCCTGTCGTTCCTGCCTCTGCTGCCGCCGCCACCACCGGATCGCTCCGGTCTTGGCCGACGCTGCCTTCTGTCAGCGAGAAGCTCCTCTTCGGTCGGGGTGGTAACCACCCTGGCGCCACGCATAATGTCGCCCTTGTAGATCCACACCTTCACGCCAATATTCCCGTAGGTGGTCTTGGCTTCGGTGAAACCATAATCAATGTTGGCTCTCAGGGTCTGAAGCGGCACCTTGCCCGACTTGTCGCCGTCCACTCGAGCCATTTCAGAACCGCCCAAGCGTCCGGCTGTCCGAACCTTGATCCCCTTGGCCCCAAACTTCATCGCCCTCAGCACAGCCATCTTTGCCGCTCTCTTGTGAGAGATGCGCTTTTCAATCTGCTGCGCGATCGACTCCGCCACCAACTGGGCTTCGGTCTCCGGCGAGCGGACTTCCTGGACGTTTACCGTCAGCATCTTGCCACCGGTCAGCTTCTCCAGGTCGGCGCGCAGGTCGTCAACTCCCTTGCCCCCGCGTCCTATAATCAGACCGGGCTTCGCGGTGTGCACAGTGATCTTCACCTTGTTAGCAGCCCGCTCTATCTCCACATGTGAGACGCCCGCATTATACAGGGTCTTCTTGACGTGGTTTCGGATGGTGTAGTCTTCGTATACAAGGTTCGCAAACTCTTTGTCTGCATACCACTTGCTCTCCCAGTCACGAATCACGCCAATGCGGAAACCAATAGGATGAATCTTCTGTCCCAAATCACTCGCCTCCCGTGCTCTCGCCCTGAGTCTGGGCCTCGGACTGCTGTTCTGGCTGAGTCTCGACGACTTTCGGCTGGACCTCTGCCTTCGCTTCCGGCTTGACTGCCTTTGCCCTGGTCCTGGGTTTCTTCTCTTCAGCGGCCGCGCCGGCAGCCGTTGCAGGCTTGCTTGCCTTGGCCTTCGGCGCCGCTTTCTCAGCGGCGACCGGCTTGGCAGCCTTTGCCGATGCCTTGGCTCCGGCTTTCGGCGTCGCAACACTGGCTACGGGCTTCTTCCGTCCGTGCTTGGCCGCAGCGCCTTCCATCTCTTCAACACCGATGGTAATATGGCTGGTGCGCTTCACCATACGGTAGCCTCGTCCCATCGGCGCGTATCGCAGCCGCTTCATCATAGGACCGCCGTCCACCATCGCCATCGCAACTTTCAAACTGTCGCCATTCATATGGAAGTTGTTCTCTGCGTTTGCCGCAGCCGACGCAACTACCTTCTCTATGAGTCTAGCCGCCTTGTTGGGAGTGAACTTGAGGATCGCTAGAGCCTCGTGCACTTCCTTCCCTCTTATGGCGTCTATGACAAGGCGGGCTTTTCGCGGCGACGTGCGTACGAACCGCGCCTTAGCTATTGCCTGCATAACACTGGTCCTCCTCAGAAAACAGCGCGCTGTTTCCACTGATGCTCGGAGCGCAATACGAACCGAGCCCTGGTCTCAAATTACTTTAGTTTAGACGATCGTTCGGTGTGATGACCGTGGCCTCGGAAAGTTCTGGTAAGCACGAACTCTCCCAGCTTATGACCCACCATATTCTCGGTGACGAACACCGGAATGTGCTTTCTGCCATCGTGCAAAGCGATGGTATGTCCAATCATGGAAGGGTAAATCGTGGAGCGCCTCGACCAACTCTGGATGATGCGCTTCTCGCCCTTCTCGTTCATCGCTTCGATCTTCTTCAGAAGCTTGGGTTCCGCATAGGGACCCTTCTTTAGTGAACGCGGCACAGGCTAACCCTCCTAATCTCTTCTTCTCACGATGAGCTTGTCGGACGCCTTATTGCTCCTGGTCTTGCGGCCATGAGAAGGCTTGCCCCATTTACTGACCGGCGTCTTGCGACCGACCGGAGACTTACCCTCGCCTCCACCGTGTGGGTGGTCGACAGGGTTCATGGCAACGCCACGAACGGTCGGGCGAATGCCCGCCCATCTGGACCGTCCCGCCTTGCCGGCGGTCAGGTTCTCGTGGTCCACGTTACCGATCTGGCCGATGGTCGCCTTGCATACCGCAAGGACGTTTCGCATCTCGCCGGACGGCAGTCGCAGCGTAACATACTTGCCTTCCTTGGCCATTACCTGCGCCCCGGACCCAGCGCTTCGCACCATCTGACCACCCTTGCCGGGAGTCAACTCGATGTTGTGAACGATGGTTCCAAGCGGCACAGTCGAGAGCATCATACAGTTGCCCGGCTGGATGTCAGCAGCCTCGGAAGCGATTATGGCTGCTCCAACCTTGAGGCCCAAAGGCCACAGGATGTAGCGCTTTTCGCCGTCTGCATAATTGATCAGAGCGATCCTAGCCGACCGGTTCGGGTCATACTCTATAGCAGCGCACTTGCCCGGGACATCAACCTTGTTCCGCTTGAAATCGATAATGCGGAGCATTCGTTTGGTGCCACCGCCGCGATGGCGGCAAGTGATGTGTCCCTGGTTGTTACGCCCACCGCTCTTCTTGATCGGCGTGACGAGTCTCTTCTCAGGCGTGGTCTTGGTTATCTCTTCGAATGTAGAGACAGTAGCATACCGCCTGGTAGGTGTCGTCGGTTTATATGATTTTATCGCCATAGCATTCTCCCTGGCCGCCCGCAGTTATCAGGCGCCTTCAAAGATCTCAATCCGCTGTCCGGGCATCAAGGTCACGTAGGCCTTCTTCCAGTCCGGTGTTCTTCCCGGCACGGCCCTGACTCGCTTGATCTTGCCCTTCACCGTCAGGGTGTTAACTTTCAAGACCTTGACGCTGAACAGCTTCTCGATGGCGCCAGTGATCTCGATCTTGTTAGCGTGCTTGTCGACCTCGAAGACATACTTGCCTACGGCGGTCATACTCATGCTCTTCTCTGTTACCAGAGGTCTCTTGATAATGGAATACGGGTCTTTCATCAGGCCAGGACCTCCTGCAGTTTCTCAACGGCAGCCTTGCTCATTATGATCTTGTCTGCAACGAGCACGTCTCGCACGCTCACAGCCGGGGACAACCTGACCATCAGGCCAGGGATATTGCGGGTCGAGAGCGTAAACTCTCTGGTCAGAGTATCGGTTACAACCAACACTCGCCCAACCGCGCCCAGGCTATCCAGGCTGGCAACCATCTTCCTGGTGCTGATGCTCTCAGGAAGAACGGAGTCCAGAATCATAAGATCGCCGTCCACCAACCGTGCCGACAGCGCCGATTTCAGCGCGCCGCGTCGCATCTTCTTAGGCAGAGCCTTGGAATAGGAGCGAGGGCTAGGTCCGAACACGACTCCGCCATGATACATGTGCGGAGCTCGGATTGTGCCTTGTCGCGCCCTACCGGTGCCCTTCTGGCGGAACGGTTTTCTACCACCGCCACGAACCTCGCCGCGGGTCTTTACCTTGGAAGTTCCCTGTCTGGCGTTCGCTTCCTCAGCCACCACTGCCTGGTGCATAAGGTGGATATTCGGCCCTGCGCCAAACACAACATCGCTTACTTCGAAGTCGCCGACAGTCTCGCCTTTGACATTCCGAACAGAAAGCTTCGGCATCCGACTAACCTCCTGCATTCTGTCTGGCAACCATGACCAGACCGCCGTTGGCGCCGGGGATCGCGCCCTTGATAAGTAACAGGTTCCGGTCTGGGTCCACCCGATAAACCGTGAGACCTCGCTGGGTTACCTGGACGGCGCCCATGTGGCCCGGCCTTCTGGAACCCTTGAAAGTCCTAGCTGCATCAGTCGCACCACCGGACTGGGGTTTTCGCTTGACGGTTGAGCCGTGACTTGCTTCACCGCCGTGGAAGTGGTACTTTTTCATAGCACCGGCGAATCCCTTGCCCTTCGATACTCCAGTGACCTTCACTTTGTCGCCGGGAGCAAAGACATCAGATCTAAACTGCTGTCCCACTTCCAAGTCAGACACTTCGGTCACCGGCAGCTCGCGCATCTTGCGCTGCGGCTCAATCCCGACCTTTTTGAACAGACCCTTGCGAGGCTTGTTCGCTTTGGACGGCTTGATAGCCTCAAAAGCAACCTGCACTCCACTGTACCCGTCCGTCTCCGGTGTCTTGATCTGGGTGACAAAGCACGGACCAGCCTCAATAACCGTCACAGGGACGAGTTTCCCGCTTTCTTCGAAAATCTGGGTCATCCCCAGCTTTCTACCTAGTATGCCGTCTAACATAGGTGAATCCCCTAAAGCTTGATTTCGATATCCACGCCGCTCGGCAGATCAAGACGCATCAAAGCGTCAATGGTCTTAGGACCCGGGCTCAGGATATCTATCAGCCGCTTGTGAGTCCTGATCTCGAAGTGCTCCATCGACTCCTTGTCAATCGTGGTTCCACGGTTGACACAGTAGATGTCCTTCTCGGTTGGAAGCAGAACCGGACCGGAGATCCGGGCGCCTGTTCGACGCACTGTCTCCACGATTCGCTCGGCGCTTTGATCCAGGATACGATGATCAAACGCCTTCAACCTGATTCTCACTTTGTCTTTGCGCATATTACACTCCAGGCTCTGTTTGGTCAGGTGTTGGGTGTTGGGTGTTGGGTGTTGGGAGAGACCCGCCACCCACACTCCATAACCTAAGACCTAAAACCTAGTCAATGACCTCTGAAACAACTCCGGCGCCGACCGTTCTCCCACCCTCTCGGATGGCAAAGTTCAAGCCCTGCTCCAACGCGATCGGCTGAATCAACTCAGCGGTGATAGCCACGTTGTCACCAGGCATGATCATCTCCACGCCCTCAGGCATATCGAGCTTGCCGGTAACGTCCGTCGTTCGGAAGTAGAACTGCGGTCGATACCCGGTGAAGAACGGTGTGTGACGACCGCCCTCTTCCTTGGTCAACACGTAGATCTCAGCCTTGAACTTCGTGTGCGGCTTGATGCTGCCCGGCTGCGCGATAACCTGGCCGCGCTCGATGTCCTTGCGGTCAACGCCTCTCAGCAGCAGACCAACATTGTCTCCAGCCTGGCACTCGTCCATCATCTTTCGGAACATCTCGATACCGGTCACAACCGTCTTCCGAGTGTCCTTGATACCGATGATCTCAACTTCAGTGCTTAGCTTCAACTTGCCACGCTCGGCGCGGCCCGTAGCAACGGTGCCACGACCAGTGATCGTGAATACATCCTCAACCGGCATCAGGAACGGGCGGTCAACCGCACGGTCAGGAGTCGGGATGTAGGTGTCGATGGCGTGCAGCAGATCCCAGATCGACTTCACGCTCTCGTCATCTGGCTTGCCCTGGCTCAGAGCCTCAAGCGCCTTCAGGCTGCTTCCGGTGATCACCGGCACGTCGTCGCCCGGATACTTATACTTGGTGAGCAGTTCACGAACCTCAAGCTCAACCAGCTCGAGCAGTTCGGGATCGTCCACCATGTCCGCCTTGTTCAGGTAGACCACGATGTAAGGCACGTTTACCTGGCGGGCCAGGAGGATGTGCTCTCGGGTCTGGGGCATGGGGCCGTCAGCCGCGCTCACAACCAACACCGCGCCGTCCATCTGGGCAGCGCCAGTGATCATGTTCTTGATGTAGTCAGCGTGACCAGGGCAGTCCACGTGAGCATAGTGACGAGTCTCCGTCTCATACTCAGCGTGGTAGATGTTGATCGTAACGCCGCGCTCTCGCTCTTCCGGTGCACAGTCGATCTGATCGTAAGGCGTGTACTTCGCCAAACCCTTGGTCGCCAAAGCAGCCGTTATGGCCGCAGTCAGCGTGGTCTTGCCATGGTCAACGTGACCGATAGTGCCGATATTAACGTGCGGCTTGTTCCTCTCGAATTTCTGCTTAGCCATTATAGAGCCCTCCTGGAATCATCTGCTTTATGTATTCAAGTTCATGGGCGAGCTCGCCCAACCGACCATCTAGGACCGGACTACTGCCCGTCCCGTCATTTTAACAATCAACTGTGTTGCCACGGAATCCGGCACTTCGTCGTAGTGCGACGGTTCCATCGAGTAGGAGGCTCTGCCTTGCGACATAGACCTCAGCGTCGTGGAATATCCAAACATCTCAGCCAGCGGAACATTTGCAATCACTGACTGCGTCTTGCCCTGCCCGGCCTCAATATTGGTGATGCTGCCTCTGCGCGAGTTGATGTCTGAGATAACGTCGCCCAGGAAATCTTCCGGGACAATGACGTCCACCCGCATAACAGGTTCTTTCAGAGCCGGCTTTCCACGTCCCATCGCATGCTTTATGGCCATTGATCCGGCTATCTTGAATGCGACTTCCGAGGAGTCGACGTCGTGGTAAGAACCACCGGTCAACGTCACTCGTACATCAACAACCGGGAACCCAGCCAGCGGGCCTGCATTCAGGGCCTGCTCGATTCCACTTCGGATCGGCGCGATAAACTCTTTGGGAACATCGCCGCCAACGACCTTGTTAACAAACTCAAATCCCTTGCCCGGCTCCATCGGCTCGGCCTTGATCAGCGCATGGCCATACTGGCCTCTACCACCGGTCTGCTTAACATAGCGGCCCTCGCCGGTCGCGGCCTGGGTGATGGTCTCTCGATATGCAACCTGCGGCTTGCCATGGTTGGCCTCGACCTTGAACTCCCGGAAGAGTCGATCCATAATGATCTCAAGGTGGAGTTCGCCCATTCCGGATATGATAGTCTGACCGGTCTCCTGGTCAGTATATGTCCGGAAAGTGGGGTCTTCATTGGCCAGTCGCTGAAGCGCCACGGCCATCTTGTCCTGGTCGGCCTTGGTCTTGGGTTCAATAGCTATTGAGATGACAGGTTCCGGGAAGAGAATGTTCTCCAGCCTGATCTTGTCATTCTCGGTGCACATGGTATCGCCGGTGCTGGTGTCGTCCAACCCGACCACCGCGGCTATGTCGCCAGCGAAGACCGTGTCCAGGTCCTCTCGATGGTTGGCATGCATGCGAAGCAGCCGGTTAAGCCTCTGTCGCTTGCCTGTATTGGCGTTCCAGACGTTAGTGCCCTTGTCTACCTTACCGCTGTAGACTCGGATGAATGTCACACGGCCAACGTAGGGGTCGCTCATAATCTTGAAAGCCAAGGCCGCGAAAGGCTCGTTGTCCGAGGCCTCGCGAGTCATAGGCTCACCGGTCTTCGTGTCGACTCCCTGAATCGGCGGGACATCCATCGGGGAGGGCAGGTAGTCGACAATCGCGTCGACCAGCGGCTGCACACCCTTATTCTTGAAAGCGGAACCACACATCACCGGCACCAACTGGTTTTTCACGGTGCAGGTGCGGATTCCAGCCATAATCTCAGAGGAGGTGATCTTCTGCCCCTCAACATACTTAGCCATCAGGTGCTCATCGATCTCCGCGACCTTGACGATGAGGTTCTCTCGTGTCTTGATGGCTATTTCCCTGTACTCCTCAGGGATCTCAATATCCTCGAACTCTTTGCCGCTATCGTCGGTGTAGCGAATAGCCCGCATTCGGACTATATCGATAACGCCTCCGAAAGTCTCTTCGGCTCCGATGGGGATCTGGATTGGAACAGCGTTAGCGCCAAGCCTGCTGCCTATCTTCTCTACTACACTGAAGAAATCGGCGCCTGTGCGGTCCATCTTGTTGATAAAGGCAATGCGGGGAACTTTGTAGCGGTCGGCTTGTCTCCAAACCGTCTCGGACTGGGGCTGGACTCCACCTACTGCGCAGAAGACGGCTACCACGCCGTCCAAAACTCTCATACTGCGCTCTACCTCAACGGTAAAGTCCACGTGGCCGGGGGTGTCGATTATGTTAATACGACAATCGTTCCAATCAAGGCTGGTAGCGGCGGAGGTGATGGTGATTCCACGCTCCTGCTCCTGCTCCATCCAGTCCATGGTAGCTGCGCCCTCGTGCACCTCACCCATCTGATGAATGCGTCCGGCGTAGTATAGAATGCGCTCGGTGACAGTAGTCTTACCGGCGTCTATATGCGCGGCTATACCCACGTTCCTGATTTTCTCCAGCGGGAAGTCCCGTCTGGTCTTGTCGTCTTTACTCAACTTTACTACACCGATAAAACACTGAAAGTAAACCAGGTCATGGGGCTGCGAGCAAACTGCTCCGTTCCCACGGGATTGCATCCGGAGATGCTGTCCCATACCGACCCGTCACCTACTCCCTCTGTCTCGGTCCCCTTCCGATACCACTTGGATCTGTGTTATCTACTACTTCATAATGCGTCGGGAAGCTTTTTACCCCGACGCTACGGACAACGCTTCGGCGCGAAAAGCCTGCCGAAGCAAACTCAACCTACCACTTATAGTGCGCGAATGCCTTGTTGGCTTCGGCCATCTTGTGACCGTCTTCCCGCTTCTTGATCGAGGCGCCGGTGTTGTTCGAGGCGTCCAAAAGCTCGCCAGCGAGTTTCTCCACCATAGTGTGTCCCGATCTCTTGCGAGAGTTGTTGACCACCCACCGCAGGGCAAGGGATACTCGCCTCTCCGGTCTTACTTCAACCGGCACCTGGTAGGTAGCGCCACCGACTCTGCGGGGCCTGACTTCGATGACCGGCATGATGTTTCTCATCGCGGTCTCGAAAACTTCGATTCCCGGCTTTCGGGTTTTCTCTTCGGCAATGGCCAGCGCGCCGTAAACTATCTTCTCGGCTACAGCCTTCTTGCCGTCCAGCATTACCCTATTGATCAACCGGCTGAGCAGTCTGTTTCCGTAGACTGGGTCCGGATAAATATTGCGCTTTTTAGGTGGTCCTTTTCTTGGCATACTTCCCTCCGCAGTCGCTACTTAGGCTTCTTGGTTCCGTACTTTGACCGACTCTGCTTCCGATCACTGGTCCCGGATGCGTCCAGCGCTCCTCGAACCACGTGATACCGCACGCCCGGCAGGTCCTTGACTCTTCCGCCACGCACCAGCACAACAGAGTGCTCCTGGAGGTTGTGGCCGATTCCCGGGATGTAGGTAGTGACTTCGACCCCGTTGGTGAGTCTTACCCTGGCGATCTTGCGAAGCGCAGAGTTAGGCTTCTTGGGTGTCGCGGTCCTTACCACAAGGCAAACCCCTCGCTTCTGCGGGTTCCCCTTGAGAGCCGGAGCCTTGGTTTTCTTCTTGACTGCCTTACGGCCTTTTCTCACGAGTTGGCTAATTGTCGGCAAACCACATCTCCTCGAACGCAGCATCTGCGAAGCTGCACTGTTAGCTGCAAGCTTGGGGCAACTGGGCTAAATAGCCCGACATTGCTTCCCCGAAAACACTTCTCCATGCAGGAGGGCACAAAAAAACCCTTCGCGACGGAATCCGAAGGGCGCATAACCACCTGGTAGCTAAATTAGATACCACTTCGCCCCAATATGGGGCCAAGAAACAGGTCTCTATCTGCCCCCCTTCGAATCTGTAAGCGCGATACTACCCGCGCCCACCGTCACAACCTATAGAGTATACCCAATCGCCGCGATCTTGTCAACCCACCCGAATGCTATTTTACGCCACCCCGACGACTAACTGGGATTGATAGTATAGCATACGATGACTGAGCGTGCAAATTACCCGGTTTGCGATGAACATATCGGGGAGGGCGAGGCTCCCGCCGAGCCGCTGCTTTTATGTCGCGTGGCGGCTCAGGGGGACCTTCGCCCTCCCGACTATCAGTTCAGGCTACGGGGCAATGTTTGAGTTGTGCATGTCTGTGGGGGTGACGGTCTGGTTCCAGCGCAGCCACTTTGCGTGACCGTCGGCGAATGTGTACACGCCGCCCATTGCGTGACGCTCCGAGGCTATCGCCGAGGACCAGGCCGGGTCGTAGGGTTCGTCCGGTTCTATGTCCTGGTGAGGGTGGTAGTCTTCGTCTGCATAGCCGACAGCTCGCTCCGCCGTGGCAATCTGGCTGGCCGATGACTTGAAGAATGCCAGTGACTTGCCGTGGCTCAACCAGCCGTTGATTATGTAGTCGGTGACCATGTATGTTGTAGCTGCGTCCCCCAATTTGAACGAGGGGCATACAAACAGTTGCTCGCTCTTCACATACGGCATCAACAAGTCGAACCAGTGGCAGTGCTCGTGAGCGCCGTGGGCATCACAACTGTCAACTGTAAGGTAGCACTCGTCGTAGTCCTGGGTGTAGGCCATCATTGCCAGGCCTATCTGCTTGCAGTTGGAAAGACAGGCTGCCTGACGGGCTTTCTCCCTCGCCTGAGCAAAGACAGGGAACAAGATCGCCGCCAGAATGGCGATGATGGCGATCACCACCAGAAGTTCAATGAGTGTAAAGCCCCGACCACTGGTGGGGTAAGTGTGTGTTCGCATAGAATAATATCCTCCTTGCATACGATAGGACGTCCCGCGCCGACGCACAAAATTCGCTCGATGGGGGTGTCCGGGTCTACCGTGGGTATCGTTTTACGCAGAGAGGTGTGCGGGGGGCGCGCGGGAAGAAGGAATGCGCAGATCGGGGGAAGCGAAACCGCAGCCTGCACTAGACACGGCAGACATGCCTGGCTGATCAGGAGTGACAATATCGACCGCCCGCACGGCGGCGGCGCCGGGGTTTGATGCAAGGGAACACGCAGGACACTGGCCTGCAGGCCCGGCATCTTGCGTGGCAGTATAGAGAACGGCCTGGGGGTAGTCGTGACTATCTACGAGGTCACAAGGACTCAGGCCGTGATTGTGAACAAGCGCCATAGACTGCCCCGCAAGGGCGTACAGCGCTACAGCCGCGACGGTGAACCAGCGGCTCGCCGTCCAACCACGCCGTATTTCGTGCATCACAATTGTGTTGGACTTGTCCATCATCCTCAAACCAAAACCCCGAAAGGGGTTTCGTAAGCACAGCACGGGGATTCATCCCCGTGCCATTCATCCCCGTGCGATCCCATGAAACCTAGAACAACCCCGGTATACTCATTCCACCGGTCAGGGCGCTGAGGCGTTCGGTCTTAATGGCTGTTGCCTTCTCCAAGGCTTCCCGGACGGCCGTGATGACCAAGTCCTGGAGCATCTCCACATCCTCGGGATCGACCACCTGCGGGTCGATCCTTATGTCTATCATTTCACCCTTGCCGCTGACGGTGGCCTTGACCATCCCGCCGCCGCTCGATGCTTCTATTCTCTCGGCAGCCAGCTCATCGTCGATGCGCTGAGTCTCCTCAGCCATCTTCTGAACCTGCTTCATCATCCCACCCAGGTTCCCCATATTGCCCAGGCCACCGAACGGATTACCTTTAGCCATCTACTCATCCTCCCACATACTGGAATCTGCATTCTGAACTATCTCTCCACCGAGGGCATCCTGTATGTCCTCCGCGGTCACTGTTGTCTTCATCAACTCGCCCTGGGTCTCGGCGCTGGGTTGCGGAGCGGAGGCCGATTGCTCCTCCAGCAACACAGTCTCCAGCTTCAGAGCGCGCCCAGTGACTTCCTGCATCGCTTTCTCGATCACCGCGCGATTTGTGTCCGTAACATTCCTGTGGATCTCCCACTTTTTCTGGAATCCGACAGTGACGCGCGCGTCGTTCACAGCCGTCGGCATGCCGTTCTGCGCCATCGCGGCCACGGAAAGCTGCCTCTGGCGTCTCAACTTCTCCAGAATCTTCGGCCACGCCCGGCGCATGTAATCCAGGTCAACCGGCGCTCCGTTGGCCAGTGGCTCGGACGGGGGTTCGGGGGCCGCCGGCTTTGGCGCGGGCCTCGGTGGAGGCGGAGCAGGCCTGGCGGGTGGCCTCGCAGTTTCCTGCCGAGGCGCGGGCCTTTCCTGAACGGGGGTATGCTCCGGCTCCGAAGCCCTTGGCTGAGAGACCGGCTGCGAGGAATGGCCTGAAGGCATCGACACAGCAGCGGCTCGCTCTTCCGCAGCATACGACGGGAACATCGCCTTGAGCAGGACCAATTCCAGCCCCAGCCTGTGCTGATCGTTCCACCGCAGGTCTTTCTCCGCTGCGGAGAATGTGTTCACCAGCTCGATCAGTTTCTGCTGCGTGTACTTGCCTGCAAGCTTTGCCCATCGCTCGTCCGATTTGTGCGCAACATCCGCGCCGATCTTCAACGCCAGCAGGTCACGGAAGAAAGATGCAGCGGACTTCAGCAGTTCCTTCACATCCTTGCCTTCTCGGAGGAGTTTCTCGGCGACCGCGAAACCCTGTGCCGGGTCACCACTGAGAATGGTCTCTCCAAGGTCCAGCAGCATGTCGTCGCCGACGGTACCAATTACAGTATAGATATCAGCCTCGGTGACATTACCCTCGGCATACGAGAGGACCTGCTCCAGCAAGCTCAGGCCGTCTCGGTATGAACCGTTCGCATTGCGCGCCACGAGGTCCAGAGCGGCATCATCTATCTGCGCGCCCTCGCCGTCGATTACATACTTCAGCCGGGATTTGATCTCATCCAGGTTGCCTCTGCGGAAATCGAACTGCTGACACCGGCTGCGGATAGTAACCGGAATCTTCTGGGACTCCGTAGTGGCAAGAACAAAGACAGCGTGAGCGGGAGGTTCTTCCAGGGTCTTCAGGAAAGCATCCTTGGCTGCATCGGTCAACTGGTGAGCTTCATCAATAATGTACACTTTGTAGCGCAGATGCATGGGTTGGTACTTTATGCCCTCTCGCAGAATTTCCATGTCACCAACACCACGGTTGGACGCAGCGTCCATCTCGATGACATCGACCGCGTGTCCGGCGGTAATCGCCTTGCAGGCGTCGCACTCGTTGCAGGGGTCCGGCGTGGGGCCGTTGACGCAGTTGAGGGCCTTGGCGATCAGCCTGGCAACCGTGGTCTTGCCCGTCCCACGAGAGCCGCAGAACAGGTATCCGTGTCCGATCTTGCCGGACTTGATGGCGTTCTTGATGGTGCGGATAATATGATCCTGCCCGACAACATCATCGAACGTCTGCGATCTGTATTTTCTGTAGAGAGAGACGTAGGCCATGGTCACCTGTCTGGGTGAAGATTGGAGACCCCTCACCCAACCCTCTCCCTGCGGGGAGAGGGGGAAAACTGTGTGGACGGACGGCACAAGCCGCCCGTCCACTGAAACAGTGATCGTGCACCTGCCTCTGACAAGGTCAATCCAAGCGTTACCGCCGCAGCCGACTCCAGTCAGATCACCATGCGGCACATGCCACGACAAACTTACCGCTGCTTCCTTCCGGACCTGACGGAATTTGTAAGCGAAACATTGCGCAGGGCCCGGCTATCAACGCCACTTACGCCGGCACATTCCTACATCAATCTGCCTCGGGCAGGAATTCAACCCCGCTATAGCGGATTGCGGGTACAGGGCACCGCTAGTTCCCCGTCTAGCACGATCACACCTTGAAACCAAACAACTACCCGGTGGGCTTACCCGGAGCAACGTCTTCCTTCTTGGGCTTAGCTGGATTGATGTCTTCCCTGGTAAGGATGAACTCCTTGACGATCGTCTTCACACCGGGAGAACGTGTCGTGCTCAGGAGTTTGTCCGCCAAGGCTTCGCCCCGGAAGCCTATGCGGTCGCCGATGAAGTCCGGGCAGTTCGGCTCAGCTGGCGCAGCCCACACCGTCAGCTTATACTTGTCGGACAGCAGCGGGTATATGTCAGGGTTCTTGCTGAAGTCGATCTTCCGCGAGAACGATCCGCCACCCACCGACGCCGTATCCCAGGCAACGGTCGACAGAAGGTTTATGTCCCACTGGAACGCTTCGTCGGACGCCGGCTTGTAGTCCAGGTCGGTAAGCATCCAACGCAGTTTCATACCGTCGCGCCAGATCTCGCGCTTGTCAGCGCTCTTGGCCGCATTCGTCTGATACGCTCTGGTCAGGGCTTCACTCGCGAGGCCTTTGTACTCAGACCACGGCAGCAGGTTTATGTGGCCGCTTATGCGCAGGATCCTCGGCGCCACTCTCTCCCACTTCACATCGAAGTTGGTGTTGAGGGGCTTCTTCGCGTCCGCGGGCGGATTGTTGGTGGCAAGCCGCTTCTGGTAGTCCGCGTAGGTGTCCGGGTAGACCCAATCCGGAATCGATCTCTTGTCTCCAAAGCCCTTCGCCAGTTCAAGAGCCCGCTTGTAGGCTTTCATATTGCCTTCGCGATATGCAAGCCTGTAGCACGTAATCATCTCATTCTTGTTGCAGACATCGATCTGGCCGTCTATGTCGGCGGTTTCTTTCAGAACACCCTGCGCTTTGAGGGTGAGAATCCGCTTGCGGGCCATTTCGTATGCCTCGATGGCTTTGTCGAACTGCCCCGTCTTCTCATAGGCGCGTGCCAGCATTCTGTCCACAAACGCAGGCCTCGGTATCACCTTGCCGGTGTTCGAGTCTACGCCGTCGTGCTCACACGCCAGTTTGATGTACTTCAGCGCCTGCTCCGGGTTCTCCGCCTTGCGATCATAGTGGTTTGACCCAAGATCGAAATAGATATCCCAGATATTCGGGTTGTTCAGGCATCCCTCTTTGAGCAGGGATATCGCCGGCGGAATGTAGCGTTTGTCCGACAACTGCAGCGCATCCGTGAAGTTGTAGTCCATGTGCCAGGCGCCGGTCAGGTAGAAGTCAACGTTATGCGGATCCAGCCATGTCACCAATCGGACGATCGGCACAATCGGCGCGTACTTCCCCTGCTCGAAGAAAGTGCTTGCCCTAACCCACAACGCCGATGCGATCACTTCCCGGAAACCGGTCATTGAGGCGATCAGGAACTGACTTGGCAACTGAACCATCATGACACGAGGATCCTGGCCAGACTGGTTACCGGCGTCCTCCCGGATCTGCTTGATGTTCGGGTCAATCGTCGTCTGCACTACCACGATGCTCAAGAGCAGAATCGCCATGGCCAGGAAGACGACTTTCTTGTTCATCTCTGCCATGTTAGACTTCCTTCTTATCGAACACAATCAACGCTGCCAGCATCACGAACAGCACATACATCATGGCATACAGTGTGACTTTCAGCGTATACGCGCCTACGTTCACAATTGTCGCCTCTGGATGCAGAAGGGTGTTGGTGACGTTGAAGTAGTCGAAATTGGGCAGCACCATGTGAAGAATCCTGTAGACGAACTTGGTGAGCGCGTCCACGGACTTGGAGACCGCAACCGACTCCAGCATGGGCGCGAACATACCGAGGATGTATACTGCGGTTCCCATGAAGAAGTTCACTGTCGGGGTCAGGAAGACCGAGAACAGCACCACCACCGAGGTCAGGACCATGAACTGCAGGAAGACCGTCCACACGCCGTAGAGCATATTGACGTCGAATATCTGCACCGGTATCGGAGCCCCGGTTTCGTTCATCCCACTGGCCATGGTGACACCGCTCATGCTGATCCCCTTGGCCTTCAGAGTCACCGCAATAATGAACACAATGCCCATGATGAGTATGTTCAGGGCCAGTGTCAGAATGGCGCCCAGGATCTTGCCGATGATGAACTCATAGCGCTTCACCGGCTTGGAGAGGATGGTGTAGATGGTGCGTCGCTCGATCTCTTGCGGGATCAACTGCACGCCCATTACAAGGCTAATCAGCGCCCCGGCTATAGCCATCAGGCCCAAGCCGAAGCTCTTAATCAGGTTCAGGTCCAGAGCGGAGTCCTGCCTGGTGGTGAACGACAACGTCTGACTGAAGGACATCGACATCACTATCATGCCGATGGCAACCACCACGAATATCTGCAAGACCTTCTTGCGCATGGCGTCGCCAACGGTTGTCTTGGCTAGAGTCCAGATAATCACTGGCGCACCTCCCTGACTATCTCCACAAACATATCTTCCAGAGTCTGTCTCTGTGGAACGACTGAGATTAGGATCGATTTGCCTCGGGCAGCATCCAGTATCTTGTAGACATTCTCCTCGGAGTCCGTGAAGAGAACCAGATTCTCGCCATCGATGGCGCTGCTCTGAATGAGCGGCTTCACTGCGGCGGCGAGGCTCGCATCCGGCTTGGCCAGAGTAATGACGGTCCTGCCCGCGTGGAGCAGATCGTCCATCGTGCCCAGCCTTACCAGCTTGCCGCGCTTGATCATCGCAACCCGGTCACACACCGACTCAACGTCGGACAACTGGTGCGAACTCAGGAACACAGTCTTGCCCTGCTTCTTGAGGTTGAGGATGACGTCTCTTATGTCCTTGTGAGCCACAGGGTCCAGACCCGAAGTCGGCTCGTCGAGGAAGAGAATCTTGGGTTCGTTGATGAGCGCCTGGGCAATCCCGATGCGCTGCAGCATACCCTTGGAATACTCCCTCAGGGTCCTGTCAGCATCCTGGGTCATGTTCACATCCGCCAGCAGCTTCTCTATTCGCTCTTTTCTGGTGGGAGCGTCCATTTTGAAGAGCCGCGCGTAGAAGTCCAGGACCTCTCGCCCCGTCATGTGCTCATAGAAGTAAGGGCTTTCCGGCAGATAGCTGATACTTCGCTTTACTTCGATGTCGCCGACCGGTTTACCGTCGACTTCCGCCGAACCGGACGTGGGGAACAGTAGACCCAGCAGCATCTTGATAGTAGTAGTCTTTCCGGCTCCGTTGGGTCCTATGAAACCGAAAATCTCGCCTTTATTGACCTGGAAAGTCAGGGCGTCGACTGCGGGGGTTCCCCCGGATCGACGCTTGTAGACCTTTGTCAGGCCTTTCACATCAATGGCAACAGCCACAAAACCACCTCCGCGCATTTAGGATCGAATTATTCCATGCAGGATCGTGTTGTCCCTCTGCCCCGCCTTCTCTCACTAATGAGCTAATAACGGACCCGGCCGTTCCGGTTGCCTGAGACCGAAACTCAAACCCCCAGCCAGGATTGTGGAAGGACGATTGTAATTCACAGGCACATGGCGCTAGTTGCGCATTTTCAGTATATGTCAGCGCCGCCTCTATGTCAAACTGCCGCTGCCTTTTTCTCATCTTCCTCCTGGTTCGGCAGCCAGAGATTGCGGCATTTCTCTGCGCTGTCCGTTGGTTACGGCCAAGGCCCCGCAGTTCCCCTAGAACGGGACAATCACCCCGTCCGGCCTCAGGCCGCGAGCCGTCAGCATTATCGCGTCGAGAGCAAACTTATACCGCCCACCTTGAGGGGCCCTGCCGTCGATCTTGAAGCGCAAGACATGTTTCATCGGCGTCAGGTTCACCGTTGCGAACTTGTACCAGCACAACCCGTCAGCATAAGCGAGTTCACTCCCGTCGACCGGCTTCAGCGGCGCCCACCCGGTGTCGTTGACGGTGTAGCTCGCCGGCGAGGCGACATCTGGAGGCGTCGAAGCGATCCAGAGGTCATAGCTGGCGTCAGTCTTGGTCTGGAACACAAAGGATGCCGTATATGGAGCCAGCGGCGGCTCCTGGTCGGTGTCGAGAAGCAGGACCTGGGAGTTGCTTGCGCCGGCATAGGCGGATGGGCCGCCAAAGCTCTGCAAGTCGCAGGTCTCGCCCTCGATCCAGGCATCTCCACCCATTTTGGACAGCAGGTCGCTTATCGAGGTGTAAGCCATCTCAAAAGCGACCATAGTGCCCTGGTTCTTCAGCATACCTCTAGCTCTCTCGAGCAGGCTGCGGGCGGCCTTCACATCAACATTGCGCTTGTCGGCCTCGGGAATCAGTTTTGCAAGCTTATCGATCTCGGCGCTTGCGCTCTCCAGAGGGAACAAAGCCGTGAAGTCGACTCCCTGGATCACCAGCGGAGTGGCGGACAACTCCACCGAGAAAGAGCCGCCTTTCTTCTTCTTCACGTCCTCCCCGGGCGGAAACGTGACCACCGGGACGCCGGACCTGGGCTTGGGGAATGATATGGTCATAGGCCCTATGCCGCTCCAGAAGCAAGACCAATCCTGACCGATGATGGTGTAGGATCCCACCGCGTCTCCGATGTGGCTGGTTCTACCGGGGCGCTGCGTGGGAAGCCACCACGCGCCGGGAAGGAGCCTGGTGATCCGCGCGCCGGTCTCCGGGTACATCGGGAAGCTCACTATCGTGGGCTGGTATTCCACGGCTTTGGGCGACGCCACCTTGGTCTTGAAGTCCGCCAACGCCTTCAACTGGTCCGCCTGCTCTGCCAGGCTGTAGCCCGAGGAAGAAACGCTCTGCAGCGCATCGACGTAGAACCCCTTGCAGCCCAATTCCCTGAGCATGTCCAGAGAGCCGGACAGCGCGCGCCCGTCGGAGTAGGCGGGCTTGGGACTCTCCGGCGACGACGCGTTCGCAGCCCCTGCCACGAGCCACATCGACTTCGCGCACTCATCCACCAGCATCCGGGCAACGCCCGCGCCGGCCTTCACCGGATACTCTCCCAGCCCTCGACCATAGGGGCTGAGGCCGTCAAAACCGCCCGCGCTGAATGGCGAGCAGTATACGCTGTTGTAACCGGGCGCAGTATAGATCACCGGCACCTTGGCGATTTCTCTCTTGAACACGTCGGCCATGCCGGCCAGCTTCTCCTGCAAGGAGTTGTGTTTGTACTTGGTCAGATCCATCCAGGCTCTGCTCGCGCCGGTGTCGACGCTGTACATGCCGATGCTGTCCATATCGTACGCGACCGGCATTCCCCGGCTTCCATTCCACATCGGCATAAGTCGGGCGGCAACCTCGAAGCTTTCCACGGGATCGTTAAGACCCCACGCCGCGCCCAGACTGCCCACGTGCCCATAGTTAGTGCTCAGGTATGCCTCGAACCCCACCCTGAAACGCGGGGAATCCGGCAGGAATGAGCCAAGGTCATCGGCGGCGCTGAGTCTGCATACCACCGGATCGCGCACAAACCGCAGGCCCGGCCCGAGTTTCACTTGCTTGAAGAATGCCAGCAGCTTGTCGCGGTAGTCGTCGTAAGACCCCCACAGATCGGACAGGCTGCTGATAGGCATAGCTATGTGCGGATAGACTATCAGGATGTCGGCCTCGCCAAGGGGCTGCGGCAGCCGTATGCTGACGGTCCCGGAGCTCACCACCGCGCCGCCGTTGTGGATGATCTTGCCGTCGAACTTGCTGACCACGATCCAGATGGCTGAGTCCACATTCGGCCACTTTCGTGTGATCACCATCTCCTCGGATGGCCCGGCCATCCGGTAAAGGTTCGGAGATATGATGTAGCCGGTGAGAGGGGTTTTGGGGCCGTCGTTGATGTCGATGCCGTAGGTGAAGCCGTTCTGGTCGAGGTAGTCAATCATTTTCTGGAGGGAGGATGGGGAGGAATCGGTGAGAGGCTTTCCTGCCGAGAGGATGATGTCGGTGATTCCGGCTGCCTTGATCTTGTCCAGAGCCGCCTGGTCCGCCGCGAGGTTGGCATCGGTCGGGTCGGCCATATACCGCGACTCAAACAGCCCGCCCACAGGCACAAACGGATCACTTTTCCACGTCATACCATGGGCCTCGTTGATGCTCCAGATGTGCTGATTCTTGGCGCCGTCAATATAGGTGCCCTGATTGGCCACTTTCGGAGACGACATTTGCGCAAACGAACACGCCGACGCAACCAGCAAAACGCCCACCAACACCATCATAAGAATAGCGCGCATATTGAACTCCTCCGAATCCGGAACGAGGAACCCGCGGGGGCAAACATCGCCATCAAGAATCGGCTCTTTGACGCAGCCCACCCCCCAGCCGTTCCATAAGTACAGCAAGCTGATTATAGCGGGTTTGGAGGTGAGGTGTCGATGTGGATTGTACAAAGCGAAGGACGTGTCACGGCACAAACCCGACACGCCCCCTTTTCGTTCGTCTATTTATGCGTGCTACTCAATCACATACTCGGTAGTGCTTCTCCCGTGGATATCGCACTGGTCTATGTAGCAGGCTGCGTTGGTATCGACATAGAACCCGCCGCCCCGGTCCTGGCTCTGGTTGTCCGAGATCTCGGTGTCCTGAATCAGGCACCCGGACCCGCCGCTGCCCGCCATGACCGGACAAGGATTACGCAATCATTCCTTGTGCTTCATTCCGTCTCTTCGAGCCGGGCCTCGGCTGCAAGCAACGAAGCACATACCGTAGCTACGGTTCGATGCGCTTTCGCAGTTCGCAGAGTGCCTGGACATTCGAGCGGTGCCAGCCTTCCCGGCAATCAGTCAGCACCTCAAAAGCCTCGTCGTATCTTCGGTCACCACACAGTCTCCGTGCTAGTCCCATACGGGCCCTCTCAGAATAATACGGGGTCTCTGGATGTTTGGCTATGAAAGCGCGGATCGCTCGATAGTACTCATCTTTGTTGCCTAGGTCAAAGCTAGCATACGCCTCCGCGTACTTGGCTATTGAGGCGTACACTCCTCCATTTTCCCCGTACGCCGTGTTAGCCAGATGGGCTAGTGCACTGCTTCTAACGCTCGTTGGAACAGCTCCGATACACTTCCAGAATGCCTGACCCAGTGAGCTTCCTTCCGGAGAAGCATTAATCACGTCAAACATAATAGGCGCCAATGCGATATGCCCACGCCATACATCTCTTACAGCATGGGGCACGATATATGCCACTGTCAGTCTGTACGCCCCGACGGGCAGTTGTTTCGGGTAGTAATGGTTAATCTCAAACTCGTAGGATCTCTCGTCACCAGGACCGAAATCCCAGCCATAGTTCGCGGGGGCACTTGGACCATCAGATGGCACAGGTGAACTAAACTTCTCAGCGCCAGAGACTTGAACCACCGACAGAATGGTTGTCCAATTATCGTCCGGCTCGGCAATTCTCATCGGCCTATCCGTGACGTTGCAGACCGTCACGCTCACGACAATTGGCTCGTACAGAGCAAAAGTCGTTTTCGCGAGGGATGCTTTCATTAGAACGCCGTTACATTCGATAGACGCAGTCTGGGGAATCTGCACAGCAGCCTCCGCAGACGCAAATGCGAGTCCTGTATAGGCAATCGCGAGTAAACCAATTACATTCAGCCGCTTCATGGAAAGACCACCTTTCTTTATCAATGAAGTCTCATATAGCCAAGACACTCATTGCAGAAAATCCGCACGTGTACGTTTTTCAGGTGTTTCGGGATTTGAGGAGCGACCACTTGCCCCCCGACAGAAAGACCAGCCCCTCAACCGTTCCGGAAATCCCGAAACAAAGCCTCCCAATCAACACGCTGAGTCTCCGCCCGCCCAAAGCCTACGGCTCCGGTGGTGACATCGGCAACTCCGCATCCTCCCCGTTCTCATAGAACCGCCAGCTTGAGTGTGGCCACTCCGCAGGGTGGGCAACCAGCCCGCGTCTCACGGGATTGGCATGAATATATCCAATCTTCTCGTATAGCTTGCGGCGACTGTATATGCCCAGAGCCCGCACTTGCTCTTTCCATACCGCATATCGACATCCGCCGTTCGCGTGCTTTGCAAGGATGGCCAGAGTCTCTGTTTCCAGACTGCATTCCAGCATCGCCGGGATATGTCTGCCCGAACGACCTCTCCACAACTTATTGAACTTGGCGAGTAGCCCGCCGTCCGGCAGGTATACGAGCAAGTGAACATGCTCCGGCATGATCACGTACGCGGCAAGCTGACCTTCGCACTCCCTGATCGCCACTGTGATGTCGTCCAGAACTCTCTGGCGCACATCAACGCGCGTGAGAAGAGGCAGCCACTCCGTGACGGTGCCGGTAATGTAATAATACCCGGCTTCCGCCTCAATGTTCTTCCACTTCATATTGAGAAGTTCTACATTCATTGTAATTCTCCTTCATGTTCTTCTCCAAGTCTTGTTTCGGGACTTCCGCTGCGGCTCAAGTCCCGAAACACCGTTCCCAAGGTGTTTCGGGATTTGAGGAGCGACCACTTGGCCACCGACAGAATGACCAGCCTCACAACCGCTCCGGAAATCCCGAAACAAAGCCTCCCAATCAGCAAGCTTAGTTTCGGGACTTCCGCTCCGCTCAAGTCCCGAAACACCTGCCCATGGGCATCCCCCCGAAGGATAATCATGCCTCGCCGCATAACTCAAATACGATACACCACATCGCGGGTGGGATGGGGACTTATGATACTCAAAGCTAAGTACCTGCTGCCGATGAACGGCTGCACAGTCGTGAATGGCGAGACTATGGTGCGCGACGGCCGCATAGCCGCGGTCGGCTACGGCCTTTCCGCTACCAATCCCGACGAGGAAGTCATCGATTTCGGTAACGCGGTGATCCTGCCGGGGTTTGTCAACGCCCATTCGCACGTCGAATACACTCTGGAGCGGTATCGGGTCGACGGCCTGCCCCTGTGGCAGTTCCTCACCAAGACCGCCTATCGGAAGTATCGCATTCCGGAGCCTAAGCGGCTTCGGGAGTCCGCGATAGCCGGGGCGAAGGAACTTCTGGCGGGCGGAGTCACGTGCTTCGGTGACTGCTCGTTCACGGGAATTGCGGCGCAGGCGGCTGAGGAGACCGGGCAGCGCGCGGTGGTCTACCACGAACTATTCGGCCAGAGCATGGGCGATGAATACCCCGCCGTGCTTAAGGCTAAGTTTGAGGCAATAGACGCTCTGCGCTCGCAATCATCCGACACCATCGTGAGAGGAGTCTCGCCGCATTCGGTCTACACATCGGGGCTGGACATGCTCACAGAGACAAACCGGCTGTGCCTGGAATACGGCATGCCACTGGCGATGCACCTGGCCGAGACCAAAGCGGAGACGCGCTACACCATGCTCGGGCAGGGTCCGCTGGCCAAGTGCCGCGCGAAGCTCGGGTATGAGGCGATGGCTACCGGGACGCGGCCGTTTGAAGTGATCAAAGCGGCGGGACTGCTGCGCAAGGGTGTGTGCTTCGCTCACTGCACCCACCTCACCAAGCTGGAAATCGTGGAACTGGCGGCATCCGGGGCGGGCATCGCGCACTGCCCCAGGAGCAACGCCCTCTTGCTGGGCGGCGTGGCTCCGCTGCAGCAGTTTGTTAAGGAAGGGGCAGCGGTCGGGATCGGCACGGACGGCGCGGCAAGCAGCCTTACCCTGAACATGCTCGAGGAAACCAGGTTCGCGCTGGGGATAGTGCGGGCGAGAACGGGCCGCAAGGCGCTGACCGCAGTCCAGGCGCTGACCATGGCCACCCTGGGCGGAGCGCAAGCGCTGGGGCTGGAGGATGAGATAGGAAGTATAGCACCCGGTAAGAGGGCCGACCTGATAGTAGTGGACCTGAACGGAGCCGAAAGCGTTCACGATGCCCACCTGGCCGTGCTGTCGGCCTCTTCGGCGCAAGTGACGCGGGTATTCGTGGATGGCCGTGAGATATGGAGAAAGTGAGTATTTGTGAAGAACCGCGCTGAGACATTTCTGGTTACGATTGTAGGCGTTGCGGTCGTCATCGCGCTGTGGCATTTCAACAAATCCGCCGCCACCTATGACCGCTACCTGGTGGGCAACCTGATCGCTCTGTTCTGGGTGCCGTTCATGACCATATTCCTGCTTCTGCGGGAAGATGCGGCCAACTTCGGCTTCAGGAACACAGACAGCCGCGGCGTGTGGTGGATTGTGGCAGCGATGTATGCCGCGCTTCTCATCGGAATGCTGTTCGCCTGCCGTTGGACGGTCTTCCAGGACTACTATCCGATCTTCAGGCACTTCCCGGAGTTCGCTTCAGCTTTCAGGGCCTATCCCGCCGCGAACCCGTTTACCCTTGAGCCGGTGTTGATGGCTTATGCCCTGGCGAGCTACGGCATGTATCTGTTCTGCTGGGAGTTCTTCTTTCGAGGGTTTCTGCTCTTTGGCTTGCAGAGGTCGATTGGCTGGTGGGCTGTTATCGCCCAGGCGGTAGCGTTCGGCCTGCTCCACATAGGCAAGCCCATGCCGGAAGTAATATGCTCGTTCGCCGCCGGCCTGATACTCGGCTGGCTCGCCCTCAAAAGCAAGTCGTTCCTTCCCTGCTTCGTGTTACACTGGGCCGCTAGTATGACTTTTGACTTGTTGGTGGTTTGGGGGAGGGTGTAGTTGCAACGGCTCGTGCTACGGCGTATACTAACCATGTGAGTCCTATGATTCACTGGGTTCACGGGAGATTGCAATGACTACAGTAACGTCGGAGGAAGTCAGAGACAGCCTGGGGGAACTGATCAACCGGGTCAAGTATAACCAGGAACGTATGAAGGTAACCAGGCGTGGGAAGCCGGTGATGGCTCTGGTCCCGCTGGAGGACTTGGAGTTCATGGAAAAGGTGCTGGACGCTCTGGAAGATGAGTATGATCTGGCAATCGTAAAGGAAAGGCTGGAGCATTTCGACAGAACAGGCGAAGGCATCCCGTGGGAAGACGTCAAGGCTGAGTACGGGCTATGAAGTACCGTCTGATCATCGACTCCGGGGCAAAACGCGAACTAGACAAGCTGTCTGGGGAGCACAGAAGGCGGATCAAGCCCATTCTGGATAGCCTCGCAGAGAATCCGAGGCCGCAAGGATGTGAGAAGATGACAGGCTTTGAAGCCTACAGGATTCGCATCGGCGAGTATCGCATAGTCTACGGCGTCAGAGATCAGATACTGGTTGTCGCAGTTGTGAGGGTCGGACATCGGCGCGAAGCATACCGTGAAGCCGATGTGATCGCGAAAAGGCTGAAGAAATGGTAAAGGGCGGCAACCCGTAGATCGCCGCCCATAACCTGGAACCTGCAACCCGACTACCGGAACTTCTTCTTTGTCATCGCCATTACGTCGTTCATTACGTTCAGGGCTTCGTCTACATCTTTTTCTGTGTGCGAGAACATCATGAAGGCTACGTGCCAACTCGAGAAGTAGACTCCACGCTTCATGATCTCGGAGTAGAAGAACTTGCACGCCGGGTCCTCGGGGGCCTGGACACCGTTCTGGACTGAGCCAGTCTCCCACTCCAACCTCGGCATCGATGCAACCGGGTCTCCGTAGGCTTTCATACCATTGTCGCCCATGCCGTTGGACGTGATAATCTCGCTGAGGCCGTCGATCAGCCGCTGGCCCATCTTGTAGAGGTGCGGCACAACTCCCTTGTCCCGGATGGTCCTGAGAGTGCCAAGGCTTGCGGCAAGCGCGAGGCCTTCAACCGAGAACGTCCCCGCAATCCCCGCCTCGGGAAGCTGGTCTATCACGCCCTTGACTCCCACAATCGCCGACAGCGGGTAACCGTTGGCAATGCCTTTTGAGAGGGTGGTGATGTCCGGAGTGACTCCCAAGTATTCCTGCGCGCCGCCGGGAGAGATTCTGAATCCGGACTTGATCTCATCGAATATCGCCAGAGCGCCATACTCGTGTGCGACATCGATTATGCCCTGGTAGTTCTCTTTGGTGAACGGCTTCACATCAGCCGGGCAGATCATCACAGCCGCGAACTTGTGAGGGCTGGATTCCAGAAGCTTCCGAAGACCGTCAGGCGTTCCGTCGAACATAACCATCTTCTTGGAGGCGTCCGCGTCAACGCCCTTGAGGTCCCATCGCCCCTGAAAGACGTCGGCCCAGCCGTGGTAGCCATGCCTGGCGATGTACATCCTGCCGGTGACGTGCCTGGCCAGGCGAACAGCAAGCAGTGTAGCCTCGGTGCCGGTCTTCATATATCGGACACCAGCCGCGTTGGGGATCATCTTCACCAGAGTCTCGGCGGCCTCGACCAGCACAGGGTTGTTCATCGAGGACTGGAACCCTTTGTTCAGGACCTCTCTGACAAGATCGTCCACAGGGTCGAACGCATAGCCCAGCAAAACAGGCCCGATGCTGCACAGGAAGTCGATGAACTCGTTGCCGTCCACATCCCACATTCGACAGCCCTTGGTGTGGTCGAAGAAGATGGGACAGTCATCGAATTCTGGGGTACGGGTTCCCTGGGACCCGCCCGGGATAACCTTGAGAGCCCTCTGCCAGAGCTCCTTTGATCTGTCGAAGGTGTAGGTCTCTTTCAACTCTGTTCTCCTTGGAATATTCTATATGGTACACGTGTGACTAATATATTATACAGTTCCGAGACTGAAGGTTCAAGGGTTTTTGTAACTGTTCAGTGAGTTGGCATTCATTGAACCCGCCGTGGTATGATGATTCTCCTGCGGCGATGGCTGTTGTCAGGATGCTGGGAATGGACTGGTCCGGCAACCCGAAATGAGCCGAGAGCCTGGTTCTGACAGAACCCTCGGAGGTAACATCATGCGCTTGTTGAGTGGATTCCTACTGCTCGTGACCGTGCTTGTGGTTTTGCTGTCCGCGCCGACGTTCGCTGCCGCGAAGAAGAAGCCGGGCAAAGTGGCCGCGCCCAAGACCTATCCGCCATGCGTGTACGGGCTGATCCCGGTGGGCGATGGTAATCCAAAATCCTCCGGATCGGGCTGGATAGTCAACTACAACTTTGTGGATCCCTCCGTTGTGTCTCTGATTCGCAAGAGCTCTACTCCACACTATGGCGCGATAATCGGCATAGTGCAGGGCAGTTACCGTCGCCAGATCAAGCTGAAATCACCGCTGCTGGTGTCTTCGAAGTACGGGGAAGGCCGGGATCATACTCTGGCCAGAGACACCGTAGACTTGGTGGCGCATTTCGAAATTCGGCTGCGCCACTGGTCGGGGGCAGTGACGAAGGAGTGGCGCAAAGAGCCACTCAACACGCTGCCGGGGACGGGCAACGTGGGGAGTATTGACCGGGGAACTAAACCGCAGTCCGCGAGTTTCTCGGCGGCGGGCCTGAAGATATCCGGGGTGCCCGGGATCTCCTGGTCAAGCTACGACCAGCAGTACATTCTTTGCCGCGGGCCGAACGCTCGCGCCCTGGCCGTGGAACTGCGGGCCAACTGGGCTGCCTACGGTGAGGGGAATCTTAACCGCATAATACTCGAGGACCCCGATGCCTTGCCCCTCGCGATACAGAAGATCGGCCCCTACCGGCAGCAGGCCAAGCAGGCCATGATGACGATGCTCAACAGCCTCCGCTGGAACAGCGCCGCCTTCGCAGGGCTCAAGCCCGGCCCGCCTGAGATTCCCACCGAGGCCACTATTCGCCTCGCCGTGAACGCCCTGACTTCGATGGGAACCGGTCCCGTGGAGCAGGCCCGCTGCACGGTGCAAATGCCGGACGGACGCAAGCTGACCGGCAACACTGGCGCCACCGGAGAGACAACCATCACCATTCCACTCCGCGACCCAACATCGCCATTGCGCGTGAAAGTCGTGGCGGTCCAGGCGAACGAGGCAACCGTCTACCACGTGGGCGGCGTGCGCTACCCCTCACTACTGCGCGCGGGCTGCCCCGCAATCTGGCCCACCGACCGCACCGTGATACTGAAACCGGCCACCAGCTTCGAGGGCGCTGACGATATTGCTCTGCCTCTCTGTGTAGCAGACGTTAACGTCAGCCAGTGGAACAGCGTGACGATGGAATCGGCGCCGGCAAGCCTGCCGGTTATGATCAAGAACGCCAGGCAGAAGGCCGTTCTGCAGGCGGAGCCGGAAGCGTTTCAGGCCATCGGGGAACTGCGCATGCTCATCCCGCCGCGCGATGTCTGGCAGATTGAGAACCTGAACATCGTGGCGTTTGACCGAGTTGAAAAGGGCAGGCGCGACGCTGCTTTTGTGCCGGCGCCGGATGCCGGTGAGCCGGTCTCGGTCCAACTGGACGTGAACGATCTGGCCTGGCGCATTCAGCGTATGCGAGAGAGGCTGATTGCCTTGTTCATGCCCATCGTAGGAGTGGAGCGCGCCAGCGACCTTGCCAACGTCCGGGTCAATTTCGTCACCGAATCCGGCGCGCGCTACCTTGACGGCGTGATTCAGCTCGAGCAGAGCTACGACCCCACCGACGACGGCCCGAGCGAGACACTGCTCCACGAGTGGTCGCACCACATTGCCGCAGTGCTCGCCCCAGACCCAGGTGTGGAGGGTCGAGTCGGCGGCGCGCACGAGCTATGGGGACGGGCGCAATATCGCGAGACCGCCTGGGATGAGGCCCGCGCGCACTTCCTTGCCCAGGAACTGGCTCGCGCATTTCGCGCCCCGCGCACTACCGACCTGTTACCTGCCCAAGCCACCGATGTCGCCAACCTACAGCCGCCCGATGGCGGCGGCGGCCAAGTCGAAGGCGTGATCGCAACGGCCCTCTTGGATCACTACCAACGCACCGGCTACGGTACACCGGACAGGGCACTGGCCGATTTCCTGGCGGTGGAAGGTGACGTACGGCAACGGACAGGGCGTCCGCCCAGGACAGTGGAGGAGTTCATCAGTGGAAAGGCGGCCTATATGGACAGCCGCAAGGACACGCCCCCGGCCCAACGGCAGGACCTGGCCCCGCTGGCGGAACGATACCGTCTCCTGGCTGCTCCCTGAGCTGACTACGCGTAACCGGCTTGAGAGTGATGTTCCAGTCAACCAGCAGATTATCGGAGCTTGCCTGTGACTATGTCTCGCACGGATAGGGCAAGAAGCCCGAGCACTCCGATGCATCCGGTCAGGAAGAATGGCAGGTCTTGGGTGTCTGTCGCGGTGCGGAAACCGTTCCACTGAATGAGTCCGCCGCCGTAGCTGGTCACATTCAGCCCATTTGTGACGACAATGATAACCACGACAATACAGGCCAGGAGGCCGACTATTCCCATCATCCGCCGCGCCACGCCGGCAAAGAGAGCGCCCAACGCCAGGGCCGCAGCAGTCACCAAGACCATCTGATACTCTTCGTTGAGCAGCGGCTGGGCTGTCGCGAGTATGGTGAATACCCCAATCACCGGCCACCACGCCAAACGCTTCAGAACAACCGACCGGGCCTCGCGCCCGTGGGCGACTTGCTCGCTGCGCGCGTGCGCAGTGCGCGCCACCCCGTCCATAGCCATTGCCGCTACGGCATCATAGTTCTCGGGAGTGCAATACACCCGCAGCAGAGTCCGCCATGAATTGCGGATGCACACAACCCGACGCCGGGGAAACAGGTCGACCTCGTGAACATCAGACCAGGCAAACGAACCACTCTCCTGCGCCTTGGCAAGGAAACCCGACCCGGCAACTCCGGGCCTGCCTGTGAGCGCTCCGATTATGATTATCGCCGTATTCATCTTCTTCTGTCCCGGTGTGACTTCGTATCTGACCCCCGCGCGGTCCACGGCAAATCTGCACGGGAAACGGTTTCCATATCCCACCAGCATCACCAATGCCATTATCACGCCCACTACCAGAACGCAAATCGCAAACATCGGGATCAGAGCCAGCATATCCCTGAACTCGTCCACGCCCTGGACTATGCCGATCAGCATAAAGATCGCGGAAAGTATGGCAAACGTGATCGTGAGCACTTTGGCAAAGTCCAGGAGAATGAACGGGTTCGTCAACAGCGGAATACCGAAATCCCACTCGATCTCCTCCTGCCCTGCTTCTTTGTCCGGCTCAACGCTTCTAGGTTTGAGTTCGTCCATTTTGATGACCCTTTCCCACTGGCAAGTCGAAGTTCGTTTGGAGTATATCATATCGGGTCGCAAACGCGCCATTGTTGGGCGACTGTACCTGTTCAGTCGTAATGAGTACCATCGCGCAAGCATTATCTCTTCCCCTCACCCGTCGACCGAAAGCAACTTAGTTGCGAAAGGTCCAACCCTCTCCCCGGAGGCCGGGGAGAGGGAGTTTCTCACGAACACTGAACACCCACGGTCACTCGTTGTCGCTACGTGGAGATGCCGACTGTCTCCGCAACTGTCGCCAAATCCTCATGCCCATTCCCACCCGCGCGTTCGGCCCGGTAGGCAGAGAACGTGTGCTTCCCATTCTCCAGGGCAAGATAGACCGCCGGAAGGACGAGCAGGGTGAAGAGAGTCGATGTCACCAGACCGCCCACCATCACGATCGCAAGCGGCTTCTCTATCTCCGCCCCCACTCCTCGGCTCAGGAGGATCGGCAGCAGCCCCAGCGCGGCGCATGAAGCTGTCATCAGTTTCGGACGGAGCCGCTGCACGCTTGCCAGCCTTATCGCCTGTTCTCTGGTGTGGCCCTCTTTGATAAAGTCGCCGGTCTGAGTAAGCAGCACCAGGCTGTTCTGAACTGCTATACCAAACAAGGCTATAAAGCCCACCGCCGAGGAGACGTTAAGGCTTTCGCCTGCGATCAACAGCGACGCCACTCCCCCTATGAATGCGCTCGGCACGGTGGCCAGGATTATCGCCGCGTGAGAAGCCGAACGCAGCGCAAGAAACAGCAGCATGAAGACGATCGCCAGGGCAACTCCCGTGGCAAGCATCAGCGACGCCATCGCCCTCTGCTGGTTCTGGAACTGGCCCCCGAAGACCACATAGTAATCGGACGGGAGTTCCACATCCTTGAGGCCTTTCTTGATATCCGCGACCACTCCCCCGAGGTCTCTGCCCTGGATGTTTGCGTCCACGCTGATGCGGCGGTTCATAGCCTCTCGCCAGATCACGTTCGGGCCTTGCGAGAGGGACACGCTCGCGACTTGGGACAGTGGCACCTGCGAGCCGCTGGGAGTATCCACCATCAGGTTCTTGAGCGACTCGATATCCCCGCGAAGATGGTCCGGAAACCTCGCAAATACCCCGTAGCTGCGCTGGTCTTTCCAGACATGGGTAAGCTCCTCGCCTCCAATGGCCAGCCGCACTATCTCGGAGATTGCGCTGACGGATACCCCATAGCGCGCGGCGGCTTGGCGGTCTATCTGAACCTGCACCTGCGGGATCCCCGACGCCTGGTCCATCTTTACGTCCGCAACGCCGCGCGTGCCCCGCACGACTGCTTCTATCTGCGCGCCGATCCGGGCCAGCGTCTGTATGTCCGGTCCGAACAGCTTCACCTGCAGGGGAGCCGGGGTGCCTTCCATGCTCTCGTCTATCTTGTTTTGAAGCGGTTGGGTGAATGCCACCGCGACACCGGGTATCCGCTCTATCTGCTCTCGAACGTCCGCCATCAGTTCCGCAGCCGGCTTCGACAGCTTGTCTTTCGGCTTAAGGTTCACCATCATCTCGCCCGAGTTCACCGGAAGCACGCAGCCAATGGCCCTCTCCGACCTGCCGTTCCTGCGTATGACATCCACCACATCCGGGCTCTTCATCAGTATCTGCTCGATCTGGCCCGTGATCCGGCTGTTCTCCTCAAGTGAGGTCTCCGGAGGGGTAACTGTCGACACAAACCACGCGCCCTCGTCGAGCTTTGGCATGAAGTCCTTGCCAACGGCCGTGAGCCCGAATGCGGTCGGTATCAGAAGCCCGAACGCCACCGCGATCACCAGCCACCTGTGATGCAGCGCATACTCTAACGCAGGCACGTACCCCCGCTTGATCCACTTCACAAACTTCACTTCTCCCTCAGGATCATCGCCGTCCTTGGGGTGCAGGAAGCGCGTGGCAAGCACCGGCGTGAACGTGAGCGAAAGGGCAAGGGCGACCAGCATCGCGGCGGCGACAGTCACCGCAAGCGGCCTGAACAACAGCCCCTCAATCCCACCCATCAGGTACAGCGGCAGGAACACCGCTATAATGATAAGAGTGGCGAACGCTATCGGTCGCCCGACCTCGATGGCGGCCTTGTGGGCGACGGCTTCTTTGATACTCGGATCATCCAGATTCCCCCGGCTTTTGTGGAACCGATGGTAGACGTTCTCCACCATTATAATGGAGGCATCGACCATGATCCCGACAGCAATTGCGAGCCCACCCAGGGACATCGTATTCAGGCCGACCCCAAGCTGCCTCATCAGAAGCCCAGCTATTATCACCGAAAGCGGCAGAGACGCGGCGACTATCAGAGTGCTGCGGAAGTGCCCGAGGAACACCAGCAACACGAGGATAACCAGCACCGACCCAATAAGGATCGCTCGGGTCACGCTCGATAGCGAGTGAGCGATCAGGTGGGTTTGGTCGTAATAAGGCGACAGGCGAACGCCCTTTGGCAATGTGGTCCGCATATCCTCTATTGCCTTCTCGATCCCCTCGACTACTTTCACGGTGTCCGCATTCGCCTGTTTGATGACCAGGGCGACCACGGTCTCCTTGCCGTTCTTGCTGGCAACGCCTCTGCGGATAGCCGTGCCATCCTCCACCGTGGCGATATCTCTTATGAAAAGCGGCACCCCGCCGTGTTCGGTTACAACGGTTTCGCTGATGTCCTCGACCGAGGTGAGCCTTCCGATCCCGCGCACGGTGTACTCGGTCGGCCCCGTGCTTATGAACCCTCCGGCGGCATTCTCATTACCGCTCTTCAGGGCTTCCTCCACCTCGGCAAGTTTCACCCTGTGGGAGCGCAGCTTCGCGGGGTCTATGGTGACCCGATACTGCCGCATCCGCCCGCCGGTGTTAAGGACTTCGGCGACACCAGGCACGGTAAGCAGGCCCAAGCGCACCTGCCATTCCGCAATCTCCCGCAACTCGGTGAGCGGCAGGTCCCCTTCGATGGCGAGTTCATAGACCTCGGCCAGTCGGGTAGTTGCACTGCTGAGGTTGGGAGGTTCCGTCCCCGATGGGAGTTGGGATGCAACCTGGCTCATCCGTTCTGTGACAAACTGCCTCGCCCGCCAGAACTCGGTCTGGATGTCGAACTCCACCACCACCGTTGACAGGCCCTGCGTAGTCTGAGACCGAATCCGCCGCACACCGGGAAGACCGTTCATTGCGGCCTCCATTGGCCGGGTGAGCATAGTCTCGATCTCTTCCGGGGCCATCGCTTCGTTTTCGGTGACTATGGTGAATACCGGAATGGTGATCTCCGGATAGACGTTGCGCGGCATTTGCTCGTAAGCCACCACGCCAAATACCAGCGCCAGGCCGACAAGCATCATAACCACAGCCTTGTTCCGGAAAGAGGAGTGTATGATCCTGTCTATCAAACTGCCGTGAGATGTCTCCATACTTTACTCCTAATGATCCGTGCATCCGGCTTCGAGTTTGCCGGAGCTCATGGCTGTCTTGATCTGGTAAGCGCCCGTGGTAACCACCAGAGTCCCGGGCTCGACGCCGCTGAGTATCTCGATCTGGTTCGCGCGCACGGAGCCCGTCTTCACCGTGAGCTTGTCATACGCGCCGCAGGCGTTGGTTCCTGCTTTCTGGTCTTCGGGACACTCCATACACGGCGTGAAGACAATCTTGCCCCCGGCATCGTCCAACACGGCGTCCTTTGCCACAAGCACAGCCTGCCCCCGCTTCGATGTCAGCAGGTTCACCCTGGCAAACATCTCCCCGCGCAGCAGACTCTGGGTATTGGGTACAACGCACCTGACCTTGGCGGTTCTGGACTCCGCGCTCAGCATGTCGCTGATGGAGTCGACTCTGCCGGAGAATGTCTTGCCGGGGTACGTATCCACCTGTATCTCCGCCGATTGCCCTTTGCTCACCCTGGCAAGGTCCTTCTCATAGACGTCCGCCTCGACCCATACCTGGGAGAGGTCAGCCACCGTGAAGAGGGCATCTGACGGGCTTGCCATCTCGCCCACATTGGTGTGTCGCGTGATTATGCGCCCGCTGATGGGGGACACAACGCTCAGCGTGTCACCGGACGCTGCGGGAGATGCTCCGAGCACGCGGATTCTGTCCGACGCCGACCGCAGCTCGATCTGAGCGGAAGTGATCTCCGCCTTTGCACCCTGAAGGGCGCGCAGATCCAACACCCGGCTCTTGCGGACCCGCTCCTCTCTCGACAGATACTGCTTGGAGATATCCAGTTTGGCTTCGGCTTTCTGAATTCGGTTCTGCGCCTGGGCAACCTTGGAATTCGCCGCATCGACTGCCGCGGAATCCCGTCTGTACTCGGCCTCGGCGGTCTCGACATCCTGCCTGGAGACGATCTTGTCGGCGTAGAGTTCCTTTGCGCGATCGAGCCGAGACTTGCACTGCGCGAGTTCGCTTTCCGCCCGGACGACTTCGCTCTTTGCCTGCGCTAGTTCGCTCTTGGCGTCGGAAACCTCTCCCTGCGAAACCAGACTCTCCGCACGGGCTTCCTCGACTGGGCGCGCACTCGTTGCCCCGAGCTTCGCGATCTGCGCTTCCTGCTCGTAGTTCTTTCGCGAAGCGGATAGACGGGCGACTGCGTGACGGTAGCCGGCTCTAGCTTCAGCCAACTCGACACTGGAGATCACGGCGAGAACCTGGCCCCGGCTGACGTAGTCGCCGACTGTTCCGCGAGCCACCGTCACCTTACCTTCAATCCTGGGGCTGATCTTCACCAACCGATCCGACGGCACCGTTACCTTCCCGGTAACAGCGATGGATTCCCAGCCCGCGCCCGCAACCGCCGGCTCGATCTTAAGCCCGGCGATGTCCAGTTGTCCCTGGCCGGGTTCGGTGGTCTCCAGAGCGTGTGCGCTTGCCGGCTCGGACGGCCCTTTCTGCTTCATGGCAGTATATGTGAATCCGGCTGAGGCAAAGGCCACAGCCAGGAGCAGCGCAATGTATCTTGTCTTCATTTCCTTACCTCTGTTCGTGGGATAGAACAACCCGCAGCCCACTCAAGCTGCGAGATGGCCTTGGCATGCTCGGACATTGCCGAGTAGTAGTCGGATCTGACGCTCCTCAGAGTCCTCTGCGCTTCCAGAACCTCGAGGTAGCTGCTCGCGCCTTTCTCGTAACCTTTGCAGGCCATCGCCGCAAGCTCTTCGGACTTCGCCAAAACACCGCCCTGGTACTCCCGCACTATCCGGGATGCCGTATTCACCCGCTGGATTGCCTGCTCAACATCGAGCTTGACACCATTCCTGACCGCTTCAAGCTCCTTCTCCTTGCTCTCGGCGGCGATTTGGGCGCGCCGCTTCTCGGCCCCGGCAGACCCCCAATCCAGGATAGGGAGCGAAAGCACGACCGCCACGCCGCCCTCACTGTCGCGGTCGAAGGAGCCCCTGCGGGCCTGAATCGCCAGGTCGGGGGCTGTCAGCAGCCTGGCCGCGCTTATCTGTCCCCGCGATGCGCGAAGCTGGGCCTGCGCCGAAGCGATTTCCGGACGGTTAGCCAGAGCTGAAGCTGCCAGAGTGTTGCTGTCGATGGGTGTCTCTGAAAAGACCAGCGATTCCAAAACACTGAAGCCGGTATCCGCAGGGCGACCAAGGAGGCTATTGAGCTCGGAGGAGGCCAGCGACAACGCAAGCTGGGCCTGAGCATGCTCCTGCCTGGCCCTGGCGATCTCCACATCCATCTTCAGAGGCTGTGCTCCCGGCGCCACGCCGACATCGTACTGCTTCCGGACAGCCGTCTGAACGGCCTCCAGATACGCCACATTCTCCTGGCTGAGCTTCACCAACTCCTGGGCGCGCGCAACCTCCCAGTAGCTCAAAGTGACGCTGAGGACGATGTCTCGTTTGGCGCTTTCTGCGTCGAAGCCGGTTGCGGCCGCCTCATTTGAAGCGATCTCTCCCCGAACTCGCCTGCTGCCATTGATCTCCAGGGGCTGCGAGACGAACAAGGCGGCATCGGACCCGGCATCGCCGATCACCGACTGCGCGACCACTATCTCCGGGTTTGCGAGACTCCCGGCCCCCTTGGCTGATTCCCTTGCCGCCTCTGCCGACAAACGCCCGGCAGCCACTGTTGGATTGCTGCTGATAGCCATCTCCACGGCCTGGGAGAGCGTTAGCTCCTCCGCCGATAGTGATGACGCGATAAGCATCACTGCAAGGCAGGCAACAACTGCCCCGCAGATGCGGAAACGCATACACATATTCAGTTCCTCATAGATTATTGGGTTTGTGAGTAAATGTCACCGACACCAGTATGCCAACAGCCACTAATGGCCAACAGGATGGAACCGGGTCGATAATAGGAGGCGCTAGACGGAGTGCTGAGGAGGGCGGAAGATATCCGTGCCGGGAGTTTGGGGCAAGCTGACGCTGTTGTCCGGTGAGAATGAGGCTGGTTTGTTCTCGAGGGTGATGGAGTTGTTATGCAAGATCGCGCAACTGCAACCACTCGGGGACGACGTGCAACTGTCACATTCATCCGCGCAACTACAACTGTGGCAGTCCGCGTGCATTACTCCACACAACAGCGCCACAACAACAATCGCTACAAAACTGATCACCAAACTTGTTTTCATCATTTGCATTATACCATAATTGACGGGCACACCAAACGAACCGTTCCGGAGCGAGTCTGTTTGTAACTATGCTGCGGGAACGCCGACCAGCACAGACCCCTCAAATCCGCACTTCAGGAACTCCCGCAGGATTCCACTGCCCAGACAAAGAACAAGCTATATAGAACATCCACAAAGGAGCCTTACAATGCAAGATACAAGGCCGGATTTGCCGGAGTTGGAGGCGGTGGAGTCTGCAACTGCGTCGCCACCGGCGGGATCGGCGGTCCCGGATGTGATTGTCGCCGTGCTGGTGATCTAACTGGGTCTGGCGGTAACCGGTGTGGTGGAGCTTCCGCACATTCTGCATCTGCGGCTGGACGCGGTGGATCAGCCATGGAAGTGGGCGGTCCTCGGGGTTTGCGCCGGAATCCTCATACTTACCACGCGCATACCCTACCTTGACCACACCTGGCGGACAACCAGCGCCGGTCTGCAATACAGAGGGATTCTTCGCGGTGGATTCATCCCGTGGGCAGAGGTGAGAAACATTAGGGTCACAAGCCCATATTACCTGAGCGGTGAGAGGATCATCATACAGGGGGATGGCCGCAAGACCGCCATTCCGGGCCATGACACACTGTTATGCGCGTCGGTCCGGCAACACCTGAGGCGGGTCGGCAAAGCAGAGGGCATAGCGGTACCAAAAGAAGCCGACTGGCTATGGCGCGACTTGACCGTTGACCTGCCGGACAACATAGAATGGGTAGATAACGGATGGTTCAATCTGCCGCTGATCTGGGTGGGTGTTATTCTGCTTCTTTCTCCTTCAGTTGTCCAGTTTATCTGGTTCCGACACTCGAACGTAAACCCGATCTACATGTTTATGCTTGTCCTCGGCTTCCATCTGCACTCCTGGATGCGCACTTCGGTCAAACGAGTAACACTGACTAAAGATACCGTAGAGGTAGATACGCGACGAAGTATCATTACGATGCGATGGGACGAACTGCAATCCGTGGGTTGGTCCGAGAAGGCGATCTGCCTCCGAAGAGAGGGAAAGCGGGCTGTGTGCTTTAACTGGGTTCCGGGAAGCGCAGATTCTACTGCCGTTGTTCTCGCCATAATGCAGCGTATGCGGAACAGCAGTCTTGGCGTCCAAGTACCCGTCTCAGACCAACTCCAACTCCTCGAAATCTACCGCAAACTCACCGAACAAACGCCGGAGGCGTCCCTTTGACCCACAATCACGACTTCCGCGAAGAAGCCTGCGCGGACTTGCTTGTAAGTGCAGGCTTGGCTGCCAGGCAAATGGAGTGTCAGGGCAGGCCATCGGCCTGCCCTGATTGAAACTATTTGAAAGCGCGAACTACATCCCCCGCACGGTCCCCTTCAGCTTCCAGGCGCTGTTCATGTACTCGTTGTCTCGGCAGTACATTCTTTGTCCCAGGAGCTTGCCTTTGAGGGTGGGTTTGAGGGTAATCTTCCAGTCGACTATGAGGTTATCTGAGCCGCTGGGGGTGACTGTGGTGTCCTTTACATACACGATGCACTGGCTGTTCTCCAGGGTCCCGGTTGTCCCGGGAGGATAACCTGTGCCCCAACTGGTGTTGGCATCGTTCTTCAGGAACACCTTGTTCTGCTTCTTGTCGTACATCACGCACACCGAGTTTGCCAGGGACCCGGTCTGACCCATCTGGAACCAGCACTGGTAGATGTCATCGGTCCCGTTATCGTCCGCATACTCGGTGCTGAACACCAGCGGCGTCCCCGTCTGCACCTTGCCCGTCGATGGCGTCACGCTTACACAAGTGGGCGCGACGGGGATGAAGTGCGTACCCATCTTCTTCCAGCCGTCTGAGAGACCCATTGAGTCGGTGACATACATCCAGCTATAGAGGTTCTTGTCGGTCATGCTCGGCTTGAGTTTGAACGACCACGTGAATGTGAGGTCATTTCCCACGCCAACAGCGGTTGTGTCTTTGACATACACCTCGCACTGGCTGTTGGAAAGAGTGAAGTCCGTGCCGAGCACTCGCCCCGTGCCCCAGTTTGAGTTGGCGTCGTTCTTGAGAAACAGCTTGTTGGCCGCTTTGTCGTAGTAGAGCAGCATCGCGTTGGACTGGCTGAAGCCCTCACACAACACCATGTATATCTTCCGCAGATCCCCGTAGCCATTGACATCGCGGTAGACGCTGACAAGGCTTGTGACGGTATCGATGGGCAGCGCGCCGGCATTGGGGCTGATGCTCACTACCTGCGGCTTCACATTGTAGTATATCGCCATCAGGTCCCAGCCGTCGCTCTTCCCGCTGGCGTCCTTCACGTACATATTGGCGTTGAGGTTCTTGGCAGTGAACGCGCTCTTGAGTGATACTCGCCAGTCCACAGCCAGGTTGGAGCCGCTTCCGGAGACAACAGTGTCCTTGATCAAGAGTCTGCATTGGCTGTTTTGAACGATCACATCCGTGCCGGGCGCATAGCCCGTGCCCCAACTGCTGTTCGCATCGTTCTTGAGGTAGACCTTGTTCACCACGCGATCATACATCAGCAGGGCCGCGTTGGCCTGACCGAGGGAATCGTTGATGAGCAGGTAGGCCTTGCTGATGTCGGCGAAGCCATCTCCGTCAAAGTACTTGCACGCAAGCGTGTAAGGCGTATCGGCAGCCAGAGTTCCGGAGTTAGGAGCCAGGCTGATGTTGGATGGAGTGCCGTCCTGGATGGCAAGGCTGTAGTAGTATGACCCAGCGGAGATGGCGACGAAACCGCCTCCCGCGAGATTACACTGCCCGGAGCCGTTGTCTCCCCAGGCGGCGACTGTGCCGTCCGACCTCAAAGCCAGACTGTGTGTAGCTCCGGCTGAGATCGCCACGAAGTTGTTTCCAGGCGGGACGTTGCAAGCTCCCGAGTTGTTGCTTCCCCAAGCCACAAGCGAGCCGTCTGCTCTCAAAGCCAGGCTGTGGTAGCCGCCGCCGGAGATTGCCACGAAATCATTCCCCGCCGGAACATTACGCTGCCCCTGGGCGTTGTCTCCCCAGCCCACGATGGACCCGTCGGACTTGAGCCCCAGACTGAAGTATGCGCCGGCAGAAACAGCCACGAAATCTCCAGCGGGGGGATTGCACTGGCCGTATGTGTTCATTCCCCATGCCGAGATCGAGCCGTCGGATTTGAGAGCCAGACTGTGAGTGTCCCCGGCGGAGATGGCAACGTAGTCGCAACCCGGCGGGACATTGCACTGGCCGAGATCGTTGGCTCCCCAGGCCACCAGTGAGCCATCGGCTTTCAGAGCCAGTGAGTGGAACACGCCGCCGTCTACAGCCGCAAAGTCGGTTCCGGCGGGGAAGTCGATCATGCCGAATGAGTTATTCCCCCAAGCCGCGAGGGATCCATCTGACCTCAGCGCCAAGCTGTGGTATGCGGACGCGGATATGGCCACCAGGTTCTTGTCCGAGGGGATGTTGCCCTGGCCATAGTCATTGTTTCCCCACACCATCGCACCGCCCGTGCCTGCGTAGGTCCCCATCCGGTCCCAGCCAGCAGTCTGCGAGGTGGAGTCCTCCACGCGCGTGTAAACGTCGAGCTTCTTTGACACGAATGCTTTCTTCGGAGCTATCGACCAGTTCAGCGTCAGCTCCTTCCCACCCCCGTGCATACTGAACCCCCACAGGTGTACTCTGCACTGGCTGTTCTCCAGGGTGACATCGTCAACGATCGTATGGCCTACTCCCCAACTGGTGTCTGAGTCATCCCTGAGGTAGATCATGTGCGACACCGGGTCATACTTCACCCGGATAGCGTTCGCGCGGCTCAGTGTAGGGCTGATGAGCAGTTCGCACTCGCGCAGGTCCGCGTAGCCGTCGGGGTCGTAGTACTTGGTCGTAAATGTGTAGTATGTATCGGCCGCGAGTAATCCGGCGTTCGGGGTCACGCTCGTGTTTGATGGGGCCCCGTTGCTCAGAGCGAGGTTGTACCATCCGCCGGCGGAGATAGCGGTATAGCATTCTCCCAAGGGGGCGTTAGCCTGGCCATCTCCATTCATGCCCCATGCCAGCACGGAGCCATCCGTCTTCAGCGCTACAGAGTGGCCAACTCCGGCCGCAACAGCCGTAAAACTAATCCCGGCCGGGACGTTGCACTGGCCGTAACTATTGTCTCCCCAAGCCACTATCGAGCCGTTGGACCTCAGGGCAATGCTGTGATTACCCCCGTTGCTGGCGATGGCGACGAAGTCATTTCCGGCAGGGACATCGCACTCGCCTTCAGTGTCCTGTCCCCACCCCACCAGGGAACCGTCCGACTTGAGTGCTATGCAGTGTCCGAAGCCTGCGGCGATAGCTTTGTAGCCGGTCCCGGCGGGGACGTCGGTGATAAGACCATAGTTGTCCTGTCCCCATGCTACCAACGAGCCGTCCGATTTCAGAGCCACGTCGGCGTAACAGCTGGGGGCGATAGCAGTGTATACGGTACCTGCGGGGACGTCGGTCTGGTGATAGGTATTGTCTCCCCAAGCCACTATTGAGCCGTCCGACCTAAGAGCCAGACTGTGCCGAATGCCGGCAGCAATGGCCTTGAAGCCGGTTCCAGCAGGAACATCGCGCTGGCCATTGGTATTGTCCCCCCATCCTACCAGGGAGCCATCTGTCTTTAGGGCCAGGCTGTGTCCCGTTCCGCAGGCTACAGCGACGAAATCTCCTCCTGCCGGAACAGTGGACTCGTTCCAGTTGTTCGACCCCCAGGCCACGATGGACCCGGCTGGCGCCGCCGACACGGACCCACAAAGCGCCAAAACCAAGGCTATTATTGCAGTCACTAATAGAACGGACTTGTTACTACAACTCATGCACGCAGTCTCCCTTAACTCGACATCCCACGGGCCAGGAACAAACGACCTCTATTGCGAGCCAGTATAGTCTACGTGTCGTAATGGGTGGTTGTCAATCGAGAATCTGTCCAAAGTTAGGAAAGCAAACGATTGCAGTCACACGAGTGTGTTTGCTGCGCACAACCTGCTCCCTCTCCCACGGCCCGGGGGAGAGGGCTGGGGTGAGGGGTGAGTCACGACCTACCGATGAACCAGACGCCCAAGGGTGTTCTGTTTATCCGCAGCCACAGTGCAGAACTGCCAGGTGGAAGGCTCCCTCACCCTGCCCTCTCCCGCTGCGGCGAGCGAGGGTTCTGCCGGCCCATCCTGAACCCGCGCGAAGCGCGCGCCTTCCGCGACCTAGAGGCCGTCCACATATCTCCTGTACGCCTCATCCGTTGCGATCAGGTTCTCCAGTTCCATACTGGGCAGGCGGTGGGGGTTGGTCTGGCGGGTTATGTAGCGGTAGGGGTAAGGTGGGCCGCCGTCCGGCTCGTCGGGGGCTGGGGCCGATTTGGGGTTGGGATTGAGGAGAGTCGCGATGGGAATGTCGTTGCCCTGGGGGTCGTTGTACATCGCGCCGGTGATCCAGAGGCGGGCGAAACGGTATCGCTTTGAGGCAATTTCCTCAGCCATAGGGGACCACCCCAGGCCGGTGTAGGCGAAGTCTTCGGCGGTGATACCAAGCTGTGCCTTGATCCTGTCATCCGCGCCCGCCATCTCTTCCAGCAGGCGACCGCCGGTGGGGTCCTCGGCTTCGAGGGTGGCAAGAGAAAAGTGGTGGACCGTGTGCGCGCCGATAGTCCATCCAGCCTCCGCCAGCTTGCCGAGTTGGTCCCAGGTCATGCACCTGCGCTCGGATTCGGGCTTTTCAAGGTCGCTATCTACCCGCGCGGTGTCCACAAACATATTGCCCTTGAACCCATGCCCAGCAAGGATCGGGAAGCAGTGGTCATAGATCGACCGCACTGCGTGGTCGAAGTCGATCATCATACGCTTCCCGGAAAGCGGCGCGCCGTTATACCACTTCTCCAACTCCCCGTAGCCGATCGACTGCGCTCCCAACTCCGACAGTATCCCGACCTTTCTCTCAAAGGATGAGCGGGTAAGGGCTGTCCAGTTGGGGATCACAGGCTTCTCCACCTCATCCGCCCAGACTCCGTGGCACATTGTGCAAGCGACGCGTTCGATCACATCTGGCATGTACTTCGACTCCTGTCTGTTTCCGAATCACGGCAAATATCCACCGCCCGGACTCCAGTATCCGGCAGATTCAGCCAAACGTCAAGTTCCCGCCAACCGGAACAACTCCGGAAGGATACCACACTCCCGTACGAGAACTGATAAACATGTCCCGGCCGCTGCCAATTCCCCCTTTGAAGGGGCGAGGGGAATGTGCGTGCCTTTGAGAGAGGATCAGCCATGCCAATCAAACTTGGACTAGTTCACTGCGATACTCATGCGTTCTACTACGGCGCGCTGATGGCTAAGTGCGACCCGGCTGCCCTGATGAAGCACAACAAGATCGTGCACTACTACGCCACCGACTGGTACGACCCCGCGCATATCACCGTCCCGGCTACCTTTGATTTCGAGATCGTGAAGTGCTATGACGATGACCGCGCGGCTGCCGAGGGGTTTGCCGAGAGCTTCCCGGGGGCCAGGGTCTGCGACTCTATGGAGCAAGTTGGCGAGGGAGTTGATGCTGTGTTCCTGGCGGAGTGCGACGGGGACGGCAGCACCCACCTGGACTGGTCGCGGCCGTTCCTTGAACAAGGCATTCCCACTTTCGTGGACAAGCCGATGGCCCTGACCCTGGCCGACGCCAAAGAGATCGTGAAGCTGGCCCGGAAGCACAACGCGCCGATGTACAACTCATCGATCCTTACGGAAGTCATCGCGGCGGACAACTTCAAGAAGCGCTTCGCCGAGATAGGGCCGGAGGGTGCGGATTGGCGGAGCCTGTCTCAGGCGGCGGTGGCTATGGGCTGCGACCCGATGGATGTGCCAGGGGTGCGAGCGGGCGTTGTAAAGGGCCTTGGCGGGGCAATGTCCCAGGAGAACCTCGGCAACAGGACCGAAGGCGCGGGGCTGTGTGGCAGGCTGGCATATCTCATCCACGGGGTTGCCCTGGCGCTCAACGTGTTCGGAAACGATGTGGAGTGGGTGGAGTGCATGGGCCGGGTGGCGCTGGAGTATCTGCACCTGCACATGAAAAGCGGCATCGACGTGATGATAATGAACACCGGCCCAGACTCCTTCCCCGAAAGGTGCAACTTCTACGTCAGCGCCTACAGCAAAATGGGAGAAATCCACTCCGGCCCAATAGGCGACCCCGAGTTCCTCAGAGGCGCCGACCGAATAGTAAAGAAGTTCCGAGACATGGTCCTAACCGGCCAGCCGCCCACGGACTACGACGAACTGCTGGTTCCGATTGCAGTGGTGGAGGCCGGGATTCTGGCGCAGAACTCCGGGGAGAGGGTTTCCATAGCAGACTTGTTGTAGTTTGTATATGTTTGCGCGTTTATATTGAACAGGATTCAACGGATTTCGGGATGGGCAGGATTGGCGGATACCAGGCATGAATGTAGATTCCGCAGATCATTGACGCTATGAGGTAGATCACTATGGCTGTTAGGGGCACAGTCCTTCCATCAGAATTATGGAAAATGGCAGAGGCAGATGAGTCGGCCAAGGTCAGACTACTCGAAGCCTCTCGCATAGAAGCCATGCGCTCGGACGAGGAGGTGAGCCTGTCAGAAGACGAGGTGGCCCTTCTGCATCAATTCATAGCCACAGACGGACCGGATGTGAGGGCGCAGGCCATTGAAGTTCTGAGTGAGTGGGGGCCGGTCACATGGGGGGATGTCGAGCGTTGGCTGCTTGATGAGGACGAGACTGTACGTGACGCTACTTCCTATCAGATTGATTCGGATTCCGCTCTCTCGGAACTATGCTGTAGCGACAGGGATCGCAGCGCCGCGCTCTTTGCCTCCAGCGCGGTGAAATACGAACGCCTCCCGATAACTTCCACCCTCTGTAAATTTGATATGAACTGGGTGATTCCCATTTTTGCGCAGATGGGGCATCTGATTGACCTAGGGATGCCCGAGTTGAACAGCCAAATCATCTGTGGTCCTTTGGAAGACTTCCTTGTGTATGATCTTGTAACGATAGATAGTTCTCTGCTGCAATCGTGGATCAAAGGTGACAGCATTGAAAGAAAGATGGCGCTTCTGTCAGTGGTACAGTGGTTCGGGGCACGGGAACCTTGGCAGAGGCAGATAGCCGAGCAGCTATCCGAAGACTGCAATCATACAGTATCAGCCACCGCCAAGAACCTGTTGGCAGGACAGCCGATGTGCGACATCCAGTGTCGGGAGTGGGCGGAGTATCAGGGTAACACTTGACGTGGCATAATAGATAGCCTTCGCGCTGGTTAGCATATACCTCACTCCCCCAGCAGTATCCCCATAATCTGTTCCCTGCGCTGGATGAAGTCCCTGGTTATCGTGTAGTGCTCGGTGCTTTCGTATTCTACCGCTTCTATCGACTCGTCGGAGAAGCGGTAGATGATGGAATCGGGGTAGGCCATCAGGATTGGGGCGTGGGTTACTATTACGAACTGGGAATGCTGCCTGATGAGGTTGTGCATCGCGGAGAGAACCGCCAATTGCTTGGCTGGGGACAGCGCAGCTTCGGGCTCGTCCAGAAGATAGAGGCCGTTGCCGCCGAAGCGGTTGAGTATCAGCGCCAGGAACGACTCCCCGTGCGATTGTTCGTGCAGCAGTCTGCGACCGTAGCTGGCGCCTAAGGGCGCCCCGCCACCTGCGTTGTCCGGGTCGTTATCCGCCTCCTCGATAGTGGTAGCAACGTTGAAGAAGCTTTCGGCTCTGAAGAAGTAGCCATCGCGAGGACGTTGGGTTCCTTTTCGCAGCATCAGGTGGCTGTGGAGCTCGGAATGAGAAGCGCGGGTGGAGAACCTGAAGTTCTTGCTGCCCCCTTCCGCGTTGAAGCCCGCACAAACCGCGATGGCTTCCAGAAGCGTGGACTTGCCCGCCCCGTTGTCCCCTATGAAGTAGGTGACTTTGGGGTGGAGCGGAAGCTCAGTAAGGCCGCGAATAGCCGGAATATCATAGGGGTATTCGTCAAAGGACGGAACATCTTCTCTCTTGAGAACAACGCTTTCGATGAATTGGTTGGAACTCTTGAACACGCGTCACGCTCCGTCCTACTCGCTCCCCTCGCAGAGGAGGGCTGGGGTGAGGTTCCTCGAACCTAATGTGCCGCGTAGATGTGAGGTGGAAGGAACCGCCCACTGACCCCCTCCTGGCGTGGAGGGGGAATGCTGGCCCTACTCCCCCGCCGCCTCGTAGAGTGCCACTATGTTCTCCACCGGGACCTCGGGTTCCAGGACGTGGGTCGGTGATATTATCAAAGCCCCATCGCCGCCGAGGGTGGCTTTGCGCTCTCGGACTATCTGGCGGACATCGTCGGGGGTGCCGAAGGGCATTGTGGTTTGGGTGCCTACTGTGCCGTCGAAGACCAGGTCTTTGCCGTATTCCCGTTTGAGTTCGATGAGGTCCATGCATTCCGGCTGGACTGGGTTCAGGATGGTTACGCCGATCTCGATAAGCTCGGGAATGATCTCCCGGATGTCGCCGTCGCTGTGGTACCATATCTCGATGTTGGGGTTGATCTCCCTCGCCGCCTTGTAGACTTTGGCCCATCTCGGCTTCATGAAGTGCCGCCACATTTCAGGTGTGAACATCAGCGCGCGCTGGTTGGCTACGTCATCGCCCGTGGTGAGGTAATCCACGCCGGCCTTGGTTGCGGCGGTTGCGTAGACCAGGTTGCGCTCGGTGATTTGGTCGAGGACGTATTCGCATAACTCCGGGTCGGTGTGCATGTCCATCAGGAATTCTTCATAGCCCCGAATCTGCCAGGAATCCTCATACATATGCCCGACCCAGGAGGTCACCACCAACCCCTTGTCGTGGGCGTCCTGTACCTGCGCGGCCATGTGGGAGTCCGTCCAGCCAATGGGCAGCGGGTATGGGAAGTTCTTGATCTCATCCAGGGTGGTAGCGTTGCGAAGGGGGCTGATGTAGCGTGTGAAGTGGTACATGCTCCCCGGAATCTCCATCATCCCGAACCAGTTGATGGTCGCGTTCTCAGGCACGTCCATATCCGCGTAGTATCCGGAGAAGTCCGGTGCGACACGATTCGGAGGAGCAAGCATGGCGACGGAGACAGGGGTGAACAACCCATAGCGTTCCGCTATCTCATCGACATCTCGCGCGCCCAGAGCCTTGGTAAGTTTCTCGGCCAGAGGGTCGGTGTACTTGGTATAGAACAGGTACTTATCGTGCGGTCGATGCTCGACCGTGGCACGGAAGAGGTCCATTTGGGTTGGTTGTGACATGGTGTGTCTCCGTTATGACAGCAATTTCCCCTCCACGCCAGGATGGGGTTAGGGGGCGGTTCTTCTGACGCGACAGATGTGTACGACGCTACGCTAGGAGTTCCCTCACCCCAGCCCTCTCCCACTGCGGTGGGCGAGGGGGTTACCCACCCTCAAAAGACATCAATCGTTTGAACTCTTCGTATCTTGAGTTGATCTCTTCAGGTGTGAGGCGTTTGAAGCGTTCGAGGCTGAAGTCCTGGACGTTGAATGACGCCATTGTGCTGCCGTATATCACAGCCTTGCGCATGTTGGACTCATCCACCACCCCCGCAGTCGCCATATAGCCCATAAAACCGCCCGCGAAACTGTCTCCCGCGCCTGTCGGGTCGATCACTTTGGTCAGCGGGTAGGACGCGGCGGCGAAGCAGCTATCTATCCCGCAGTACATCAGCGCGCCGTGCTCGCCCTTCTTGATCACCACATACTTCGGCCCAAGCTCCTGGATGCGCCTTGCTGCTGTCGTGAGGTTGCTCTCGCCCACCAGCATCTTGGCCTCGGCGTCGTTCAGGAACGCCACGTCCACCCTCTTCAGCACCTCCAGCAGCGCGTCCCGCTTGCCGGTGATCCAGTAGTTCATGGTGTCGCAGCCGACCAGCTTGGTGTCCGGCGTCTGCGCCAAGACCTCAAGCTGCAGTTCCGGGTCGATGTTAGCGAGGAATACGTACTTGCTGGCCTTATAGTCTTCCGGGAGCCTGGGTTTGAAGTCCTGGAAGACGTTGAGCTCGGTTGTGAGCGTCTGAGCCTGGTCCATGCTGCCTTCGTAGGAGCCGGCCCAGTAGAAGGTCTTGCCGCTCGCGACTTGGATCCCGCGCAGGTCGATACCGCGCGAAAGCAGGTAGTCAAGGTGCTCCTGAGGGAAGTCTTCTCCCACCACCCCAACCACTCTCACCGGCGTGAAGAAACTTGCCGCGACCCCTGAATACACGGCCGCCCCGCCCAGCGCCCTGTCAACCCTGCCGTGCGGCGTTTCCACCGAATCCAGGGCCACGCTGCCTACTATGAGAACGTTTTCGCGTGTTTCAGACATAAGACTTACCCCCAAACCACTTCTCTCTCAGCGCCATGGCAAGGAACTTGGGCAGCACGGCCACTTTGTGAATCTTCTTGGGGTCCTGGCTGAGTCTGTAGAGCCACTCCAGCCCGTGCTTCCGCATCCATATAGGAGCACGATCGATACGCCCGCTGAGCACATCCAATGACCCCCCAACGCCCATAGCCACGCCTACATTCAGCCTGTCCAAATGTGCGACAATGAGCTTTTCCTGCTTGGGTATTCCCATGGCTACAAACAACACCCGCGCTCCCGACTTGGCGATCTGCTCGATAACTTCCGGTTCCTCCTCAGTAGAGAAGTAGCCGTGATGCGTGCCTGCGATCTTCAGCCCGGGGAACTTGGCTTTCAACTTGTCCGCTGCTTCCTCGGCCACGCCCGGTGCGGCTCCGAGCAGGTAGACGCCAAAGCCCTCCTCTGCGGCCATTTCACAGAGGTCGTGGGCAATATCCACTCCGCTGACTCGTTCAGGCACAGGCGTCCCCACTAGGCGCGCGCCAATCAGTATTCCCATGCTGTCTGGAGTAACGAGGTCCGCAGAGTTGATGATCCTCCGGAACTCATCGTCCTCCTGAGCATTCACGATTCCGGAAGAGTCGGCGGTGACTATATAATGCGCCTTGCCGCTTTCAATGAAGCGTTTCGCCGCCTCCATAGTCTGGGCCATGGTTACACTGTGGACCTTGCATCCGAGGATGTGTATCTCTTCAAAGGCTTCCAGAGCGCCTGCTCCAGCCTTCGGCTTGTCCATTTCTGTGTGCTCCAGCAAAACTAAGTGCCCTCTTCCCAACTCGCCAGGTACTTGATCTGCTCGTCGGTGAGGGTGTCTATTGTGATGTCCATGGACCGCAGCTTGAGCAGGGAGATGTTCTCGTCGATGTCCTTGGGGACCACGTAGACTTTCTTCTCAAGCTCGCTGTGGTGCTGGAACATATACTCCGCGCACAGCGACTGGTTGGCAAAGCTCATATCCATCACGCTTGCCGGGTGACCTTCGGCGGCTGCAAGGTTGACCAGTCGGCCTTCTCCGAGCAGGTAGACCCTGTTGCCGCTGGGAAGAGTGAACTCCTCCGCGAACTCTCGAACCTGGCGCCTGCTCTTGGCAAGCCCCTCAAGCGCGGGAATATCGAGTTCGACGTTGAAATGGCCGGAGTTGGCAACAATCGCGCCGTCTTTCATAGAGGCGAAGTGCTCTCCGCGGATGACGTGGATGTCGCCGGTGACCGTGCAGAAGATGTCGCCGATCTTGGCGGCCTCAGCCATCGTCATAACCTCGAAGCCGTCCATAACAGCCTCAAGCGCTCTAACCGGGAGAACTTCGCAGACAACCACTCTTGATCCCTGACCCTTGGCGCGCATTGCGAGGCCCTTGCCGCAGTAGCCGTATCCGGCAACCACGAAGACCTTGCCCGCGAACAGCACGTTGGTCGCCCGCAGGATGCCGTCCAAGGTGCTCTGGCCGGTGCCGTAGCGGTTGTCGAAGAGGTGCTTGGTGTCGGCATCGTTGACGGCAATGATGGGGTAGGCCAACACTCCGTCGCGCTCCATGCTTCGCAGCCTGATGACGCCGGTTGTGGTCTCTTCCGTGCCGCCGACAATCCCAGGAATGAGGTCTCGGCGGCTTGAGTGGATAATGCCCACCGTGTCCGCGCCGTCGTCCATTGTAATACTGGGTTTGGCATCCAAGGATGCGTTGATGTGCTTGTAGTAGGTGTCGTTATCCTCGCCCTTGATGGCGAATGTGGATATTCCGTATTCTTTCACCAGCGCAGCCGCAACGTCATCCTGGGTGGAAAGCGGGTTGGATGCGCACAGATACACATTCGCGCCGCCGGCCTTGAGGGTGATGGCGAGGTTGGCGGTCTCGGTGGTCACGTGCAAGCACGCCGCCAGCGTCACGCCCTTGAGGGGTTTCTCTTTCTCAAAGCGCTCTTTGATCAGCCGAAGAACAGGCATTTCCTGCTCGGCGTACTCTATTCGAAGCTTGCCCTTTGCCGCAAGGGAGATGTCTTTAACGTCGTAGTTCATTTCGCCTCCGTGGTGGTTGTTGTACGAGGAAGCACGAGAATCAACATCGATATACAGGATGGACAGGATATGTATTCCCCCCTCCTCGCTAGGAGGGGGCTAGGGGGCGGTTCTTCTCACCTGTCAGTCGTGCACAATCCTACGTTAGAAGAACCTCACCCCCACCCTCTCCCTGCGGGGAGAGGGAGTTACGTCTTCCCTCGATATTACCTTTTCGTGTTCTCAGTATTTCGTGCTTTCGTGATTCCGTTTCTTCGTGTCAGGTCTACGCAGCGGGCTTTTCGCCGTTTGCGGTGTTGCGTCTTGTGGGGTCTACTATGACTCCATCGAATACTGCCGCGTTGGATTTGACTGCGCAGTTGTCACCAACCACGCAGCGTTGAAGCATCGTGTCCTTGAGCACGCTTGCGCCCTGCCAGAGGATGCTGCAGCTCACAACAGCGCCCTCCTCCAGAATACAGCCGTCACCCAGCACGGAATACTCCAGGAGTTTGGCGCCTTTGCCTATCTTGCAGTTGTTTCCTATCACCACAGGATAGCCTATTTCGGCGGAGGGGTCAATTTCCACGTTCTCCCCCATCCACACATACTTGCGTTTCTCCGGGACCGGCAGCTTGATGTCCACTCGCCCACTGAGGGCATCGTGGTGGGCCTGGTGATACTCACGCAGGCTCCCGACATCTTTCCAGTAGCCGGAGGTCAAGAACCCATAAAACCGGGACTTCTGCTCGAGCAGCAGAGGGAGCAGGTTTGCTCCCAGGCCATACTTGGTGCCCTTTGGTATGAGCTCCAAAACGCTTTTGTCGAAGACATAGATGCCGGTGTTCGCGGAATTGGAGAAGATCACCTCACCCTTGGGCTTCTCGAGAAATCGGGTGATGCGGCCCTTGTCATTGAGAAGGGCTATACCGTACTCGGATGGCTCCTCCACCAGCGAAAGCGCAATTGTTGCGAGCGCTTTCTTCTCCTGGTGATGGCGCACCAGCCTGCCGAAGTCGATGTCGGTGAGGTCATCTCCTCCGACTACCAGGAATGTCTGCTCGTCGAAGAAGTCCTCGCACCGCTTCACGCTTCCCGCATCGCCCCAAAGCTGGTCTTCTACCGAGTAGTGGATATGGATGTCCCACTTGGAGCCATCGCCGAAGTAGTCCATAATCTGGTCGCCGAGGTAGTGCACGTTCACCATCACATCCCGAAAACCGCACTTCGCCAGGTTGCCGACTATATGCTCCATAACCGGCTTATTGACTATCGGCACCATCGGTTTTGGTACTTTGCGGGTAAGCGGGTCCAACCGGGACCCAACCCCCGCCGCGAGTATCATAGCCTTCAAGGGGCATTACCTCCGATGAAATGTCATTACACAAACCCCCCGCGCCCCCTTATCAGGGGGTAAGACCGCAGGCGGTCTCGTCGTCGTCTTCCTCCCTGACAAGGGAGGGTAGGGTGGGTTTTTGCTATGCTGCGGGAACGACTACCTGCACTGGCTTCTCAATACTACGCATTCTGAGTTCCCGCAGCCATATACCTTATTGATACAGAGCGCCCTCTCTCTAGCTCTCTCCCCCGGGAGAGAGAATTACAGTTCCTTCACACTCTGCACCACAGCCTCAGCCACTGTGTTTCTGTCATCCGGCGGGAGTTCCGGGAAGACCGGGAGGCTCAGGCACTCCAGTGCCGCCTTCTCCGACTCCGGGAAATCGCCTTGCTTGTATCCCAGGTTCGCATAAGCCTTCTGGACATGCAGCGGACTTGGGTAATAGACTCCACTCCCCACTCCCAACTCCGCCAGCTTGGCTTTGAGCTGGTCACGCTTGCCAAACCGGAGGGTGAACTGGTGGTAGATGTGGAAGTTTTCCGGGTCCGGGATCGGAAGCTGGATCGGCAGGTCCGACATCTTCTCTATATAGTAAGCCGCGTTGGCCCGGCGGCCTGCGTTCCATGCGTCGATATACTTGAGTTTCACTCTCAGCAGCGCGGCCTGGATCTCGTCGAGCCTGCTGCAGTAGCCGACTTTTTCGTAGCTGTAGGTGGCGTCCATTCCGTGGAACCTGTACATCTTCGCCGCCGCCGCAACTTCGTCCGAGTTGGCCAGCACCATCCCGCCGTCCCCGCACCCGCCCAGGTTCTTGGTCGGGAAGAAGCTCAGGGTCGCAGCGTCGCCGAACTCCCCGATCCCCTTGCCGTGGCGCTTCGAGCCGATTGCCTGCGCGCCGTCGTAGATGACCTTGAGTCCGTGGGTTCGGGCGATGGAATCGATGGCGTCGGTGTCCGCGCACTGGCCATAGAGGTGCACTGGCAGGATGGCCCTGGTCTTGGTTGTGATCTTGTCGGCGATGCAATTGGGGTCGAGGTTGAATGTCTTGGGGTCGATGTCCGCAAACACCGGCTTCGCCCCGACTATCATTATCGCCTCGGCGGTCGCCACAAACGTGAAGGGCGTGGTGATGACCTCATCCCCCGGGCCGATGCCGTTGGCCGCAAGAGCGATCACGAGGGCGTCGGTGCCGCTGTTGACTGCAACGCCGTGAGACGCCGCGCAGTACCGCGCAATCTCCTGCTCCAGCAGGGTCACGTTCTCGCCAAGTATGAAATGGCAGGATTCAAGGACCTCATCAACCGCCGCAGCAAGCTCAGCCTTGATCGCCAGGTTCTGGACTTTGGGGTTAGCTATGGGAATGGCCACTGGACTACACCTCACACGTGAGCAAACGCCTGCAAAAGCGAAGCTCGTACCGCTAGATATTATGCGAGTTTGGGGGGGTATGTGTCAAACCAGCCTATGGCTTATAGCTGATAGCGTATGGCAGTTTTGCAGGGTTTGATGGCTGGAGGGTTTGATGGTGGAGCACTGCGTGAACAGCCAGGGACAGTCCTAGTCCTCTCTCCTGGGGGAGAGAGTTAGAGAGAGGGCGGAGCGTAATGCTTGTAGCCGAAGTCAGCAATTGCGCAACAAACCCAATTCCCCCTTTTGAAGGGGGTAAGGGGGATGTGAGTGTCGTGCAGGTTAAAAGGTGATGTCCGTCGAAGTGATTATCAGTGGTACAGAATTGTTCCAGGAGAGAGCAGCGCTGAGAAAAGAAGTGCGAGGATACAGGTGGCCGCTTGGCGCGGACTTGGCCGGAGCTGATCTATCCGAGGTCGACTTGACCGGCACGGACCTTTCCGGCCGTGATCTATGCCAGGCCAATCTTTCCGGGGCCGTTCTTATTGGCTGCGACTTATCCGGCGCAAAGCTGATGGGAGCCAACCTCTCTAATGCCGCGCTCGACAATGCGGTTCTGGTCGGAGCTTGCCTCACCGACGCAAACCTCACCCGCGCTCTCCTGATCAACGCCAACCTCACAGGAGCCATCCTGATAGGGGCGGACCTCACTCGTGCCAGCCTGATAGGGGCCAACCTCACAAATGCCTTTCTGGACTGCGCAGACCTGAGCCGCGCGGAACTCACCTACGCCAACCTGACCAACGCCGAGTTCGACGGCGCCGACCTATACCGAGCAGACCTCACCGACGCCAAACTAACCGGAGCCAGCCTCGACCACGCAGAAAACCTGACCCAAGGGCAATTGGACAGCGCGAAGGTGGAGGGGGAGTGAAGGCGGGAACGAAGCAGTAGAAGGGAAATCTTGGGGGTTGTGGAAGTAGTCAGTGGGCGTTGGGAATTCGCGCAGACCACCGGGTGTGGTACTGAGCCTTCTGTGTTTGTTCTGGCAGGGCGCACGACCGTGACGGTACGGGTTACCGAGGCAATCGCTGGCAAGCGCGTGTGACAGGAGGAGTCGATGAACGGTGAAGAGATATTCTACGAGAGACAGATGGGCGGCTTGCGAGTCTCCGACAGGGGAGTAACGATCGGCAAAAGGCACTGTCCAATTGAGAGCCTCAAAGGCTATCGCTTGCGGGTTCTTTGGTGGCCGGACTTGCTGTGGATCATTTTGCCATTGTGGCCCGTAGTGTGCCTGCTGTGGGCGTTCGGGTTAAGATGGCTCACGATTGAGACAACCGAAGGCGACTGGCACTTCCAGTACTTCCCGAACATATGGCGACCATTCACGGCCGCCATAGATCAAGCACTAGCGCGTCGGAATGCGGGCGGAACACAACCTACTGGCGGCAGTTGAGCTAGCAGCGGAAGCTGCGGAGCATTCTGAGACGAGTTTCCGAGCTAAGGAGGCAATCGTGATAAGGGTCATGTGTTGTTTGCTCGTCACTGTTCTGATGGTTGGCTGCGCTTCAGGGCAACGGTCAGAGAAGGCGCGGCAGCAAGCGGAAGCGAACCAGCGGGAGATACTGGCCAACCCAAAGGTCAGCTTCGAGCGATTTGCCGCGCGGCTCCACGAAGTGCTTAGAGAGAACCCGTCGCACCTGAGCGATGCGGATGGGGGATATGGTTTGGCTAGACGCCTCACTATTCAGGTCGGTACGGGTGATGTCAGTTGCCTGATGGGCGAGACAGTAGAAGAGGGGGCGACGCTACGTGCCGGGATAATGAGCTTCTCGGCGGTGCTTAGCGGGGATACGGACAAGGGCAAGGCGGAGTACCCGCTCGACCAAGTGTCGCTATATTGCATTCCCAAGTCGGGTAGGTGGGGGTTCTCCAACTTGGAGTACAAGAGTTCTGAGTGGTTTAGTACAGGCGATGCAAAGTCCATAGTTGCGATGGCAGTCACCCGGGAGGACTGGGTTGACTGGGTCAAGGCAGGCATCGGCAAGGTCTACAAGTAGAGGGTAATGCTTCGCAACACCTGGTATCCAACTCGGTATATGGATTCTGGCACCGGAGCTTTTGTCGCGGAGGATGGTAATCTTGAAGCTTGAATTGGGTCGTGGCAGACAGAGCGGCGTAGTCTTGGCGTGTGCAGTCTTGGCAGCGTATGGTGTATTGACCGCTCTTATTAAGTGGTCTCCCTTCCAATTGCTAGTCGGCAATGATAGCCTAATGATCCGAGGAATGAGTGTTGACGGAGTCAGCCGAACATTGGCGACCACGACGTCAAATGGCATGGGCTGGGGGCTGATTGTTGCACTACTAGTCCTCGGCGGCTCTTTCTTCGACCTGAACCGACGCCTCGGAATTCGGCTACATAGGCTGCCGGCGGTCTTGCTGTTTGTTCTGTGTGTGCAGTTCGCCGGTGGATTTCTGGGCTACGGCTATGGCGTCATAGCGTCCGCAAGCCAGTATTCACTTGCACCCAAGACGGACTCCGGTCACTACTCTGGGCAACCACACGAGTGGTATGACTATACAGCAGGTATCAAGGGAATGAACTTGTTGTATGACAAGTCCAGAGTGTCTGGGGATGACTCTGCGTTTGAGGCAGCAAATTTCTGGAACGTGTACCTTGGAATCGCCTCACTAGGCATATCCAGGTGGAGTGCCGCAATCCGAGTACACGAGAGCAGTTCGATGGCGCAGGAACAGACAGCCGTGGGCAGAGAGTTAGGAGTCTGCGTGCTCTTGTTAATCGTAGCCATATGGCGGTTCAAGTACAGAGGGAAACACGTAAAGACATAACTATCAGGTGTTGACGCCCACGCCGGAGCTAGCCTTTGCGGAACCATCCAGAGTCTGCGTGTCTCGCGTAATGTGGCACAGCAGTGTCAGGGAAGTTGATGCCAATTCCGAGATGTTGGTCGGCGTCCGCTTCGCTTCGCGGCCGTTGCAGGGACCATTCCAACCTCACCCATTCAACCGCCATATCGCCCAGTTCAACACCCCCGCAAAGCTGACCCACGCGATGTAGGGCAGCAGTAGCGCGCCTGCGGCGGTTGAGATGCGCCAGAATAGCAGGATGCTGGCGAGGATCAGGAGCCATAGGGCGGCGAGGACTGCGAAGGCCCAGCCGGGGGAGTGGAGGCCGAAGAAGACTATCGACCAGCCGGCGTTGAGCGCAAGCTGGAATGCGAACACCCACACCGCAGGCCGCACCAGGCTTGCATCAGCCCCGCTCCTCAGCACCAGCCACAGCGCAATGCCCATGAGGATGTAGAGAGTCGTCCACACCGGGCCGAATATCCAACCAGGCGGGTTGAACGAGGGCTTTTGGATGGTCGTATACCAGCCGGTGACGCTTGAGGTGGTGAAGATAGAGCCGATCACCCCGGCCATCATGCAAATGACTACGCATATTACAAGCCCCGGTATGCCAGACATTTTCACAGCACTGCCTCCAGATTCTGATTCAAACGCCGCTCACATCCCCCTCGCCCCCTTCAAAGGGGGAATTGGGTTCGCGTCAGCCCAACCGTCAACTGTCAACCGACAACCGTCAACTCCATCTGCGTTCATCTGCGTCATCTGCGGATAATCGGCTCTTTTCGCGTCCTTCGCCCATTTCGCGGTCTTCGCGATTCTATTTGTCATCCCCGATCTTCAGCACGCTCATAAAGGCTTCTTGCGGGACCTCTACTGAGCCTATGCTCTTCATCCTCTTTTTACCCACTTTTTGCTTCTCCAGGAGTTTGCGCTTTCGGGTTATGTCTCCGCCGTAGCACTTGGCGATAACGTTCTTGCGGAAGGCCTTTACTGTCGCCGCAGCGATGATCTTTCCGCCCAGGGCCGCCTGAATCCGGCACTCGTATTGCTGGCGCGGGATCACGTCTCGCAGCCGCTCCACCAGCACCTTTGCCCTGGTAAACGCGCGGTCGCGGTGGGTGATGAATGACAGGGCGTCCACCGGGTCGCCGTTCAGCAGAATTCGCAGCTTGCTCACGCTGGACTGCTCGTAGCCGGTGAACTCGTAGTCGAACGACGCATACCCCCGCGTGCGGCTTTTGAGGGTGTCGAAGAAGTCCATAAGTATCTCCGCCAGCGGGAGCTTGAAGTGAACCATCACGAGGTCCGGGCTGGGGTATTCCAGACTTCCGTAGACTCCCCGGCGGTCGAGGCAGAGGTCGATGGTGACCCCGACATAATCCTTGGGGACCATAATGGTTGCATTCACAAACGGCTCCTCGACCTTATCCATCTCGGTGGGGTCGGGGAGGTCGTTGGGATTATCTATCAAGAGCACCTCGCCATCGGTGCGTGTGATCTGGTAGACCACGCTTGGGGCGGTGGCAATAAGAGACAGCCCGAACTCCCGCTCCAGCCTCTCCTGCACTATCTCCATGTGCAACAGGCCCAGGAACCCGCACCTGTAGCCAAGCCCCAGCGCTGCCGAGCTTTCCGGCTCGTAGGTCAGGGCGGCGTCGTTGAGCTGGAGTTTGGTGAGCGAGTCTTTCAGGTTGGCGTACTGGTTGGTTTCTATCGGGAACAGCCCACAGTAGACCATCGGCTGCACTTCCCGGTAGCCGGGCAGTATATCCGTGGCGGGGTTTTCCGCATCGGTGATGGTATCCCCAACCCGGGTATCTCCGACGGTCTTCATGGAGGCGGTCACGTAACCAACCTCCCCCGCCGAAAGCCTCTCCGTCTCAAACATCTCAGGCTTGAATATGCCGACCGAGTTCACTTCAAAATCCTTGCCACTGGCCATCATCCGAATCCGCATTCCGGGCTCGATATTGCCGTCCATCACGCGGATATAGGCTACTACCCCGACGTACTGGTCGAAGTGGGAGTCGAAGATCAAGGCCCGCAAAGGGGCGTCGCGCTTGCCCGCGGGCGGCGGAATCCGGGTTACAATCGCCTCGAGTATCTCCTCGGTTCCGATCCCCATTTTGGCGCTTGCCAGGATGGCGTCCGAAGCGTCGAGGGCAAGAATCTCCTCTATCTCTGCGGCCACCTTCTCGGGGTCGGCCCGGTCGACATCTATCTTGTTGATGACCGGGATGATCTCCAGGTTGTGGTTCATTGCGAGGTTGGTGTTGGCGAGGGTCTGCGCCTCAACCCCCTGGCACGCGTCCACCACCAGAATCGCCCCCTCGCAAGCCGCCAGAGACCGCGAGACCTCGTATGTGAAGTCCACGTGGCCGGGGGTGTCGATGAGGTTGAGCTCATAAGTCTGCCCGTCCTTGGCGTTATACCACAGGCGGACGGCCTTCATCTTGATAGTAATGCCCCGCTCGCGCTCCAGGTCCATGCTGTCCAGAAGCTGATTCATCATCCGCCCCTTCTCAACCGCCCCGGTGAATTCCAGGATACGGTCGGCGAGGGTGGACTTGCCATGATCGATGTGCGCGATGATGCAAAAGTTACGTATATGTGATTGCTGATTTTCCATAGAATACTATTTTACCAGAAGCAGCCAAATCTTTCCGAATCGCGAAGCTGGAAGGTACGAAGCACGGGATCACGAAAGCGCGAAAGGGGGAAAGCACGGAGAGAGACGAGGGAACGGAAGCGGAAAGCCAGAAATGGAGGAAGTAAGCAGATCAGGTCTACTCCCCTCGCGTCCCATAAGTCGTATATGTCCCATTAGTCCCATCCCCGCAACCTGCAACCGATCCCCAAGTTCCACGCCAGGTCTGTTCCGCGTCATCCGTGCGATCTTGAGCTTGTCGAAGGGCCGCGTAATCCGCGTTTCAAACCGCCCTCCACCATCAACCGCCCCCCGACCGCCCCCGCTGACAACCCCCATCCCCGCCCGTTAAGGTGAAAATGGCTCTGTCAGTTCCAGCAAATTGCTGTAGGCTTAGGCATGCTTCGTTGCTCGGTTGCCTGCAGCCGGGGCCGAAAGCCACGCACATTCAACATCATAGGAAGCATCCCTCCAAAGTGATACAGCCGAACCTGCCGCCTCTGCGAGTCGGTCTTCGATCGGAGCCGATCGAAGCAACGAAGAAGTGACGGCGCTTCTCTGCTGAGTCCAAGGTTGACAACTACACCGGCTGGACGGTATACTATGTGTATGAAGGATACAAAACGACGGCTATATCATGCTGCACGCATTGTGGTACAGCGCGACGGTGCTGACCGGCTGACGTTGGACGCCGTGGCGAAAGAAGCGGGGGTCAGCAAAGGCGGTGTATTGTATCACTTCCCCACGAAAACTGCACTGCTTCAGGGATTACTCACAGAGATGGTCTTACATTTCAATGATTCAATCGCGCACCACCATTCAGATGTGCCGGGAGGATGGATGCGCGCTTATCTACTGGCCTCTGCACTCGACGATGCGGAAAATGCGGGCTTTGGAGTCGGCCTACTGGCCGCAATCGCAAATGATCCTTCATTATTGGCAACTGTGCGTCAGCAATATCAACAATGGCAGCATCAGGCCGAAACAGATGGCGGTGATCCTGTATTGGCGACAATCATTCGTCTAGCTGCAGATGGATTATATCTGGCCGATCTATTTGCATTCTCGCCACCAACAGGCGAATTGCGCAAACACGTTCTCGATCGATTGCTGGTGTTGGCATCAGAATCAGCAAAGAGCAAAGGAGGATCATAGTGAATAACATACCGGTGATGAGTTTGGTGTATCTTGGCGCGGCGATTCTGCTCGAAGTGATTGGGACATTAAGCATGAAGGCCAGTCAGGGCTTTACGCGTACCGGTCCGACCACGGTTATGGTGACATGCTACATCTTCTGTTTTTTCTTGCTTGGCCTAGTTGTCAAGAAGCTGGATATTGGCATGGTCTACGCAATCTGGTCAGGCGTTGGAACCGCATTGATTACCATCGGTGGCATCATAATCTTCCGCGACTCGTTCACCGTGGCAAAGGGCATCTCGATTCTACTCATCATTCTTGGTGTTATTGGATTGAATCTGAGTGGATCGCCGCATTAAGCATTGGCATATTTCGTTGCTTCAGTTGCCTGCAGGCTGTCTCAAAAGTGCTCTTTTTGTACAGGTATTATGGGTGTGTTTGTCGAATTCCTCTATAGGAGGGATTCGCTATGGGCAGATTCAAGGATTCGGTTTTGGATAGGAGACAGATACTGCTGTTTCCGACCAGTCTGGATGACGCAGTTGCCGCTGACTGTGACGTCCGCGCGCTCAACGACGTGATGGAGAATCTGGACTGGTCAGTTATGGAATCCGGTTATAGCGATAGTGGCTGTCCTGCGTATCCTCCACGCGTCCTGGCAAAGCTGTTGGTGTATGCATATTCTAAGGGCACTTTCAGCAGCCGTAAGATTGAGGACTTGGCTAAGAACGACAAGCGCTATATGTGGCTTGCTGACGGTCTGACTCCGGATCACCATACGATAGCTCGTTTTCGGAAGCAGAAGTATGAGGAGCTGAGGCTGCTGTTTGTGGACAGCGTGAGGTTGTGTGCTTCGTGTGGCCTGGTGCTTCTGAACGTAGTTTCAGTGGACTCTACCAAGATTGCCGCCAAGGCTTCCAGGAAGTCAGTTTACGATGCCAAGAACTTGTCCCGGGAACTGGCCGCTGTGGACGAGACGCTTCGCAAGGCTGAGACGACGGATTCTGCTGAGGACCAACTCTATGGCGATGGAAACGGGAACGAACTGCCCGAAGACCTGAAGGACCCAGTGAGGCGGAAAGCGATTCTGGCCGAGCGTGCCAGGGTGCTCAAGGAAGCAGGCACTAAGTCTGCATCTTCCTCTGATCCTGAGTGTCGCGTGATGAAAGTCAGCAGCCCAGAATCCGCACAATTTCCTCGAACGGCCGCTCCTCGATTTCCCGCAGCACAATCAGCGCCAGGTAATGCGCCGGCAGCGAGGCTACCACGCTGTTGACCGCCACCGCCCTCTCTGTCCTCACCAGGCAGGCGGCCCCTACCGATTGCGTGGGGTCTCCCAGGCTCGACTCGATAGCCGGGCTGAGCCATTCAAAATGCCTGCGGCGCTTTCTGGCCAGGCACAAATTGACGGTTATCCGGTGCAGCCAGGTGGAGAATGCCGCGTCCCCACGGAACTTGCGCAGGCTCCGCCAAGCGCGAACGAAAGTCTCCTGCTGGACATCCGCGGCATCATCGGCGCTGTCGAGCATCCGGAACGCCAGCGCGAAGACCCGCCGCTGGTGCAGGCCAATGAGGGCGTCGAATGCCCCCGTGTCGCCCGACTGTGCCCGCGCCACCAGTTCTTCTTCGGATATCGCCAACCGCGGTACCTCTGTCTTTCCTGAGTTAGATGCAGCGACAGAACGGAATGTAAACGGGAATTTCAGGAAATCTCTGCGCGATGGGACCTATGGGACACTAATGGGACTGAGGCTCTGTGCGGAAGAGGGAGCCTGATCCGGATTGCGCGAATTCGCCGTTGCCCCTTCCGCCGCCAGATGATATAATAGATACCAGCGTGGGCCCATAGCTCAGCGGTAGAGCGGGCGGCTCATAACCGCTTGGTCCTTGGTTCGAATCCGAGTGGGCCCACCAGTCTAGATGTTAGAGGTTGGAAGTCAGAGACCTCACATGCCGCTTCCCCATCTGCGCCATCTGTGGATACTTCCATTCCCAATCGTCAACTCCCTTCCCCATCTGCGTTCATCTGCGTCATCTGCGGATACTACCGTTCCCAACCGTCAACTGTCAACCGACAACCGGCAACCTTCGTCCACCGTCAACCACTGTCGACTGTGGACTATTGACTGTCGACTCTTTTGGCCTGCAGGGCTATAATGTAATCCTGCACGTTTAGTTTCACAGGGGGCAACCGATGGGAAACGAGAAGAGCGACCGGCTTCACGAGGCGGCGCTGCGATACATAATTCCGCATTTTGCCAGCAATGCAGAACTGGCCAAGGGGCCCAAGATATTCGCGGGGGGCGAGGGCTGCTATATCATCGATGAGAACGGCAACCGCTACCTCGATACCTTTGCCTCACTGCTCACCACCATCTGCGGCCACTGCCGGCCCGAGATCAACCAGGCGCTCAAAGACCAGATCGACAAGCTCGAGTTCTTCCCCAACTACGTAGATGCCTTCACCGAACCTCTCATCGAACTTGCCATCAAGCTGGCGGAGGTTGCGCCGGGGGATTTGTCGGTGACATTCTTCGTGAACAGCGGGTCCGAAGCCAACGAGGCCGCTATCAAGATGGCGCGGCAGTTCCATCTGCAAAACGGCCAGCCGCGGCGATGGAAGGTGCTGGCTCGGAGGAACTCCTATCACGGAACTACGCTCGGTGGCGCGGCTATTACCGGGCTGTCGTGGTTCCGGGAATACTTTGAGCCGCTGGTGCCGGGAACTGTGTTCGTGCCCTCCGCATCCTGCGCTCATTGCGAGCTGGGCCAGGAGCGGGAGACCTGCGGCCTCGCCTGCCTCAAAGCAGTGGAGGACGCGATTCTTGCGGAGGTTCCAGATACCATATCGGCGATGATCATGGACCCCATCCCCGGCTCCAACACCGGCTACCCGCTGCCCCCCAGGGGCTATCTGGAAGGGATCAGGCAACTGTGTGACCGATATGGAATCCTGCTGATATTCGATGAAGTCCAGACAGGGTTCGGCAAGACCGGCAAGTGGTTTGCCTGCGAGCATTGGAATGTCACGCCGGACATCATGACCATCGGCAAGGCCATCAGCGGAGGCTACGTGCCGCTGTCGGCCACCATCACCACTCAGCGGATCGCCGATATCTTCAGGGGCGAACCGGGCAAGGAGTTCCGTTCCGGCGGCACTTATGGCGGCCACACCCTCGCCTGCGCGGCGTCACTGGCTGTGATGAAACTGATGGAGAAAGAGAAGCTGGTCGAGCGTACCGCGGAGAACGGCGCGTACATGACCCAGGAACTGAACAAGCTCTACAAGTATCCGATAGTCGGCGATATCCGAGGCATCGGCCTCTTGTGGGCCATCGAGCTTGTGGCCGACCGCAAGACCAAAAAGCCGCTCGACCCCAAGCTAGGCGTCGGCACAAAGATAAGAGACTGGTTCCTGGAGCACAACATGATCCTGCGGAATAACGGCGACATCCTGGTCCTCGCCCCACCGCTGGTGATCTCCCGTGAGGAACTGGACACCGTGCTGCGGGGGCTGGATGAGGCTATTGGGATGGTGAATTCGGGTATTTGACATGGATGGACAGGATATACGGGATTTGGGGGACGGGAATGGTTGACGGTTGGAGAAGCACGCTGCCCAATTCCCCCTTGGCAAGGGGGCCACGCAGTGGGGGGGATGTGACTTCCTATCGCTGACATTGTACGTGATCGGTACGCCGCTCACATCCCCCTTCTGCGGAAGCCCCCTTCAAAGGGGGAATTGGGCTAATACACGATTGAGAGCTTCGAATACAGGTGACAGGCAACCGTCAACTGCCAACTGCCAACAGAAATCTGCGTCATCTGTGGATCGTTCCTCTTATCCTGTCCATCCTGTATATCGATGTTAATAGTGCTTTTCTAGGAGGAGACGGTATATGTTGACTCAGTCGCAGTTGGAGAGATTGCGGGATGATGTGGTGCGGCTTCTTGGGGACGTTGGGATGCGCGTGGAGCATGAGAAGATGCAGGGGGATATGCTTGCGGCGGGGTGCGAGTTGTCGCCAAGCGGGCGCGTGCGGATTCCTCGGAAGCTGATCGAGGAGTTCGCTCTGAGCCAGGCGCGGACCCGGACGGAGGATGACGAGCGAGAGCAGTTCATCAACCGCTTCGGCATCGTAGACTACGGCCATTTCCTCACCTGGACCGGCGGACGTGAGCGGGAAGAGCAGCGGATGAGGAAGATGATGCGGACAACCGTCTTCGACTGCGGCCCCACCGCATACTACGACTACCCCACCGAGCGGGTGCTGCCCGTGGACTCCAGGATATTCACCGATATGCACAAATGGGCGCACAGCGTGCCTGAGATCGGCTACATCGCAAACTGGTACCGCCAGGACGCGCCGCCGCAGACCGAGCGAATTGAGTCGCTGGCAATGGCGCTGAAGATCACCGACAAAGTCGGCGGCATCGAGGCCATCGACCCGAAGATGATCAAGTATATCCAGGCGGTCGGCGAGCTTATGACCGGCAAACCGAAGGAATCGGCCTACCTCGCAGGTTCGCAGTGCGTGACTCCTCCGCTGGCCTTTGATTACCGTTCCGCTGAGGAAGCCGTGGAGCGGGCCAGGCTGGGGATCGGGCGGTACCACGTTGCTACGATGATGGTGATTGGCCTCAACACTCCCGTCACAGCCGCAGGCGCGACTGTGATGATGGCGGCTGAGATACTGGGGGGGATGGTGGCCGTATGGACCCAGAACAATGATGCCGACATCACGGGCCGCGCGCTGGCATCGATGCTGGATATGCGAACCGCGGATGTCACCAGCGCGACGGTCGAATCCTCGCTGGCGAATATCGGCGTGAAGGAACTGTTCAACGCATTCTTCGGCGGCCATATCCGGGTGGACACATTCTTCACCCCCGCCGCCAGGAAGCCGGGCATTCAGGCTGTGGTGGAGAGCTTGGGCGGGATGCACAGGAATATGAGGCTGCAGGGAAGCACGGTGTTCAATTACCCCGGCGTGGGGACCATTGGGAACGGCGGTGTCGGTTCGCCGACCCAGGCGGTGCTGGATATCGAGATCAAGAAGGCGCTGTTTGTCCCTGAAGAGGTATGTGTGAGCGATGAGACCGTGCCGTATGACCTTATCCGCGAGTCCATCGAAACCGGCGAGAACATGATCGGCAGCGAGCATACCATCGCCCACTTCCGCGAGATGTTTTCCTCGCCGCTCTTCCGCACCGACGACCCCACCACCGGCCTGTGGAAAGCCGATGAGAATGCGATACTGGATGAGGCCGACCAGATGTGGCGGGAGCAGATGAAGGGCTACCAGCCCGTCGAGCGGACTGCGGATTGGGTCAGGGAATTGGATGGAATAGTCGCGAGCGCGAGGAAAGAGCTGTTGGGAGCGTGAAAAATCAGACTGATTCAATGAAGCTAATGGAGACAATGCTCCTGATCCGAGGGTTTGAGGAGCGGGCCAAGGCCTTGCACCGGCAGGGGCTGCTGGTCGGGGCATTGCATCTGTACATCGGCGAAGAGGCGTGTGCGGCGGGTGTCTGCGCGGCGCTGGAGCCTGGGGACTACGTGGTCAGCACCCATCGGGGCCACGGCCACGCGATTGCCAAGGGCTGCGAGCCAAAGCGGGTGATGGCGGAACTGCTGGGCAAGGAGACAGGCTACAGTCGGGGCCGGGGCGGGTCTATGCACATCTTCGCGCCGGAAATCGGGTATATGGGCGGCAACGGGATAGTCGGCGGCGGAATACCAATGGCCAACGGCCTCGCTTATTCGAGCCTCTACAAGAACGATGGTAAGGTGACAATCAGCTTCTTCGGCGATGGCGCCTCCAACCAGGGCACATTCCATGAGAGCATCAACATGGCCGCGCTGTGGTGTCTGCCGGTTGTGTTCGTGTGCGAGAACAACCACTGGGCCGCGACAACCCCGTCCTGCGACGTGATGCCCTTGCCGGATGTGTCAGCCAGGGCGGCCGGGTATGGGATTCCCGGTGTGACCGTGGACGGCAACGATGTGGAGCAAGTGAAGGCTGCGGCTGATAAAGCAGTGGCGCGCGCGAGATCGGGCAAAGGGCCGACGCTGCTGGAGTGCAAGACCCTGCGGCACGAGGGGCACTGCATGGTGCTGCAGGACTGCAAGCTGCGAACTCGCGAAGAGGAAAGCTACTGGCGGGAGCACGACCCGATTGTCACCTTTGAGAAGAGGCTGTTGGACTCCGGCGCGGCGAATGCCAAAGCGCTGAAAGACGTCCGCCAAAGGGTTGGCGCGCAGCTTGATGAGGCTGAGGCGTTTGCCAAATCCAGCGCTCTGCCGGATGTCGCCGAGTTCCGAGCGGAAAACCACCTGGGAGGTTTGTAGAAGATGGCAGTAATAACTTATACACAAGCCCTACGAGACGCCCTGGCGGAAGAGATGCGCCGCGACCAGTCGGTGTTCCAGATAGGTGAGGATATAGGCCGATACGGCGGAGTCTGGGGGGTCCAGCAGGGCCAGCTTGAGGAGTTCGGAGAGATGCGGGTTCGGCAGACCCCGATATCGGAGTGCGGGTTTATTGGCTTGGCAGTCGGCGCTGCTGTTGCGGGGCTGAGGCCGGTGGTGGAAGTTATGTACATCGACTTCATCGCCACCGCGTGGGACCAGGTGGTGAACCAGGCCGCGAAGCTGAGGCTGATGTCCGGTGGGGCGGTGTGTGTGCCGATGGTGATCCGCAGCGAGCAGGGGTCCGGCAGCAGGGAAGCCGCGCACCACTCACAGAGCCTGGAGTCGTGGTTCGCGCACACCCCGGGGCTGAAGGTAGTTGTGCCATCTACGCCATACGATGCCAAGGGCCTGCTGAAGACCGCCATCCGGGACGACGACCCGGTGATCTTCCTCGAGCATCGGTTCATCTATTCCAACAAGGGAGAGGTTCCGGACGGGGACTACGCCATCCCGTTCGGCAAAGGCATCGTGCGGCGCGAGGGGGCGGACGTTACCGTAGTCTCGACCTCCTACCTTCTGGAGAGCGTGCTGCGGGTGGCTGATGAGTTGGGGCAGAGTTCGGGGATAGGCGTCGAAGTCATAGACCCGCGCACCCTTGTGCCGCTGGATTTTGAGCTGATAGCCGAATCGGTGAAGAAGACAGGCAAGCTGCTGGTGGTGCAGGAATGCACGCCCGTGTCGAGCTTTGGCGCCGAGATAGTGCGGAGGGTTTCGGAGGAGTGCTTCGACTACCTCGACTCCCCGCCCAAGGTGCTTGGAACCGAACACATACCCATGCCGTTCAGCGGGGTGCTAGAAGATGCATGTATGCCTACGGCGGAGAAGATAGCTGCGGCGATAGCGGGTGTCGCAGGGGGCGGGCAATAGGCCCGTTCTGGATATGTATGTAAAAGAATATACCATATAGTTATACAACAACGGGGCGTATGAGACACACGGGACCTATGGGCTACGGGTGTGCTTCCCCTACTCTTCCCGCCACATCCTGGTCATCAGTTCGGGCAGGGTGAGCAGATCCAGGCGGTTGTGGTGTAGTATGGTTGTGATCCTGGAGGCGTCGCCGGAGAAGACGTAGTCATCGTATGCCTGGGGAATCTGGCTGCCGGGGATGTCGCCCTCGCGCTCGCGACCGCATATCACCCGCTCCAGGGTCTGGAGCTTGTGGTTGGGGGTCTCTTTGCGGTAATGTTTTCTGGCGGCGAGTAGGAGGTCGAGGTGCGCTCCGTGGCAGTGCACGCGAATGCCGTGATGCGAGCCTCGGCCCACTATGAACGGCATATCGAACCTCAGCCCGTTGAAAGTCACCAACAGGTCGACATCGCGCAAGTCCTCTGCAAACGCCGCGATCACGCCGGATTCTTCGCAGTAGTCACGCGCAAAATACTGCTTGAATATGAACTTCTCACCATCGGATCGCATCGCGCCAATCAGAAACAGCGGGCAGCCCCTTAGCCCGGTGGTCTCGATATCCATAAACACCACTTTGGTCGGGTCCAGCGATTCCAAGCTGAACCCCTCCGCAAGCGGGGCGATGGGGGCGGAGTGCGGGTGGCCGGTAAGATGAACGAACCGGCCGTGGATGATGTCTGCGCAGACCTCAGGCAAGTCCGCCTGGCATTCGATGTGGTAGTAGCAGCAGCCTGGCCTCGGCTCGGTAACCACCCCCGCTATCGTCTCCTCCAGCTTGAGCACTGGAGGTTCGTGGGATGTTTCGGGACTTCCGCTCCGCTCAAGTCCCGAAACACCATCCCCAGGTGTTTCGGGATTTGAGGAGCGACCACTGCGGCCTCGATAGAGAGAAGAAGCCTCCATCCGCTCCGGAAATCCCGAAACTGCCTCCCCCGGTTCGGGCTTGTTCTTCAGCGGCCGCCTGTTGAGCGACTCGATGCGCCTGATTAGGTCGTTGTCTGTCATACCGCTCAGCTTTCCTCAAACTCTTCGCCGGTCTCTAAACACACCTGCGCCCGGGCAAGTTGTCGGCCAAGATACATAGCGTGGTTCACATCGGAAATCGCGCAGTCGCGGGCGATCTCGTGCTGAATGCGCTCGGCCTTTTTTGACCGATATTCGCCCAGCACCCGCCCGGAATCGTCCAGATGCCGTGCAACTATCTCCCCCTCCTCCAGGCTCACCGCAAACTGCCCGTTGGGGTCGAAGTCTATCTCGAAGCCCCTGGACTTCGCAACGCGCTCGGCGACATCGAACCGGGATGGATCGATGCTGATGGAGTGGCTGATCATGGTGAGCTCGCCCATCGGTATCCCCGAATCGCGAGACACTTCCTCGAGGCACTTCATCAGCCCGTACGCGTTCTTCAGCCAGGCGTCGACTGCGTTGTGTGTACGGTATACGGCGGTCAGAGTCAGCCTGCCGTCGTATGTTCGAAAGAACAGGGACACCAGGCAGGGGGAGTCGTCGGCGTCGATGTCCTTGAAGCTGTTCCACAGGGAGAGATAGCAGTCGCGGTCCTGCGGATTGGACTTCAGCCTCACGGCGAACTTAGCCAGGGCATCGAAGCCGTAGTATGATCGGATGCGGTTGCCGTAGGTGTAGGACTGGTCCGGCGGAAGCTCGGACTCGAGCATGTCCTTCTGATAGGCCTCAAGCGAGTGCAGGTCGAAACCATACTCCCGCAGCCGTTCGGCGGTGTCCGGCCGTGGCTCTCGGATAACCACGCGGACGTTCTGCAACTCCTGCCTGTCACCTTTGCGCAGCTTGGTCATGTGGCCAAAGCGATAGATTCGGAAGACCAGTTCCCGCCACGCGTCCAGCGGGGAGTCTTTGGATATGTTCTGGTTGCGAGGGTCGCCGGGGAAACAGACCAGTTCCGGCCTAGGGAGTTCGACAACCGTCCGATCGGGGTTCAGATAGGATCCCGGCTGCCAGGAGTCTATTGCTTCGCGTAGCTTGCCACGGCTCTCGTCGCTCTTGAGGTCGCCCACACTCACTATGACCGGCTTCACGCTGAACATGTCCGGCGTAACGCGGTCATCGATAACCCTGTTGGTTCCGCATACCATACTGACCGTCTCCCCGAGCACAGTCGTTTCTTCAAGGCCTTTCTCGAAAAACGCCTGAAGCTCGCCTGCCGAGCCGGACCTGTCCGCCCCGCAGACTATCAGCCCGGTGATCTGGGGATTGTACAGAAGGTTTCGCAGCAGGTGCGGAATGCCGTTGCCGTAGAGGGTGCCTATTGCGGCTATCTTGCTGGTGTGGGGGTCGAGGTCGATACCGAGTTCACCCATCTTCTCAAGCACATACGGAATCTTGCTCCACAGCGTCAGCACCCCGAGCCGCGCGCGCGGGTTGACTACGTGCAGCTTGTCTCCGAAGTGCAGCGGGACAAACTCAAGCTCCGACCTCTCATTTTGCGGCATTGGTAAAGTTCCCTCGCGGCCCACCGACATTGGTAAAACCGGTGTTGAAGTCCCGGTAGAGGGACTTGTAGTTCTTGATGCGGTGCCACTTCTTGATATACCCCTCGGGAAGCTCGCTTACTATCTCCACGCCATTCCAGCCATCAACAAGCGGAAACGCATAGTATGGGTATTGTTCGGGCACACCGGTCACATAGACCACCTGCACCGGGCATCGTTCCATCCGGGCGAGGTAGACCCGGTGCATACCGTCGTTGAGTATCTTCACAACAGAGCCATCTGCTTCTCGGGACTCTTCTATCACCGGCGGGAGAACGTCTATGGGCTCCTCGTATCCGGGAAGCCAGATGCTGGCGTAGCCGTCCAGCTTGAACAGGTCTACCCCGTGCTCCCGAAGCGCCCAGCGGAGGTTGCGGACTTTCATTATCTCCTGGGTGAGAACGTATCTCTGCGCAGGCGCAATCTCATCGGTATGGTAGGTCACCACCTGCACATCGCACTTCTCATACACGCGCGCGCTGGGGTCGGTGAGCATCCCCACCTTCCTCATATTCGCAACCAACTCATCCAGACTATGGCGCTCAACTCGTTCGATCTGCATGTTCTCTCCTAAAGGCTGCGCCAGATTTCAGGCGCGGCTAGTTCTGTTATGTCGAAGATGGTCCTTGTGGGCATTGGCAGGCTGCCTTCCATTACGCCTCTGGCTGACTCGGCTTCCCGGTCGGGCCTGCACAGGACCCACACAGCCCGCATTCCCATTTCCAGCGCCGGGTGGATGTCATGCTCGTATGTGTCGCCCACCATCACAGCCTCCCCCGGCTCCACTCCCAACCCGGACAGAACCGTCCGGAAGTTGAAGGGCTCAGGCTTGCGATGGCCGGTGCGGCAGCTCAGGGTGACGCAATCCGCAGCCTCGACTACCTCGAGTATCGCTTCGCATGCACCCATGAAGTATGGCGTCCAGATGTCTGAGAGCAGGCCTATCCTGAAACCCTCGCGCTTGAGGGCCAGCACAGTCTCCACCGCGCCCTCTATGGCAACCGGCGCGCCCAATTGCGAATCCCAAAGCTCCCGGATTGCTGCCTGCTCGGACTCACCAATCGCGCCGAATCGCTCCTCCAGGGCCGATATCGCCTGGGCGAAGGACTGCAGGTCACAGGTCATAATCACGGAGGCGACCTGCTTGGGTGTAACCCCGTGCAGCAGTGCCGCTATGACTTTGTTGGGAGCGACCGGCGGGCCTGTGACCAGGGTGGCCCCTATGTCAAAAACGAACGCCCTTATCTCAGGCTGAGCCATCGGGCCACTCTATCACTTCCACCCCGGACTGCCGAAGCACATCCAAACCGTCTTCGGAGCCTTTTCTGTCGCGCCGCACCACGCACCTGGCAATGCCGGAACTGACCAGCAGTTTGGCGCAGGTAACGCACACGTCTGCGTTCACATATACTGTCGCCCCCTCCACCGCCAGGCCCCGCTTGGCACACTGGCAGATGGCATTCTGCTCCGCATGCACGCAGATCTTGAAATCTTCATTGCCGGCCTTGTCTTTGAGGCAGACACCGGTCTCGCAGCAGTGCTCCCGGCCGCTTACTACGCCGTTGTAGCCGTGCGACAGTATGCGGCGGTCTATGGTCACAACCGCGCCGACATGCCGCCGCAGGCAGGTGGACCTTCGTGCGATAACATCCACCACATCCATATAGGTCTCATCAAAAGAGGGACGATGCTTCAAGAAGAACTCTCCAAGGGGTTTTCATCAACAACCATATTCTAGCAAGCGAGAGGCCCTTTGGCAACGCGGCCTGCTGGGTGTTGGGGGTTGTGTCTCGGTGGGGATACTACAACCCCAGCAGGTCCACCCCGAATCGAAATTGCTTGTAGCGGCCGTTCCAGGACACGACGCCGGCGAGGCAGTCCAGTCTGTAGCCGTAGATTGCTTCCCAGTCTTCGAGTGTGCCTCTGCTTGCATCCATACTGCCCACAAAGCCGTAAGTATGCCGTCCCCTTCTCAACTGGGCGCCGATCTCCAACACCTTGCTGTAATCCAGATCGTCGAACTCAAATGGGGTGAAGCCCGAGTCATTCTTCTGGGTGTAGCGCAGAGTGGCAAACGACCCGTCTCTGAAAATCTTGCTGTAGTCCAAGCCCCAACCAAAGACCCGATATGTCGACCCCGTGGAGTACTCTGCCCAGCTATAGGTCAGTATCGGTTGCACAGCCGAATCCGGCGACATCTTGAACGCGCGGACCGGAAGTGAGACCGATGCGCCTGTCCTGCCCACCGTGCCGAAGGGGTTAGGAATCTCAGCATATCTACCCCAACTGGCAACAATCTCCGGCAGCAACTGGAGACGAGGATCCATCCCGGCTCCGCAGAGGTTCACATGCCTGGGAACGTAATACAGACCAACCTCCGGGCGCTTGTAGTAGACCAGGCTGGTGTTGTGCAAGTCAGTCGCCCGAGAACGCAAAGATAGTGAACCGAACGCCGTTAGCCTGGACGAGTGTAAATCTGCAAGGCAGCTCAACGGCCCGTCTTTCGCGGAAACATCTCGGACTTCATTCTGAAGCGAGTCGTATCTGAGCAGCCTGCCCGGCGGCCTGGAAAGGAGACCGTCCAGCCCGTGCTGAGCGGTCATCTCAAGCTGGTAGCCATGTTTGGCGGTGAGCTTGATGCCTGCGACTGCCGTGCTGCGGGGGCTGTCCATCAGGACAAAGCTATGCCCAAGCGTGATCCCGTCTCTGCTGTCGTAACCCGGAGTGGGGAGCGTGCTGCCACCTTGCCTGTTGCCAACCCGGAAGCTGAGCATGGGAAGAGTGATCACTTTCACCCCGAACAAAGTCAGCGAGGCCCCTCGTGTGCTCACCCAGTTGCCGGCCCCAAGCACGATGCTTCTGGCGGAGAGATAATAGTGAGGGTTCTCCTCGTTGCAGGTGGTGAACCTGGCATTGAGCATCTGCCCGGTTGAGGTGGCGGTGTTGTACGCTATCTTCTGGGCCCTTGCCCGCTTCTCCCCGCTGGTGAACCGGACGCCGCCCTGGGCGGTGAACACGGTGTCGTTTGCCTCTATCAGAGGAGCTTCCATCGTGACAGACTCCACATTGTCTTCAGGGACGGCAGGACGAAGCGTGAGCGGACCGCTAACCTGCGCTCCTGCCTGAGAACACAGGCAGAAAGCGGCCATCACGCACACAATGCCCGACAGGCGGCTCAACAGCTCACCTCCAGCAGCCTGCGCGTGCTGGCGAACAACTGCTCGCGCATCTCATTCAGGATGAACTCTATACCATCGAGGCGCAGCGCCTGCTCGTCCAGATAGCCGGATCGGATCAGGCACTGGGGGTCCCGGAAGTAGACAAGGCATAGGACGGTATCTGCAGCGGTGAGGTAGTAGTCCATCAGGCCCCGAATGGACTTGAATGGGGTCATTGGCTCGGGGATTACATTGGGGGTGAACAACAGGCTCTCGACAACCTCATACTGCTTGGCGTACTTGGTCAGTTCGTCGGACAGAAAGCCCGCAAGCTCGTCCGGGATGTCCGACCTGCATTCCACTCGAGCAGCGGCCTCGTTTACGGCATCTTTGACGAACGAGAACTCATTGTCCCCGGGTTCGTCGTCAAGATCGAAGTAGTCGCAGATAACCGACACTTTGTGGTATATCTCTGAAAGCACTGAGTAGTATGCGCTGCAGTCCTCGAAGACCGTGCGCTCCAACTCGTCTTCCGCGACAAACGCGGCCTCGCAGCGGTTAGCAAAAGCATCCGAGGGCATTGCCAGCATCGCCAACAGCGTCTCGAGCAGAAGCTCGTCGCGGTCGCGCAGTTGACGCCTGAACGTGCAATACAGGCTGCTTACTTCCTCGCCGCCAACCTCAGCCGCGCAAACCGTTACATCTTCCCTCAACAACTTCCTCCAACAAAACTACCGATTGCCAAGTCCATTCTACAACTATGGAGAGTGGAATGCCAGACGCCGTACGTGTGAGCCACAAAGCCCACGCGGCCTATACGGACCTCGACTTGTTACATACTGTTACTATGTCGCCGTTTGAGAATGTGTGCAAACCGCCGTCCTCCGAACGAATCCGGGTGATGCGCATCGCCACTTCCTCAACCACCCCGGGAACGGTGTTGATGACCACCTGGTCCCCTATGCCGTACTGGTCCTCCATCAGGATGAAGAACCCGGAAATAACGTCCTTTACCAGTCGCTGAGCGCCAAAACCTACCGCCAGACCGGCAACGCTGGCTGTGGTCAGCAGCGGCACAATGTTAATCCCCACGGACTGCAGCGCCATGATCGCTGCAACAAACCCCAGCACAAACGCAAGCCCGCTCTTCAGCACCGACCGCAGAGCCAGAACCCTGGGTTCGCTGACCTCAGCATTCCTGGCAGTCGCCACGCTCGGCTTGACCAGCCGGTCTATCATCCTGTGGGCGACATACTTGACCACGTGATACAGTGCAACGATCACCACTATCATCGCGGCTGACTGAATAGCGCGCAGTCCGTAGCGCTGGAGCACCCCGGCCCAGAAATCCGGATCAAACATAGCAGCGTCTTCCATTACCGCCTCCGATTACATGCCCGCTCTTTACGCACAAGAGAGAGTTCAGTGTTCCGCGCGCACACCATCCCGTTAGCCCTGAGTAGGCGCGAGGCGCTGCCCTGAGCGGAGCGAAGGGAACGAGCGGCGTATCGAAGGGCGGCTCCTCTGCTTGCCCGTGCTTCGATACCGCCTGCGGGCCTACTCAGCACTAGCGGCACCATCTCCCGCAGAACTAAACTCACTCGTACAAAAGCCGGAAGCGACCTGCGCTCCCGGCTTTGAATGTTGTTCTGTTTGTCGACTTATCTGGAGTTGTTGCGCAGGAATGTGGGGATCTCCAGTTCATCGTTACCGGACACAGGGGTCTCCGGGACCTCAAACACCCCTCGTTTGCTCTGCTCGGCCTTTGCTCCGGGGGCTGCAACCGCAACCTTTGTCCGCTCTCTGGAATCGAATCCGGTTGCAACTATCGTGATCCTGACCTCATCCTTCATCGACGGATCGATGACCGCGCCGAAGATGAGGTTGGCGTCGTCCGTGTCGCACGCCTTGCTGACCATCTCCGCCGCCTCGTGGATCTCGGCCAGCGTGATGTCGGGCCCGGCGGTGACGTTCATAAGAATGCCCTTGGCGCCGTCGATGGTGGTTTCAACCAACGGGCTCTTGCACGCCATCTCAGCGGCCCGAACAGCCTTGTCTTCGCCGCTGCCCACGCCGATGCCCATAAGCGCGGTGCCCTGGTTGGCCATGATGGAGCGGACATCGTTGAAGTCGACGTCTATCATACCAGGCACGGTGATGATGTCACTGATGCCCTGGACTCCCTGCCGCAGGACCTCGTCGGCTATGCGGAAAGCTTCCTGGAATGTGGTCTTCTTCTCGACCACGTCGATGAGCCGGTCATTGGGAACAACAATCAGAGTATCGACGACTTCTCTGAGTTCGGCGATACCCTTCTCGGCAGCTCTGGCCCTCTTCGCGCCTTCCCATACGAAGGGCTTCGTAACAACGGCAACCGTGAGGATGTCCAGCTCGCGGGACAACTGAGCAACTATCGGAGCAGCGCCTGTTCCCGTGCCACCGCCCATTCCGGCGGCCACGAAGACCATATCTGCGCCGTCCAGCAGCCGCTTGATCTCCGGCATGCTCTCTTCGGCAGATTGTCTGCCCAGCTCCGGATTGCCTCCGGCGCCAAGCCCTCTGGTGAGGGTAGGGCCTATGTGGAGTTTGTTCACGCACTTGCACAACTCCAACCCCTGAAGGTTGGTGTTCATAGCAAGAAACTCAACACCCTCCAGTCCCGCATCGATCATTCTATCGACGGCGTTCATACCCGCGCCACCGATTCCTATCACTTTGATCTTCGCGTAAGCGCCATTGGAATCTGCCAACATTACTCAGCCTCCCTCAAAATTATGCAAAACGTGTAATCTTAACCAAAAAGCCTGCGCAGCCACGCAATCAGCCCGCGCCCGACTTTGTCTACCACCCTTTGTTCTCTATCGCCGCCATGCTGCCTGGCCGCGAAACCAACCAATCCGACTGCAGTCGCGTGCATCGGAGTATCAACAGTATCACTCAATCCACCCACGTTCCTGGGAGTCCCCAGCCTCGTGGGCAAGCTCAAAACCTCGGTCGCCAGGTCGATGCTTCCGGGCATAAGGGAACCGCCGCCGGTGAGAACCACCCCACCAGGAAGCAGAGCGCCGCTCTTTTCGAGCTCGCGCTGCACCAGTTCAAGAATCTCGCGCATTCGCGGCTCAATTATCTTGACCAGCATCTCCCGAGGCAGTTCCTGAAGTTCGTCCAGGCCCAGTCGGCTTATGCTGAATACTTCGTCGTCCCCGGTCTGCTCCATCAGCGCGCAGCCATACGCCAGCTTCGCCGTTTCGGCGTCCTCGAATGAAGCTCTCAGGCCTATGGAGATGTCGTTGGTCACGGATCGCCCGCCGATGGGAATCACCGCCGTATAGGCAATCTCCCCTTCGGTGAAGACAGCGACGTCGGTAGTGCCGCCGCCAATGTCTACCATCGCAACGCCGATGTCTTTTTCGCCCTCTATCAGGACGGCCTCGCTGGTGGCAATCGGCTCAAGGACCGTGGATTCCACGGCAAGACCGGCTCGCCCAACGCACCTGATCACGTTGTCCAGGAATGTGCTCTTGCCGGTGATGATGTGTGTTTCTACTTCCAGCCTGCTGCCGGACATCCCCACCGGGTCTTTGATACCATCCTGCCCATCAACGATGTATTTCCTCGCGATGGCATGAATGATTTCCTGCTCGGGTGGCAGAACGATCACACGCGAATTCTCAATCGCGCGTTCAACATCGCTCTGGCTCACTTCTCTGTCCGGCGAGGTAATAGCGACTATTCCACGGCTGTTGAGCGAGGTAATATGCTCACCGGTAACTCCAACGCTGACTGAGCGTATGGATATGCTGCCGGCCATTCGCCTCGCGGCCTCTACTGCGTCTTCGATAGCCTGGGTGGTGGCGTCCAAGTCAACGACCACGCCCCTGCGCAAGCCGCTGCATGGCACCATGCCCACTCCGATAACGTCGATTGACTGCTTCTCTGAGTCGGCCTCGGCCAACACACAGCAGACCTTCGTCGTTCCAACGTCAAGACCAGCAATGTAATCTCTCTGCCCCAAGTCATGCCCCCGGAGTGTTCTCGACTGGTTGAATCTAACCTCGGTTCCTGCTGACCGCCGCTTGTGTCAACCAGTAGCGTCTAATTAGCGAAAGGTTCAGGAAAACCCTTCCTCCAAGCGCCACAACCGCCGCAAGAAACAAATCGACACCTATTTGATCGCCCAAGTAAGCCAACAGCGCGGCGAGGCAAGTATTCGCCACGAATCCCGATATGAAAATATCGTCGTGGAACTTGCCTTCTATCCCAGCCCGGATTCCCCCAAAAACAGCGTCCAGACCGGCCAGAGTGGCCAGAGCAAGGTAGCTACCATAGTCCGGCGGGATCGTAACGTCAAGCCAAAAGACCTGAATCCCCAGCAGAAAACCGATTATTGGCAGCCAAATCATAACACGTCCCCACCGAAAACTACAACACAAAAAAACCAGAATTGACGTTTGCCGGCCACAAATTGGGCCTATTTATTTCTCGTCTGCGGCAAGATGGGTTTCGCAACCCGGAATTTCGATATGCCCGTGTACGCCGGCACCACGACAGCAGCTACTTTCTTGACTTCAATCATATCCAGAAGAAACAGGCCATCGGCCACCCCTCCGGGCAGTGTCAGACCTTTCTCGAGAACGTCGGAATCGCCTATGGCCCTGATCACGTAGGGCGGCCCCACCTGCACTGAATTCACCAGTACCACAGGGCCGACGCAGCGGATAGATGATATAGCAATCATCCGTTGGTCGTTGATGGCGACAGCCTCAGCCCCCGAGGCGAACAACTCGTTTACAATGGCCCTGATGTCGTAGTCGTGAACTACATACTGCCGGATGACTTCCTCGCGGGTCTCGTTGGGCATCAGCTTGGGGCTATCCCTTACCGTCACCGTAATCCCAGTTCCCCTGACCGCCACCGTCCCGGCAAGCACTTTCGCATCGTTGAGGGACGCTTCCAGGCTCTTGGCGCCGCTCACACCAGCAGCCTGCTGCTTGGCCAGCTCTTCAACTCGCAGATTGGACTCCGCAAGCTCTTTCTGGAGTTTGAGGTTGTCTCTCTTGAGGATACGATAGGCGGCACGGACGTCGGGCATGCGTATGGGTATGTCTTCTATAACCGCCTGCCTCTGTGTCTTGAGTGAAAGACCCATAAGGACTCCCAAGACGATGCACAGCGCCGTCACTTGGAACACCCAAGACTTGCCGCGAGAATGCGGTGATATTGCAGACATCCTACCCGCCCGAATTTAGCATTGCATTTACTGAGGCGCTCTTGGGCAACCAGGCCGGGTACTTAGGACAGCTTACGTCAATGTACTTCGCGTCTGTTGCGAGTTCCGGCTTGCCTTCCAGGGCTTTGCGCACGAGCTTCATTTTCCTTGGAATCTCCTGCGCCTGACCCAGTTTGACATCGAATCCACCCATCATATTTAAGCATATATCACCGTCTGGGTCAACGAGGATTTTGCGCACGCTCAACCGCTCCTTGACCGCGCACCTCAGCGCCTCCAAGGCAAGACAAGCTTCCATTGAGGTTTTGCCGACAGCGTCGCCGGACGCCAGCGGGCCACGAACAGCAATTACCGTGAATCCCGGGGCAGGCTTGGACACCTGATGGAATGCCACACCGGCATCGTCCACCAAGAACATCTTCTTGCCATCGTTGAGCAGAGCGCAGGGCTTGCGCTCTTGAACTCTGAGCTTCACCGTCTTCGGCAGGACTCTATCCACCCGAACGCTCTCAACTTCCGGCATCTCCAGTATGGCATCCGCGATAGGTTTCTTGTTGAAGAACAGCACGTTGCTGCCCTCGGCCTGGCGGCCGGCAGCCGTAATCGCCGCGCTGTCCGCCCAGGTAACTCCCGTGACCACTACCTTGTTCACCACCAGCCTGGGGGTTGTTGAGATGTAGGTTGAGCCCAACGCAACCACGGTAGACACGAAGAAAACCGTGAGCAGCAGCTTCCAGTTCGGCTTGGGGCGATTCTTCACTGCCCAATTCCTGTTGGGTTTCCCCCGGTTCAGCTTGCCGGATGTCTGTTTTCGTCTCATTGTTGCGCCTTGTCCTCCAGGGCGTACTCCACAATTCTGTCGAGCAAACTGCTGAAGCTGATACCCGCGGCTTCGGCAGCCCTTGGTAGAAGACTGGTCGGGGTCATCCCCGGTATTGTGTTAACTTCGAGCGCGTACATCTCGCCCGCACTCAGAATAAAGTCGACCCTTGACGCCCCGGAACAGCCGAGCGCCTTATGCGCGGCCACTGCAATGGATTGTACGCGTTTGGTGTCTTCTTCACCGATCCGCGCCGGCACAATTTCTTCAGTAGCCCCAGGTGTGTACTTCGCTTCGTAGTCGTAAAATCCCTTGTTCGGCACGATCTCGATAACGGGCAATGCGTATGCTTCCTCGTTGCCGAGGACCGCGACAGTCAGTTCAGTCCCCTCTATGAAGCGCTCGACCACAATCTGAGAGTCGTATAGCGCCGCCTCGGTAACGGCGGGGTGCAACTGTGATGCCTCCGTGATCTTGGTCATGCCGATGGTCGATCCCTGCCGACTTGGCTTGACTATCAGCGGATAGGCCAGCGTCCCGACTGCCTGGAGAAGCTCTTGCTCGCCGGGGACGCCGCGCTTGGTAGAGAACTCGACGCATTCCGGGGTGCGAATGCCCGCCGAAGTGAAGATGCGCTTGGTCATCCCTTTGTCCATCGCGAGTGAACTCGCCAGCACACCGCTTCCGGTATAGGGGACATTCAACAAATCGAGCAGCCCCTGTATGGTGCCGTCCTCGCCGTACTTGCCGTGCAGGACTACAAAGACCAGGTCCGGCTGCACTCTGGGGTCATCGCTCAGGATAAGTTCCATTCCGCCGACCCTGCCGGAGGTGCGAAGCGCCTCCCTGGCCTCCACTATCGCGCCTATTTCGTCATTGGCTCCGTAGCAGACGTCTATCCGGCTGCCGGGCATAAGGGCAGCGTCCACTCCGAAGGCATCGTACTTGTCGGGGTCCAGGCCCTCAAGCACCTGGCGCCCGCTGGAGAACGAGACATCCCGCTCCGTTGACACCCCGCCCATCAGCACTGCCACTCTCAGCTTCCTGCCCCGCGTCACTCCCACTCCCCCACCAAACGAACTTCGTATTCCAAATCCACGCCATGCTGCTCAAGGATAGCGCTTTTGACCCGACGACCAAGCGCCATTATTTCGGAAGCTGACGCCCCACCCTCGTTGACTATGAAGTTGGCGTGGCGATCCGCCACAACCGCACTGCCCTCTCGAAGACCTTTCAGCCCGCTCTGCTCTATCAGTCTCCCCGCGCTGCCACCAGGCGGGTTCTTGAAGAAGCACCCCGCGCTCCGGCCCTGGGGCAGGTTATTCCAGCGATGCTTTCGGGCGCCATCCAGGTCCTGGATCAACTGCTCCGGATCACTCGGCTGCAGTTCGAGGGTCACAAATGTGAGAATAAGGCTGTGATCCTGTTGGAAGCGGCTGTTGCGGTAGCTGAAACCACACTCCTCCTTCGGCAGGACCCGCTTGTTCCCATTGGTATCCACCACACTCACTTCCCGCACAACCTGGTCTATGTATCCCCTGTGGGTGCCCGCATTCATCACGACCGCGCCGCCGATGCTTCCGGGCACAACGCCAATACCCTCAAAACCGGTCAAACCGTTCGCCGCCGCAGTGTCGGCAACCGCGCTGACCCGGGCAGCCGAACCGGCAACAACGAAGTCTCCGTCCACCGATATGTTCTCAAAATCTCCACCGAGCTTGATCACAAGCCCGCGGATCCCCTTGTCCGAGACAAGCATGTTCGCGCCGTCGCCAAGAATCATCCACGGCAAGCTATGATTGCTCAGGTAACGCATCACACTCATCAGCTCGGTCTCGGAAACCAAGTTCAAGTACATGTCAGCCGGGCCACCGACTCCGAACGTGGTGTGTCTGGACATCGGTTCATCCCGCAAAACCTGGGTCGAAACGAGCGTGCTGAGTTCGTCAAAGCTATCCATCTGATCTCCTGCGCGCGGCAATGGCGTCATCTGCCGCCGCTCTGATATCTCCCGCGCCCATCACCATAACCACGTCGCCGGATCTGGCCGCATCAAGCTGCAGGTTCACGGCTTCGAGCTTGTCGGTTGCGTAACTGGCATGCCTGAATCCCCGCGCCGCCATCCGGGTTACAATGTCCGCCCCGCTGACCTCGCCATTGTCCACTTCTCGCGCGGCGTATATCGGGGCGATGACCACCCCATCGGCTCCCGACAGCGCCTCGGCGAACTCATTGAGAAAAGTCTGAGTCCGCGAGAACAAATGCGGCTGGAATACCGCGAGTATCCGGCCACCGAACGCGGACCTTGTGGCGGCAAGTGTAGCGGCAATTTCGGCGGGGTGGTGGGCGTAATCGTCAATAACGGTGATGCCGTCGGTCTGAGCAAGAACCTC
>CAZTAO010000003.1:0-87064 GCA_964611645.1 uncultured bacterium | reverse complement strand
TGAATGCGGCTAGACCCGTCCTTGCGGCCTCAAGTGATACTCCCAGTTCAATCGCCGCTGCTGCCGCTGCTGCTGAGTCTGTCACGTTCTGCATGCCGGGTTGGTTGAGGGTTATGCGCACTGAGCCGGCGTTGGGGGTCGACAGTGTGTACTCCGGGTGAAGCCCTCTGAGAACGATGTCGCTGATCCAGTAGCCCGCCTTGGCGCTTTCGCCGAACCACGCGACTCTTCTCTCGCAACCGGCCAGGACTCGCCGCACCCCTGCATGGTCGGCGTTGGCCACGATGCAGCCGTCGGGGTCGACGTTCCGGGCAAACTGTTTGAATGCTTCCTCCATCCGCTCGGCAGTCCCGTAGAAGTCCAGGTGATCGGGGTCTACGTTGACTATCACCGCGAGCGATGGGTTCAGTTTGAGAAACGATGCAAACGCCTCGCAGGCCTCAGTCAGAAACACCTTGCCCGCGCCTATCCGGGTGTTGCTTCCAAGCCCCACCGGATTGCCGCCGATCAGCGAAGTCGGCTCCAGACCGGCGTTGTAAAGTATCGAGTCGAGCATTGACGTTGTGGTGGTCTTGCCGTGGGTGCCTGTGACCCCGACTCGTACTGGGTAGTCCGACATAAGCAGACCCAGCATCTCCGAGCGCTCCATCTGCACTATGCCTCTGGATGCTGCTTCAGCGCGCTCGGGATTGTCGGCGGGAATCGCGGCCGAAAAGACCAGCAGGTCGACCTCGCCCAGATTGGCGGCAGAGTGGCCTATCGAGATGGTCGCACCCTTCGCTCGAAGCCTTTCCATAGCCTCGGAATCCGAGCGATCGGAACCGGACACGACTGCGCCGGCGTGGAGCAAAGCCTCGGCAATAGCGCTCATCCCCGCCCCGCCGATACCGACCAGATGATAGTGTTTCCCAACAAAAAACGACAAACTTAGCTCCCTAGCTCAATTACCAACTCGGCCACGCGCCTGGCGGCATCGGGTCTGGCCATTGCGCGCGCCGCGCTAGACATATTATCCCTCTTATGGGGGTCGCCCCGCAATTCGACTATCGCCCGGGTGAGGCTCTCCTCTGTCGTGGAATCCTCCGGCATCAGCAGCGCCGCGCCCTGGTCAACGAGATGCCGCGCGTTGGCGGTCTGGTGGTCCGCGTAGGCGTATGGATACGGCACAAGTATCGCGGGCAAGCCGGCGGCTGCGAGTTCGCCCAATGTGGACGCGCCCGCTCTGCAGACCGCTATGTCCGCTGCGGCCATGGCGGGCCGGACATCGATGTAGCCCTCGATCCGATAGCGCGAAGCATCCGGAACCGACACGCTGTCGAGGTTCTTCGGACCGACCTGGTGAAGAACCTGCGTGCAGCCGTCGTCGACAGTTGGCCAGGCTTGGGTCATCAGCGAGTTGAGCTTGCGAGCGCCCTGGCTGCCGCCCAGCACCAGAACAGTGAAAGCGTCCGGGCGGAGGCTGAGTTGCTCACGAGCCGCGATCTTGGCGGGCAGGTGGGCAAACTCCTCGCGGATGGGCATACCGGTGACTTCCACCTCGGCATTGTGGAATAGTCGCTGGGTGCCCTCGAATGTCACGCAGACCTGGTTGACCCAACTGGACATCCACAGGTTGGCCTTGCCGGGAATGGCGTTCTGCTCGTGGATCAGAATCTTGCCCCGGCGAAGCTTATGTGCAATCACCACCGGCGCGCTGACGTATCCGCCAGTCCCCACCACCACATCGGGCCTGAACCTCGCCAGCAGCCGCCGCGCCTGCACCAGGCCCCAGAACATTTTCAGCGCGGCATCGGGCTTCCGGGACATAGGAGCGGATGGAATGGACGCGAACTCAAACCCCGCAGCAGCGGCTAGAGCCGATTCGGGGCCGCCGGAACTACCAACGTATAGAACCTCGGGAGCCTCTGCCGCCCGACGAAGGGCGGCTCCTATTGCCAGTGCCGGATACACGTGCCCGCCCGTTCCCCCGCCGGTTAGGATGACTCTCATTATCGTCTGCCCCCTCCGCCTGTGACCCGTTTGTATATCTTGAAATGGACAGCAGGAGACCCACCGCCATACAGAACGTAAGAATCGAAGACCCACCATAGCTAATGAACGGCATCGGCAGACCAGTTGCTATCGTAAGGTTGGTCACAACAGCTACGTTGATCCAAACCTGGAGAGTAACAAACGCAGTAATCCCTACCGCAAGAATGCTGCCGAACCTGTTGGAGCACTTTCTGGCTATCTCCAGACCCCGCGCGGTGAATACTGAGAAGAGAAACAGCAGCAGCACTCCGCCAACCAGGCCAAGTTCCTCGCCGACGGTCACGAATATATAGTCGGTGGAAGCGGCGGGGATATAGTGCTTCTCCCTGCCCTCGCACATGCCCAGCCCAATGAGTCCACCCCTCGACAGCCCGATCAGAGCATGGGTAGTCTGCAGCCCCGTCCCGTAGCGATTCTCATACGGGTAGAAGTGCGCTTCGATTCGCTTGGCAACGTAGTTGTCCTGCAACGCGTGGGTGTTGTGGATCGCGAATACCCCCGCGAAGTATCCGAAAACTGCAAGAAATGCGAGCCCGCCCATCACCCACTTCTTGGCCCCTGCCGCGAAGAACACAAACCAGTAGGTCGCAAGGTACAGCAGGGCGGTACCGAGGTCTTTCTGCGCAACTATCAGCAGAAACACGAACACCGCAACCGACAGCGGAACAGCCCACCTCTGCTTCGCCCCCCTGGAGAAGATCTCTCGAGAGGAAAGCATCACTGCCAGGAAGACCACGATCACAAGCTTTGTCGGCTCCGACGGCTGGAACTTCAGGGGCCCAATCTGGTACCAACTTCGCGCCCCGTTTGTTACCACCCCGATCACAAGAAGCCCCAACAGCAGCACCGTGCAGGCCCCTAGCAGCCACGGCCACATCCTCCGCCACGCCCCAAGCGGGACCAGATAGGTTCCGACACCAAGCCACACGCCTATGAAAAGCGCAATCGCCTGGACTTTGACAAGCCGCCACATGTCTGAGTTGGTCCAGTCGGCAGTGTTCATGTGCGCATAGCTGGAGTCCAGTATGAAGATCAGACCCAACGCAACCAGCAGCGCAGCGGTTGTCAGCAGCCAGAAGTCGGGAGGCGCGAGGGATTCAGCCTTTCTCACGTCGTACACCTGCTTTTGGACATTCCCAAAACCACATCTCGAAACACGTCTCCCCGTTCTTCAAATGAGCTGAACATACCAAAACTCGCGCAAGCCGGAACCAGCATCACCACATCGCCAGATTGGGCGTAGGAGCAAGCGACGCCAACAGCCTCGCGCATATCCCCGGCTCTCTCAAACGAACTGTATCCGACCGCCACCAGCGCATCCTCTATCAGCCCGGCATCCTGGCCGATCAACACTGCATATTTCGCCCGTTCTTTGATAGTCCTCGCAAGCGGAGCGTAGTCCGAGCCTTTGTCTTTGCCGCCGCAGATAACCACCTGAGGGGAACTGATCGCCTCAATGGAACGCACTGCCGCATCGACGTTGGTACACATGGAGTTGTTGATATATGCCACGCCGTTGATGAAACCGATTGTCTCCATCCTGTGCCTGACACCGCCAAATGTTCGAGCAACCGCACGAACGCTCTCCGCCTTCACCCCCAGAGCCGCGCTGATGCAGCAGGCAGCCATTACGTTCTCCAAGTTGTGCGTTCCGGGAAGTTTTATCTCAGACACCCGGCAAAACGGCGTCTCCACATCTCCCAGTCTCACAACCACCCACCCGTTCTTCACACACGCTCCCTGCGCGCACTCTCCGGACTTGCCAAAGAGCATCTCGCGGCCTTTCAGGTGACCTGAAAGCGCTACCGTGAACGGGTTGTCGGCGTTGATGACTGCGTAGTCGTCCGGTGTCTGGTTCTCGAAGATTCGGGCTTTCAGACCTGCGTATTCCTCCACGCTCTGATGGCGATCCATGTGGTCTGACGACACATTCAGCAGCGCAGCAACCTTTGGCCGGAACTTGCTTATCCATTCAAGTTGGAATGTGCTGATCTCCGCTACTATCACACTGTCTGCCGAGGCTTTCGAGGCAGCAGTTACAAGCGGGATCATAGTCTTGCCGTCATCAGGCAAGCCCGCCCCTGCTACGTTGCCTGCTATGTAGGTATCTCTGCCGTCCTCGCGGAGTATGAGGCCGGTGAGGACTGTGGTGGTAGTTTTACCGTTGGTGCCCGTGATGGCGACTATGGGAGCCTTGGATATCCGATATGCAAGCTCGATCTCGGAGATAACTTCAATCCCACGAGCCTTCGCCTCAACCAACGCCGGATGCGTAATCGGCACCCCCGGGCTAGGCACAACCAGGTCAAATTCCTCCAACCGGACTTCATCGGTCCCGGTGCGGCACTCGATGCCGTGAGCCTCAGCCCACCTGATGGCGTCGGGAAGCTCACCGGCAGTCTTCCGGTCGTGCAAAACCACCCGCGCCCCCAGCCCCTTCAGCACTTCCGCCGAAGGTAAGCCCGTGCGAGCCATGCCGATTACTGCTATATGTTTGTTGGTGAAGTCAGTGTTCAATCCATTGTCCACAGAGTGAAGATAAGAGCCGCCGTTGCGGCTGCAATGCCCATGATCCAGAACCTAACAACAACCGTCTGCTCAGGCCAGCCGCATAGTTCGAAGTGATGATGGATCGGGCTCTTTTTGAATACGCGGCGACCTGTTCCTGTCCGTATCCGGGTAAACTTGAACACGCCCCACTGAATCGCACTTGTAAGGCCGTCGAGTATGAAGACCGCGCAAGCAATGATAACCAGAGCCTCTGCGTTGTAGACGATAGCCGAACCCGCAAGAGCTGCGCCGATAGCCAAGGAACCTGTGTCTCCCATGAAAACTTTCGCCGGGTTCGTGTTGAACCATAGGAAAGCAAGCGAGGCAGCGCCCAGCGACGCAAACAAGGGATATGCTCCCACACCAAAGTACATCAGCGCCGATGGCGCGCAGGCAAATACAGTCAAACCGGAAACAAGCCCATCCAGGCCGTCCGTGATGTTAACAAAGTTCGCCAGACCGGAGACAAAGAGGACGGCAAAGATGATGTACAACCAGCCGGACAGAACTGCGGTGTCGCCTATGACTAGCACATTCTCACCCCAGGGTCGACTGAGACACACAAACAACACAAACGCAATCGCCAACAAGAACTGTATGGCCGCCTTGGGCTTGCTGGATATCCCGCGAACACTGCCTCTGGGTCGGATCGTGAGGTAGTCGTCTATCGCGCCCAGAGCGGCATAGGCGAAGATCAGCAGCACCACCGGGAATCCTGCCCTGGCAGCAGGAGACCAAACCGCTGCTGCAATCCATCCCGCGAAAAGCCCAATCAGTATAATAATCCCGCCCATGCTCGGCGTGTTTGCCTTAGTCTGGTGGCTGGCGGGCGCGTCTTCACTTATAACCTGGCCCATCTTCAGACGAGTAAGGGCCTTGATGATCGCGGGCGCAACGGCCATCGCAACCACAAAGGCTATCACCGGTGGCAATATCTCCCAGAGAAGTGATCTCTCAGGCAAGTATCTCCTCCACCACCCGCTCCATCTTCATGCCTCTTGAACCCTTTACCAGGATCACATCCCTCTCTCGCAGCCTGCTCTTTACCTCTTTGGCGGCCAGGACGCTGTCATCGAACTCACTTACCGCATCCAGCGGGAAACCGGAGTCTATCGCGCCTCTCGCGATGAGCTTGCCGAGTTGGCCGACCACGATCAAACAATCCACCCCTGATTCCTGCACCGCCCTGCCGACATCGATGTGCGATTCCAACGCGTGCTCGCCCAGTTCGAGCATGTCTCCAAGAATGGCTACCTTGCGGTCCCCCTCCATCATCGACAGAGTCTTGAGAGCGCTCTTGACCGATGCCGGGCTTGCGTTGTAGGTGTCGTCGATTACCACGTAGCCGCGCTTTGAAGGAATGACGTTGGAGCGCTTCTCCGGAGGCTGGAACTTCGCCAGCGCCTCCTGGACTTTGTCGTGCGGCACTTCAAGCACCTCGGCAACCGCAATCGCCGAAAGCGCGTCCTTGATGTTGTGTTCGCCCGGAACGGGAATCTCTACATGGAACGAGCCGCTGGGCGTAATTACCTCAAAATTGCAGAACCCCCGGGAATCCAACCCGGCAGATACCGCGCGGATGTCCGCGTTCGGGCTTTCGCCGAATGACACCACTTTGACCTTTGAGCGCTGCTTGAGGTATTCAAAGTACCTGTCATCGGCGTTGAGGATCGCGCACCCATCCTTGGGAAGATGGTCGAGAATCTCACCCTTGGCGCTCGCGATGGCGTCCATAGAACCCAGAAGCTCGATGTGGGTTATGTGGATGTTGGTTATCACAGCGATCCTGGGTCGGGCGATATCGGCGAGGTATTCGATCTGGCCCTCACCGCGCATAGCCATTTCCAGGACCGCATAGTCGTGGTTCTTGGCGAGGTCGAAGACCGTAAGCGGCAGGCCGATCTCGTTGTTGAAGTTACCCGGGTTCTTGAGGACCTTGCCCTTGGGCGAGAGCACCGCCGCGATCATTTCCTTGGTGGTGGTCTTGCCGACGCTGCCGGTCACCCCAACCACCGTTACATCGAACTTCGACCTGTACCACTTCGCAAGCCGACCAAGGGCCAGCAGAGTGTCATCGACGCGGATGGCGAGCGCTCTGGCCTCCACCCTATGAGAGACCACAACCCCGCTGGCCCCCCGGGAGAGCGCGTCGGCCAGGAACTTGTGGCCGTCGGAGCTGTCTCCGGTGAGGGCAAAAAACAGGTCACCCGGCTTGATGCGCCGGGTATCCGTGCTTACTCCGGTTATCCTGGTGTTCGCGTCGCCCGACGCCAACTCGCCGCGCGTGGCCTCCAAAACGTCTTTGGCTGTTATCGGTAACATCTAAGGACTCTCCTGGGTCAGGATTTCGCGGGCAACTTCTCTGTCATCAAAATGAATGGTGCGGTCGGCGAAGATTTGGTAGTCTTCATGACCCTTCCCCGCGATTACAACCACATCGCCAGTTCTGGCGGTCTCTATGGCAAGCTTGATGGCTTCGCGGCGGTCCATTGTAATGAGAAGCTTCCCACTGTAATCCTTCGGTATCCCCGCAAGGATATCCTGAATGATTCTGCCAGGCATTTCTGTGCGGGGGTTGTCGGATGTAACAACAATGACATCCGCGATCTCTGCCGCGATTTTGCCCATGATGGGCCGCTTGCCCTTGTCCCGGTCGCCGCCGCACCCGAAGACCGCAATGAGTCGCGATGCCGTTATGCTTCGGGCGGTCCTGAGAACATTCTCCAACTCGTCGGGCGTGTGGGCATAATCTACAATCACCCCAAAATCCTGGCCGCATTTCACCGACTCGAATCTTCCAGCCACACACTGCGCCGACCTCAAGCCCTCTACCGCATCCTCCAAGCTCATACCAAGAGTAACAGCGGCGGCAGTGGCGGCGAGGGCGTTGTAGACATTGAAGTATCCCCCGATCCCCATCTCGACAGGTAACGACCCGCAAGAGTGATTGAGCGTAAAGCGAACCGTACTCTCGGTCACCACAATATCCGTGGCGCGAAAGTCGGCCGTCTCGCAGTCGACTCCGAAAGTGACCGCGTTTCCCGAAGCAGCAGATATGACAGCGCCTGCAGCGGCATCGTCGGCATTCACCACGGCAACGAACTTCTTACCCGAAGCGCGCGGGTAGTCTCTGAACAGCATGAGTTTGGCATCCAGATAGGCTTCCAGGGTCTTGTGGAAGTCGAGATGGTCGCGGGCTATGTTGGTGAACACCCCGCAGTCGAACTCGCAGCCTGTAACCCTGCCCTGGAACAGCCCGTGGCTGCTGGCCTCCATCGCCACCACCTGCACTCCCTCGTCTACCATTTGTCCAAGAGTCTGCTGGATGTCGGACGGCTCGGGAGTTGTATGCTTGGTGGGCACGAGGGTGTCGCCAATACGCGTGCCAAGGGTCCCGATCAGGCCTGCCTTCTTCCCGGCATTAGCGAATATTGCCTGGATGAGGTGGGTAACAGTGGTTTTGCCGCTTGTGCCGGTGACTCCAGCAAGCCTGATCTTCCCGGACGGATGCCCGTACAACGCCGACGCCAGATGCCCCAACGCGGGACGCCCCTCACCAACTAACGCACAACCTATGTCGGAATTCCCAAGCTCGGGCACCTGCTGCTCTGCGACCACCGCCGCAGCGCCTGCCTTTATCGCATTTGTGATAAACGCGTGGCCGTCGTGCGAGCCGCCCTTCATCGCCACGAACAGCCAGCCGGGCTTTACCTCGCGGCTGTCATAGCATATCCCGGCTATATCCGTCTTGCTGTCACGGACCAGCCTGGCTCCCGGCGCTGATTGGACCAGTTCAGAAAGTCTCATATCAATAACTACAACGCTCCAGACGCGCAAAAAGTATACAGAGAAAAACCGGGGGCTGCCGCCTTATGGCCAGCTTTCCCAGTTGCCTGACCACAGCAGACAACCCCCGTTTGAAGCCACCCTTCGCGTGTGTACTTCTCGCCCAACACGCCGCGATGGGTGGAAACCTGGTATCAAGTCGGCGATAGTCCGCCGTTTTGCTGCTCTTGCTTTAGCTTGGGGTCATCGGGATCGTCCAGCGGCACATTCATATACCACAGCGCCTTCTCGCCGATCTCGCGGAAGACCGGGGCCGCAACTGTAGCCCCCCAATGAGACCCCTGCGGTCTCCGAACCACAACCGCAATTACCAGCTTCGGCTCGTAAGCCGGGACAAACCCCATGAACGACGCTATGAACACTCCCGCCTCGAAACCCCGTCTGGTGGACGAGGCCACCTCCGCGCTGCCGGTCTTGGCCGCAGTTGTCCGCCCGGGGACTTTGCCGGTCTTGCCTGTCCCCTCTTCCACACACCCCACCAGCATCTGCGCGACTTTCGCGGCTACCTGCGGAGTGACTACCGGGCGCGGGGCATCGCCTACATAAGAGCTAACAGGCTTGTTGTCGATAGTACGAACTTCACGCAGAATATGTGGGCGAAGGTAGTTGCCGTCGTTGGCCAGTGTCGCGTATGCGCCTGCCATCTGCATCGGAGTCACGGCTACCCCCTGGCCAAACCCGATATTGGCCAGCCTTATGCCTCTCCACTCCCCAAGCGAGCTCTTGATACCCTTCTCTTCCGTGCCCATTCCGGTGCCCGGCCTGGTCTGAAGACCGAATGCCCGGTGCATATCGTATAGCTTCTTTCCGCCCATCTTCAGCGCCAGATGCCCGGCTCCGATGTTGCAGGATTGCCTGATGACCATAGGCATATCCACAGCGCCGTGGCCATTCATATATGGAGGGTGCAGCGAACACGTGAGGTGGTATTTTCCAAACGGTTCCCGGCCCTTGCAGTATGTCACTTTCGCACTCGGAGACATCCCCGCGGAGAGGGCGGCAGCAATAGTGAATGGCTTTATTGTGCTCCCAGGCTCGTAGACCAGTGAAAGAGCCTGATTCCGCCACTTCTCCAGATCGCCTCTGGAAGCCGACCGCGGGCACTCGGGATAGTTGGCCAGAGCAAGAATCTCGCCTGTGTGCGGGTCAAGCACTATCGCGCAAGCGCTCTGTGGGGTGTACAACTTGGCCATTCTAGCAAGGGCTCGTTCGGCGGCGTACTGGATGTTGACGTCGATGGTGAGATAGACGTCATATCCATCCTTGGCATCGCTGACGGTCCGGCGAGTCTCGGAGATCACGTGCCCCTGGCGGTCCATATCGGCGCGTATCTCGCCATTCTCTCCGGCAAGCCATTTGTTGAAGTCGCGCTCCAGACCCCAGCTACCCTCCAGCCCCTGGTTCTTGCGGTTGGTGAAGCCCAAAACCTGCGCCGCGAGGTTCTCGATGGGATATGCCCTGCGGGAGTCCCTCTTCACGCTGACTCCAGGAAGCTCGCGAAGCATGCTTCGCAGCTTCTGCGCAGCGTAGAAGTTGACCTGCTCGCCGAGGACGGGGTATCTGGAGCGGCCGGTGAGTTTGCGCAGCAGAGTAGCCTTGTCGAGTCCGGTAACTGCAGCCAGAGTCTGCGCTGTCTTTTGAGGGTCCTTGACCTGCTTGTTGTCACTGACCAGGGTGGCGCTCTCTATGTTTACAGCCAGCCCGCGGCCATTTCGGTCGAGGATACGGCCCCTGGTGGCAGGGATCGGGATGCGCACTTCGCGCCACTCATCGCCCCACTCACTGTAAGCCCCGGCTCTGACAACCTGGACCTCGACCAGCTTGCCGACAAGCAGCAGATATAGAGCCACGAGGATGCAGAATATCCAAACGACTCTGGACTTCATGCTGTCAGCTCGCTTATCATTCATCGGACTGTGCCTCAACTGCTGCTCCGGCTCTTACTGGTTTTGTTTATCGCCGGCGGTGAGACACTTCTCTATTCGCCGGCGATGACTCTTATTGTGTTCATGTGCGCCGCTATGGTGGCAGTCCGATTGGCCGCCAGTTAAGGAATCATCCCGAACGCTCTCGCGATACCAATGCCTGCCGGAGCGCCCAGGACCACGAAGATCGACGGGAATATAAAGAAGACCATTGGTATCAGCATCTTCACCGGAAGCTTCCCGGCAGCCTCGCGTATCTTTTGGCTCCGGGCGGTCCTGATTGAGTCACTCTGCACCCGAAGCACCTTGGCAATGCTAACACCCAACTGGTCAGCCTGACAGATCGCCGCAACGAACGAAGTCAGTTCAGGTACATTCACCCGTCTGGACATGTCCTTGAGAGCTTCGGCACGGAGCTTACCCAACCTCATCTCCTGCAAAGCGCGCTCAAGTTCCCTGGCCAGCGGGTTATCGAACTTGTCTACCACCCTCTGCATCGCCTGATCAAACCCCAGGCCGGCCTCAACGCTCACCACAAGCAAGTCCAACGTGTCCGCAAGCACCCTGCGGATTGCGAGTTGCCGTTTGGCTATGGCTTGCCCAAGCACGTATCCCGGCATCATCATGCCACAGATCAGCAGGAATCCAAAGGCGCAGAGTCTGTGTATAGGTTGAAGGGGAGCGAATTTCAGAGCTGCAAAGGCCATTCCGGCAAACAACACCATCGACAGGACTTTCAAGCCGGTGAACTCCCTGGCTCCGATTCCGTGTGGCCTTCCCGCGCTTTCCAGCTTTTCATCGATTAGTCGCATCGCCCCGGCAGGGGTTGTGCTTTCGGCTATGCCGGCAAGCTTGCGCAAGAACGGCAACGCAACGCGCTCCTTCATGGAACTGTTGAACTCCAACTCCACGGAACTGGTCGCAATATTGCCCGTCTGGGCGCGCTGCAGCATGCGATCCTTCAGGAGTTGTCTTTCTGACTTCATCGCGATGCCCAGTATCAAGAATGTCACTGCGCCAAATACGAGCGCTATGGCCAGCGCGAGCATCATCTCGTTGTCTCCCTATACATCAATGTCCAGCATCTTCTTTATGACGAGTCCGCCAATGATCTGGAGGACAATTGCCACCACAATCATGATTCGTCCCAAAGGCTCCTTAATCAGTATGGTCATGTAACCCGGGTTGACCGACATGAGCACAAGAGCCATTACGAAAGGAAGCGCCATCAATATGATGCCGGATATCTTCCCTTCCGCAGTCATTGCCTTCATCTCACCCACTATCCGGACTCTCTCACGAAGAGTCTCTGATATGCTGTCAAGTATGTCGGCAAGGTTCCCGCCGACCTGTAGTTGTATGAGAACCGCGCTGACCACCAGGTCAAAGTCGTAACTGTTGACCCTGGTTACGACGCTCCTGAGCGCATCCTCAATGGTACGCCCCACATTCACCTCATCAATGACCCGCTGAAACTCCTGTGAGATTGGAAGCGGCATCTCCGCAGCGACAGTCTGCATCGCTCTGAGGAAACTGAAACCCGACCGCAGCGCTGAGGCGATCATTGTGAGGGCGTCCATTATCTGGTTGTTGAAAGCCTGCTGCCGCTTACTCTGCAGTGACTTTAGCACAACAATTGGTATGCCAATGGCAACGGCGCCGAACAGTAAGTTGCCAATGGCGTTCTTTGCTATCAATAGCGCCAGAACCTGCGACACAATGACCAGAGCCGCGATTATTCCCAAAAACTCGCTCGGCCTCACCGGCAGGCCTGCTGCAGTGATCGCCGCAAACAGCTTCTCAGTAAGCCCCCTGCTGGAGAGAATAGAACTGACTGTCGGCAGCAGGTCTCTCTTGCTGCTGCTCGTTTGAGGCTGCACCCGAACCGGAGCTTCCAATTCAGGATATGCAAGTCTCTTGAGTCTCTCGGCGGCGGAACTCTGTCGTCCGGCGAGTGCTAGCCCAACTGCCGCCACAATTCCGGCCGAGAGAACGAAAGCAAGAACAGCAGCAACTAGGGGGTTCATTCGTCCTCACCTCGCTCCGAAGATACTGGCGGGCAAGTCCAGCCCCTGCTGGGCTAGACGATCCATAAACTTGGGGCGGAGACCGGTCGGCGTGAACTGACCGACGACTTTCCCCTGCAGGTCCACACCGGTCTGGTCATATCGGAATATGTCCTGGAGTATGACCACGCCGCCTTCAATCCCCTGAACCTCCGTTACGGAGGTGATCTTGCGCGAGCCATCCCTGACTCGGTTCTGAACGACCAACAAGTGGATGGCTGCGGCAATCTGTTCCATTATGGACTTGGAAGGTAGCTCTGTTCCGGACATCAGAGTCATTGTCTCGAGTCTGGAGATCGAGTCTCGCGGGTTATTGGCGTGGATTGTGCCAAGGGAACCGTCGTGCCCTGTATTCATTGCCTGAAGCATGTCCAGGGCTTCCCCTCCTCGCACTTCTCCGATGATAATCCGGTCCGGCCTCATTCTCAAGGCGTTCTTCACAAGCATCCGTATGCTGATCTCGCCTTTTCCTTCCAGGTTGGCTGGCCGACTCTCTAAGGTCACAACGTGTTCCTGCTGAAGTTGCAGTTCCGCCGCGTCCTCTATGGTGACTATTCTTTCGTCATTTGGGATGAACGAAGAGAGCACATTGAGCGTGGTGGTCTTGCCGCTGCCGGTGCCACCGGAAACAATGATGTTGAGCTTCGCGTTTACACACGCCTCCAGAAAAGTAGCCATATCCTGGGTCAGGGACCCGAAGTTGACGAGATCCTGAATACCGTATGGGTCGCGAGAAAACTTCCTGATTGTAAGGACCGGCCCTCGCACAGACAACGGCGGGATAATTGCATTGACCCGGGACCCGTCCGGCAGTCGCGCATCGACCATTGGCGAACTCTCATCTATGCGCCTGCCCAACGGCATAACTATCTTTTCGATAATGCGCATCACGTGGGCGTCATTTCGGAAGATTCTCTCTGTCAGCGTGATCTTTCCCTTGCGCTCGATATACACATGACTAGGGCCATTGACCATGATTTCCGTGATTTCGGGGTCATCCAGCAGCGGCTGGATGGGCCCATAGCCGAGGATGTCATCCAGAACATCGGAGATGATCAGTTCGCGTGTCCGCATCGGCAGGGCAACGCCCTCTTCAGACAGAATGCGGCTGGCGATGCCGTGGAGTTCAATGGCGACGGCCGAGCGTTCCATACGGCTCAACTCGCCGGGATCCATTTCATCCATCAGGCGTTCGTGGACTTTGCCCTTCATTTGGAGGACATTCTTTGAATCTGTCCCCGCGCTTTCCCAGGCCGATCCTTTTCTAGCGTCCAGAGTCGCCACTACTTAGCTCCTTGCATGAACGCAGCAAACGGGTTCTTCTTCTCTGGGCGTTCGTTGTGGGCGCCCTGAGTCTCGAGTCCGTCAATAAGTATCTGCGCCATCCGGTTCAAACTTTGGCTGAGCGGCGAGTTTCCGTCCTTGAGGACGTATGGTATGCCTTCATTGGTCGACGCTGCCAAGCCCTGTTCGTTGGGCACGTGAGCCAGGATCGGGGTGTCGAGCAGTTGCGAGACATCCTCGCTGTTGAGCCTGTTGACTTTGGCCACTCGATTGAGCACAACTCGGATGCTCTCTTTGGGTATTCGAGCGTTGATCAGGGCATCCTGCAGTTTTTTGGTATCAGTAACCGTTGTGACATCCATGAGGTTGGATATCAGAACGATGCAATACGAGTGGGCCAGCACGTGGAAAGTCGTCTCGTGAAGCATCGGGGGTAGATCTACCACCGTGAACCGGTAATTTCGTTTGAGGATATAGAGAAGTGTGTCTACGCAATCAGGGCCTATGGCATCGAGTGGCAGCGGGTCTTCCGCCGTGACCAGTATATCCACCCCTGAGGAATGGTGGGTAATATAGTTGTTCAGGAGTTCGTTGTCCAGATCTCTGTAAGTCTCCTCTAGTTCAGCCACATTTCGCTTGGGCGCCACGTTGAACATGGTCGCGATATCGCCAAATTGCGTGTACAGGTCGAGGATAGCAACCTTGCCCGGGAACTGTTTCGCAAGCGTGACCGCCAGGTTGCAGGCGATAGTACTCTTGCCCACCCCTCCCTTCGCTCCAGTGACTGCGATCACCTTTGGAAACTTGGTGGGATCGCTCCATTCCTGCAGTTCCGGCGCCGCCCGCCTCTCCCTGGCCGCCACGAGAGTGGAAACCAGCCCCTCAACCTGGTTGACATCCAGCGGTACAGTCAGAATCGCTCTGATCCCCGCCCTCATTGCTCCGTCAACCGTGTCCTGAGTCTTGGACTTTACCAGGAGAATGGTCATAACATCCGGAGCAAGCGAACTGATCATCTCACAAGTCTGCAGCGCTGTCTGCCCCGGCAGATCGCCGGAAACAAAGGCCATGTGCGGACGCAACTGCATAGCCATCTGGACAGCTTCCTGGCCGTCCCGCGCAAGCCCGACGATATTGCATTCGCCACACGAAGCCACGACTTCTCTTATGTGGTTTCTCTCTTTCGGGTCTCGCTCGGCTATCAGTACGTCTGTTACCATCATTCCGGCCTTTCCAGTGCTAAGGAGTCGCTGACGCCGTGGCAGTCGGCTCGACTATCTCCGGCGTTATCACAATCACAAGCTCAGTTTCCGATTTGGTCCAGCTTCGCGTCCTAAACAGCTCTCCAATTATCGGCAGATCACCCAGAAGCGGTATCTTCCTCACCACCTTCGAGGTGTCGCTCTGCAACAATCCACCGATGGCGAGAGACTGGCCATCGATCACGTTCACTGTCGTCTCTGCCCTGCGCGTGCGCATTGCGGGTATCTGGAACCCGCTGAGAGTAACGGCATTCGCGAAATCCAGAGTGCTTACCTCAGGCATCAACTTCAGTTGGATATTGTCCTTGCCGGTAATCACCGGCTGGAAGGTCAGGCGAACACCGAAGGGCTTCCACTCGATGGTGATACCGCCGCCTGCTCCTCCTTGAACGACCGGGACCGGAATCTCCCCGCCCACCAGTATGGTGCCTTCCTTCCCGTCCAGCACCAGCAGGTTGGGCTTGGCCAGAGTCTTGGCCTTCTTCTGCTCCTCCAAGGCCATTATCCTCGCGCCTATTGGATTCTTTAGTATATGCTGCGTATTCTCAATTTTGGTAGGTCCCAATAGCAACTGACCGATTATGAAAGGTTGATCAAGGACGGTATGATTATCTAGTAGATCTCCCCACTCAAGTCCGAGGTCCTTGGTATTGTCCCTGTTCACATCGACAACCTGCACGCGGAGCAGAATCTGACGGGCTATCGAGGTGTTTATCGTCACCGCGTTGACCATTGTGACCGTCTCGACATTCTCGCCCGATGGGCTGACACCCTTGTCATCCTTACCCTCTTTCGACCAACCTTTCAGAAGCAGGCTGACGTGGTCGACCTCGGCCTGAGTGCCGACGATGCCGTCGATGATGATTACACTGCCCGGAAAGGACTGAACAGTCAGGCTCGGGTTGTTCAATGCCTGCTTGATCGCGGAAGCAGTCTCCAGCGTGCGTACACTGATCTCACCGAAGGCCTTCCCTATCCGGATAATATTAACAATCTTGGGAACGCGGCTACCATACCGGGATCCTACCGACTGCTCCTTCTGAGTCGCCACTTTCTCCAGGATAAACGACTCGCCGGCAGGCATTGAGGTTGTCTTGACTTCCGTGTCTTTTCCACCGGAAGTGGAACCTCGGAAAACTGTCACCTCGGCAACCGCCTCCGCAATCGCCCCCGCGCGGGCAGACTCCGCCTCGCTGGCAACGGTTCCCTCCAGAATCACGGTGTTGCCCACGCCTCTGGCGGTTATCCGATTATCGTCTATCTGCCTCGTGACATCAGCGATGAGCTTAGCCATATCGAGCTTGGCATCTTCGACGGCAATCGTAACTGACCTGCGTCCGGCGGCGTCCCAAATGTACAACGTAGTCTTGCCGGGCGTTTTCGCGACGATCATCAGTTCTGTGGATGACGGCACGCTTATATCGGCAGTGTCAGGATCGCTGATGGCTACGCGGGTGAGGTTGCGGCACTCCACAACAACGCTATCGCCCACCAGCATTGTTCTCTCAGGAACAGCCGAGGCTGCGCGCGCACCAACCAACCCGGCAAACGACCAAACTATGATTACGACACAAACCAGGACTATTCGGAGTTTGAACGGCCTTTTCATATCACTGTGGGGTCTACCTGTGCTCGTGCTTATGCGCATGGCGCCCCTACCTCCCTCAAGCGGGTATTACCCGCCTGCACTTGAAAACCTATCTATCTACCGTGGTCTGCTCTACTTTGGTTCCTCGAATGATCTCTATGGTCTTCTTCGGCGGAGTCTGGGTTTCAGCCGAAGGCCGGGGTTTGATCTCATATCTCCCGAACGCGAGTGGCGCCGGCAACGGAGGAACCAATGGCGACGGGGCCGGCCTTGGCCGAGGAGGCAGAGGAGGAAGATCCATGCCTTTCGGCGCCACATCCGAAGGTATGATGCCGAACAGAGCTCGACTGCTCATGCCCTTTGTCTGAGTATATGTAGTGTCATCGGAGCGCCGCAGAACCAGCCTCAATTTCCCTTTCGCCTCAGCCAGGATCAGTTTCTCCGCCTCGCTGGGCATAACAGCCAGGGTCGCGTTAGTCTGGGTTTTGGGAACCGTCTTTGCGTTCTCGTCCGCGCTGGCCTGCTTCTCCTCAACAACTTCGGAACCTATCGCGATAAGCTGCACATTCTGTAGGACGATCTTGGTCATAGTCCCATCATTTGAACTGTAAGTCGCGGCGACGTCAACCCTGTCTCCCGGCTCCAAGTACCCTCCAACACCAATGATAGGATCGATGGCCACCGTGACCCCCCGCATCAGCTTCGGAATCCTCTGCGACAAACGAGACTTCTCCGAAAGACTCCCGGCGGTGACAGGCTCTCCGGACTTGATGTCCTGCACTACTACTTTCCCCACCGCCTCCTGGATATCCGTTACTGTATCCGGCGGTATATTGGCTACATCAAGGTTGCGCATCTGTAGCATATCCGACGTTAGGATCGCGCCTGCCGTGATGCTGGCCTTCGCGGTCACAATCTGCGCCGTGCCGGCCGTCTCGACAGACGGTTTGGACATATAGGAGTACGCCAGAAAGGCGGCTACCAGACCCATCACAATAGCCGCCCCTAGAATGGCATTCCTCGGCAATCTGTTCATCTCATACTCCTCTCACTTTCGGAGGTCCTACTCCCGTCGGCCAGGACGCCTGAAAACCTGTCCATCTCCATATTCCATGGTTACCTCAGCGGGAATCACTGCAGCAATTTCGTGCGCCCTACAAGGATCGTGCCTACGGATATAAGCAGGTCGCGCAGCTTGGTGGCGTCTGCCGCACGCAGGGAATATCCGCCATTGCGTATCAGACTCTCATTGAACGCGTAGTCAGCTCCCGATGAACCGGAGAGCGTGATCGTGTGGATAGTGATCCCAAGTCCCTCGGCCCGGTTAGCCGCAGTTATCGCCTTGGTCTTCAGGGCGTTTGTGGCGGAGGTCCCGTCAACACTGTGGGGCATTCCGTCGCTGACCAGGATTATCGCCTTATCTGTCGTGGACGGAAACCCCTTTGCGACGATCCTGTCTATCGCATAGTTCAGGCCTGCGCCTGTGTCGGTATCCCCCCAACACAACCCGTTCTTGACCAGTCTCCCGCCCTTGTAGATCGCCGTCGGCAGGTTTGTGTGATCGCTTGTGTTGTAGTCTGTCAGAGTCCCAACCATCGCCCTGACCGATCCGCTGGAGCTGGTAACCCCTTCGTCAGTCGTCTTTCTGGGCCTGCCGCCGCTGTCGGTTGTGTACTTGATGCCGGTGTTGTACGAGGGGTAAGACCGGTAGTAGTCCCACAGACCCGCCGATCGCAGATACGATTCGGATAGCGCGCAGTTATATGTGACAATCCCTGCCGCATCCCCCGAGACCGAGACCCCATTGATAAGGTTGAACAAACCCACATCGGCATCGACCGCAGAGTTCCAAGCCGAGCTGAAAGAGGATGACCCGTCCTGCACGATCATGAAGCCAAGAGGGGCGCGGACGTGCGCATCCACCACCAATCCTGCAATCGCAGTCCTCGTGACCTCGACACTATTTTTCCCTATTACTCTGGCGAAATACGTTGGGATTGGACCGTCCGGCGAGCTTGCCGTGCGTCGAACAACCACCTTGACAGCCACCTGGGTCGCTGTAGGGTCCCAAGTGGTTACTGTTTTGGTTGTGGAATTCCACGCGCCGACGGTGACGTCAGCGGTCGTCACCGTCACCGCAGTTCCTGCCACTTTGTTGCCTGCGGCGCCTTCGATTGCGGCCGTCTTCGCTGCGGCTGGATCCATACCCAGTCGCAGTTGCGCGCACCCCGCCATCGCGGCGGCATCTGCGGCATCCTGGCATTGCTGTCCGGCGAAAGACTGCATACCCAAGTCGATCGCGAGGGCTGCCACCGCAAACAGCGCAACTAACGCAATAGCAACAGTGAGCAGAGTTGCTCCCCGTTTGTTTCCATACCGGTTCAAGTTTAGTGTCATCATCTGCCTGCCTCCTCAGAAAGGCTGCTTGCCTGTGACTGCGTAATCGCAGTAGGCTATTCTCGCCGCATCACCATTTCGGATCTCAGGATTATAGGAGACGATCCGAAAAGCCCGCCAGTAACCAGAGCGTGAGAGTATTGACCCTTTACTTTCAACTGCACCTCGGCCGACGCCGGGATGGCATCAGGAGTTCCAGTGACCCAGGTTGTGGGCCACCCGGTGCCCGTGCGCACCCTATAGTACACTGTTATACCACTGAGTCTGGCGGTATCCAGACCCACCAAGCTAGCTGTCACAACGGCAGTCACCTCAGAAGAGGACTTACTGAGCGAGGCAGCTCTCACGCCTTCGCGCACTGCCTGTTTCAGCGTGATCGAATCTCTGATTACCAGACCGAACTCTATAATCCCAAAGACAAGCGTAAGCAGGAGCATGCAAACGATCGCAAATTCGACCATTGCCGCCCCTCTCTTGTTGCCCTTCAGGACACCGATACTTGTCACTTGTTGTCGCCGGGTGTACATTTTTCTCTCTTTGCCCGCCTGGCTCTAACCAGGCTTCAGACTCCGAACTAGGCCCATAGTTTTGGGCCATGTATTATTATAGCAAGTACAGTGCCAATAAGTATTGCTGGACTGTAACGAAATTTCACTTGTATCGATCCGGAAGCCACATCGGTCTTGGACTTGGTGAGAAAACCCAAGTAGAGGTTGGACGCCATCGTTCGGGTGGTGGAGAGCAAGGCCTTGTGCCTGGCCATTACAAACACCGACATCACCCCTCCGATGACTGCGGAGTAGAGCAGGGCCCAAATGGACAGCGGCAGCGCCATAAGGGCGCCAACAGCCATCAGAAGCTTGATATCCCCTCCCCCGATCCCCACCATGGGGCCGAAGACGAGGAAGAGCGCCATCACCAACACGGCTCCACCGGCGCTCATGAGCAGTCCTATCCACCCATCGCCGTAAGTACTCAAGCCAAGCCCCAGAAGAATGGCGGGCAGGGTGGTCCAGTTGTAGATCTTTCCATATCTGATGTCCGTGTAGGTGGCAACTACCAGCACTATAGCCATAAACCCAATTGTCCACACCTGCACGGAATCCAACACAAGAACACCTCAGAAAACGATTCATCAAGCCGGTCCCGCGTGCAATATTCCGCACGCAGGACCGGCAGTGTACTGCTGAGCTAGAACTACGGGGCCACTGCGTCGGTGGCTTCCTGGAACTTGCCGCTTGCGCCGGAGCCAAGCGATGTAACGACGGCGATGCAGACGACGGCGATCAGCGCGACCATCAGCGCGTACTCAACCATTGTTGCTCCCTCTTCGTCCTTGAACAGCCCTTTGATTCGGTCTACCATTTGCACTCTCTCCTTGTCTCTGATTTTGCGATATTCGGTTCTTTGATACTACCAATCAATATTCGGTTGTCTATTCAGCTATGATACTTCGGTCTTGCGCTTCCGATGGCCGCGAAAGCGACCATCGGAGCGTATTCAAAACGAACTACGGAGCCACAGCGTCGGTGGCTTCCTGGAACTTGCCGCTTGCGCCGGAGCCAAGCGATGTAACGACGGCGATGCAGACGACGGCGATCAGCGCGACCATCAGCGCGTACTCAACCATTGTTGCTCCCTCTTCGTCCTTGAACAGCCCTTTGATTCGGTCTACCATTTGCATTCTCTCCTTGTCTTTGTTTTTCTACTTACTGGTTCTTGGATACTACTCGTCGGTATTCATTTCTCTATTCAGCTTGATTACTGAGGTCGTCCATCTCCCACGGTTTCACGCAACCCCCGGAGAGGATCCAGGCCAAACTACGGGGCCACAGCGTCGGTGGCTTCCTGGAACTTGCCGCTGGCGCCACTGCCCAGCGAGGTAACAACAGCGATACAGACAACGGCGATCAGCGCTACCATCAGCGCGTACTCAACCATCGTTGCACCCTCTTCGTCCTTGAACAGCCCTCTAATTCGCTCCACCATTTCCTTTTCCTCCTTAGATATGATCGCTTTCCAGCGTCTGGTCCGCTTCCCTTGACTGCGAACTCCCGGGAAGTACTTCATCTGGCCCCGTGCTACCGGGCCATTTCGTCGCTTGCCTCGCCAATCTCGCTTCTCACGTTGCCACCCAGCGAGGTCACTGCAACAATGCAAACCAGGGCAATCAGGGCCACCATGAGCGCATATTCCACCATAGTTGCGCCTGCTTCGTCCCGAAACAGCTTGGTTATCCGATTCAGCATTTCCTATCCCTCCACACGGTCAAGGACTTCCGGTTACTACCAAGCATATACAAGATACCGCATAGTCAACTTGAGTAATAGGGGTGGAATTGCCCATTCTGGACAGAGAGTACGTACGTGCCACCCCGACATATACTTAGTTCCCGAACCTCAGCGTCTAAATTCGACGTTCGCCGCAGCCTTACCTGATAGTCTGGCCGGCTTTGGCTACGGCCTGCGGTTTGACATTGTCACACCCGCTCGGATACACCATCGACGATTCCGGACCGGCCTGCGCAATTCGCTCCGGAGATATCTTGCCTTGCCACTGGGCTTTCAAGCGCTCGTTGGTGCGCAGTTCGCGGTTGTACTGCTGGAGCAGTATCGTGCGATGATTGCCCAGCGCGCTGACATTGGCATACACCACAACCCAGCCAAAGACCGCCACCAATGCAAGGACCACCCACACTAACTTGCCTATGGTGCGCCTTCTGGCACGCTGCGCTCTGGACCCGTGTATGCCGGCCCCAAATGAGTCATCCCAATTCTCGAAGTCTTGAACTACTTTTCTCCGCGCAGACACTGCCATGTCAGTTCTCCTCAGGCCCTATCTTTTCCGCGCACCTCAGCTTGGCCGCCGATGCTCGCGGGTTAGCCGCAATTTCAGTCTCCGAAGCCATAACAGGCTTCCTGGTCAACACGCTCAGGGTGCGTTTCGCTCCGCACCTGCACTCCGGGATCCTGGGTGGACAAGTGCACTTCCCGGTGTGCGCAATATAGGCAGACTTAACTATTCTGTCTTCCAGGCTATGAAATGAGATCGCGCATATTCGCCCCAACGGCAGCAGCGCCTCTATTCCCGCCTCGATCCCGCGCTGGACACTCTCCAATTCCGAGTTCACGTATATTCTCAATGCCTGGTAGCTTCGGGCTGCGGGGTGAATGCTCTGTCCCCTATACAAACCTCCCACTGCTCCCAGAATCACTTTGGTCAGCCGGCCTGTAGTCTCTATCCGCTCCGCGCTCCGCTTTTCCACAATCGCCCTGGCGATGCGGCGAGAATACCTCTCTTCGCCATAACGCCACAGCACGTCGGCCAGGTCGTGCTCCGACAGGTTGTTCACATAGGCTGCGGCATCCGGGATGCTCTCATCCTGTGAAAAACGCATATCCAGCCTTTGATCCCGCTGGTAAGAGAATCCGCGATCAGTATCAAGCTGAAAAGATGAGACCCCAAAGTCGTACAGAATTCCATCCAGCCCAGCTATACCGAGTTCAGCGAGAATGGTCGGGAGGCTGGTGTAGTTGGCCTGCTTCACAACAAACCTACCGCCCACCTGGGCCAACCGTCTGCCCGCATGTTCCAGCGCGTCTCTATCTCTGTCTATGGCAATGAGCAAACCAGCCTGGCCGATCTTGGCCAGTATCTCAGCGGAATGTCCGCCAAAACCGCACGTCGCGTCGACGTAAACTCCACCCGGCTTTATAGCCAGGAGATCGACAGTCTCTTTAAGCAGTACCGGCTGGTGAAACTCTTCCATCCGCCTGCTCTCTCGCTTTCGCTGCCAGTTGGGCCAGCAGCGCGGCTCCGGAAGCGATGACCCCCGAGTCGTACTCGTTGTTGGCCTGGTAGCCAATCCACCGCTCCGGCGACCACAACTCAAGATATGTCCCGCATCCAACTATCATCACCTCAGTGGTGATGCCGGCATAACGCTTCTGCTCGGGGGTAAGGGGGGTGCGGTTCTGGGCGTCGCTCCTGGTGGCAACCATCTCGGAGAAAAGGTGTCGGTTGATTCTAGCGACGTTGGGGTCAAGAATCGCAGCTATCGGGCCACTGACTTCAGCAATCTGCTTCTGAAGGCTCTCCACATACTCAGTCCGGAACACGCACAAACACCCGACGCCTTTACCTATGAAGAACTCCCTGCCGAGGTCGGCACGGATCTCGAAAGGCATCACGAACCTTGAAGCCGAGTCTATTGAGTGTTTGTATGATCCGCCAAGCATGATGGCCTAATTCCCTGTTTTCGTGCTACAATCCACGATGTCTCACATTGTATACCAGTCGCTTACTGCCTGTCAAGGTATTGACAGTTAAACTTTTACACATAGCACTCAATTATTCCTCCATGAGAAACCACAAAAACTTCGCGGCAGCCGTCGCAGCCACCCTGCCACACCCCAATTTGAGGCTATTTGGGGGCATGGAGGCGTCGAAAAATAGTTGAGAAATTTCTGCGAATGCTTGGGGAATTGCGCAAAAAAGGGCCGGAGTGAGGAACTCCGACCCTTTCTAATGGTGTATCTATGGTGACGAGGTGGTGTCTACCTGGGGATTATCTCGTGCTCCGTGCTGGATGTGGCGCCACGGCTGTCGGTGACGGTGAGGAAGTATGTGATCGGCCTGCCTGCTGGAATCTGGGCAGTTGCCTTGTTGCGCTGCAGGGTAGCATCCACCGATTCCCATTTCCGCAGAGGCCACGAGCCGGTGTCCAGCGTGTAGTGAAGCTGGGCGGCCTTGATGGGCAGACTGGACATGAACAGTACGGTGGTCAGATCGCCCTTACGGGTGAAAGACCGGATATCGGGCAATGGGATGCCGCGCTGTAGTTGGGAGTCCATGTAGATCATTGGCTCGATGGGGTCCCAAGCCTGGGAATAGCCGTGCTCCATGCCAACCGTCACGCACAGAGTCCGGTTCTTCACCAGTCTATAGCTGTCCCGAAGGCTGTCGGCTGGAAACGCTACATCCTTGATCCCTGATATGAACAAAATGGGCATTCGGGCCTTTGGGAGGTACTTGAGAGGATCGAATGTCTGGGTCCACAATGTGCGCTGAGCCTCGGACAGCCCACGGAGCGGTGGATCGAGCACGCTGTCGGGATTGCCGGCGAAACTGCTGCCGTATTCGCTGATGGCAGCCTTGAGCCTTGTATCCACGCCGGATACCAGGCAGGTGAGGAACCCGCCCCAGGATATACCCACAATCCCTATGCGCTTACTGTCCACCTCGGGCATAGCCGACACTAGAGACACCGCCCGCATCACATTGGAGACTGACTGGTAAGTCCACATATCACGCAGCGGCGTGGTGTTGTCCCCGGGCGTCGGAACCAGCGCGGGGCCACCGTCGGGAAGCCTCGCCCCATCGGGGCCTTTGCCTGTGAGATCCATCGCGATAACAGCGTATCCGCGCTTCGCCCACATCTGCGCCCAGTGAGGGTACGCAGTTCCTCCGCCTCCGTGAACCAGCACCACCGCCGGCAGCTTCCCCTTGAAGCTATCGGGCAGGGCGTAGTAGGCGAATATGCGCGTCGGCCTGCCCTGGTAGGTTTCGCCCTCGTAGAGCAGAGAGGACAGAGTCTTGTCCTGCTTCACCCACTCGAATTTCGGAGCCTGCCGAATCGCGTCCACATCCCACAGCGGGGCAGGACGCGTTGGCGCTGCGCACGATTGTGACGCCACGACAATAAGCGCGGCAACTGATATGAGTAACCTGTACATTGATACCACCTTGCTACCTCCTACTAATACAACGCTGAATAGTCGGCGTCCGTTCACGTAACAGCTCGGTGTCCGAAACCCCCTCTCCCCGGCCTCGCGGGGAGAGGGTTGGGGTGAGGGGCACGTACGATCCTGCGAGTCCTGTACTCATCGTTACTCAACTGTTACGCATTCCTACTTCCAAAACAACATCTCCGGCGGGTCCTTCTCCATTGTGGTCATCTCGCCATCGGCATAACCGACTATAATCGGCGCAACAACCGAGACACCATCCGGCATGCCCAGTTCCTTTTTGGCTTCCGGGGTGTTGAGGTAGCCGTAGGAAAACCCTATCCAGCAGGTGCCAAGGTCCAGGCTGCGGGCCATCAACATCAGGTTCTCGGCGGCCAGGCAGCAGTCGGTGGCGGGTTCCGGACTCAGATTGGGCTTGGCGCAGACCAGAACAAGCGCCGGCGCGGAGTAGAAGATATCGAATGTGGGGTCTTCCAGCATGGCGCGGTAATTCTCAAGTACCGGAGCGTGGTCCAGAATACCAAGTATGTTCTTCTTAGATCGGTCCGATATGGTCTTGAGCGTCTCCTTGTCGGTGATCACCGCGAACGCCCACGGCTGCGACCTCATAGCGCAAGGCGCCTGCGCCGCGGCAGCTATGATCTCCTCGATCTTGGTCTTCTCAACCGGCTTGTCCAGATACCGCCGCACCGAACGGCGTGTGTAGATTGTCTCTTTGATGTTCATTTAATGCCTCGTTTCTTTGTTCGTTGATAGGACGGCCCTCACCCTACCCTCTCCCGCGCGGAGGAGAGGGGAAAGGCGGCTGTGGTCAGTACCGTATCCTGTCTATCCTGTACATCCATGTTAATTCCGTCTTCCCCGTCAACCCGCCTTGATCGCCTTCAGCCTCTTCATCACGTCGTTCTCGCCTCGGCCGAAGTAGTCGTGGAGTTTCTTGTACTCGGCGAAGAGCTTGGCGTAGATGGCATGGGCTGCGGGGTCGGGTTTGTAGGTCTTGTCTTTGACTCTGGCCATTTTCGCCGCGGCATCCTCTATCTTGTCGTATCCGCCGCGCGACTTTCCTGCCGCCACAGCCCCCCACATCGCCGACCCCAGCGCGCAGGTTTGGCCGGACTCCGCTACCTTGAACTCCCGGTTGGTGACATCCGCGTATATCTGCATCAGCATCTCATTGCGCTCCGGCAGGCCGCCGCAGGCCACTATCTCGTTGACTGCCACGCCGTTTTCCTGGAAAGCTTCGATGATCATCAGGGTGCCAAATGCGGTGGCCTCGATCAAGGCCCGGTAGATTTCCTCGGGTTTGGTATTGAGGGTAAAGCCAAGCATCATTCCCGTGAGGTCGGCGTCCACCAGCACGCTCCGGTTGCCGTTCCACCAGTCCAGCGCCAACAAACCGCTCTCGCCCGGCTTCAGCTTCGACGCCTTGTGGCTGAGAAGCTCATGGACAGTTATCCCTGCCGCGTGCGCTTCCTTCACATACGACTCCGACACGCAGTTCTCCACGAACCATGCGAAGTGGTCCCCCACGCACGACTGCCCGGCCTCAAAACCAAAGAACCCCGGCAGGATCCCGTCTTCCACGTACCCGCACATCCCCTCCACGATCCTCGGCTCCTTGCCCAGAACCATGTGGCAGGTGCTTGTGCCCATTATCATTACCATGATGCCTTCTTTGGTAACAGTTGCCGCCGGGACTGCCACGTGGGCATCCACATTAGCCACGGCTACCGCAGTACCAGCAACCAAGCCAAGTTTGCCAGCCATCTCCGGACCCAGTTCACCCGCCTTTTCGCCTATAGCGGAGACACATCGGCTCATTTTCTGGTCAACTACCTTGGCAAACCTCGGGTCCAGAGCCGCGAAGTACTCTTCGGACGGGAAACCGGTCTCTTTCTCCCACATTGCCTTATAACCGGCGGTGCAGGCGTTGCGGGTCTCCTGGCCTGTGAGTTGGAGGATGACCCAGTCGGTAGCCTCGATCAGCTTGTCGGCTGCTTCATAGACCTCCGGGGCTTCATCCAAGATCTGCAGGGCCTTTGAGAAGAACCACTCCGAACTGATCCTGCCGCCGTATCTCTGCAGGAACTTCTCTCCCCGCTTGGCCGCGACTTCATTTATCTTGTTGGCTTCCGGCTGCGCTGCGTGGTGCTTCCAGAGCTTGACCCACGCATGCGGGTTCTTCTCCCACTTCGGGTCAAAGCACAGCGGCTTGCCTTCATTATCTATAGGCATCATGGTGCAGGCGGTGAAGTCTATGCCTATGCCGATAATATCCGCCGGGTTCGCGCCTGATTCCTTGATGACGTCGGGGATGGTCTCAGTGAGAGAATCGATGTAGTCCCTGGGGTCCTGCAGCGCCCAATCCGGCGGCAGCTTTTCGCCGGAGGTGGGAAGAGTCTCGTCGATCACCCCGTTTGAGTATCCATAGACCCGCGAAGCGATCTCCCTGCCGGTGGAGACGTCCACCAACACCGCCCGTGCGGAGAGGGTCCCGAAATCGATACCAAGAGTGTATTTCATAAGAGTATTGCTCCTGATGTGGACTGTGATGTTGTGCTATGTTAGCTCGAAAGGGCTGGGCTGGTCAATGCGGGGACCAGTCGGTAGGTTCACGTCATGCCGGACCTGATCCGGCATCCATTCCGCGAGCCCGTGGACCCTGAATCAAGTTCAGGGTGACGTGGCACTGTCGTAATGCGCTACATCTGCTACTTGCCTTCGGCGGCCTTTCTTTGTGTCATGGCTAGAAGCTCTCGGGGATTGGGGAGAAGCTCGCCCCAGACCAGATATACCGGCTTCCAGATTCCGCCCATCTGCCCCATGTCGTGAACCCTTATAGCTACGTTGTTGTTGCCCTCTTTCAAATACGGCGAGGGGTCAAACAGGAACGGCTCGTCCCACAGGGCTTCCACCATCTTGCCGGTGGAGGCTATGGTGTGGTCGCAGGCCTTTTGGCCATTGATCCAAACTTCCGCCTCCTCATCAACCGCCCCAAAGAGCATCTTCAGCCCCGGCTGTTTGAGAGTCTCGCCGGTGACTTGGAAGCTCGTCCTATACCATCCATACCCATCGTAGTCGGCAAATCCCTGCTCTTCCCAGCCTTTGTTGAGGTCTACCCGCACATCTTTCCACGATGAATCATCAAACTCAGGTTTGAACCAGCTCTGGTCAATGCCGGCTTTGCCGGGATCGGTGGCGCATTTCCAGACAGTAGGCAGCGTTGAAACGCCGAGCTTGGAGAGGTCCAGTTGGGCGTTGCGCCGCCAGCCGCTGACCAGCGTGTCGATGTCCTTGATGCCGAAGGCATCCACCAGGCTGAACTTCATCTCTCTGGCGGTCTGCTCGAAGTAGTCGACTTTAGCGAGGTATCCGACAAGATCATCTCCCGGCCCCATGCAGCCGAGCTTGTATAGGACCGGAAGCTGGGCGACTCTTACCCTGCGGACCAGTTCGGAGTCGTCCGACGCAATCTTCTGCGCTTCCTGCATCAGACTCCACGCCTTGGGAAGCATCCCCCAGAGGCTCGGGCCGGGGTAGTCTTTGTTATTCATCTTCTTGCGGTAGTCGAGCCAGGCGTCCCAGAGAAGCAGGTCATACTCCCGCATCTGGGGCGCAACCTTGCCGTAGAAGCCATAGTTGAAGTCATCGAGCAGCTTCTTTGTGTCCAGGGACTGGTCCCACAGCAGCTTGGAGCTAATCCATGAACGCGCGTAGCTATGATCCGCGGCGGTGTTGTCATCCAGCGCGGACTGAAGGAAAACCCCGCTCGCGCCGTTATTCACATAGAACCTGATGTTGTCCGCCAGCACGGGCAGGTTGATATTGGGCTCGAGGAAGTTGAACTCCACGGGGTAGTCCCAGATGATGGACTTGGCCCCTATCTTCCCCCACGCCCTGATGGCATCGGCGGTCACCTTTGTCTCATAGACGAAGTTGAGACGGCGGGGCGAGTGAGCATCGGTGCAGAGCCAGATAACCACGTTATCCCTGGGGCGAATGTGCTTGGGAGGAATGACAGTGTCCTTGTAGGCAAGAGTGGAGACCAGGATTCCAGGGAACTCTTTCTTCACCATATCCGCCACATCATTGACCACTTTCATCAGCGGCCCCATCTGGCTGGCCTCTGCCTCGACCGCTTTGGCGCACATCGGGCATTCGCAGTAGTCCCAGCCGTCGTACGGAGAGACATCGATGATCTTGGTGGTCGGGTGCGCGGTGAGGTATTCCCTCACGCTGGTCATGATAATCCGCTGAACATCGACATTGGTAATGCAGAGTTGGTGAGGCACGCGAACACCCTTGTTGAGCGAGTAGTATTCAGGATGATCATTGAAGTACTTCTCCGGAGGAACCCAGGTGAAGTAGGTATGCACGCTTGGGAACGGCAGGCTCAGATACCCACCCCACTCCTCCGGGACGTAACCATATAGCGCGAAGAGCTTGTTTCTGAGGGAGAAGTCTGTCTGGAGTGCATCGCAGTAGTAGATGTCCCGCATGGTCTCGAGCTTGGGGTTGTAGGTCCTCTGCATCGGGCGGAATTTCAGGGTCGGGAGGTGAGGTATGCTGGTGGTGTCCTTGGCGTACCATCTGCAGTTGAGGTCTTCCTCCAGCAGGCAATATACCCCGTTGATAATCCCCCTGCGTGTCCCACCAACAATGAACAGCGTGCTGCCCTTCACAGCAATGCCATAACCATCCAGCCGCAGCTTCCTTACATCTATACCTGTACCAGCTTTCTTGAACAAGAGAGTATTGCCAACACTGATCTCCCTGCCCGTCGGAAAGAACAGGCCCGATTCGCGGACGATGGGGAACTTGGCGCCGGTCATCTCTCCGAGCCACATCGCCAGGTCGCCTGCGGCCTTCACTTCCTTCGTATTAGGGGACGCTGGCAGCACAATCCGGTATGATGTAACACCACGGACCGCCAGAGTTAGAGTGTCCGCTGGAACCCCCCTGGGCTTGATGGCGCTGCGCCACTGGGGGTGCCGTTCGACGCACATACCTTGGGACACGATACAGGCGAGGAGCAGGCATAGAAATACAAGTCTGGTGAGCATATTGGGGTCATGGCCTCCGATACTGACGGTCGATGGTCCGGCACGCCGGAAGGTAATGCGGCTTTCGCTGCGTAAGTTGCCTATATAGAATACCATACATTCGGAGGCGATGACTTGTCTGGTGAGTATGTGATCAGGCTGACGCGTCCCGCGCAGAACTGGCTCGATGGCTTTCCTATAGGTAATGGCAGGATCGGCGCGATGGTCTTCGGCGGGACCTATGTAGACAGGCTCGCCCTGAACCACGAGAACCTCTGGCGAGGCAAGACAAAGGACCGCACCACGCAGCCGGTAAGTCATCACCTGCCGGAGATTCGGGAGAAGCTGTTCGCCGGGCAGTATATGGAGGCCGGGGAGCTCGCAAACAAATACCTCAGCGGGCACGAGCGCAGGGTGCAGCCTTACCAACCGGTTGGCGACCTGCTTATCGGGTTCAAAGGCGGCGACCGTCATATACCCATCTACGAACGAAGGCTCGACTTGGGCGACGGCATTGTGAGTGGGGACTACGACTACCGTGGGGTGGGTGTCCACAAAGATTGCTTCGCGTCGGCTGTGCGGCAAGTGTTGGTGTATAGAGTGGAATCGGAGAGTCCGGAGGGACTCGACTGCGCAATCTCTCTTGAAAGGCAGTTCGACCCGGAGTGCCGGCTGGAGTTGTGGTCGGAGGGGAGCAGGTTTGGGTTCGCGGGAGAGTTCGACGAGGGCATCAGATTTGCCGCGGAGGCCAGGGTATTCTGCGTTAGCGGGGTTCTCTCGAGTGACGGTGGTGGCGGAGTCTCGCTGAAGAACGCCAGGGACTTCTTCGTTGCAGTGGCGATGGCGGTGGACTACGACGTTGCCGACCCCAAAGCCTGGTGCACCGCCCACCTCGACAGCATCCCCCCGGACTACGACCTCCTGCGCAGTGAGCACATAGCGGAGCACCGGTCGTACTTCGACAGGGTCTCCCTGCAGATTGATACCGATAGAAGCAAATCGGATCTGCCTACCAATGTGCGGCTGGAGCAGATGAGGGCGGGGGAGGAAGACCCGGAATTGCCTGCGCTTTACTTCCAGTATGGCCGGTATCTCCTGATTGCAAGCTCGCGCAACTGCGACCAGCCAGCCAACCTCCAGGGCATCTGGAACAACGAACTCAGGCCACCGTGGGACTGTGATATCCACAAAAACGTGAACGTCCAGATGAACTACTGGCCTGCGGAGGTCTGCGGCCTGTCGGAGTGCGCGGACCCGCTGATTGGCTACATAACCCGCAATCTGGACAAGGCCCGGAAAGCGGCGATGGATCTGTATGGCTGCCGGGGTGTGTACTACTCGCTCCAGTCGGACATCTGGGAGTCCTCGACACCGGAAGCGCCGGGATGGGATGTGTGGACAGGGGCGGCGGCGTGGTTGGCGGACCATTTGTGGTGGCGGTGGGAGTATGGGCTGGACCGGGAGTTTCTGGCGAACACGGCGTATCCGTTCCTGAAAGAAGTTGCCGCTTTCTACGAGGACTACCTCATCAAGGACAGCCTCGGGAGGCTTGTCACAGCGCCGTCGCAGTCGCCGGAGAATACCTTTGTGGGCGGGACCAGCCCAGTCAGCATTTGCGTTGGCGCGACTACGGACCTCGTGCTCATCAAGACAACTTTGGACAGGTGCATCGAGGCTGCGGAAACTTTGGACGTTGACTGGGACAAGATAGCCCAGTGGATGATCATACTGGCAGAGTTGGCGCCGCTGCAGATCGGCAGGTTCGGGCAACTCCAGGAGTGGCTGGAAGACTTCGAGGAAGCCGAGCCGGGTCACAGGCACCAGTCTCACCTGGTTGGCGTGTTCCCTCAGGACTTGGTGACCCCGGAGACAATGCCGGAGATATATCAGGCGGCGAGGGTCTCGCTGGAGCGGAGGTTGGCGGCGGGCGGCGGGCAATCGGGGTGGAGCAGGAGTTGGGTAGCGTGCCTGTGGGCGAGGTTTGGCGAGGGGGAGAAGGCGCTCGAGCACCTGAATCATCTCATATCAGACTTCGCGACCGACAGCCTCCTGGACCTCCATCCCCCGCGCATATTCCAGATAGATGGCAACTTCGGCGGCACTGCGGCGGTGGCGGAGATGCTGCTGCAGAGCCACGGCGGTGTGATCCGGCTTCTGCCGGCCCTGCCGAAGAAGTGGCCGAGCGGGTCCGTGAGAGGTCTGTGCGCCAGGGGCGGGTTTGTAGTGGACATCGACTGGCACAACGGCAAGTTGGCCGGAGCGAAGCTTGAGAGCAGGCTTGGCGGGGTTTGCGCGGTTCAGGCTGATGAAGTAGACTACGGGGTATACGTGAATGGTAAAATCACAGACATCAGGCCGGACAAAAGGGGCCTCATCCGCCTGGGCACCTGTCCGGGAGACATATTGTCACTTACTAAGGGAGCAAAAGAATGAAGATCGTGTCACTGTTCGGAAGCCCGCGCCAGGGGGGGAACTCTGAAGCCATCGCCCGGCGCATAATGGATGTCGCAGCGGCAAAAGGCGCCCAAACTAAGGGCTTCTACCTGCATCTACTCAACTACAAAGGCTGCTACGCCTGCATGGGCTGCAAACGGGGGTCGGAGAAGTGTGTGATCAAGGACGACCTTGCGATGGTCCTCGATGCGGTGGCGGACGCCGATGTGACCATCCTCGCTACCCCTGTCTACTTCGGTGATATGACCGGGCAGATGAAGTGCTACTTCGACCGCACGTATTCGTTCATGACACCGGATTATCTCTCAAACCCCACGCCAACCAGACTCGCGCCAGGGAAGAAGTGCATATTCGTGCAGACCCAGGGAAACCCCAGCGAGGACCAGTTCGGCGATGTGTTCCCCAACTATGAGCGGTTCCTGAAGTGGCAGGGCTTTGAAACGATGCTGATCCGGGGCGTGGGCCTGTTCACACCTCAAGACGCCGGAAACAACACGGAACTCATGCGACAGGCAGAGGACATTGCCGAGAAACTGATGGAAGGATGACAGTAATGAGAGGTATCCAGTCAGTTTCGCGATTACTCCCGCTGCTCCTGGCTGCGCTGCTGGCGCAGGGGGTCTTGGCCGCGGACAACCAGACATACACCGTAAAGCTGCCCTCGGACGCTGCGACCACCAGATCGATTCCGAGTGCAGGCACAGGTGTTGTGTTGCCGAGCAGCTACGGACAGTGGGGGTTCACGAAGGCCACGGTTGAGCCTGAGGTTCCGGCGGGCAACGTAGTACTTAAGGTTCGGTATTACGCAGACCCCGACTGCACCGCTCTGACTCTGTTGTATGTGGAGGACTCGACTGGAGAGGCTCTGCCCATCTACGGCCTCCGGATTGCGGCTGGGAGCGATAAGGCGGTTCATGAGGCGTCGTTCCCAGTCAATTCACCCAAAGGCGTCCGGGCGCTGGTCATCAAGCGCGGCGATGCGGTGGATGTGCCCACAGTCCCCATACTCAGCATCGAACTGACCCACCAGCCGTCCATGCCAGATCCCCGCGTCCGGGCTTATAAGGAACTACTTGCCCGACCCGCGCCGGCGGGGGCAGATCGCGGTCTGGCGAGGAAGTGGATAGGCGAAGCTGACAGCGCAGCCCTAGCGGGTGACACGAAAACGTCCGGTGAGCTATACGCCAAGGTCGAGGGCTGGCTCGCGGCGGAGAGCCATCTGGCGTGGTTGGATGATACGGTGGAATATCTGTGCAGCGCCGCGCTGGCTGGAAGTGACGCGTACGCTCTCGTCGATACCCTCAAGCAAGCGCGTCTGTCTCTCAACACAGGCGACACTCAGAAGGCGGAATCAACGCTTGGCCCGATGGACCGGGAAATAGACCGTCTTGACCACGAAATTGGTTGGGGGGTCAGCGTCCTGCCGCAAAAGCAGCCGGTCATAACCACGTGGAACCGCAACTGGACGCTCGCAGGCTTCGCCGAAGAACCGACTCCATTGGCTGTCAAATGGCAAGGCGGAGTCACCCTCAGATTGACCGATGAGACTGTCCCCGACACCATTGTACCCGGCGGAGTATCCGTTCGTAGCCGTGGGGAATATGCTAGCGGTTTCACAGTGCGTCGTTCGTGGACCGGGAACATCTGGGAGGGACCGGATTTCACCCTTACAACCACAGTCCTGACACCCCTGGTCATGATTGACCGTGTCTCGCGCAAGCTCACATTCACGATTACCGGTCTCGACTCTCCCAAGATAACATTCCGTGAACAGCTAACCGGGAAACCCTCGTCCCGGAGATGGCTTGTTGGCAGCCCCAGCGGCAAAGCGAACCTGCACCAAGTGGTCATCATCTCGGGAGGCAAGTACGCCATCATCGTGATCCCGCCCGCGAAAGGACTGCTTATTCACCGTGACGATCTGGGAACAAGTTTGACGTGTGACAAGGGTGCCCGCTTCTCATTTCTCGCCGTGCCGAGCGATGCGCTAAGTAGTGCTGTTGTCGGAGAGAAGGGCGTCGAGGCCGCGATACGCTTCTGGTCGGGTGTGGCCGCGAATCCGCCGGTAGAATGCGTGCAGCGGTATGCCAACTCAGAGCTAACACTCCGCTACTTCTATGACCGCCGCCAGCAGACGAAGTTCGTGAATCCTGTGCGTGTCGCGCCAGTACCTCCATTGGCCGTTCTTGCTCAGAATTCCGGCTGGAAACTGGGAATGGGTAAACTTCAATCCGCACCTGCGGCATGGCCCAATGGCAAACTCGCCTATGCCAAGGAAGCATCTCACTTGGTCCTTACCGTCCCCCCAATGAAATCCCCCGGCCTTCGCGGTATCAATATAGGCATAGCGGCGGCGGATGAGAAGGTGTACCGGGAACTCGCGGAGCTTGGCGCGACAAGTATCCGACTGCTGGTGAAGGAAGACGAAGTCGATACCAAACTCGCCCAGCATCTGGAGTGGTGCAAAAAGGCGGGTCTGAAGGCTACCGTAGACCAGCATTACGGGGCATACTACGATCCGACACCAGACCATCAGGCGAAGCTGATCGCCCTGTGGGAGAGGATAGCACGAGTCTGCCTGCCCGTACGCGATGCTGTGAAAGCCTACGATTTCAAGAACGAGCCGATGGAAGACGCAAAAGTATACCTGCCGTGGGCGCAGAAGTGTGTTGACGCCATCCGCAAGATCGACCCGGTGACGCCTATACTTGTCGAAGCTCCTCAAATGGCCAATCCAACCGGGTTCATAGGTCTTCAGCCTCTCAAAGGGGCGAATCTGATATATGGCGTCCACGTCTACGTCCCCCACGGCTTCACCCATGGCCGCATCTACGGCTCCCCGCTCTTCGGCTCACCGGACGCCTCCCCCGCGCGGTTCTACCCCGGATGGATCACCCCCATAGACTGGTCCAAGAGCAGCGAGACGTGGTTCAACGGCGGATTCGAGTGGTGGGACAGGTGGGAACTCGCGGCCTCGTGCCTGCCGGTCACCGAGTTCCTCATCAGGAACCGATTGCCGCTTGATGTGGGCGAGTTCGGGGTGGTGGGATACCTGATGCGGGATGGGACTATTCCCACATCCCAGATGTGGCTAAAGGATGCCATCGACCTCTTCGAGAACTGGGGAGCGTCGTGGGATGTGTGGTCATACGAGCACGGCTACACCTGGTACCCCGGCGGCAAGGAGTTGGTGGCAGAGAAGTGGCGGGAGTTGAACCGCAAGTAGACCGCGTCCCAGGCCGTGCCGCTGGCTAACATCCACGACTCGCAGGCCCCGCACTGACAGCGGGGCCTAGCGCCATGCAGACTATTCTCAGCATATATATCCTACCGGTTCTTATGGCTTGGCAAATACGCCGCGAGCGCCCAAGCTCTTTTGACAGCCAATAGTTTTAGTGTCACGCTAAGTTACAAACACCTCGCACGACACCTGCAAATGCCGAGCTGCCATATTTCGGAGCAGTTTTCTGATGATATTGCCAAGTCAGGCACACATCAGCCTTGCCATTGCGCGACACCTTAATTACACAGAGCTTGGCTACGTAAGTATTTTCCGCCTTTATACGTAAGTAATTGCCGTAAACCCCTTGACAACCTACTTAGTCGGGGGTATACTACGGGTCTCGACTTACCTTGATAGGGGAGGTGGTGCTTCTGGAATGGGGCAAAAACACAAAATCCGGCGCCCTGCGGGGGACTCTTGAGGGGACCACCACACAAGACACCGGATATTGTCGATGCCGCATTTTCCACATGCCAAGCCCTGCTCACCGGGTTGCAGTGTGCTGCGTACCAAAGTATTATACCCCGATGGATATACCCCCGAAGCATCCGAGGCTTGCTGCCTCTGTAGCTTGGATAGTCCGTCCCGGCCATACGTTGATACGCCACAGGTGAGACGGCTCCGCGAACGGATCGCGGAAGGCGGCTCCGACAACCTCATTATAGTCGGAAACAACTAACAACATCAACGAAAAACGACGAATTGAGGAGTATCAAGAAGATGAAACACGCATTTCTGATTCTGGCCCTTGTGATTCTGGCGTGCAGCGCCACGATGGCAGACCCGGCAGGCGGCTGGGGCAAGTTCAATGACGTTAAGACCGTCGTCAGCGGTGGTTACACAGCGGCTGGCTATGTGTACGACCCGAACGGCGGCTTGGGCATCTGGCGTGAAGGTCTCGACAGTGGAATCGACGGGTTCACCGTCACCGCCGATATCGAAATGTGGATGAGCATGGCGTTTTATGCCAATGACATCTACTTCCACATAGGCAAAGACCTGGGAGCCAATCCCAAAGTCAGCGCGTTTGCTGGCGGCTATCTTTCGAGCAACAACGGTCAGTGGCTCTTCGTGAGCAAGCCGGACGCAAAGCCGCTCGAAGACGACATCACCAAGCTGTATTTCCAGCACAACATCTTCGGCGGAAGCAGCCCAGGTCCAGGCTCTCTTCCGGTCCCTCTTCCTCCTGCGCCTCCGATCCCCGTGGCGTGGTTCCTCAAGGACAATAGCGGTATAGAGCGCGCGGGCGCGTACGAGACCGGCGGCAACGGTGGTCAGCTCTGGGGCGTCGCTTGGTTGCTTGACGATGGCACTGCTGGAATGCACAACTTCACCATTCGCTGCGAGATCAGCCCTGATCGATATCAGCCCGATGGGTACTACGAGATGGATCCGGTTCTGGTAAGTTCGCCGGTTATCTAGTCTATATAACGTAATTGAACACCTGCGGGTCGGGAGTGGCTTTCGTTCACTCCCGGCCCGTGTGCTAGTCATCAGGCGGGATGGTGTAAACGCAGATTGATAAGAGTACTTCGAACAAGAATGGCTGTGCTGGCTCCAGTATGTGCCTGCGCGGCGGCAATCATTCTCCTGTTCACAGGGGACGCCAGAGCATCACTAGATGTCACACCCACAGTGGTCAGCGTAGATGGCTCCCGAAGCGCCAGGAAGCAGTTTATTCTCCGAGTTGCGAACTCCGGGAATGAACCCCTCGACTGCGAAATGATCCCGCAGGACTATACAATGAACCAGGAAGGCCTTTCCGTGGGTACTCTCAAAGAAGGGCCTCGCAGCGCCAGGGATTGGCTGTCATTCTCACGGGCAAAGTTCAGGTTGGCTCCAGGGTCTTCTCAACAGATCAAGTGTAGTATGGCTTTCCCCCGGACTTGTTCAGGCGGATACTACGCAGTTATCGCCGTAAATGGTATGCCCCCCAAGGCAAGTTTGGCCGAGGCAGGAGCTGGGGCGGGCATTCGCCTCTCATTTCGCTCCAACGTTGTGGTGATGGCCGTCGCGAAGGGGGCTGTTCTGCGGCCCCAACCCACGGTAAAGGCCGTCGAGCTCATATCTGGTGGAGCAGCTAACGCCAAGCCGACAACCGCCGCGCGCACGTGGCAACTACAGGCTCTGGTCGACAATTCCGGCAATGTCCATGCCAAGATGGACGCGCAAGCCGAAATTCGCGACGCTTCGGGGGGACGAGTCTGGAGCGGAGCACTGAAGTCCGGCAAGGGAACGGTGATCCCCGGATTCCCGAGGTACTTCCGGAGCACAGCGATCCGCTCTCTGCGGGATGGGAACTACATCGCCGGCGTGAGTATGCGGGTCCAAGGGATGCGCATCGGCGAGCGGGGAGCCCAGGCGTTCACGGTCGTTGCCGGCAGGGCAACACCGGTCGGCAACGAGGGACTGGTCGCCGCAGACACCGGAGGCATCGTTATCACCCCAGGCGAAACGATCATCGCGGGACCTCTCGGATCCCGCCGTTTCTCCAATGTGACGGTGAAGAACCAGTTGGATAAGCCGGTGTCCTGCCAACTCAAGTTGGCAGGATGGCAGATAACCCAAAACGGTGAGATGCGCCCGTGCGACCCGGCGGAAGCTACCCGGAGCGCGGCGAAGTGGCTTGAGATAAGCCCGGAGTCACTCAGCCTGGCCCCCGGCGCGTCCGGTAAGGTGCGAATATCCGCGACAATTCCGGAAAAGGGCGTTGAGGGTGAGTACTATGCGGCCCTGCTGGTGGAGCCCACGGCTCAGGATGGCGCCAAACTCGTACCTGGTGCCGGCATGCTGACTGTCATCCCGGAGGCGACCGGAAAGCCCGCAGTATCGGCAACAGGCTTGGCAGTGGCCCCGGCGTCTACTGCGGGACTGATGTTCTCGGTGAAAGCCAGGAACGAAGGAAACGTTCGGATCGCACCCACTGTCTCATTCATCCTGCACGACTCACGCGGGTCACGAGTAGGTGATGCGGTGTCTGCGGCAGATTTCGGCGAATCGCTGTTTCCCGGCGTATCAAAGACCATTGGTGTAGATTGGACCCGTGCTCTGGCCAATGGGAAATATACGCTGGTTGCGGAAGTAAGCGCAGGCAAGGCGCTGCCGGCCCAGACTGTGAAGCTTCCTTTCACGATCCCGCTGCCCAAAGCCAAGCCTGGCGTGGGCGCTAGCCCCAAGACCCCGACCAAACCCAAGTCACCGGCTGTGAAGCCAAAGCCCGTTGCCAAGAAGCCGACCGTTAAGCACTGAACTCGACCGGGAACATAAGTTCCCGAAGTGCACCAGCAGTTGGAGGAAAACGCATGCTCAGAGTATTTGCGCGGAAGGTCCCGACGCCTTTCGGACATGACAAGCGCACTCGATCTGCCCAGTTCGCCAGGATAACAAGCCTTGTGTTTATGATCGCTGTATTTCTCGGCGCGGTAACCAGCTTGGCCCCTGACAGCACATGCTTCGCCGCTAAGCCCGGCAGTGTGACCAAGGCCAAACCCGCGCCAGCCAAGCCCGGCGCAGTCGCCAAGCCTCTGCCCGAGCCTACTAAGCCCGCGGAAAGCACGGTCGTCCCCGATCAGCCAAAGCCGGAAGCTGCCACTCCGGCGGATACCGCACCGGTTGCCCCAACGCCTCCACCAGCGCCGAAAGTAACCGCTGTGGGGCCGGACGGCATCCCGCTGATAACAAACGTGTTCTCCGAGACCGATCTGCGGCAGGCGCTCTCAGACATCTCCGCCCAGACTGGGGTGAATATCCTCGCCGACGCAACTGTCCAGGGAGTCGTATCGGCGGACATAAAGGATATGGAACTGGAGCGCGCGCTCACAATGCTGCTGATGTCCGGTGGATTCACATTCGCAAAGATGGATGGCTTCTACCTGGTCGGCCTGCCCGATCCGGCCAACCCAAACTTCTCTCTGCTGACCAAGACTGAGTATTTCCCGCTGAAGCACACCGCTCCGCAAGTGGTAATCTCGCTGCTGTCGCAGCCCTACGGACGGTATCTGTCGGCTGTGAGCGCCACTCCGCAGACTATGTCCCGGAGAGACCAGCAGAGCGGAACAAATCGAAACAACACATCACAGGGATCCTCCATATCAGGCACAGTACCAGGGCTGCCGGACCTCTACGGAGTTGTGATTACCGCCCCGCCCGGTCTGATAAGCAGGATCAAAGCCGATATTACCGCGCTTGACTACGCCCCCACGCAGATCATGCTGGATGCGGTGGTAGTTGAACTCAATGAGGACGCTCTGAAGGATCTGGGCATAGACTGGGCGACGCGGTGGCTGTCGCAGGACCTTGCCGCCGAAGCCGGGAACCTGGTGTAATCCACAATCGCGAACAATGAGATTGCCCAGGTTACCGCAATGGTGAAGAACCGACGCGGCAAGCTGCGCGCGAACCCCAGGCTGGCGACAGCCGAAGGCCAGACCGCGGAACTGGAGATCGGCAAAGAGACCTACTTCTCGATCCTCAGCGGCTCCCTGGCTTACCAGTATGCCACCATTGAAACCATCAAGTCAGGCATCTTCCTGCGCGTCACACCGCGTGTGATACTACCCGAAGGAGTGATCGATGCGCGGATCGAGCCGGAGGTCCGGGACGTGACAGGCAAGGGGTCCAACGGCCTTCCGGAGATCACGTTCCGCAGAGCCTTGACCAATCTGAGGGTCAAGAACGGGCAGAGCATTGTGATAGGTGGCCTGACCAACGAGATCAGTTCGAGCAGCGTGCGCAAGGTTCCCCTGTTGGGTGACCTCCCCCTTATTGGAGGGGTTTTCCGCCGGACATCGACCCAACTCACCAAGAGCGAAGTCATCATTATCGTAACCCCCCATATCATCAGCGAAGGAACCCCGGGCAACCTCGGCTCTCCCGAGATGAAGAAGGAACTCCCCGAAGCGACACCTCCCGCAGCCACGCCTTAGCAGCCAAGCCAAGGCAAACAGCAGTCACAACGAAACCGGCCGCACTCGTGACCGGTTTCCGCCATCGGTATCGCCACGGAAGAATTCCTCAGGTATTTCTGCCTCAGACCTTGATACTGCCAAGTGTTGTCAGCGCCCGTGTATATAATGGAAGGGTGGTTGTCGATGCGAGGTTCAGAACACTCGCGGCCAACCCAAACACGGCAGATCAGGAGGCGGACTATGAAGACAGACTACACGCACATCACTGTAATTCTCGACAGAAGTGGGTCGATGGAGGAGATCAGGGATGATACCATCGGCGGGTTCAACGCTTTTCTTGCGTCACAGAAGGCAGAGCCTGGAGAGATGACTCTCACCCTTGTCCAGTTCGACTCCCAGAACCCTTACGAGGTGATCCACAAGTTCAAGCCCATTGCGGAGGTCCGGGAACTGAATCGGGAGATGTTTGTCCCGCGCGGCTCAACTCCGCTCCTCGATGCAATGGGAATGGGGATGAACGATCTGGAGATGAGGCTCGCCCAAATGCCGGAAGCCGACAGGCCGGAGCGGGTTGTGATGGTGATCGTCACGGATGGTGAGGAGAACGCCAGCCGGGAGTTCCGCAAAGACCAGATAGAAAAAATGATACGGCACCATCAGGATGCGGATGTGTGGCAGTTCATCTTCCTGAGCGCCGACCTGAAGGCCATAATGGACGCCCACGACTACGGCGTAGCGCACGACTCCACTATGGCATTCAACAAGACCAGCAGAGGCAACGCGCAGATGTGGGCATCTACGTCAGCTCAGGTGTCAGACTTCAGGCAGAAAAGAACCAACAGGGTCGCTTTCACAGACGAGGACAGGAGAAACCAGGAAGAACCCGACACGGAGGGCGGGAACGGGCAGAGCTCCTAGGTTCCAGCCCAGCGTCAGGCCGGCCACCAACTCATCTCTCAGCCTTCACCTTGAAGTCGTAGAACCGGTTGATACCTTCGCAGCCGGTTATGCCGACGTAGAAGTCATCCGGCAGGTCGAGGTTGGTGCAGCCTAGTTCGTGGTTGTTGACCGTAACTGTCATGACTTTCCCGGATATCGCAACCTTGAGATCGTACTTATGCTTTGGCAGGAACTTGAGCTTCGACCAGGCAAGCCTGATGTAGGATGGCTTGCCGTCGTTGTAGGAGTGCTGCCAGAGGTTCAGTCCCTCGTTGTAGAGGACTATCTCGGTGTGTTTGCGGTATTCGGGCTTGCCGTCCTTGCTCTTGCCCAAGTCGTCGGCGATGACAATCAGCGGGGCCCATCTGAAGTCGAAGCTCATTGTGCTGGAAATCTCCACCGCACCCCCAACCTTGCGGCTCAGCACCATGCTGGTGTAGGAGTTTGTGGCCTCGATCTCCTTGGCGGAGGTCCCGACCGTGGCATTGCGGATGTGGTCTCGCTCCTGCACCCAGTTCCCGAAATAGTCCCAGTTGGGACTCTTTACCAGCATCCAGTCGGTGTCGCTCCACCCACCCTTGCTGAACTTGCACTGGTAGTCGAATGGCGCGGAGATTGCCTGACCTGCGGCTGAGAATGCGAGGACTGTGCAGAGCGCCGCCATGCCGAAAGCAAGGAACAGTATTCGTCTACTCATTTCCCCACCTCATACCAGATAGTCTTGAATTCGGGCCCGATGGTGAAGCTGGCTTGTTTGCCCTTAACGGTCACGGGAACTTGCCTGGCTCTCTGACCGCGCTCATCCAGCGACCACACTCTCAGGCCTTTGCGCGCGGGGACTGTGATCCGGGCGCTGATGCACTCCACCAGAGAGGGCGCTGTGCCCCAGTTGGAGCCTACGCTGTCCATCCGGTCATTATTCCACATCATTCCGGTGTTCTGGGCATAACCGGTGGCGGTGATGAGTATGCTGGGCGAAGTTGCTATTGAACTGCCCTTCATCGCGGTGACGGTGATCGCGGCCCAATCCAGCAGGCTCTTTGTGACCTGGACCGACACATCCCCCAGCTTCACGCTCTCGCCTTTGCAGCTTCCGATAAAGAGCCTGGACTTGGGACTGTTGAGAGTCACGGTCTTCTTCACAGTGTCCCAGAGCATCCCTTGTGCGCGGTAGACCCCCTCAGCGGTCGCAGTGCTCCGGGCGGTGGAGGAGGATGGCTTGCCTGTAGTCTGCCCCACCCTGTGCTGCATCGCGTCGGATCCCGTGAACCCCATTGAACTGCCCAGCGACCAGGGATTGCCGGTGAGGATTAGATATGCCCAGTCGGCCGGCGCCAGGTTCACGGACCGAGTCTCCGAGATCGGCTTCACATCGCCCCGCAGGAACATCGAAGCCGCAGCGACCAGCGACGCCATCTTGGTCGGGTGATGCGCGATATCGAAGAAACCGTTGATCTTGTCGGCCTGGGTGTAGGTCTTGTCGCTCAGATAGTCGAACGCAAAGATGCCGTCCCAATCCTGCAGGCAGGCGTACATCGCCAGCTCGGGGAAGCCCTCGGAGGCGTAAGTGTTCGGAGCGGAGTGGTTGTATTCGGTGACGATGAACGGCTTGCCGAACGCCCTCTGCGCGCCCAGTTCGCCCAGGGTGCCCCCGCCGGGTTGGCCCGCCATGGAGACATTGCCCACAATCCAGTTGGCGCCGTCCCACGCCGCGCCCGGGAACTGCGGGTGCTGCCAGTAGTTGTGGGCGTCGACCACATCCATTTTGGCCTGAGTGGCCGTCGGGCTGAATGGAGCGGCAGTGCCGACAATCAGCGACTTGCTGCCCAGCTTCTTCACGATGTAATCCTTCATATCGACCCAGTAGTCCGACTCGGTATCGCACATAAACTGCAGCCAGTCCGTGCGGAGGCCCGGGGATATGGTGTCGATATCGACTCGCCGCACCATCGAGAACTCCCCGAGCTTCCCGGGGAAGTCATCCAACTGCGCGCCCTCTTTCAGCGAGACCAGCGCGAAGTCCACCACCGCCGTCTGCGCGCCCAGAGTCGGGAATTTGATCGTGAGTCGACTGTCGTCGCGATCCGGCCTGACTACAAGCCTGCGCTCGACCCACTCCGGCCCCACGGGAAGCTGCGAAGACCACACCACCGTCCAGGGGTCGCCGGAATGCTGCGCCGATACACCCAACTGCAGGTTCTTGTCCGCCCGCAGCTTGATCGTGAGAGTGTAGGTCTTGTCCTTCTTGAGGCTAACCCCCGGCTGTTGGAGCTGGACGTGCCACGCCGTACCGTCGGTCTTCATCACTCGCATTCTCGCGAACCTGCCCCCCGCTGGTTGAGCGGAGTCGAAACCAGATGCCCCGCCGTTGTTCATTTCGACTTCGCTCAATGAACGGTCTGCTGGTTGAGCGGAGTCGAAACCAGCGCTTTCCACGATTTCCAGCGACGCGGCATCGGGAGCAAACTTCTCCACCACCCAGCTTTCTTCATTGGCGCTGAAGTCGGGGTTCCTGAGCATTTCAGGACCCAGGGGTTCGTTGGCGGCTTTCCAAGCCTGTCGAAGCTTCTCGTCGGAAGCATACTTCTTCTTGAGCCAGTTGTTCCACAGTCTCGACAGTTCCGTGTTGTACTCCTGCGACATACCATCCAGACCCCACGTCACCCACGTCCAGACCAAGCCGTTCTCGTTGTTGATCTCGACTATGGCAACCGCCGGCTCATCCACATACCTGGTCTTGGTGTACGGGTTCACGTGGGTGAGCAGGTCACGGGCGTACTGCTTCTGGGAGTCGATCATTGGCGGGTAGAAGATGTCCAAACCCTTGCAGAAGCCCGGGCGGCCTGGGTAGTTGGGCATGTTGGGATATTCCCGGCTGACGTGGAGGTTGAGGTTGGTGTAGATGCCGTGTTTCTTGAGCTGATAAATGAAGTAGTCCAGCTTCTCAAGCCGCTGCGGGCTGATGGTTCGCTTGTCATCCTCGAAGATGCCCTCGCTTATCCAGGACGCGTCCATGTGGTGGAAGCGCACGCAGTTGATCCCATACTTGGCCATCCGGGCTGCAATCTTCTCAGCCTCGGCAGGCTCTGGGAAGCAGGCGGTGGTGGTGAAGTTCACTCCAAAGAAGCGCACCCGGTTCTTGCCGGAGTAAAGGTGGGCGCCCTTTGCCTTCACGAACCCCAGCTTACCTGCGGGTTTGGGCAGAAGCGAGCTGAGGTCGGTTGGACCGTGCGAAGCGTCGTCCCACGGCGGGACGAAGGGCACGAGGCCATCAGCGCTGGGAATGCAGAATGCGGCTGCGGCCACAATTATCAGGATCACAACGAGGAGAGCAGTTTTCAATTCGACAGGACCTCCGCGTTAATTGCCCAGAACAGAAACTCGCCGATCACTCCGCTGGGCGGGAATACCTTTACATCGTAGCCGGAAACGCTCACAATGGCGTCGCCCAGCGCCCAGCGCTGGTTGATGTAGATGTCGCCGGCTGGAATGCTGCTGACATCCTCCGCGCTGTAATCGGTGAAGCTCCAAGCTCGTTTTGCCCCGGCGGCCAGGGCTGCATCCAGCGCTGCTTTGAAGCCGGGATCACGGACAAGCATATCGTAACCGATTCCGACAACGAAGTCTCTGCTCTTCATCTCTTCACCAGAAAACACCCTGAATATGCCTGGATCGCCTTCGCAGCCGAGTTGGACTCCCAGCGCGTGGCCCAGAAACACTGCGTACAGACTCCCGCCGGACCTGCGCGCATCCGCCGCCAGGTTACCGGCTTTGCGGATGGAGGTCTCATCCGCCTTCCATATCTGGGCGAGCAGCTTGGACACGCCGTCGACATACTCGCGCCCCAGCTTTCCCGCTGGGACAGGCATTGGCTTCTCTACGATGAACTTCAGCTCCCGGAACGGGGCGTTTCTTTCGGGTGAACCCGGCACCCGGATCGACTGCCACACCGTCGGCAGCTTGCCCAACCTCGAACAGGCCGAGACAAACTCCGCAGTCCACGCCCACACTGCGGCAATGTTGGCGGTTGGTTCGGTTGGCACGACCCACTTGCCGTCCAGTTGGATAATCCCGTTATGCTCCGCTGCGTGGGTTTCCACAGCCGCATCGAACTCCAGCCCGGCCTTCGTCGCCTTCCGGATGACAGACTTCCGAGCGAAGATGACAATGAAATTGCCACGGTTGGAAAGCTTCGCGAGGTCGGCAAGGTCCTGGGAGAAGTTGGAATCGGCGAGCGCAGCCAAGACGACGGTATGCGCGGTCGTCGTAGGATCAACCGACCCCACCGGCATCAGACCACCGGCCCGACCGCTGAACTCACTCACAAACGCAGGATCGCCCCAAGGGGCAATCGCGAAGTCCCCGTCAACAAACAGCTTCGCCGCAGCCTCAGCCGACACGCTCATCTTGGGCACATCGCGCTTCAGACCGGCCAGGCATCCTTTGAGCCATGAGTAGTACAAGGAAGAGCCGCTCTTCCCACTCGCCTGGGCGGCGGGCAAACTGGCCGCCATCGAAAGGACGGCGAACACAAGGGCCATGATGACAGTCTTCAATAGATCACCTCGTGAGCGGGGAATCGTCTACCTAAGTGTACCGTCTGGCGAGCTGGTTGGCAAGCGCGGGGGAGTTGGGGAGTTCATCCTCCCCAGGACTGGCATGGGCCGGCGAGGAGGCCGGCCCATACACAAGTTGCTGCCTACTTAGTGTCGCTGATGTCGAATTCGAAGATTCTGCCTTCGTTGCATTTGACCGTGAAGGTCTTGAGGGTTACGTCCGATGCCACGCTGAAGGCGTAGCGAAGGTTCAACTCCTGCGCGGGCTCAACATTGCCACCGAAATTCTTGTCCGAGCTTGCCCGAAACACGTCGAGGCGGTTGCCTGTCTCAATGCCATCAGCGTCAAGCAGCTTAGTGTCAAAAGTGTCCCATCGGAAGAACGAGACTTGGGGACTCATGTTCTTGACGGTGAAGCTCACGATGAGAAGCTTCTCGCCTTCCGACGCTTCGCTCTCCCCAATCTTCGTGGCATCGATGAACTCTGCCTTGTTCAGCTTGAATGAGAACACATCAACGGGATAGGCTGTTCCCGCGGTTGCCGTGACCTTGGCGAGCGCCGTGGATCCTGTCTTGTCCTCAGCGTCGGCATAGGGCGCCGGGAGGGCTTTGACTTTGCCCTTGAGGTTGTAACGCAAAACCAGCTCGTCGCTGCCCTTGATGATCAGCTTGGGTATCTCGCCCGCGGCAGGCACGATGATCGCACCGAAGACATCCTTGCTCTGGGTGGGCTTCATAGACATCGAGACGCTCGTATTGTCCTTCTCGGCGCCCAGGTCTATGAGGCCATCGTGGTTCTGGTCCTTGCCGTCGACCGCCGTATACACAAAGCTGTCCCAGCGTATGAACCGCTCGGTCGGTCGGGGGTTCTTATACTTCATGTGGAGCACCAGGAACTTCTCATCAGCATTCACGGTAAAGAGCCTGTCGCCAACGAGGATGGGCGCCACAGAGAACTCAGCGCTCTTCAGGGTGATGTTGAAAGGCTCGGTCTTGCCGAGCGTGTATTCCGTTCCAAGCTGGGCATCCTCGCCGGAGAGCGCTTTGGACCCCAGGACAATGTGCGGTTTTGCCGTGGGCTTCTTGATGATTTTCTTCTTTACAGCCGGCTTTGGCTTCGGTTTTGCCTTGGCGGCCATGCTCGCGGGACATACAATAAATGACGCAACGATAACAAGCGCCACAAGAACGATCCATTTCTTCATGCTATTCCTCCCGAGATCAGTCTGGACAGATTCTATCATAGAGGGCTGGGCAGCCTAAGTCAATAATCCGGGCTGCATTCAGCTACAAATCAGGCGGATTCACAAACGCTGACTACAGCGCGATCTGCAGAGCCATCAGTTGGAGCTTCACCCGATCATCGATGGGCAGCACGGAAGCAGGCGGTTCCAGGGTGATCACGTGGCCACCGCATGTCCTGTAGGCGTATATCGCAAGTGGCAGGCGAGTCTTGCGGAAATGCAGGGACTTCCGCGGCCTGATAATTCCGTTGTGCGCCGGCATCCCCTCTATGCACGGGTTCTCGTGGACCGGAAAGCCTGCCCGCCTTGTCGCTTGTATGATCTCTTCGCCCACATAGCGACCCGGATCATCGCAAAGCTCATATAGATACAGGCCCGGCGCGTCGATGTCCTCGTGCATTTCGAAGATCAGATCGAAGCAGTTGCCCTGCAGCGCATTGGAGATTATTGCGGCCTCGGCAGGCGGTCTTCTGGCGTTGAACATCCGGTTCAGATCGATCCCATCAGCATTCTCGCGTGTGTTGCGCTCGTATCCGGTGGGGTTATTGCAGGGGAAGATCGTGAAGACGAATCGAGACAGCAGGTTTTCATTCGCAGCGTTTGCCTCAACAAACTGCAACGCAGCCTCGACACCCGCAGGCTCATCGCCGTGTATTCCTGCATCAATCATCACCCGCTGCTTAGCCTCGCCCGGCGAGCCCAATTGCACCCGGTAGATAGAGTAGTCTTTCCCCCGCGACTGGAACTCGCCGATGCTCTCCACCACCACATTCGGCAGCTTTGCAACGGCTTCCAGGCGCGAGATCAGGTCGCTGCTCCTCATTCTATCTGCGCCATCTTTCCCTCGCCATTGCGTCCACCACCCCGGAAACGAATGCCGTGTAGGCGGGGAGACGGTCGCGGCGCTCCATCGGAGTCTCCAGCATCAGACCGACACGCCCCTGAATCCCTGCTTTGCGGTGCAGAAGCCCTGAACCCGGGCCGGCGCTGTTGGGAAGCAGGCCGATCTTGAAGCCCTTGGCCTTGGCCCGCGCGGCCCCTGCTGCCGCCAGGCGATACCCGGCGGTGTTAGTAGAATGGGCAATCTCGATGCAGTAGGGCAGGCCCTCGTGGAGGTCGATGACCACATCCGGATCGTAGCTATCGATGAACTTGGATATGGCTATGGTCTCCGGTTGGGTGAGCTTCGGCCAGTCGCGGTTGAGATCGGCCTCATTCCAGTTGAAGCGGTAGCCATAAGGATAGCCATCCGGGTCAGCCACCGGAATGATCGTGACTTGGATACTCGAACGCCCGAACGATCCCGAGGCGATCATCCGCATCACCGCCTGAGTAGGCAGCGGCTCGACCCCGTGCTGCCCGGCAACCACAAGAAGCTTCGCAACGCGCACACTGGAAATACTAGGCAGAGTCACCGCATATATCTTCCTGCCCAGAACACTCTTGCCTATAGGTTGAACACTGCCCTTGAACTGCGCCAGGTCGCGCTCCAAGGCCGAGTATGCATCAGGCGGGCCAATATGCACCGCCTCCCGCAAGCGCATCCGCATCTCCGGCCGAAGCACCAGCAGCGCATAGAACCCCACCAGTATGATCATCAGCGCCAACAACAGAACCGAACGGTTAGTCATTTGCTATGCCTCTATTTCGGCAACTCCACGTAGTTCTTCTCGCCCTTCCTGGGCACTCGCCAGGAGACTATCGCGGTTTCTATTACGCCGCCGTTGGTGTTGGGGACTCCGCTCCAGCAGGAGTCTATTATGCCCAGGCACTTGTAGCCTTTGCGCCTTGCTTCAGCCACCACCTGCGCCCAACCTCGGACGTTGCGCAGGTTGTTCCACGGCATCACCGAGGTCACAAACCCCAGCTTGGACCAGAACTCCACGGACTCCCTGCCCGACATCATCGGCCAACTGGCGTCGTAGCCCCATACATTGATCATCGCATCCTTTGGCAGCTTTGGAGCCACAGCCCTGGAGTAGTCATTCAAATGTCCTGCCCACTGCAGAGTCCGAGCCTTGGGATAGCCCAGCTTCATCGCGGTGTCTGTTGCGACAACGTCCTCGGCAAGTAGCTCGATCGGCTTCTTGCCTGACTTGATGATGCGGCTGTCCGTCGCCATCTGGGCTTCGTTTGGCCCGAACTCCTCGAGGCAGTTGGATGTATTCGTGTAGTTGGGCTGGTACTCGCGAGCAAAACCTGTCATATACTCATCGACAGTCTGCCGTACCTTCGGTTCCAACTGACAGTAAGACACGTGAGGGTCGGCCCTGCCGGTGGAGGCGCGGTACTGGCTCAGGTAGTCGTAGCTCGCAACCACCTCCGCCCCGTCCTGGATCGACGAATCGGCCGTTCGAGCGACAGCAAATGGCTTTGCCGCGGAAGTATCCGGTGCGAACACCATCTCGCCATCGATGACAACGTAGTCCTTGCCGAGGGTGTAGGTGGTCGCGCCGTCTGCACTCTTCAGAGCCACGTCTGTAAGCTTTGTTCGGATGACGCAGTGGTTGGCCAGGTTGGTCGGGTCAGCGCCGCGAAGGGTCAGTTTCTCGTCTTGAACCCACACCCCCACCATCATATTCAAGTCCTGCCTCGCGAACCAGTTGTTGCCGGAGAACAGAGTGATATAGTAGGGAATCACCTCGAGGTTCAGACTTCGCCAGTAGTCCACCTGCTTCTTCAGGTCCGCGCGGTCGCTGGGGGAGGCTGGCAAGCCGGTGGAAACCATGTATGTGTTCATCTTCAGCCGCACGGCTTGTTCGACATCGCCGTAGAGAACTCCTCGCATGGGCATGTCGGGGTAGTCGACGATGTCGCAGGCAAGCGCAACCATCTTGCCGTCCTGCTTCTGCAGGAGTTGGAGCACGCTCATCAGCCCGTATAGCGCTCCGGCTTCCTTGGCCGCCCTGATTGTGATGCCCTTCTTGTTGATCTGCAGCGTGTAGGACTCCGGGCCTTTGCCCTTGGCCGCGAGCTTGTCGCCGATGACTATTCGCAATGGGGCGCTCGCGGATGAGGACTCCGAAACCTCAATGCCCAGCTTCCCGGCGTCTTTCTTCAGAACGCCCAGCCCGCCGTCAATGACTTTGCCGCGCTTGCCCTTGACGAAAACTCCCAGCTTGCTCGGAACCGCGAAGTTCTGATTCGCCGGAAGCCATTTCACCTGCTGGGCCGGAGGAGTGAGGGCAGGAGAACTCAGCGCGACGTTGTCTGCCAGAGCCGAGCCTTTCGCGCCAAGGGACAGCCGCAGTCTGACCTTCGTTGACTTGCTTCGGAATGGGAGGCGGATGGTCTGCCACTCGGTGTTGGCCAGTGTGACTGCCTCGGCCAGGACCGCGCCGGACTTGCCGTCATAGACAGTGAACTTGCCGACAGATTCAGCGGAGTCCGCCTTGAAGTCAACGCTTGCGCTGAGGTTCATCCCGGTTGTAACGTCCACCACCTGGGATATCTCCGTCGGCTGGCCTTCTCCGGAGTTGGTGAGTCGAACAGCCTGCAGATCACATCTATCCCGGAACTCCACAAATGGGGAGGCGCACGTGGCGCCGTAGTTGAGCTGGATGCAGGCGTTTCCAGGTTCGTCATAGACCAAGCCCTGGGATTCCCCCTGGAAGCCGTCGTCGATGAACAAGTCGAATGAGAGGGCATAGTCGGTGTTTGGCTTGACCGCGAACTTCTGCCCTATCTGCTTCAGCGGGATGGCTTCATTCTTGAACGTGATGCGCACACTCTGCTTGCCGTCAGAAGCGCGCGCGGTGTCGGGGAAGATGGTTTCCTGCCGGTCGCTCTGGCTCCAATCGGCGAGGCCGCCATCCGCGCCGGTTTCCTCAAAGCCCGAGTTCTTGAGGACCGCGCCGGGGCAGGAGACATTGTCGATCCATACCGAACCAGTGCTGCCCTGGGTGGTGTAGAAGTAGAACCCCACATTTTTCTCTTTTCCGCTGTTGAATGTGGCGGTGACGCGGTGCCAAACGCCGCTCACGTTCTCCACGTTCACCTGTCCGGCGGTGGACCATCCGGCAAGCGTCCTGGAATACGGCGCCTCGAAATCGCCATTCTTGACGGCGGCGGCAAAGCTTCCGCTCTGCGCCAGCAGAATCAGCAAAGCCGCTACGGCCGCTATGTGCAATCGGGTTCTAGTCATCGTGATCACCTCTCTGTGTACGTTCATAGGTCTCGGCGCCGGTTCTATTCCTGCTTCCCTGCATCCAGGGCTATTCTCCTTGCGCCTTCGTCGGGGCTGCGCCAGTTGGATCGAATCTCGGCGCTCTCAGGGCAAATGCGCACGTTCTTGAATGCGCCGGTGCTGTTGTTTGTGAAGAACCCGAGCTTGCCGCAGCTTCTGGGGGCAGACTCAGCGACCAGGTAAGTCGCTGGGATCTGGCCGTTGGTGTGGTCGCCCTCTCTCGCTTTCACGGCCGCCTTCAGGATCTCTCCTGAGCGATCGAGCTGCATCTCCACCCACGCGCCGGGCACTACCTTGCCGATGCCCACTCTGCGCGAGACCGATATCTTGCCCGACTCGCACTTGCCTATAACAAGCGCGGCATCCTGCTCCGCCCTGGCGGCTCTCCCCGGCGCGCGGAACTCGTTGCAGGGAATAACCACCGCCGCAAAACCATAGCTGTCTCCATCCAGATCAAATACCAACCCGGTCTCGCCGTCCGCTCGGACATCCGCGTAGGCGTGGAAGTCAGTGTAGTCCTGCCCGTCGATTGCGCCGACCGCCGCCCCGTCCGGGTTTGTCTGCTCCACAACGCTGATGCGCTCGTAATCGAAGGTGGTCTGGAGCATTGTGGTGTCATGTTTCCAGGGGTACGGGCAGTCGCCCATGTTCTTCTGGGTCATCGCGAGAATCCGCCCTAGGCTGACCTCCAGCAACTGGCCGTAGTAAGCAAACCCCAGCGGGAGGCTGTTCCACGATGCGCCATCGTCGCAGGAGTAGCGGATTGCTGTGTCATCGTAATAGAAGACAACGCCATCACTCGCCCTGTGCATGTATGGGTAGCCGCTGTGGACAAACTCCGGGAATGTGATGGGTTTGCTTGCGGTCCACTTGCCTGATTCATCGCGGGTCAGGTACAACTGGTACATCCCGATCCCGGCCCCGCGCTGGATGAGCAGCAGCCGGCCGTCGGCCAACTCCACGAAGTCGTTCTCCTCGCAAGCGCCTATAGGAGCCAGCACATCTTCGTTCTCCAGCAGGACCTGCATCGGGCACCACGTCTTGCCGCCATCCCACGATTCGCTCAAGACAATCTGGGTAGATTCTCCGCTTGTGCCATCGTTCTGGATTCCATTCCCACCCGTCGCAACGAGAGAGCCGTTCTTGAGCTGATGGACGGCGCACGACCAGAATCGTGGTTCGGCGCGATTGAGGAATATCTCTTGCCACGTCCGGCCCTTGTCCAGGCTCGTTTGGAAAGCGGTGAAGACCTGGTGGACCTCTGACTCTTCCATCCCGAACGGGAAGTCCTGCATCGCCTTGGACTCGTCATACACCATCCAGTCCATCTTCCTGACGGCATCCCTAACTCCGTGAGGATTGACCCGGAGCAGCGAACCGTCCTGCATCCGGATGACATGGTAGCCGCGGTGGTGGGAATTGAGGTCCCAGTAAGGATCGAGAGGTTCCTTCCAGCCGGTATCCGCCCAGGTTTCCCCGCCATCGTGCGACACCAGGGTTTTGCGGTACCAGTCGAAGGGTTGGTTGTTGAACTTGTAGGTCGGCGGCCACAGCGCGGGAGTGCCGGTGGTTTCGGTGAACGTGAGCTTCAGCGCTCCATCGGCCTCTTTCCACAGAATCGCCCAGCAGACATAGCTCGGCTCCATCGGCGCGCGGTAGATGTCTGTCTTCCGCACGTTGCTGATATCGATCTGGTCGGGCGCCATAGCCCATCTGCCCGAAAGGGTCGTTAGCCGGTCTTTGATAGGTGTCAGTTTGATCCTGCCACTGGCCGTGTTACTTTGTTTCTGCATATCTTCTCCCGTCTCCTGAAATCAACATCAATTCTTCGCTTTCGTCGCCGCCAAGAGTTGTTTGCGCTTCTCGGGCGGGTACTTCTCTATCGCGTACCGGAGGCTGGTCCTGGGTATGTTGGGACCGTTGGCCAGGAGGAACCGCTCCAGCCTGTCCATATCGGTCCGGCCTGCTTCCCGCATTACCCAGCCCACACCCTGCTGCACTAAGTCATCTTCCTTGTCGGCAATCAGCATCCCTGCTATCTCATAGACATCGTCGAGGAACAGGCCCTTGCGGGCCAACAGTACGAACGACACCGCCGAGGTCCGTCGGGTCCATCTGTTCCTGCTTGCAGGCCACTGTTTGATGCGCTCCACTAGTTCGGGATGCTTCTCAAGCATCGGCCCGATCACGTGCGGACCGAGGTTATCGGTAGCAGCCCAGTTGTCTATCAGGTCACTTTCCAACCACTGCTCGAAGTGGGCAAGTTCGGCGGCCCCCATCTTCCCGGCGAAGTCGCTCAGGAACTCCAGCCCGAACAGAGTCACCTCAAAGAGCTTCATCTCAAACAGCTTGTCGCAAAGCGCGATAGCTTCGGCCGGAGTCCAAGTTTTAGTTATATTCTTACACAAACTTGTCTTGGTGCGGTGGATGGCGTCAAGACCTGTGCCCAGGCATGTGATCGTGTTCTTGAAGTATCTTGCCTCGCCCTCGGCTCGCGTCGGGTCGCCGAGAGACTTCAGCTCAGCCACGGCTCTGTTGGCCAACTCGTCAATCTTCCGCTGCATTCGCCAGCCTCGCAAACTCTTCCAGACTCAGTGTTTCCGCCCTGCGGTTGGGGTCTATCCCGGCGCGATCTATCACACGCTGCGCACGGGCTTTGTCCCAGAACAGGGTGGTCGACCCAGCCAGCGAATTGAGCATAGTCTTGCGCCGCTTGCCAAAGGCCGACCGCACTATCTCGAAGTATAACTTTTCATCCAAAACTTCTACAGGGTTGTTCTCGCGCACGGTCAGCCGAATGACCTCAGAGTCCACATCAGGCGGGGGATAGAAGCAGTTCCGGGACACCCGTGTCACACTCTGGACCGTGCAGTGATACTGAACAAACACCGAGAACGAGCCGTAGTCTCCCCCGCCGGGAGGAGCCATCAACCTCGCCGCAACCTCTCTCTGGACCATGACGATTATCTGGTCGAACCACTGCTTGTTCTCAAGGAGCCTCGCGAGGATGGGGCTGGTGATGTAGTAAGGGAGATTCGCCACCACTGTCCAAGGCTTGTTGTCCCCCAAGATCTCGGGGATGTCGGCCTTGAGGAAGTCGGCGGTGATGACATTCACATTCGGGGCTTTGAGATTGCTCTTCAGGTACTCCGCCAGCTTGTCGTCGATCTCCACACAGGTCAGGTTTGCTCCAGTCGCCGCCAACGCGCCTGTGAGGACGCCCATACCCGGCCCGATCTCCAGCACGTTCACCCCTGGCACCGCCCCGGACGCTTCGATTATCTTGGCGCGGATGTTGCCGTCAATGAGGAAATTCTGCCCGAGCCGTTTCCGTGGTCGGATGCCCAGGGAAGCCATCGCTCGCTTGAGTTGGGTCGGGGAGGAGAGGTCTGCAATACCGGCGGCATCTCCGCTGGTCCCCGGATCGTGTTCATTCTTCTCTGTCACTCGCTGGGGTTCCTTCCTCCGGCCCTGCCTCTATAGTGACTATCCCCAGATAGCCGTCCACGGTCAGCCTGTCTCCATTAAGTATAATACTTGTGGCGTCCGGCACGCCAGTTACGCACGGCAGCCCATACTCGCGGGCGATGATGGCTCCGTGGATAAGCATCCCACCCCGCCGCTCCACTATTGCGCAGCACATTGGAACCACGAAGGTCATCTCCGGCTCCACTGCGTCGCACACCAGCACCTCGCCTGCCTGGAAATCGAGCAGGTCCGATGCCGATTTGATGACCCTGGCCGAACCTTTGGCAATACCAGGCCCGGCTGGCTGGGCCATTATCTGGCGATAGAGGATAGAATCGCGGACCGAATGCGCCGGCTGGCCCGCAGCTTCGGGAATCGGCTGATAACCCGGATCCCTCATCGCCCTGGCCAATTCCGCCGCACCGAAATGCGCTTCCGGCGCCAGTCCCCTGCGGCTCTTTGCCTCCTCAATTGCCTTGAGCAGGGGTTGCTCGATACGGTTGAGGTATACGTTGTCGTCATCGCGAAGCCTGTAACTTGCCCGCGCGAGGTCGAGCAGGTCAACCGCGAATTGCGCCTCTTCCCCCCGAAATCCCGCCAGGAACTCCTGTTGCAGCTTCAAGGCCTCCGCTGAGTTGGTTCTGGTCTTTGCCTGCGGGCGGGATGCCATCCGGACAAGCACTCTCAGCACTCCATCTCTTCCCACAGTGCAGGTGGAGCCCGCGCACACAAGCTCGCCGAACTGCGCTGTAAAACTATCGATGAGGCCTGCCAGTTCCGGCGTCAGTGCGGACTCGCCTTGCTCGGCAAGTTGCCGCGCCAGGTCCGGGGCGTCGCGGATTATAGAGGCCATTGTGTCCAGCGCGTCATTTCTTGCCAGGCTGATCATCTGCCCAGACCCCAGCAGAGTCACAAACTCATACGGGTCGTCCGGTCGCATAGCATCGTTGTACACCTGCCCGAACAGCCGCATTCCGTGGGCGAATGGTATGAACTCGCTGTAGTATATTTCGTTCCATCTGCCGAACTCGCCCGAGCGCCGATCGATCTCCGCAGCCAGGTCCTCATCCGAGAGTCCCGCAGGGTCCACGCTCGCAAGCTCGTTCGCGACTTGCTCCATCTGCGGTAATAGCTCATTCTCGATCCGCGCGCGCAGAGACTTGAGGTTGTCGAAGCTGCGCCTGAGGGTCAGGTACCAGGCGCGCCCTCCCTGCGAAGCATCGTCTGAGACCGTTGTGATCGGTCTTGACTGCAACACGAAAAGCTCACTTCCCCGGAACGTCCATTCGACATCCTGCGGCGCGCCGAAGAGCCTTTCGCAGTTCATAGCCAGTTCAAGGACCTGCCCCACTTCCTCTGCGCTCAGCGGGGGCTTGCCTACCAACTCTTCAGGAATGCTCTCAAGCGCTGTGCCTGAGGCTGTTGCGGTTATCCACTTGTTGCGGTCCGCTGCGGTGTGGGACAGTATGCGGCCTGTGTTGCGGTCGACTAACCACCTGTCCGGTTCGCACACACCGTCCACCAGCCCGGCGTTGAGGCCGTGGACCGATTCGATGACAGCCTGGGACGGATCGTTGGGATTCAGGCAGAAGACAACGCCGGACCGCTCGCCTATCACCATCTCCTGCACCACCACAGCCATAGCGCTGGATGCCACGTCAAGTCCCAGTTCCACCCGATAGAGAAGCGCGGCGTCAGACCACAGCGAGGCCCAGACCAGCCGTATCTTCTCCAGTATGTCATCCGTGCCTGTGACGTTGACGTAAGACTCATGCAGCCCGGCAAACGAAGACCCCCCGGTGTCCTCTCCTGGCGCGGACGACCTTACCGCTGTGGGCATTCCGCTGAATCGGGGTTGGAGAAATGATTTGAGGGATTCCTCGATAGCAGCAGGCATGGGTGTGGTAAGAAACATGTTGCGTATTCGGAGGGATGTATCCCAGATTTCCTCCCAGCGCATCTGCTCGAACGCTTTGCGGGAAAGCTCCATCTGTATGCGTTCGGCCAAACCGGTGGAACCGAGGTAGGCAACGTAGGCGCGCGTGAGCACACAAGCCCCCACCGGAGCTCTCGCGCCGACTCGCATCAGTCTGGCCAATGAGGTGGCCTTGGAGCCCGCGACAGGAGTGTCGGCTTCGCCTATCAGTTGCAGGTCTACAGCGTATTCCAAGTCCTGGGGTCCATTTCGACTACGTTCTGAAACTTGCTGACCACGTAGTAGCGATCGATATCAACAACAAACAGGGCGGAGGTGGGAGAAGACACGAATTCCAGCAGATGGGGGTGCTTGTGAACATAGATTTCCGCCCAGCGCACGCGCTCTGCGTCGGTAACTTCCCTGGCTGAGCCAATGGCTGTCACCGCCATGGCTTCGTGGAAGTCAGATTCGCTGTTCTCACGGTTGTCCACAACCAGCGCTACAGCGGAGTCTGTGAGGAGATTGCTGTACTTTCTTGTAGCGCGCGAAGTGGCAAACACGAGGTGACGCAGGTCCTGGTCCGAGGCGAACGCAACCAGGCTGCCGTACGGCCCGGTCCCTCCCGATGTGGCCAATACCGCCAGACACTGCTGGTGGAGAAGCCCATATATGAGCTGTCTTACTTCCTCTGACCCTGGCAATCCCACGCCCAACCTCCGATCCCGCTGCCGTAGCTGAGACCATTGTAACACAATAATGGGGACAGGCCCTCCGGCTGCCAATAATGCAGCAGCGGTCCGCCTGTCCCCTATACAAACCCGGCCAGAGGGCCAGGTATCTAGAGATGTATGTCTACTATGGCGCTTACGCCCACACCTTTGAGGCGCTTGATGTTGGTAATCGACTTCACGGCCACCGGCACATAAGCCCTAATCCGCACAGGAACACCGAAGGTCTTGTCTATCTCAACAAGAACAACCGCCTGGCACTTGTTCACGTTCTTTTTCGCCCCCACAACCTGCACGGCCCCAATGTACCCGCCTTGGCCAACGCTCAGGATCGGCACCACCTTTGTGGCTTCTGCCAGACCACCGTTGTTGGAAAGCACTGAGTTGATGCCCCTGTTTATCTCTGGGCCGAACTGGCTCACAACGTAAGCTATGCCTCCGAGCTTGAGCACGCTGCCAAGGTCTATAGCCATTGCCGACACACCCATTGTGAATATCAAGGCAACTATGATGAGCACAGCCGGTCTTTTGTCTCTACTAAGTCTGTTCATTGCTTTCATTCCCCTTTTTCCCGCAATATGGAATTGCCAACACATCTACCAACATAGGATACCCATTCCAACCAGTTATATACGAAAGAAACCCACAAAAGCCCCTGTGACTTGCCCGCGTTGCGCCATTTGCCGGGTTTTGTTATAGTTACCGAAGAGGTATTATCATATTGGAGGCGGGTGGGTATGAGGCTGGACAGTTGGCGGGCGAATTCGGTGGGTCTGGCGCATCTGCTGGAGCAGACCAGCTCCCAGCAGCAGGACGCAACCGCGCTCATCTTCCGAAGCCAGAAGACCAGCTACCGGGAGCTTTCCGACAAGGTGCGGCGGTGCGCGACAGGCCTGGCCAAGCTGGGAGTCAAGCGCGGCGACCGGTTTGGCCTGATGACCCGCAACTGCCCGGAGTTTGTTATCGTGTGGTATGCCCTTGTGAGGCTCGGGGCTATTGCCGTTCCGGTGAACTTCCTCCTGAGGCCCTCGGAGGTTGAGTATATCTTCGAGCATTGCGAGGCCGTGGGCGCGGCGACTCAGCCTGCCTATCTTGAGACAGTCTCAGAAGCCACTGGCGGCACGCCTGGATTCATAAAGATCGTATTCGGAGAGGTCGAGGCAGAGAGCGGGGCAGTGCCATTCGACTCACTGCTGGGCGAAGACCCTCACGGTGAGCCCGACTCCTTTGCCGACGATATCGCGTGCTTGCTCTACACCTCAGGCACCACCGGCAAGCCCAAGGGGGTTATGCTATCCCACCGGAACCTGCTGGCGAATGTAGAATCCTGCTCACAGATACTGGACATCCGCAGCGACGATGTGTTTATGTGCCTGCTGCCGATGTTTCACACGTTTGCCCTGACCACATGCGTGCTTCTACCACTGTGCGCGGGAAGCCCGACCGTGGTGGTGGAGTCCATCCAGCCATTCAAGGAAGTCGCCACCCAACTGATGAAGCACAAGTGCACCATATTCATTGCCGTGCCACCGATCTTTGCGGCGATGGCGCGAATGCCTTTCTGGAAGCCTCTGCAGAGGTTCATCCCGCTGCGCTTTTCCGTTTCGGGGGCGGCTCCGCTGCCGCGCGGCGTGCAGGAAAGCTATGAGGCGAAGTTTGGCGTCCCGTTGCTGGAAGGTTACGGGCTGACTGAGACCAGCCCGGTCGCCAGCCTGAACCCCCTCAACGGTGAGCACCGGCCCGGCACAGTGGGCGTGGCTATTCCGGGAGTCGAAGTGACTGTGCTATACGAGGATGGCCGTCCGGCGCGTCTGGGCGACGTGGGAGAAGTGTGCATTCGCGGGGAGAATGTGATGGTGGGCTACTTCCGCGATCCAGAGGCCACCCGGCAGGCAATTGACCGGGACGGCTGGCTGCACAGCGGTGACTTGGGTCGAATGCAGGAGGGCGGCTACTTAGTGATAGTTGACCGCGCCAAGGACATGATCATCGTCAAGGGGCTGAACGTCTACTCTCGCGAAGTTGAAGACGTCCTACTGCTGCACCCGGCGGTGGCGGAGGCAGCGGTGGTTGGATTGCCCAACGAGTTCGGCGACGAACTCATCAAGGCGTTCATAGTCTTGAAGGAAGGCAAGTCCGCAACCAAGAACGAGCTTTTCGAACTCTGTCGGGAGCATCTGGCCCCATACAAAATGCCCCGCGACATCATTTTCACAAGCATCCTGCCCAAGAACGCAATCGGAAAAGTGCTGAAGAGGGAATTGAGAGCGTAGGAGCGCTCCGGGACTAATCACCATATAGAACTTTGGAATTCGCGATTTGTGTATCCATTGTGGGGTAAAATGTTCTATAATAGAGAGCGATGGCGTGTATCGCAGTGGTTCAGGCTCAGAAGGATTCGACGATGGCTAATCCCGATCATCTCATAATGGTTTTGCAGGGGGCGCAGGTCTGGAACCGGTGGCGGGGGAACAACCCGCGCGTGGAGCCTGATCTGGCCAAAGCCAACCTCGCCGGCGCAAGCCTTGCCGAGATCAATCTGGCCGGAGCGAACCTCTTCCGGGTCGATTTCAGCGGGGCCGACCTCACCGGGGCCAAACTTGCATCGTCCAACCTCACCAAAGCCAACCTCACGGGCGCAAACGTGGCAGGCGCGGACCTGACCAAGGCAAACCTCACCGGCGCAAGGCTCTCCGATGCAGACTGCTCCCGCGCCAACTTCTACAAGGCCAACCTCACCGGAGCCAGGCTCCCGGCGGCTGACCTCACCAAGGCCGACCTCTCCAAAGCCGACCTCACTGGCGCAAAACTGACCGGAGCGAACCTGACCGAAGCCGATCTGACCAAGGCCAACCTCACTGCCGCCCATCTGCAGGGTGCGGACCTGACAGAGGCCGACCTCACCAAAGCCAAGCTGACGGGAACCTACTTCACTGAAGCCAAGGTTCCGGAGCATAAGGAATCGGAAGCAGCCCCATCCGCCGCCGACCGCGCAGGCGCAAGGCTGATCAATGCGGACCGCTCGGCCAAGCTAATAGAAGAGCAGTGGGGCGAAGCCATCACCTTCCCCGACAGCGCCGTCGATCTCTAGCTGATAGCCTATGGCCAATATCCAATGGCACGTGGCCCGCGGCATTGAGCCTGTGGCCTGTAACCAATCCCCCTTACTTGCCCCCACCTCACGCACGGTTGTACAATATCAGCGACTCGAACGATCATGCTCGCCGGGGTTATCCGGCGGGGAGAGAGGCTTCGCGTTGAGGCAACTGTGCTACCGGATAGTCATAGCCTTCAGTGACTGGTGGATCTGGATCGGCTGGGCAGGGTTTGTCGCCTCGTTAGTATCGGGGCTGTGGAATCCACTCCTGTTTCTGGGAGTCACACTGCTCTGGTTTGTGTGGTGGACAATCGATGCGGTGAACGAGGAGGTGAGATGGTGGCAAGTCCTGGCCGGCATCACGTTGTTGGTACTGAGCCCATTTGCTCCGCTCGGCTTCTTTCTCGTAATCGCGTGCTGGGTGATATACTGCTTCCGGGTGAGGGAGTGAGCGCTAGAGAGGTGACACATTGATCCTACCGGAACTACGCAGCCTGGTCTGCGAACTTAATAGGCAGTTGCCCAAAGAGGGGCTGGTTACTATGACCAGCGGGAACGTCAGCGGGCGGGACCTTGAGACTGGTTATGTGGTTATCAAGCCGAGCGGGGTGTCGTTCGAGGACCTTACCCCCGAGAATATGAGCGTGGTGGACCTGGACGGCCGGATTGTGAAGAGCAAGCTGGCGCCGTCCGTTGACCTTGCGACCCATCTGTATATATACAGGAATATGCCCGGCGTGAATGGGGTTGTGCATACCCACTCCAACTATGCCACCAGCTTTGCGGCGCTTGGTATGCCTATACCGGCTGTGCTCACGGCTATATCCGATGAGTTCGGCGGGCCGATTCCTTGCGGGCCTTACTGCCCTATCGGGGAAGAAGAGATCGGCAAGGCGGTGGTGGAGCATATCGGCCAATCGCCAGCGATCCTGTTGCAGAACCACGGGGTGTTCACAGTCGGCCCAACCCCCACAGCCGCGCTCAAGGCAGCGGTGATGTGCGAGGACGCAGCCAAGACAGTCCACCTGGCGATGCTCAAAGGCGCACCAATTCCGATACCCGAAGAAGAGGTCGCAAGAGCGCACCGGAGATACGTGGAGAAGTACGGGCAGAAGTGAAGGGAAGGGAAACGAACATGGATGGACAGGATATACAGGATATTGAGTTGTTGTCTTGCCCATCCTGTTCACCCTGTATATCCATGTAGAATTCCGTGCTTCGTTCTTCCCAGTTCTGAAAGGCCAATTTCTTGTTATTCGAGAAGTCTATAGTTCAGTCGGCCAGGGATGCTTACCGCCTGGATGTCTGGTCCGCCGTTTTCGGCGGGCTGTTTATGGGCGCGACTAATCCGTTCCTCGCAGTTATCGCCAGGGATAAGCTGCACGCCAGCGCCACCCTCATAGCTCTCATAACCGCCGCTCCGTGCATCGGGCTGTTGTTCTCGATAATAGTGCTGCGGCTGGGGCAGGGCAAGCGGCAGATGCCGTTTGTGCTCTGGACTCTGGTCTTCGGCAGGGGCGGCTTTATTGCCCTTGCATTTGTCACCAGCGCGGCGGCATTCAGCGCCGGGGTGGCTCTCGCGCAGACTGTGATGTACGCCAACGGCCCCGCATATGCGATGGTGATGCGCGAGGTCTACCCCGACCGCCAGCGCGGCGCGATAATGGGATACGTGCGGCTGGTGATGGGGTTCGCTCAGGCAGTAGGGACGCAGCTTGCAGGGTGGCTCTTGGGGGTGGTGGGTTTCACCGTGGTATTCCCGGTCGCCGCAGTGTCCGGGATCGTTTCGGCGATTGTCTTCGGGAAGATCCGGTCTGTTCACATCGATGACGCAAGCCCGGAAAACACCTCCGTAAGAGAGTTCCTGCGCGAGACTCTCGCCAACCTGAAGCATAACCACGGTTTTCGGACATTCATAATCGGCACCACGGTCTTTGGTTTCGGCAACATAATGGCCTATACGTTCTACCCGCTGTTCCAGGTGGACGAGCTTCACATCAGCACCATGCAGGTCGCCGTCCTGGCCAACACAACCGTGTTGTTCCTGATGCTGACCTATCCATACTGGGGCCGGTTGATCGACCGCCAAAGCCCCGTCCTGGCTGTAACCATCAGCCTTGCCCTGAGCACCCTGGTCCCCATCAACTACTACTTTGTTCATAATGCTTGGGCGCTGATCCCGGCTGCGTGCTGCGCGGGCGCGGCCAACGCGTGCATGGAGATGGGATACTTTGGCACAGTGATCCACTACGGGCGCGGCGGCAACTTGGGCCAGATCCAGGCTCTTCACTCACTTGCCATCGGGTTACGCGGGGTAGTGGGGCCGTTCATGGCATCCGGGCTACTGTCCGTGTTTCACTCACTGGGGTGGAATGTGAGGTTGTTGTTCCCGATAATAATGGTACCGATGATATATGGAACAATGATCATGTATCTCGACTGGAGAAAGCGCGAGAAAGCAGCGGCGGGAGCACAATGAGAATCGCTCAAGTGGTCGGATATGCCGCGCTTCTGGCAGCCCTCGCTGTCCCGACGGCTCAGGCCCAAGCGCCTCCTTCCGAGCCGGTTCAGTCGACGCCGCCATCCTTTGAGACTGCGGTTTTAAAAGACACCAAATCGGTCGATGTCACTGCCATTTGTGCCTCCAGTCAGAGGCTATACTGCGGGCTGGCGGGCGGCGGAATACTCACATACGACAAAACTGCGAAGACCGCGACCTCCCTCACCCCCACCCCCGCTCTCGGCCCAGCAAGGGCCATTGCGGTTGGCGGGGGGAATGTCTGGTGGGTGGCCGGGAAGCCTGGGACTCTGCTTTCGTATTCGGTCGCAGCCAACAAAGTAACCGTTTTCAATCTGCCGGAGGCTGCGGGGATCGAGCGGTTGGAATACTGGAACGGATTGCTGGCGATATTCGGGGCGCGCGGTGTCAGCTTCCTCGACCCCAAGACCCACACCACCAGAACTACCAAAGATGTCTTCCCGGAGGACCTGGCTGCGGTAATGGAGCAGTCTGCCGTTTATCTTGCCGGGTCGGACGGGGATTTGTGCGCGGCGGCGGTGAGGCCCAGCGGCAGCGGGAATGAGGTCTATGCGTACAAGCGAGCGAGGACCGGCGGTTGGGAGAGGCGTTTGCAGTGGTACACGCAGTCGAAAATCGGCGGGGTGGCCATCGACGCCGACCGGCTCGTGTTGCTGTCCCCGGACCTCATTCTGGACTTCTCCCTCGCCAGCGAAATGCCCGTGCCCAGGGCGATCCCGTTGAGCCTGAATGGAACGAATACCTCCAAGGCAGGCTGTTTGTTGCTGCAGGGCTCCGACTTGTGGTTTGTCCAGAGCGGAACCGTCTTCCGGGCGGACCTGGCCGGGCAATTGGTTGAGGCCTATCTGCCGTGGAACGAGTCCGGATTCGACCCGAAGACACTGTGCGGGGACTCTGAGGCCTGCTGGGCGGCGGGCAAGGGAGGGTTTCGGCAGGTACAGTCGGGTGAGAACGCCAGCTTCGTGGTTGTCGAGCTGGACCCAGAGTCGGAAGCTCCGAGCAACGACTGCGGCCGGAAGCTGGCTGAGTTGGTCGAGGGCTGGCAGGGCGCGCCTTACAAGTACGGTGGATCGTGCAAGACCGGCACGGACTGCTCGGGCTTCGTGATGGCCATATTCGCCGAACTCGGAGTTAAGCTGCCTCACGGGTCAGCATACCTCAAGACCCACAAGGCCGGGACGGTGGTCAAAGACAGACTGCAATACGGCGACGTGCTGATCGAGCCCGGCCACGCATCCCTCTACATAGGCAACGGCAAGACCGCCGAAACCCTCACCGGCGCAGGCGTATCCAAAGGCACAATCTGGCGGAAACGAGGGGTCACCGTAAGGCGGTTCCTGCCGGGGAGTTAGCGCATTCCCCCTCCGCGCACGGAGGCGCTGGCCGAAAGCAGCCCCAGCGTGGAGAGGGAGTAGCTGTCTCCCCATCTACCATTGGCCATTGGCTATAGGCCATAAGCCAGCGCCACCATCTGGTGGCAGGTGAACTTGTCAAGTCTGATCTTGATTGTGTCGCCATCACGCTCGAATGGAATGGACTCGCCCTGCGGCTCCAGGGTTACCGACTGAACCGCCCTCGGTAGCTTGAGCGAGACCTCCACATCGTGCAGTGGCAATAGCTCTTCGATTACCTCAGGGTTCACGCAGTATCCATCTGAACTCCCCTGCCCTATCTGAGGGCCGGGCGCACTGCCTCGCGAGATGGTGTTGGCATATAACAGATGCAGGATGTAGCGATTGTGCTGGGGCTGGTCTGTGAGGGTGACCCGCGCGGTGGAGGGCATGTTCGTTGTAACTGTAACATCATCGCCGAGAAGCTGCCGGATGGCGTTGACTGCATATTCCCTGTTAGCGACTGCCCCGATGGCTTTGTAAATAGTAAATATCGGGTGCGCCAGGTAGAGAACATTACCTTTGCGAACTGCCGCGGCGTAGCCGGACTGTCCGGATGCAGGCGCGTGCTGGTGGCTGCAGAAATGCCGCCAGGTTCGGTTGAAATATGGGTCCTGAACCTGCGCCAGCGCCTCGCCGGTCGTGGCTTTGACCCTCTGGGACCGCCGGTACATCACCACCGGGCTTGCCGTGAAGGATGGAGCAAGCGATTCCCCCGCGTCCACGAAGTCCGGCAGGAACTCGGATTCGCCGAAGTAGTCCGCACCGATGTCTATTGCGAAGCCTTCTTGCCCTCCAACATCACTCATCCCTCCAGGTCTCCGAACCTGGAGGGATCCCACATCTGGCCTGAGCCCGCTCTTGCCGGTGAGGAGCAACTTGCCACCTGCGGCAAGGTAGGCCTCAAGTTTGGCCTTGAGATCCTCGTCGACTGCAATCACATCCGGCAGGATCAGGAGCTTGTATTGACCGAAGGGCACTTTCCGGTCAATGAGGTCGAAGAGGATGTGTCCCTCCAGCAGGACCCGCCCCGCGCCGGTCTCGGCCTCGCTGCCGAAGCCCTCAGCCTCGGAACTCAGCACGGCGACATCCACAACGCCCTTTGCATCCACACACCACGGCTCTTTCTTTTCCACTTCGGCATAGGCCGCGCCGATAATGCTATAGGTGCTCTCGTCCGCCTCGCCGTTGGGGTGAAGCTGGTCGCCGATGGAACACTTGGAACCTTGCGCAAGCATCGCCGCGCATTCGTATCGCAGCGCGTTGGGGTGCTTGTAGCCGCCGAACTCGCCCCAGGTGGTGTGGAATTTGCCGGTCATTCCCAGGTAGTCCATCCCCAGATGCTGGGCAAACTTGGCGGACATCGGGAAGTGGTCGTAACCCCAGCCGCCCGTCGGCAGGGATTCCATCTCCAGGTGGCTGAAGTATCGGAGGAGATCGGTCTTGTTGCGGGATATGTGGCCACTGTTGTGGAAGATCGGCATGTCGGATCGCAGGCACTTGGCGGCGGCGGTTGTGTCGCGGTAGTACCGCAGCAAGGCCTCGTCCGCGCACTTGCGGCGGTCTTCCTGCTTCTCGGCATCCAATCCATTCTCGTCCATATACTTCATACAGGCCGGGCAGCAGCACTCGCCCTGCGCGATGATGTCCAGGAATATGCCATCGCACTGCGGGAACAGCGTCACAGCCTCGCGAATCTGGTCGCATAGGTAGTCGAGATATCCGGTGTTGAAGCACATGCTGATGAACCCCGGCTTGTTCATAGCCCCGGACCACCCCATGAACGCGCCTTCGATAGACATCTCTCTCCACTGCGGATTGTCCTTGCCCACAATGTAGTCGACACCTGCGGAGAGGTAGACCGGCACGTTGACATCGATCTCCTTGCAGGCATCGTACTGGGCGCGCAAGAGGTCGAAGCCCAGATTCGGGTGAATCCTGCCGACCTTTGTAGGGTGGTAGCTCCAGCCGTGGTGGCACTTGGAGAAGCAGGTGATAGAGTCCACATGCCCCAGCCTCAGGGCCTCCTGCCACTGCTTCTTGTCGAACTTTTCCCCAATCCCCGGAATCTGCTCCGAGGTATGAAAATCCAAGTGCACCTGCCGAAAACGCAAGTTCCAACGATCCATTTGTGTTTACTCCTGTTACTGGCCTCACCCCCAACCCCTCTCCAAGTTTGGAGAGGGGCGAAAGCGAACCAGCATTTCTGGCTCCCCTTCCCCAAACTTGGGGAAGGGGCTGGGGGATGGGGACTGGCTTTAGCTCAAGTATATCTTCGTAGCCTTCGAGGCGTAGTCTTGCTCGAAGGCGTCGCCGTTGTAGCCGGGGTCATTCTCGGGGATGTCGGATAGGGCTACCACGGCCCCGCCGTTCTCTCGCGATATCCTGCCGGCAAGCATTATCTTGACCGCCTCAGTCAGAGTTGTCACCGGCGCCAGGTCACTCTTGCCGGTCTCCATATAGTCGCAGATTCGGTCGAGCAGCGCGCCGTATATCTTGGAGGTATCGATGCGGAAATGGTGGGTGAACTTGTCGGTGGTCATAATCACCATCTCGCAAGGCTGCCACGCGCCCTGGCAGGTTATGTATGTGGCCGTGACCCCGCCCGCGAATGTCACGAAGAACGTCTCGATTATCTTGCCATCGACCGTTCCTCTGCCCGCAAACCTGACGGTCTCAGCGCCCGGCCCAAGCAGGCCGCAGATTGCCTCGACGATGTGGACGCCGTAGTTGAACTCATCCACTCCGCAGGTGCCGTAGACATTGGCAATCTTGCCTCGCTCCTCTTCGGACTGGGAGGCGAATCCCACCACTTCCTCGGCGTACCGCACCGAGGAGCTGCCCAATATCACCGCGCCGGAATCAGCCAAGGCTTCCAGCTTGCGGCAATCGGCGATGGAACCGACTATGGGCTTGTCTATGAACACAGGCTTCTTGCGCTCGATAAACGGCATCGCCTGCGAGATGTGGTCAGCCCAGTTGCAGCTTTGCACAAAGCCGATGTCGACCATATCCGCCAGTTCCTCGATACTCGAACACCGCTTCTCCAGCCCGTAGTTCTTAACGAACGCCTCGACCTCGTCATCGCCCCGGAAGCCGTCGTTATAGACGGCAACATATCGCGCGCGGTCTGCCTTCAAAAGGTAATCCGAAAACGCCTTCGGATGGGACACATCGATATTCACAACACCAATTCGGATCATTATTCTTCTCCTATTCTACTTGTGGCAACGGTTACAATGTCATTCCTCGTCGTTCCTCCTCGGAATGACAATTGCGCCAACACCCAACACCTAACACCCATCACCAGCCTAGAACGTATACTCGCTCTCGCTGATCGGCACCGGTTTTCCCGTGGCTATGGACTCTATGACTTTGTAGCTGATCAGGGCCGATCTTGCGGCTTTGACCGGGCCGTTGGGGGCTTCGGTGTTGTTCAGGATTGCGTCGGCGAGGAGGTCGATCTCCAGTATCTGGCCCTTGTCCATCGCGCTGAACTCCACCCTCACCTTGTCCAGGTTCTCGAAGCCATAGTACTCCATCTCGCGGAACTCTGTGATGCTTATGGCTTTGTTAGCGCAGTAGATTTCGGTGGATTCTTTCGGGAACGCCGGGCAGCCCGCGCTGGCTATGAGGGTTGTGGCGACTGAGCCGTCTGCGAATGTGATTGTCACGTTAGCGCTGTCCGGTATCTTGACCACTTCAGGGTCGAGGAAAGTGCCACCCGCCGCGTAGACCATCACGGGTGGCTTGTCTACCAACTCGCAGAACAGGTCGAACACGTGGCAGCCTTCTCCAACAAACCTGCCCCCGCCCACGTTGGGATCGTGTGTCCAGTGGCTGACTGGAAAGTCCGCTTGAATGCGGTGGTATATGATCTTCTTGACGGGAATGGTCGCAAGCAGCGCCTTGGCCTTCTGAACAAATGGCGCCATGCCGCGGTTGTAGCCGATGGTATACTTCACTCCAGCCTTCTTCACCGCCAGCGCGACGGCCTTGCAGTCCGCTGCATTCAGGGCCATCGGCTTCTCGCACATCACGTGCTTGCCTGCCTGGGCGGCGCGGATGCTGAGGTCGGCGTGGGTATCGTGGGTGGTGGTGATAAAGACCAGGTCCACCTCCGGGTCAGCAAATATCTTGTTGGCGTCGGTGGTGGAGAACTTTGCGCCGGTGGTGTCCGCGAGGTCTCTGGCCGCCGACTCGACTATGTCCATCGTGGCTATAATCTTGTACTTGGGGTTCTTCATAAGGTTGGGGACGTGCATGCCGCGGGCGAATCCGCCGCATCCGATAATTCCGACTCCGATAGATTTCATAACTAGCTCCGGCCTCCTGGCTGTGTATCGGTGTACGACCATACCCCGGTTCTACTTTCGAGGCTGGGATACCTTCTTTCGGAGACATGTAATTGTGACCATCGTCAATTGGCTGGTTTGGCTAGTTGGTCTTGCTCGCGCTTCGGCTGCCGGCACATCGTCCCAACTCCAACCCGTCAACCGTCAACCAGTTTCGCGGTCATCGTCTTCACCTGCGTCCACTCGCCCACCGGGGCCGGGGTGACGATCGCCTCCACCCACTTGCCTCTCACTGCCACCATCGCCCGGTACTTGCCTGCGCCTGCCTTGCAGTAGAACCACGCCTTGCCGTCGGAGTCTGAGACTGCCCCAATCGGGTCGGTGGGTTGGTCTGTGGGGATCAGCCAGACGGGCGTGTTCGCGACCACCTTGCCTGCCTTGTCCACCACCCGCACAACCAACTCCGGGCTGAGCCTTGGCTGGATTTTGGGGACCTCAGCGAAGTTGTCTTTGAGGGCATCCGTTGTGCGCATATAGCGATTCCTCGGCCGTTTGGGGTCCCATATATTGAACTGGACAGTCTGGACCGCGAACTCCCAGCGTTTCACCCCCTCCCCGGACTCCGCCGGCCACTGCTGCTCCGGGATACTCGCAAAGTTGTTCAGCTTGGGGTTGTCGAAGAGCTGGAACAGCGGGTTGTACCTGTTGGTTGCGCCGAACGGGTATATGCCCGACAGGTCGATGCTTCTCCAAGACTTGATCATCTGCCCGATGAACGATGCCGCCGCGTTCTCGCGCTTGTAGTAGTGTTCGGCGGGGTCCTTGCCCTGCTCAACCAATATCCGCACCTCGCTCCCGTAAGTCCACCCGAAGTCGCTTCCCAGACTCTCTTCTCCTACAAGCACCGGCTTGCCGATTGTCTTCTTCCAGTCGGAGACCTGCCTCGGCGGCACGTAGTGAATGTTGAGCATATCCACCCTGGGGTCGTCCCACAGCTTGAAGTAGAGGAAACCGTTCTCGCCGTTGAGGTCCACGGGCCGGGTCGGATCGATCTTCTTGATAGCGGGCACTATGTTCATGACCGTCTCTTTTATGCTCTCAAGAGTCGGGGTCATCTTGGCGTTGGGGTTGACCGCGAAGTCCTCGTTGTCTCCGCTCCACATCACTATCGACGGATGGTTCCGCTGGTTCTTGGCCTGGGTCGCCACCCAGTTGATGGCGATGGCCGCCTGGTCGGGTAGATAGTTGCGGTTGTTGTCGAAGAACCACGGGCGGTCACAGAACCTCCCCTCAACCTCCAGCAGCATCCCCATCTCGTCGGCCAGTTCGGCGTTGCTGGGGTAATCCAGCCCGCCAACGTGCCACCGGGTCAGGTTGCAGTTGGCCTGCTGGTTGCCGTCGACGTACATCCACTTGACCTGATGCCGGTTTCTGGGCAGGTCCGGCCCCATGCCGGTGTCCGCCTGGATCATGAACTTTTCGCCGTTGAACATGAAATCGGTGCCCTGCACCCAGAACTCACGGAACCCAAACCGCTCGAACCTGCGGTCCACCAGTTGTTTGGTCTTGGCGTCCCGGATTTCCACCTGGACGAAATACAGGTAAGGGTCAACCGGCTGCCACAGCCTCGGCTTGGCCCACTTCTTGCCCAGAGTCAGCGCGCCGGACTTGGTTATCTTTGTTGAGCCTAAATCCAGCGCGACCTTCGTCCCATCCCGGACCACCGCGCTTACCACCAGCGGCCTTTTGGTGTCTAGTTTGACCTCAATATCCACATCAAGCCGCATCTTCCGAAACGATGGCTTCGGGAAGACATCCGCAACGTAGCTCCTGCCGGTGACCACCAAGAATGAGTCATCCAGAATGCCCGTGGGGTATCCCCTGCGGTCGCGGTAGTGGTGCGACGGCTCCACGAAGCTGTAATGCTTCATCACACCGGCCTTGATCCAGCCGATCTCCAGCCGCTTCTGAACCTCCTCCAGCGGCAGGTCGCCGGGCACGGAGAAATACAGCGTGGACTCATTCCAGAACTGCTCGCGGAAGTAAGCTCCGTTGCCCTGGGTTACCACTTCATCTATCGAACCCACCCGCTTGCCGAGGTCTTTGCCGTCCAGCAGCAGTTCCACTTCGTCCGGCTTCTGGTCCCACGCCCCGCGCTCGAACCACATCCTGTAGGCTTTGCCCTTGTAGGGGCTGATCCCGTTTCCGACCATCAATTCCCCCACCGGCCATCTCACCCGGAACGGTATCAGCCCCTTGGTCACGTTCTCGGCGTGAACTGCGATGGTGTTGTTCGCGCCGAATGATACGTTGGAGGTGAGGTCCACCTCGAACGGGTCTATACCCGCGTGGTAGCCGGCCTTTTTGCCGTTGATGTAGACTGTGGCGAAGTCCGCCACCATCTGAAATTGTATCGCGACCCGCTTGCCCTTCCACTCTGCCGGGATGGCGATGTCTTTCTTGAACCACGCCGCGGTGGCGGACTTGTCGCGGCCAAAGATCTCGTAGCCGACATCCCTGGGCATCACGGCTTCTTCCCATCCCGATGTCGGGATACTTGCAGCGTCCTTGGTCGGCTGCCACTGCCACGGGCCGTTCAGGCAGAGCTTCGAGCCAACCCATGTGTTGGGGGACTTGCCGGGCTTGAGGGACGCGCTCTCACGCACAACCGGCAGCGCATCCACAACCGGCGGCTGGTCCTCGATGTATCCCGACAACTTGTGGACCGGCAGCCAGCCCGTGACCATGAAGACTCCCGCAACATCATAGGTGCCGTGCTTGAAGTCCTCCCCGCCTTTGATCCAACGGTGGTTCGGGTTGGTTTCGCTGATGTATTTGCCGATGCCCTTGGGGTCGGTCAGTTCGACCGTCACGGGGAAGTCGGTCTTGTTGGCATTCAGGTATTTCAGGACGTCATCTTCCTGGAAGCTGAATACCGCCCTGAGTTCCCCCTTCGGCAATTCCAGGGATTTAGATATACCCCCCAAGATACATGATATAGTGGTGGGGGTATCAGCATTGAACCTGATAACCGAGATCTTCGCCTGCTTCACATCGCTTCCGGGGTCGATGGGCAGGCTGCGGCGGACGGTCACCTTTGCGGGCCCTTGCCCATATTTCAGGCTGGTGGCGTGCCTTTGGCGGTACTCGCAGATTTCGGACGCCGACGATGTATACCGACGCGGGCTTGTGCCCAGCTTGATCTCGTGGTCGGACGCCGTGATCGCGAAGAGCATCGGGGTAACCGGGCCGTTGGTGCTTCGGAAGACGATGCTCTCCACTTTCTTGTCCGGTTCCGGGTTCTTCCACTGCATCACGTGGAAGCCGACGTTGTCCTTCACCGGGTTGCTGCCTATCCACGCCACCTTCGCATCCGGCAGGTCCTTGGGTTCCCACCAGTCGCCGATATTGATGCCCGACTGTAGCTTGATGGTCTGGGTGGAGCCGTCTTCGTACCGGATAATGTAGTCCGCGCAGTGTACGTCGGCTTGCGACCACGACGTGGCGTGCAGGAAGTAGAGATAAGCTGATTTCGCCCCCACCGCGATAGGCGCGGTCTCAACCGGGACGTTCTTGGTGTTCTCGCCTCTCAGCACCACCATCCCAGGCGAGAACGCATTGCCCACAAAATCCTGCCGCTCATCTATATGGAACGGTATCCCGCGGAAGAACTGGAACCCGCGCGGGATGTTGCGGAGGTCGTTGGCGCCCTGGTCGGTGAAACCGTCGGAGCCGTCATCGGTGTTCTCGTCCTGGAACCGGCGGTTGGCCACCTTCTCCAGCGACACGTAGGTCACGCTCTTGTCCTCGCCGGGGCCGTTGCCCTCCATCTCGGCGGCGGACGGGGCGCTGCGGTCGGTTGTCTCGAGGAGGATGCTGCTAAGCTCCAGCCGGGCCGATTCGCTGGGGTTGCCGTGCTGGGATGCGCCCACAAACACCGTCCACGGCTTGATGAGGCTGTCCGGGGGGAATGCATCGGCGAAAGAAAACTCCTTGCTGTTCCCGCCCTGCTTCATGGTGAGCTTCAGCCCCTTGCTGTCCATCAGCAGGATGATCGCGGTGGCTGAGTTGAAGCGGAAAGGCAGGTCTTCCCGGAGCACATCATACGGCTCTCTGCCCTTCAACCTCCGCACGTGAATCCCGCCCTTGTCGCCGCTGGAGAGGTGGATGGAGAAAGCCGGTTCGGCATAGACGCTCGCGCCCAGCGGGGCAAACGCAACAACCACGTCCCGCCAGTCATTCACCCGCGCAACCCCAAGCCGCAGCCTCACCTGGTTACCCTTCAGCGAGAACCCGGGGGTGTAATAGACGGCGTTACCCGCCCACTCATTGCCCGCCCCGGATTCCGATTCCACTACCAGCCGACCATCATCCTGAGCCTTACTCGCATCATCCTGAGCCTGTCGAAGGATGCTGACCTTCCCCTTATAGTAAGGCACCTGCTCCCACCCCGGCATACCAGAAGCCGCGCCGAAGTCCAGGCTGCTGACGGTCTTCCAAAGCGCATCCTGCCCGGCAGCCGGAACACCGCACCATGCAATAGACATCGCCACAAAGAGCAGAACCCAGTTTCGCATAATCTACCTCCGATTCAATAACGCGCAGCCCCGCCAGAGTGTGCCAATTGTCCGGCCCGATAAATACACCTCCATAAGTATAGGCGACTTATAGGGTGTTTTGGCTATGTAATCTGGGGAAATAATTCGGACTTTTCTTTGAGTGAGGCTGTACGGGCTTTCTGACTCTCCATCCCTCCAGGTCTCCGAACCTGGAGGGCAACCCAATTCCCCCTTTGAAGGGGGCCTCCGCAGACGCTGGCCGCAAGCAACCCTAGCGAAGCGCGCTGCGGAAGGCGGGGGGGATGTGACCTTCGTTCGTTGAGCGGAGTCGAAACGAGAATTCCCGCCCCGCAGGGCTACTCGCCCCAGACCTCCGCGATCTTCGCCTTGATTCGCCTCTCCATAGCCTCGATCAGCTTCTTGTTTGCCTCGATTGCCTTCCGCTCTTCCTCTATCTCCGCTACGATCTGTTGCTGCGTGGCGAGGGGAGGGATAGCGATTGGAGTCTCGAACAGCTGTGACCGGTTGATCTTCGGGATACTGGCGCGCTGGTAGCAGTCACGAATGCTCTCGCTGAACGTGTCCGAAAGCATATAGGTAGCGAGGTACGTTATGTACACTCTGCTGCCATCAGGCAGAAGCGGATACATGTCGGAGCTACAGTAGCCGCGTAGATCAACAACCGTCAACTTGTTGAGATAGGGACGAATCTTGCTGTAGAGCAGCCGTTCGCCGGCGAATTCATAGACTGGGCCACTAACCCGCTGGCTCCCCGCTGTTTCAGTCTTCAGTAGCGTCCCCGTGTTTGACTCAATGCTATCTGCACCGAAATATGGACGTGTAAGGTCAACGTCGGTCGTAATCCTTCCGCCGAGCGAGCAAACATCTCCAAGCCGCACCACCGGCCAATCGGGGCCGATGGGGATGGTGGGCCTCCAGGAGTCAACCACCTGCTTCGCGCCGTCTATCACTTTCTGATAGCCCTCTATCTCCGCCACGATCTGCTGCTGGATCTCGAGAGGGGGGATGGCCACCTGAAACTTCGAAAGCATATCCAACTTGACATACGGCATCGTATTCCCTTGTTTCTGGTTGGACAGCGTCTCTTTCAGACGCCCACCCAGACAGAAGTACAGATACCGTCCGCTAACGTTCACCCAGTCGGAAAGTACATACGTTCTCTGATAGGCTTCAAACTTCCCTTGATAATACTGGACTGCACCGACATCCCCATTTCCTGCTACAAGAATTGCCTCACAATCGAATGACCACGCATCACTGAAAGTATGCTCGCGTGCGCACGTGAAGAAGGGATACCTGCCGTCGATCTTTCCGCTGTTCACGTCCTTCTTTCCCGTCCTTATGGAGCAAAGCTCTCCCAACTCTACCATCGGCCATTTCTGATGCTTGAGGGTGAGGGTCTCGCGGTATCTGTCGCCACTCAGGTTATAGTCGCCGGAGGCGGCTACTTTGGATTTGGGGACTATGTGCGCGAGCGGAGAAACAGCGGATTCCTCACTGCGTTCGGAATGACCACTCTTGAGGGATTGCTGATACTCGCGCAGTATCCCCAGGGCTGCGGGGAGGTCGTTCGCCTCAATCGGCCTACGCTGTGCGCCAAGGCCGAAACCGTCGTTGGCGATACTCACAAAGAGAATGTCGTCCGAGCGCTTAGCAAGCTCCCGATCCATCAACAGAATGCTGGTTTTCACACCAGCATACGGATTGAATACGCCGCCTGGCAGCGAGACCACCGCCCAGAGGTATCTGTCCTCCACCAGCATCTTCCGCAGGGCTTTGTAGGCATTGGATGACTGGAATATGATGCCCTCCGGCACGATTATACCCGCGCGACCGGCAGGGTTCAGGTGTTCCGCGATGTAGTCCACAAACAGGAGTTCGCTGCGGTTGGCTTGCACCGCGAAGCGTTTGTGGGGTCGAATCCCACCCTTGGGGGTCATGAACGGCGGATTGGCCATGATGACATCGAACTTGTCATCCCAACGGGCCTCGCTGCTGAGAGTGTCATACTCGTGTATGCTGGGCTGCGCGAATCCGTGAAGATACATGTTCACCAGAGCAAGCCGCACCATGTCCGGGGATATATCATAACCGTGGAACTGCTTGATGAGCGCGGCTTTCTCATCCGATGTGAGCAGGTCACCCGGCTTGTCTTTCTTGTTCTGCTCAAGTATGTGCAGGTAAGCGCAGATGAGGAAGCCCGCCGTGCCGCATGCTGGGTCCAGTATGTTCTCGTCCTTCTTGGGGTCGACGGCCTTCACTATGAAATCGATAATGTGCCGTGGCGTGCGGAACTGTCCTGCCTCGCCCTGAGAACTCATTATTGACAGCAGGTACTCGTACGCATCGCCGAGGTCTTCAGTGTGATCGAGAGGAAAAGTGTCGATCTCCTTGAGGAAAAGCCACAGTGTCTCTGGGTTTCGGTAGGGCAGAAACGCACCCTTAAAGACATCCCGGAACAGTTGATCGATGTTCGGGTTGGTGGACATTTTATCTATTGCTTCGGCGTAGAGGTTGATGCGGTCGTGTCCACCAAGGCTAGCGTCCATCAGTTTGGACCAAGCGAAACTCTCGTATTCGCCGATAAAGAAACGTGGGTTTCCGCCCATCTCCTCGGACTGGCGATCCATATAATCCATGAACCGATAGGTGAGGGCGATGGTGATCTGCTCGACCTGCGATTTGGGGTCAGGCACTTTACCCACGAGCACGTCGCGGGCGTTGTCTATCTTGCGTCTGGTGTCTCCGTTCAATTATTGCCTTTCACATGAACGTGTTGACGCTCACGTAGTCCTTTACATACTCCGGGACTATATCGCGCCAGCCGTTGAGAGCGCGGAAGTCAGCGAGTGTTACACGCGGGTTAGTCCCGAAGCGCGAGTATTCCTTCGACTCCACTATCTGCCGGACCTCCGCGTCGGTGATATATGCCTTCAGGTAGTTCTTGATCGGCAGGGCGTAGCGACTCTCCGGCTTGTAGATTGCCACGAACTTCTCGTATTCCTCCTCAAGAAGCTCATCCTTGCTCTTGATCCGGGTAGTGCGCCCGAATATGAGGTCCAGAACATCCCGCAGCCAGATTCGCCGGTCTACATTCAGCGCCTTGCGGAGTTTGGGCAGGTCAACGAAGTCGTCCGGTTTGTCGAAGAACTTGTCCTTGACGTAGTCCTCGACGGCGGCAATATCGCCCTGCTCGTATTTCTCGGCGATGTACGGGTCGGCCTTGACCTTCTCCTCGAACTTCTCAAAGAGCTTGCGGTCAACAAGCATTCCCTGCAAGCCGATGGCGGTTTCGGTGAACACCTTCAGCGGGTCTGGGATGTCAACCGTTACGTCGCCGGCGCTTTGGCTTGTATCACCACCGCCGCCTCCCTCTCCGCCCTCGCTGGAGCCACCAGTGGGAGGAGGAAGCTGGAGCACTTCGTCGTACTTGAATTTCGTCTCGAAATACTCGCAGTTGGCGAAGAAGTCGAAGAGCTTGAATGTGCTTTTCTTCTCAGTCCTGGTTTCAGTCTGCCCCGCCTGTTTCACGGTATACTTGAACGTGAATGTGCGCGTTCCACGGCCCTTCATCTGGATGAAGTCGGTAGGCGAGAATATGGGCCGCATCAGGCATAGGTTAAGGAGATCGCGGCAGTCATAGCCAGTGGTCATCATTCCAACTGTCACGCAAACGCGAGTCTTGCAGGACGGATAACTCTCAAGGAAGCGAGTGGTCCCGCTGAGGTTGTTGTTGCTGAAGTTCCGCGTGAACTGCTGGGCATCCGGAATGTTGCAGGTCACTTGGATGGCGAAGTCGGAGTTGTATTTGCCCGGCCAAAGCACGTCGGCAAACTTGTTGAGTATCTGCGTGATCTTGGAGGCGTGCTTCTGGCTGACGCAGAAGATCAGGCTCTTCCCGATCTCGCCTGTTATCGGATCGCACAGGGCGTTCTCCAGGAATGTCTTGCAGAATACCTTGTTCGTCTTGACGGAGAAAAACTTCTTTTCAAAGGCTGTGTGGTGGAACACCTTCTCCTCGTCTTCCCCGTCTTCGTTCTTGGTCACCACCGCATAGCCCTTGTCCGAAAGCAACTGCGTTGTGATCTCGGTTCTGGCGTCTGCAACAATTGGGTTGACCAGATAGCCGTCCCGCGCGCCGTCGACCAGCCCATAGCGGAAAGTTGGATCGGCGCTGTCGCAGCCAAAGGTCTTGTAGGTGTCCAGCAACTGCCTGCGTTCCCATTCGCGCGGGTCGTTTTCGCTGACAGTAGCGGCGTCAAGGTGCTTGAGGTAGTCTTTCGGGGTGGCGGTCAGCCCGAGCTTGTATCCCACGAAGTACTCGAATACGGCGCGAGCGTTGCCGTTGATAGACCGATGCGCTTCGTCCGAGATCACCAGGTCGAAGTCGGTGGGTGAGAATTTGTGTTTATACTTGTTGTTGAATGCGAGGCTTTGGACGGTCGAGATTACGATCTCGGCTTTGCGCCAATCGGTCTTGTTCTCTTTGTAGATCACTGATGTGTAGTCGTTCTTGAGGCAGCCGCAGAGGCTCTTGAACGCTTGGTCTTCTAGTTCGAGTCTGTCCACCAGGAAAAGGACGCGTCGGGCGTTTCCGGTGCGTAGAAAGAGCTTGATCACGGCGGCAGCAACAAGGGTCTTGCCTGTGCCGGTAGCCATCTCGAACAGATACCTGTCTTTGCCTGCTCTGGTTGCGCTCTGGAGAGAATGGACCGCCTTCAACTGGTAATCCCGCAGGAATGACAGATTGCGTTCTTCTATGAAGTCCTGCCTGGTGGCCGGGTCTATCCATCTCGGGTCAGCCGCGTACGCCGGATTCTGAGATAGCGCGATGTAGTCCGATTCCACCTTCTCTGAGACAAGCTTGGCAGGATTGGGCTTGAACTTGTGGAACTCGCCGATGGACTGAGGCGTGGGGTAGTCAGTTATCAGATACGGGCTTCCACGCTGGAGGTCCCAGAAGTAATGCAGGTTCCCGTTGGAGAGAATCACGAAGCGGACATTGAGGCTCTTGGCGTAAGTTCGGGCCTGTTCCTTGCCGTCTAGCGGCTCTTTGCCCTCCCGCTTTGCCTCAAGGACCACGAGGGGGAAGCCTTTGTCGTCGAGCAGGAGGAAGTCGACGTAGCCGTCGTGTGTTGTCTCGAAGTCTGCGCCGAGGGCGTCCACATCCTTCTTCTTTGCCTTGACGCCCATTTCGAGAACGATGTTCGCCAGGCCGTTCTCGTTGTCAAAGAACCGCCATCCGGCTTCCTGCAGTTTTGTGTTGATCTTGATACGGGCATGTGCTTCAGACGGCATGTTGGGCTTTGCTCTCCGTGGATCGGTCGCTGGTTTCGACTCCGCTCAACCAGCGGCCGGGGCTTTCTCACCCACCCCTTCCCCACCGCCCCCGCAATCTCCTGCGTATCGGTCGGTAGATGGTTTCAGGTTTTCCACTGGCCGAAAGCCGCGAACAGCCCCATCCGTCCTCAACCCTCAACCCCCGACTTTAAGCCCTTAAGGTGGAAAATTCCCTGACAAATCCGGCAGATTCCTGACGAAAAATCGCGCGTAATTGCAAATATTCAACAAACCCTGCAAATTGCAGACGATTCCGGACGGGGCTAACTCAGAAGAATATAAGGCCAAGTGCTGTAACTAGCGCGTCTTGCAAACACCTATCAGCCAAGCCTTAGTTACGTTGCCAGTAACGTAAAACTACCCAAACCCCAAGGCTAGAAGCCCCTCACCCCAACCCTCTCCCGGGCGCGGGAGAGGGGGTTACGGCACTTTGTGCTCCCTTGCCGCCCGGTACATCGCGTCGATATTCTCGACGGGGGTGTCTGATTGGAGGCTGTTGCAGGAGGCGTAGATGTAGCCACCGCTCTTGCCGAGGGTGTCTATCAGGTGGACACCGTGGGCGTAGACCTCTTCCGGGGTCTTTGATGGGAGGACATGCTGGGTGTCGACTGCGCCGTGGAAGACCAGCCTGTCGCCGAACTCCTGCTTCAGCTCAGCCGGGTCCATGCCGATGGCGGTGGTCTGGATGGGGTCGAGCATATCCACGCCGGCCTCGATGAGGTGGCCTATCAGCGGGCGGATTCCTCCGCAGGAGTGCATCATTACCTTGAGGTTGTGGCTGTGGGCGAGGTCGCACATTCGCTTGATGTTGGGGTAGAAATACTCCAGCCACATGCTCTCGCTGAACATCAGCCCGCTCTGGGTGCCGAAGTCGTTGCCGAAGAACCACACATCCAGCTTGCCCTTCATTGCGGTGAACGCGCGGTCGTTGAGTTCCAGGTTGAAGTCGGTCATGCGGTTGACCAGCGTGCTGATGAGCTCCGGCTCCATCGCCATGTTCAGAAGGAAGTTGGCGTAGCCGTGCATCCGGTAGCAGTCGCCGAATATCCCCGACCAGAACCCTCCAAGGATCACTTTGTCCGCAAACTGCTCGCACTCCGCCACCAGCGGGTCCATATCGAACCACTCAGCCTTGGGCCACGGGTGCCGCAGAATCTCCTCCGGGGTGGTGGCATTCTCCAGCGGGCCGCAAATAGTCTCATCCGCCCCAAACTTCCCCGCCCCGACTTTCCGGTGGAACCTGATTCCAAACGGGCAGGTGCGCTCGGTCTCGGTCATATCCAGAGCAGGCCCTCGATATATGGGGAAGCAGGTCTCGTTCTGGCTGATGTCCCGGCAGGACATAAAGTAGAAATCGCACCCGAGGGCGTCCAGAAGCTCCTTCTCGGTAGTAACCCCATAAAACTCCCGAACCCTGGCGTCGATGTCCGGCTTAGCCAGGTAGTTTATAGGAACCCGGTCCGGTGAAGTATGCGAGCAAGCCGCGGCGAAGCGTTGTTTGGATGTCATGTGTTTCAGTCTCCGTTAGTATCCTTGCGAATAATCGAATGATAGCAGTGGGGAAGGATGGAGTCAAGCGGGGGGCGGGTGATGGGTGTTGGGTGTTGGGTGATGGCCGCAAGCAACCCTAGCGAAGCGGGACTGCGAAAGGGGCGGGGGTGAGGGAACTCCGACGGTAGCAATCTGCAGGGTCCGCAGCCTGATCGCAGCCTACCCCTTCGTAAGCCCTGCCTCCAGCTTCTCCAATCGTTCCAGTATCGTGTTTAGGGCGTTGTCTTGCTCCTTGAGGTGTAGTTGAATCTGCTGAGCTTCGTGGAATGTGGCCTCCGCGTCCTTGTAGGTCGCCTCTGAGCGCTTGTCCGCGGCCGTCGCCAGAATACTCTGCCCTACCATGATAACGGACATCAACACCAACTGGATGAACGTCTGGCTCACCCAATTGACAAACTCCAGCAGCCCGCCCCTCACCGCCTGCGGAACCACCACCAGAGCCAGGATCGCAAAGATATAAGCGCACCACATAGTCCCCACGGCGCTGGTCAGAACCAGCGCGATCTTGCCGTTGATGCCGTCATAGGCGTCCCTGACCCTTGGCGCGCTGCCCTTCTTGTGCTCCTCAATGTGAGGGTGTCTCAGATGCTCGAAACTGATTCTCATGGTGTGTCTCCCCTAAGCCGTTGTAGCCGGAACCAAAATCAATCACGAAAGCCCGAAATTCAGGAAAGCCGGAAATGGGTCCGTTCTGATTTCGTGTTTTCTCCCTTTCGTGTTTTCGTGATGAGGATTCCTTGCGTTCTGCACAGAAGTGTCCGGTCTTTCGGGGTCCGCGCTCTGTTGGGCAAGCATACACGAGTGCCTTGGCGGGCCGGTGAGGTTGGCGAAGGCGGCATCGAGGTCTTCGGTCGCGTAGCGAAGCCAGCGCGCGGTCTCTATCAATACCGGTTCATCTGGCATAGAGTGACTTCCCTTCGCGCATTGCCTGATACAGAATAGTGCTCGCCAGCTTGCCGCGGGTCTCCAGTTCCTGAGGGGTGGTGACGATGATATCCTTGCCGACTGGCAGATCGGAGAGAAGCGCCCTTATTGAGACTGCCGTGGCCCTGGGGTCATTGCATACGGGCAGAACGACGAGAAGATCAACATCGCTATCCCAAGCTGCATCGCCCCTGGCTTGTGACCCGAACAGCACTATCCGGTCCGGATTGTAGCCTTTGGCTATCCGGCTGACCATAATACCTATCGCCGCGTCTGTTGTGATTCTCTCAGCCATTGATCTCAGTCTCCCAACTCTACTGAAGGAATTATACCTCAGTCGGACCGCGAAGTCACGATTCAAGGTCTTTCGGGATATGAGGACGGCCCCCTTCAGCCCCGATAGAAAAACCATCCCCTCGACCCGCCCGGAAATCCCGAAAGCGACCCTGCACGAGCATTTCGTCCCGTGGCATCCGCCGCTCTCTAGTCTCGAAGCGCCAATAGTCCAATCAGATCGTCGAGCATTATTCCTCTGGGGTTGGGCTCCCAATCTTCTTGCAGTCCGTTTTCAGTGAACTCCTTCTCCACTACATCTTGGAGCATGTCCAGTTGCTCTCTGGTTAGGGTTTCAGTACCGACCTTCTCTGCTAGAGGGAGCAGTTCCGGACGGCGTTCCGCCACTACCTCACGCAGCAACTGAAGCAACTTCCTTTCATACTTGCCTATTGACGCTGACGCCACATGTGCCCTGTTCAGTGTCGCCGCGGCGCGAACAAGAGTCTTCAGGGCCTGCTCGTCTATCTTCTCGCCCTCGTGGAAGTCGATGGCGCGCCTTGTGTTGCCGTCGAGACTGGAGTTGAAGAGGCCTGAGGGATCCTCCAGGGCCGCCCCTTTGGCGAATGTCATCTTCACGATGTTCTTGTAAGTCTCGCCCGTGCAGATCATTCCGTCGTGCGACCACACCGGAACCCCTCTCCACTTCCACTCCTCGACCACATCGGGATCGGCTTCCTTGACCAAGGCCCGGAGCCGGCCAAGCATCTCGCCCCGCCAGTCGCCCAGTTCTCCGATTCTCGCGTCTATCAGTTCAGAAGCAGACTTGCTTTCCGTGGTCTGCTCGCCCCGCTCATCATCGATCTCCGGTTTCTGTTTCGGCATACCACCCTCCAGTTAGTTGATTGGTCAGTCAACTAAGTAATTCACGATTCCCGGAGCTTCGAAACTTCGGTCTTTCGCGATTTGGGGACGGACCACTTCAGCCTCGGTAGAAAGACCCATCAGTCTTCCTCGTCCGGCACGGTTCTCCCCAGCAGATCGGCGTCCCGCTCCGGGAGCCTGGCCTTTACTACGGCATCAAGTTGTGGAAAGACACTGAAATCCCCTCTGAGGACATCATCCGCCCACTCTCGTAGCGCCGATGATTGAGCGCTCATCAACTCCTCTATGTCTCCATCTGTGAATGGCGTGCCGATGAGCTTCGGGAGCGTTTTCCTATCGGGACACCTTATCGCAACAAGATTGCTGAGGTAGAAAGTGTTCAAGACACTGTCAGGCAGGATGAACCAGGGATCGTCGAGGAGTTTGCCATCAACAAGTCGCGAAAGCGACACTTCAAAGTAGCTGTCTCTATACTCCCACCAAATCTTTACCGCAGTCGTCCGGTTTCTGTACAGTACTTCTGCCCACCCGGAGAAAGCTCTTTTTCGCCTGAGTCTGAATGCGTAATCGTCAATCAGATATCTGTACTTAGCTTCAACAAGGTCAAAAAACAGGCCCCCATCCATGATTGTCTCCTTCAGGTTTTCTGAGAGTTGATGTCGGACCACCGCACCCGCGCCAGAAACACCATCCCCTCAACCGTTGGCCGAAAGCAGGGATAGCCGTTGGCCGAAAGCAGCGGTTTTTCGCTGCGAAAGGCGGAGCGCCCTGCGAAAGACCCGCCCGGAAATCCCGAAACGAAACCTCAGAGTTACAAGTATACCGGCTCCGGGGCGTCCGGAAACCTGATTGGTTCCATATAGCGGTTCAGGGCTTGGAGTTGCTCCTTGGAAACATCCCACAGAGATTCCGTGAGCTGGATGTAGAGATTCTCTCCCCACCGTTCTACTAGAAAACAACCGCTCTCTTTGCGGATTCTTTCCTCGCCGCCCAACCCGGCAATATGCGCCGGCGACAGAATGTTTCCCCACTCCGCCCTCGGGATCATTGCAGACGGCTCGTCCCGGTGAACTTGGTAGAATTCAATCTCCTCGCCGAACGCAAATATCGGATCATGGTCAGAACCCTCGTCCTCGCCATCAGCGTCGGAGTTCCACGGGAGAATCGTAATCAGTGAGACCCGAGAGGTTACATCGGTGAAGTTCCCGGCACAGATGAAGCCGTATTGGGCTCCGAATTCCAGTGCCGTGCTCCGCAAGTAAGCCACCAGACTGGCTTGGTCACATAGCTCGCGCGCACCCTTAACCGAGAGCCGCTGAATGTCGTGGTACTCATGGATATCAAAAGAGAAACTGGGGTCATCAATGGACATATCAGACCGCAACCTGCGATCATACCCCGAAATGGTGTCCAGTTCTCCTTGCGCATACGACGTGAGCAGATCGGCTAGCGACTTCTCGGAAACCTTTCGCGTGCTGTAGCGGCCGCTCCCGGGCCGACTTGTTTCTATGTATCGAAGCTGTACACCCGCTACGCTGCCGCCAGAGTCAACGAGCGCCTTTCGCAGGAGTTCCTCCCTGGCATCGGCGGGGAGGTCTATGTACAGAGAAGCTCCGACAAAGCGGGTTTTGGGCGGCGAATCCGCATCCTCCATATCCGTCATACCATCCGGAACCTCGCTTGTTCTTGCCGGCGTGTCTGCTGCGGTACCGCGACCGGCAACTGGTGTACTAGATGCCCCGACTCCAAAGACCTTGCCAATAGGCCATAGATTTCGCTTGGAGTATTCGAGAAGCACGAAGTCGCTCCAGTCGATCTCCTCGGCATCGTCCCAATAGGCGAACGGATAAGTGACACCCTTTCCTGCAAGGTCGAGGTATGTCCCCATATCCGTCATTCGCTCGCTTTCAACATCATACTTGCACCGGTCGCAGCCCTCGTCGGACATCACGCCGTCTGAGTCCAACCGTCCGGTGTCGTATTCGGACCACCAGCCATCGTCGAGTATCTCTTGGAGTCCATCCAGTGTCTTGCCTTCCGGCAGGAGCGGCTCAAAGTGCTGGGGGTTATGCCGCTGCGACTCTATGTCCGAGTCCGACGGTCTGGTCTTTTCGAAGTAGAGCGGCAGGCTGTTGTACCCGTCAAGCTGCGCCCCTTTTAGGTCGAGGTCGTAGAGCATAACGTCATCGTCGTGGACCATCATCGTGATCACATAGGTGCGGGAAACCTTGCCGAGTTTGCGCGCAACGTTCCCAATCCAGGGATCGGCATGCAGATCGATGATGGGCGTCCAGTCTCCTAATGGTGGTCCCACGATGTAAGCCGGCGCATTGGTTTCACTCGCAGCATCTACAATAGACGCGCCGCTGAGTTGAGTCGCTCTCACGACAGAGTACTTGAACCCTCGCAGAGTTTTGCTGAGATGGTCTATTGTGTCACTTTGGGAAGCGCGGTAGACATGCAACACCTGAGCGAAATTGCCCAATACCCTGTCCTCCTGTTAGCTTGGTTCTCTTCCGAGCCATTCGGTCTTCTGGAATCCGAGGACAACCCACCGCACCCCCGCCAGAAAAACCATCCCCTCAACCGCTGGTCGAAAGCAGGGATAGCGGAGCGCCCTGCGAAAGACCCGTCCGCAAATCCCGAAACGGGACCCTAGATACTATGATATCAGTTTCGGGACTTCCGCCTTTCGCAGCTTGCTCCGCAAAGCTGCTTGCGGCCAACGGCTCCGCTCTAGTCCGGGAAGGAGTTGAGATGTCGCCTCCTGCTTTGCCCTTGGCCACGCGTGTATGTACATAACAGCATTCTCTTTGCCGTCGAGGTCAATGAGCATCCAATATGAGCCCTCTTTGAAGACTGCAATGAACTTCTTCACTTTATCAACTCGCCACCAATGTGGGTCAGCCTCTTGGTACATATTCTCCAGTTTGTCCGTACGAGATATCTGGCACGCACTCCTTGCCCGCTCGGCTTGAACTTTCATGGAGTTAACGAAGGTCGCCACCTCTCGCCTATCAATTTCCACTCCTGCAAAGATGTAATAATGTGAACTACAGTTACAGAGCTCTGAGGTATGTTGGACTATTCTAGCGCTAGATGGCAAACTCACCCCCATCACGCGAGATAGCCTCGGAACACTAAGGTCGTCATATCGGTGTTCCTGGCGATAGACGGAAATACTGATCCACACTACCGTCGCCACAACCAATGCAACAACCACCAGGCATCCTGTGAAGCAGCCAATCTTCCAGTTTCCTCTCATCTCGCCCTCCACGGCAGCTCACGATCTAAGCACAAAGGACTCTTTCGGGACTTCCGCTCTGCTCAAGTCACGAAGGACCGAAGAATGCACCCCCGACAGAAAGACCATCTCCTCAACCGCTGGTCGAAAGGCAGGGAGCCGTTGGCCGAAAGCAGCGGCTTTTCGCTGCGAAAGGCGGAGCGCCCTGCGAAAGACCCGCCCGCAAATCCCGAAACGGGACCCTAGATACTATGATATCAGTTTCGGGACTTCCGCTCCGCTCAAGTCCCGAAGCGCCTCAAACTAGGCGAACTTCATCTTCCATTCGCGTAGCACGTATTCCTTGGAAACACGTTTGAGGAGCGGCAGACCGCCTCCATGTTGTTCACCATGCGGAAATGTCTCTTCCCAGAGGGACTCACACCTCTCACACCGGTAGAGCACCCGCCACTTTGCCACATCGTCCCATACTTCGTGGAGACCTCTCACGAACCCTACGGCTTGGGTGCCTTCATACTTGGATTGGGTGCCACAACCGCAGAAACACGCACTTGCATCTCCCTCAACCGATGGCTGGAGGCGGATAGCCAAAGCCACCTCAATCGGTGTGTCCGTTGCGATAGCCCAACTTCGCGGTATGCCACTGTCCGACGGGCGTACCCGACATTCATGATCATCAGATATAGTGGGCCTCGTAGCGTCTGGGAATGTCATTACCACGAGTCCATCCGCGCGTGTATTCAGTTCCCCTGCCGCATCATGCATGCACAATCGCTTGGCTACCTCACAGGCACACAAGAGGTCCTTGATATCATCAGTGGCAGTGATGAATGCTTCCTCCCCGGGAGCTAAGCGGAAATCGGCGTCGGCATGGTATCTAGCGAATGACCAGGGCATTACCCGCGCGTAGAGTTGGTTTTTCAGAAAGGCGTCAGCGCCTTCACCCGCGTGTTGAGGTCCAGACAACGTCTGCGCTACCGCATCAAGCGTTGCCCGGACCAGATCGGGAGAATCATAGAGGGCGATCCGCCACTCTTGCCGCACGTATTCCCACGAGACCCGAGTGAGCACCGAAGGACCCTCACCATGCAGCCACGGGTATGGGTACGTCTTCTCCCAGAGTGTCCCGCATTCGGCACATCGGTACAATTCCCGCAACGGAGCATCAGCAACGTCCTCCAGTCCTCGCTGGAACTCATTCGCATCCGCGCCCTCGTAGATCGACTTGGCAACGCAATCACACATATTTGTCACCTTTCGGCACACCTCAGGCAGCCCCCGTCCCCTTCTCCATCTTCCCCAACAGCACTATCCAACTCCTGCATATCCACAGCGGCACTATACCGACTACCCCGAAGCTGCAGTCTATCAGTTGGTGGTAGAAGGGGATGTCGCGGATGGGGCCGGCGATCAGGGCCAGGGGGATTACTCCTATGCAGGCGAGCATTCCCCACTCTATGATCCAGATATTGTGAATCGGCATGCAATAATGACCCACATGCGGGGGTAATCGGCGTCGAATAT
>CAZTAO010000002.1:0-192314 GCA_964611645.1 uncultured bacterium | reverse complement strand
CACGACGACCAATACCTGGCCGAACTGCTACAGACTTTCTAAAGCGATTGCCCTGTTCGGGGACAAGGGTGGCTTCTCCTCCGGGAGATCCCAGACCCTTGACGCGCCAACGAACGGCTACGGGTTCATCCAGACTGCAGACCTCGACAAGAACGGCTGGCCGGACATCATCACCACCACCACTGCCGGGTTTGCCATCTACTGGAACTCCGAGAAAGGCTTGGATAACCAGCGCAAGACCGAGATTCCAATGAGCCGAACGGACGGAGTGCGCGTGGCCGACCTCAATCGTGACGGGAATCTGGACATAGTTGCTATCAGCGAACTGGAGCCTGGCAGGCACCCTTCGGGAGGACGCCGCCCGCTGTACCACGGCGACCCGTATACCAATATGCTTATCTTCTGGGGTAAGAACGGCGACTACTCTCTCAAGCGTTCAACCGCCCTGCCGACAGTCGGAGCTGGTGACGCCACCGTGGCGGACCTCAACTCCGATGGCTGGCTGGATATCGCGGTCACCAGCTACCACGCCGGCGACCACAGGAGCTACCCCGGCTACATCTACTGGAACAGCCCCAAGGGCTTCGATCGCAATCGCAAACAGATCTTCCCCATGTACTCCGGCTGCGGCATTTTCGCCACGGACATCAACCGTGACGGGTTCAACGACCTGGTCTGGGCAAATCACACGATAGTCGGCGACCACCGCGCTTATGTCTCGGTGGCATACGGCAGCGCAAGAGGCCCCGACTCTGCCAATGCTGTGAAACTGCCTGCTCTGGGCCCGCACTACTTCAACTGTGCCGACCTCGGAAATGTGTACGACAGGTCCGGCCGGTTCGACTATACTTCCGCGCCGTACGACGCCGGAGACGGGGCGCGGTTCGAGCGAATCTCGTGGGAAGTGGAAATGCCGCGAGGCACGGGAGTCGAGTTCCAGATTCGGACTGCGGCCACCAGAGACGGGCTTGAGAAAACAGTATGGACGGGTCCGACCAGCGCAAAGGACTACTACAGGCGATCAGGCGCAGCCATATCTCCGACTTCGCCGAAGCACAAATGGATACAGTTCAAGGCGACCCTGATAAGCGATAGTTCCGCCGCATCGCCGGTGTTGAGGTCGGTTAGCATGGGTTACGCGAAAAGCCCCGCTCCCTGAGCGGCTCAGCCTTGCTCCAGCCCCAACCCCCGAAGGTCCGCGACCACTTTCTTCTGCTCGGCCTCGTAGAGTCTCCAGATCAGCCGCAGCCCCTGGAGGCTGGAGTGGGCGTCTGTGAGGGGTTTGGCGCCTGTGTTGATGCAGTCGATGAAATGCAGGGTTTCGTTTCGCAAGGATTTCGCGTCTTCCGCTGTGAGCAGGATCGTTTCTTCACGATTCTGGTGCAGAATGAGCTTGCCCTGGGTAATGGCGGCCTCGAGCATTCCTTCTGTGCAGTGGGCGTGGAACGAGTAGCCCAGCCTTGTGCCCTTGGCTCCCCATGTCCCGAAGTGGTAGCCCAGAGCGCCGTTTTCGAACTTGATGGAGACGTTGCTGGTGCCCTCTTTCTCCATCCAGGGCGTGCCGAAGTTGGTCCCGATGTGCGTCCCCTCGATAGGATTGCCCAGATACCACAGCAGCAGGTCGATGTAGTGGCAGCCGTGACTGAATAGCTGGCCTCCGCCGAGGGTAGCCGCGCTGGATGCCCAGTGGTCTGGTGGATACTGGGTATGCTGCTCCGTCCAGATCGATAGCTGGAACACTTCGCCGTAAGTCTTTGCGTCCAGCAGTTCCTTGAGGCGAACCAGCAGGGGCTGGTAGCGCATGCAGTATGCGACCATCAGAGTAAGCCCCGTGCGCTCGCTCATCTCGATCAAGTCCAGGCATTCCCGCTCGGAGTTCGCCAGAGGCTTCTCCATAAGCACGTGCTTGCCCGCCGCAAGGCAATCCATCCCTATCGGATGATGCAGTTGATGAGGCAGGCTCAGGAGTACCGCGTCCACATCCGCCAGAAGCTCGCGGTAGTCAGCCACGGCCTTATCCGCTCCCAACGCCTTCGCGGCGGACTCGGCCCGGCTGATGTCGATATCCGCTGTCGCCACCATCCTCGCGCCGGGCAGATCAGCCAGTCCCGACACGTGCGCATTTCCTATTCCACCACAGCCTACTAGACCTATTTTGATCATTCTGCACCCTCAGTTCGTTACCGTGTTCCGGAAAACACCTCTACTCTATCGGGCGATGGATTGCCGTGTCAATATCTTCGGGGTATACTGTAGGGGTTTTCAAACAGACGCGCGAGGCTGATCGACAGCTTCACGGAGGAAGAGAATATGGCGGGGAGACCGGAAGTCAACGCGATAGAGATCGGTTTCGTGGTGTATACCGTAAAGGATGTGGATCGGGCGCGCGCGTTTTATGAAGGCACGCTCGGATTGAAGGAGTCGCATCTGTTCGGGGAAGGGGAGATGACCTGGATCGAGTACGACATCGGCCCGTCAACCCTTGCCCTCGCGTGCGGGGTCCCAGGCTCGGAGCCATCGCCGAACGGCGGCCAGGTAGCCCTGGAAGTAGAAGAATTCGAGGCTGCGGTCCAGCGAATAAAGGAAGACGGAGTAACAATAGTCCACGGGCCAATGGAGACTCCCATCTGCCGGATGCTGATAATCCGAGACCCTGACGGCAACACACTCATCATTCACAAGAGGAATGCCGGGTAGTAGATCGGTCAGGCTGAAGGTCGTTGTAGCCGCGTCCGGCGGGCGCGCCATTTTCTGCCGCAGTCACCGCCAGCGGCTACAAACACCATGAATTGCCTACTCGCCCGCCAACGCCTTCAATAACTGCTCCTTCGCCCGGTCTGCCCGCCGTGTGTCCTCTGGGTATCGGAGCAGTTCCTTGGGCAGATCGACAAGCAGCCGCTTTGCCGCAGTTGAGTCTTTGAGCTTGCCGCTCTTGGTTGCCTGCTGCAACATCCAGAGGTAGCAATAGTCCTCTATGCCCTCGCGGGTGGCTTCCCATCTCCGACTGGGGATGACCAGCTCACCCTTCGGCAGGTTCGGCGGGGCATCGCTCGCATCGGCGGCGTAGACTAACTGCCAGTTCATCATGCCGGGGTTCCAGGGGATGTCTTTGCCGTACCAGGTGTAGGTGTAGACGCCGTAGCCGCCCATCCCAAGCTGCCATGCTTTCCAGACAGACAGGCGATAGTCCCTGTATGGCGGCGCAACGCCCGGCCCGGTGCCACCGTTCGGGTTGGCGTATGTCCAGAAGTGCGCGGGGTCTGTCGGGAACGCTTTCATGGCTTCGGCTTTCACATCTTGCAGCCGATTGTAGGGCGGTCTGTTGAGGAGGTCATACAGGAAAGGGCACCAGACGTTGACGTCGGCCTTGATCGCGTTGACCTGCTCCACATTCTCGCCGGTATGGTTGACGAACACCTCGACCTTCGGGTCAACTTCGTGGATGAGCTTCGCGACCTCGGCAACTCTTGTGTCGATTGCCTCATCGTACGGATACATGGCAAACTGGTCGTAGCCGATGCCCATCCCCTTGATGTGCTTCAACCAGTCAGCCAGCCACTCCTTGAAAAGCGTCTTCCACTGGGGGCTGAGGAAGTCGGGGTTGGTCATCCGGTCCAGGTTGATCTTGCCCTCCCAGAAGAATAGGTACTTCTTCGGCTTCATCGGGGCGTAGTTCTTAACTGAACGATCGAAAACGGTATAATCGTTAGCTTGCAGTGAGCCGTCTGCTGTGGTCTGAAATACCACAGTCTGGGACAGCACTGGCACCGTAACGCAATGGTCGCGCAGGTCCGCCACGAATGCTGCGGCGCGGGGGTCCTTGTCGGACTTGGGAACGATGTAGTCCCAGAAGACGGTGTAGATGGGCTTCTCATCCGGCAGCGTGACCGGGTAGACCTTTGCCTCTATGGGAATGACTTTGTCAGCTTTGCCCGACGCCGATACAATCACGCGGCCCCGGTGGATTCCCGGCTGGGTGTTGGTGGTCTTGAAAGTCAGCCACACCTCGCGGTTCTCTTTCGCGGGAACGCTGATGCAACCATCCTCCCGCAGAAGCAGAGCATCGCAGACAGAATCTCCCCTCCACTGCGGCACCCAATAGCCCTCGCGCACCGTCACCGCAACGCCCGGGCACTCCGCCTTTGCCATACACTCCAGCGGCGAATCGCCAAGGTTGGTGATAACGAAACCAGACGACTCATACTCGGTCCTGCCCATTGCCACTCTTATGTCCTTGCACTCGCGCGCGCCATCCGGCGGCATGCTGGTGGGCCGAAGAGTGTTGAGCCAGGGAGACTTTTCCCAGCACACCCAGTCCTTGCCCGGGAATGCCGACCTCCAGGCCGCAGCCAGCGCCACAGGGGAGCGGTCGACTTCTTTGACGGATATGCTCGCCAGGTCGAACTCCATTGCGCCGGTTCCAAAGCAGGTGAAGGCAATGTTGGCCTGAGGTCCACCGGCGGTCTCTGTGACCTCTGCCGCAAGAGTCTCCCAGCCATCGGATTCAGAAGCCGCGTAAGCGCCGAACTGGCCAATGCCGCGTTCCGTCGTCCCCGACCCGCCGTGCCAACTGGCGTATGCCGACCCTATGGGATTCCTGAGCCTGATAGACACCCGGTAGGTCTTCCCGGTTTCGGCGGCAAACGATGGGCTTTGAACCCCCGCCCCCGGCCATTCCCACCCCACCTTGGGATTGGAATCACTGGCCACATGCAGTGTGCTGTTGCCTGTGCCCTCCGTGCGGGTCTCAATTACGCGCGGCGAGATACCGGACTCGCTCTTGATCGCGGTCCAACCGGCCGTGGTGCGCAGATCGGGATTAGGCATTAGCTCCACCCCCTCCGACTGCGCAAAGCCGGACCCACAAATCAAGACCGCCGCTACGATCAGCAGAATGAACATCAAGGATCGCATAATCCGTCGCCTCCGAGTGGATGATTCAACTGGCCGAAGTCGGTGAGATACCCCCTCTCCCCGGCCTCCGGGGAGAGGGCTGGGGTGAGGGGAAGAGATAAGCTTTCGATGTAGCACTCGCCACTATCGTACTTCCGCCAGCACGTTCAGCACATTCTCTTTCGCCCGATCTGCCCGCCACGTGTCTTCCGGGTTCTTGAGCAGTTCCCTGGGAAGATCGACCAGCATCCGCTTGGCCGCGATTGAGTCTTTGAGCTTCCCGCCCTTGACTGCCTGCTGCAGCATCCACAGGTATGTGTAGTCCTCAATGCCCTCGCGGGTGGCTTCCCATCTGCGGGTTGGGATCACCGACTCTCCCTTGGAGGCATTCGGCGGGGCATCGATGGCGTTAGCGTCGAGAACCAACTGCCAGTTAGGCCCGCCCGGGTTCCAATACATCGGGCCGCCGTTGAGAGTTTGCAGGTAGAACACATAGTTCCAGACGCCGTACCCGCCCATCCCAAGCTGCCAGGCTTTCCACACGGAAAGCCGGTAGTCTCGGTAGGGTGGAGCGTATGCCGGACCACCTGCGCCGGGTGGGTTGGCATAAGTCCAGAACCGCTCGGCTCGTCGCCCTGGTCCGAACGCCTTTTTGGATTCGGCCTTGATCTCATGTTGGCGGTCGTAGGGGGCCATGTTGAGGTAGTCGTACAGGAACGGACACCAGATATCTATATAGGGCTTCATCGCGTGGATTTCCTTGGACGATTGCCCCATTGCATCCGCATAGAACAGGACCTTCGGGTCGACTTCGTGAATAAGCTGAGCAAGCTGCGGCGCTTTGTCGTTCATGTGCTCATCATACGGATACATCGCGAACTTGTCGTAGGTTATGCCCAGGCCCTTGATGTGGCTGATCCAGTCGCCCAGCCACTGCTTGAAGAGCACCTTCCACTCTTCGCTGAGGAATTTGGGGTCGGTCATCGGCTCGAAGTTGCCTTCGGTGCCCCAGTAAAACAGGAACATCTTCGGCTTCATCTTGGCGTAGTTCTTGACGGTGAGATCAAACACCGTGTAGTCGGTAGGTTCGAGCTTGCCGTCTTTGACCTTCATCCCGAAAATCTGTGGCATCGCGGCGACTGTCACATAGTGGTCGCGCATGTCGGCGACATACGCCGCCGCCCGGGAGTCCCCCGGCTTCTTGGCGATGATGTAATCCCAAAAACAGGTATAAAGAGGCTTTTCGTCCGGCAGGGTGACCGGGTAGACTTTGACCTCAACCGGGATGGTCTTCTCTGCCTTGCCCGCCGCCGAGACAACAACCCGGCCCTTGTACGTTCCCGGCTGGGCATTGGTGGTCTTGAATGTCAGCCAGACTTCCCGGTTCTCCATAGCGGGCACGCTGATCCGGCCGTCTTCCCGCAGAAGCAACGCGTCGCAGACCGTGAACCCGTCGTGCTGCTTTACCCAATACCCCTCGCGCACGGTGACTCCTACTCCCGCGCACTCCGCCTTCACTACGAAGTCCAGCGGCGCATCGCCGAGATTGGTGAGTATAAATGATGCCGACTCATACTCGGTCCGCCCCATCGCCGCACGGATGCTCCTGGTTTCCTTGATTCCGCTCGGGGGCATGCTGGTCGGCCGAAGAGTGCTGACCCAAGAAGACTGCTCCCAGCAAACGAAGTCCCTGCTTGGGAACGCCGATCTCCAGGCGGCAGAGATCGCGGCGGGGGAGCGGTCTACTTCCTTCACGGATATATCGGTAAGGTCAAACTCCGCGGAACCGCCGCCGAATGTGGTAAAACTGAAGCAGGCGTTTGGCCCACCGGCGGTCTCGGGGACTACTTCAACGAATGTTTCCCAGTCGCTCGGAGGGTCGGAGGACGCGAACGCGCCAAACTGCCCAATGTTGCGCGCCCAGCTTCCCGCGCCACCTGAGTACGTTAGCTCGACGGAACCATTTTGGGCCAGTATGCGGAAGGAAACCCGGTAGGTCTTGCCGGTCTCGGTGGCAAACAAGGGGCTTCTCACCCCAGTTCCCGGCCATTCCTGCAAGACTTTGGTATCGCGGTCGCAGACCACGTGAAGCGCATTCCCACCTCCGTCAACCTCGCGAACTTCCATCACGCGAGGCAAAGTCCCCGCAGCCCCGGGCGTGCCCACCCAGCCATCGGTTGTGCTGAGTTGGGCATTAGGCATAAGCTCAGGCCCGGCGATCTCCGCAAGCACCGGAGTAAAGACCAGGAGCGTAAGGATGAACGATATAGCCAGTGTCAGATGTCTCATGAGTAGGACCTCCCAAGGTTTTCCGTGATCATTTTATGCTGCCCGGCCAGAAGACGTCAAACGGTTGCAGCTACGAGTTGGCTGCCCCGCTCCCAAGCATTAGCTTCCAACCTCCAACATCCGGATGCTATACTGTCATCAACCGTTCTACACAGGAGTCAGCAATGAGATGCATCCGGGGTATCCTCACCGCACTAATCTTGGCGCTGTTTGTGTCGTGCGCCGCCCTCGGGCAGAGTATCGTCAGAGACGGCCAACCCTTGGGCTGCATCGTCGTGCCTGAGGGCACAGAGAAAGGCAGCGTTCTGACGGCAGCAAAGGCGCTTTCCGGATACCTGAGGGAGATGTCGGGCGCGCAGGTTCCCATCCGATGGGACAGCGACAACTGCCCCGGCTTCCGGATTCTCATCGGCTCAACCCGGTTTGCGCCAGTAGCGGCTTCCGAGGTGTCGGACAAGAGGGTGGGATTTGATGGCTTCATCATCAGGTCTGTGCGAAACGGAGTAGTCATCGCCGGTCGGACACCCGCAGGCACGGCAAACGGCATCTACCACTTCGCTGAGAGTGTGCTGGGGGTCCACTGGTTCACAATCGAGGACGCCGGGCCGACTATTCCCAAGCGGCGAACGGTGAGAGTTCCGAACCTGAAGCTCGTCAGCAAGCCCTCATTCGAGGTCCGTGGAGAGTATTACACCATCAACCTGAACTACCTGCCGGAAGAGCAGAAGTCACGCATCGACGGATGGGGCGCTTTCAACCGGCTGGGCGGCATCGAAGCCGAACACTACCACTCATTCTATGTCTTTGTCCCCGACAGCCTCTTCGATCAGCACCCGGAGTATTTCCCGCTGATAGACGGCAAGCGGATCCCCGGCCACGAGCATGTGCAGCGATGCCTTTCCAACCCGGATGTTCCGCAGATGGCGATAGACTACTCCGCGAAGTGGTTCGATGAGCATCCCGAGACAAAGTACACTTCCCTGAGCGAGAACGACGGCTACGGCTGGTGCCAGTGCGAGGGCTGTAAGGCCATGGGGCCAACCCCCTCCCACCAGATGCTCGCCTTTGCCAACAATGTCGCCGCCGCACTGGAGAGTCGATTTCCGGACAGAGGGTTCCTTTTCTATGCCTACATGGCCACCATCGACCCGCCAGTTGGAATGAAGGCGCACAGGAATGTCCGCACTGTAATAGCGCCGATCCACGAGTGCAACGTCCACCCCATTGCTTCCAACTGTCCCGACAAGGTCAAGCTGCGACGGGTGTATGATGGGTGGTCGAGGATAGCGGGGGATTTCGGCTGGTATCCGTATCTCAACGGCGGAGTCTTCACCACCCCCAGCGCGATGATGATCGCGGACGAGATGAGATACGTCCGCTCCAGAGGCTGCTTCATCTCATTCCGGGAGCACACTTGCGCGCCCGGGGTCGGATGGCCGATGATCGCGTGGATGGAAGCCAGTCTGATTTGGGACGTGAACCAGGAAGCCGGCAAGCTCAGGAGGCAGTTCATAGAGGGGTACTATGGCAAAGCCGCGGCGGATAGCCTGGAGAAGGTCTACGACAAGATCGAGACCGGTCTCAGCAACAGCCCGATGACCCCGCAGGACCCATCCGAAAGCATATCCACCCACAGGTTCTGGCCTTTCGATAAGCTCCAACCCTGCATAGCACCCGCAATCCCGGACATCCGGACCGCAATGAGACTCGCCGACTTCGAACCGGAGCCCTTCCGCAGCCGAATACTCAAAGATACCAAAGCCCTGCTGGGAGAGATTGAGATTGTGCCAAAGTAGGAGGCGGACTGGCCCCCCAACGCCGATCCATACCCCCCAAGGCAACCCTGCGCGTGAGGCTGCTAGCCAGACCCCAGGTTATAGAACACGTATAGACCATCCTTACCGGGCGCGACGATGTCTAGCGTGCCGTTGCCTGTGAGGTCGGCGAGGGCGAAGTGGATTCCGAGGCCTGTCGCGGTTCGGGCGGGGCCGTAGTCTATCACTTGCTTCGCGAAACTCTCTCCAGTCCACTTGAAGTAGTATATGCCGATATCATCGTACTCGCCGGGGTCGTTTCCGCAATGGGCCATGTAGCGCTTGCCGGTGATAAGCTCGCACTCACCGTCCCCATCTATGTCCGCCCACATCATGTCGTGGTACTGGGAGTTGAAGGGGTCTATGGGATGCTTCACCCAGGTTCGCTTGCCGCTCGAGTCTACCCTTTGCTCAAGCCAATCCAGGCCGTAGTTGTGAGCCTGTCCGACGATGATATCGTTCAACCCATCACCGTTCACATCCACCACAAGTATGGGTATGGACGCGCTTCCGAGGTCGAAATCGCGGTGCAGTATCCACTCGCCGCCGTATGTGTCCTCAGGGTGTTTGAGCCAGCCACAGGACAATATGAAGTCGCCGCAGCCGCTGCCGGTTATGTCGCCGAACCCAAGCCCATGCCCTTGGTTCTCGCTATAAATAGTGTGTTTCTCAAACTTGCCAGTGCCCTTTCCGTGTTCGTCCACCACGAGCTTGTAGACGCTCAGCGGGCCGTTCGGGGTGTTGGGGACTATCTCTATTACCCCGTCGCCGTCCACATCCCACCCGCGCGTGCTCTCGACGTTGCCTGTTTCGTCCATAACCTGTTCCGGCCATTCTTCATTTGGATTGCCGGGGTTCCTGCGCCAACGAATGGTGTTTCCCCACCATCCGCCGGTGACGAAGTCCAGGTAGCCGTCCCCATCAATGTCGAGCGAGATCGTGGAGAAGTCATCGAAGTAGTCGCCCTCCGGCTGCACGTGGCCGATCCTGTGCCGTTTTCGGAAACCAGGACCTTCGTACCAGTAAGCGCCGGAAACTATATCCGGAATGCCGTCGTTGTTGACGTCGAACACGCCGGCGGACTCATACCTCTCGTCCGCAATGAGGACTTTCCTGAATCTCAGTGGCATCCTTCTCTCCTTCTACGCTATCGCAGTGTATCATCTTCCGAGGAGTCTCATATACTCATGGGCTACCCTGAGATCCTCAAGCGCTTCCTTGGCCTGACATGTCGGTTGCATCTCGCCCCGTATCGCGGCTATGAAGTTGGCAGCCTGCTGCTTCATCGCTCCTGTAAAGGGAAGCTGAGGAATGGTTACTTCAGGCACAGCTCCATTTCCGGGGTCGCGCAGAATCTCCACCTTGCCGGGTCGGTTGATTGCAAGCGGCGCGGGCAGGCCGATCTTCACGTAGCCATGCTCGAATGCCACCAAAGCGGTTTCCTGCCAATCGATGGAGGTTGAGTATGGCGACATCTCTATTACCCCCGGCACCCCGCTCTCGCTGTGCGCCACAAGTAGCATTCCTGCCGGGTCTGCATAGCTCACCTTATAAGGCTCACCCAAGAGGTAGCGCAACAGGTTGACCTGATGGATATAGTAGTTCACGAAGCTCAGATAAGAGCGGTAGGCATTGAGGTCCATATCTGCAGGCAGAGAATCCACTGGAAGTTCGGGGATCGGCTCGTCGGTGCTGATCAGATCGTCAAACCCACCGGCTATGTAGTCGCCCACAGGCATGGTGATCCTGACATACTGCGTCTTTCCCAGTTCCCCTGTCGACTTCAGCCGTTCGATCTCGGACTTTGCATACATCACCGCAGGGTCGCTGCGCTTGTGGTAGGCGACCATCTGCCAAGTCCTGCTTTGCTCCACAGCCTCAACGATCTTCTCTCCGCTCTCAATGGTGGAGGCAAGGGGCTTTTCCGTCAGCACCGGCACGCCCGACTTGAGCAGTTCCGGGACCAGAGAGCCGTGTCTCTGGAACTGATGGATCGCCACGATGCCGTCTACAGCCTCGTTCTCCAGAAGACTCGTGTGGTCCGGATAGGTCTTCGCAACACCATAGCGCTGGGCCACTCTCCTCCCCAGTTCGGGGCGAATCTCGGCAAGCGCAACCACCTCGCACTCGGGCATCACCGAGTAATACTTGAGATGCGCGCACTGGCCCATGGTCCCAACGCCGACGAAAGCGATTCTTACTTTGCTCATATATGATGCCCCTGTGTCACTTGATGCGCCTCATTCCCCGCAGAGCTTTCGCCACTATTCTATGGCTCCGGCCTCGCTGCGTCAAATGCTCCAAGAATCATGAAGAAAGTTTCCGGAAACATGTTGACATCCCCACCAATTGTGGTATTATAGTACCAGCATACTTCAATAGGCCCAGGAAGTTGGCGAAATGCTGAACGCTTCAAATGTTGTGAATATATCGGATGCTACTTCTCTTGCGCTGCACGCGGTGCTGGTGCTGGCGAAGAACCCGGACCGGCTGGTGACAACCCACGAGATCGCGCAGTCGCTCGGGGTATCGGAGAACCACCTTTCAAAGGTAGTGCAAAGGCTTGGGCACGCGGGTCTGGTGTCGGCGTCACGCGGGCCGAGTGGCGGACTGAAGCTGGCAAAACCTGCATCGCAGATCACGCTACTGCAGGTGTTTGAAGTTATAGAAGGCCCCATGTCGGACTGCTACTGCCTGCTGGGCAGGGAGAGCTGTCCGGCGGGTGGATGCGTGTTGGGTAATCTGGTGGAGTCGGTGAGCACGCAGGTGCGGAGTTACCTTTCGGGAACCACAGTTGAACAAATGGCCGCAAAGGCCTGAGGGGGAGAAAGACCAATGGCAAAGCGAAACATAGTGAGATTTGACGAAGAGAAGTGTACCGGCTGCGGGCTGTGTGTTGGAGCTTGCGCTGAGGGCGCTATCCAGATAGTGAACGGCAAGGCGAAGCTGGTCAGCGACATCTACTGCGACGGCCTCGGGGCGTGCCTGGGCGAATGCCCGGTGGATGCGATCATTATTGAAGAGCGGGATGCGCCGGAGTTCGATGAAGAGGCTGCGATGAAGCATGTGGAGAAGATGAAGCAGCCGGAGAAGCTGGCCTGCGGATGCCCCGGGACAGCAATGAGAACCATCGAGCGCAAAGAGCCGTGCGGCTGTGACTCTGCCTGCTGCGACACCGCGCCTTCTGCTCTGACCAATTGGCCGGTGCAGCTCAAGCTTGCCCCCGCGATGGCGCCGTTCTTCGTTGGCGCTGACCTGTTGCTCTCTGCCGACTGCGTGCCGTTCGCATTGGCCGACTTCCACACCAGGTACCTGAATGGCAGGCCGGTAGTGGTCGGGTGTCCGAAGCTGGATGACTCCGGCTACTACGTGGGCAAGCTGGCCGACATACTCAAAGTCGGCGGAGTCAAGAGTCTGACTGTCCTGAGGATGGAAGTCCCGTGCTGCAGCGGGCTGGTGAAAATCGCAGAGATGGCTGTTGAGAAGTCCGGTGCGGACATACCATTCACCGAGGTAGTGGTAAGCGTTGACGGAGCAGTGCTGGAGACAGTCGAGCACGGCCCCGTGGGAGTTGCGAGCTAGTTGTTCTGAGTCGAATTTGAGTAAGGATGGGTAAGATGAAAATCACAAGAGTAGATCAAGCGCCCGATCAGCCGAATCCCAAGGGGCTGAAGATAAAGAAGCTGTATGACGGCGTGGGAGCGACCGTGATGCACATGTCGCTCACGCCCGGCGAAGTGGTAGCAACGCACACCACCCCGATCGATGTCTTCTTCTTCGTGCTGGAGGGCAGCGGGTATATCTCTATAGGCGAAGAGAAAGAGAGCGTTTCGGTTGGGACGCTGGTCGAGAGCCCCAAGAACATCCCCCACGGCCTCGGCAACGATTCCGACGGGCTGCTGCGGGTGATGGTAGTTAAGCTCAACGGCACTTAGTGATTCTCCCTCCAGGTAGGGACTACATGGAGGGATGAGAAGCTGATTGCCCTCCAGGTAGGATACCTGGAGGGATGGGACCAGAGGTGAGGCAGCGACCTCACAGATCCAAGCGTTACATACGAGCGCAAAACCAGACACAGACGCAAAATCAGACATAGGAGATCAACGACGATGGGAATGTTCTGTTATCAGTGTGAGCAAACGGCCAAAGGCACAGGGTGTACAATCCAGGGAGTCTGCGGAAAAGACCCGACCACATCCAACCTGCAGGACCTTCTGGTCTACGCGGCCAAGGGTGTAGCGAACTATGCGACCCGCGCCAGGGAACTGGGCACCAGCGACCGTGATGTGGACTTGTTTGTGGTGGAAGCGTTGTTTACCACGGTGACCAACGTCAACTTCGACCCCGAGAAGATCGAGAAAATGATCCTCAAGGGCGCGGACGTCCGCGACCGGGCAAAGGCAATGTATGAGGCCGCCTGCGCCAAGGCTGGAAAAACTCCCGAGAAACTCGGCGGGGCGGCGGCGTGGGTTCCATCAAAGGACCTCGACGGCCTTCTAAAGCAGGCTGACGATGTGTCTGTAACCAAGCGCAAAGAAGCCTGGGGCGACACCATAGCGGGGCTTCACGACCTGGTGCTCTTCGGAGTGAAGGGCGCGGCGGCGTATGCCGACCACGCACACGTCCTCGGCAAGGACAGTGACGAGGTCTACGCAGGCTTCAATTCGACGCTGGATAAGCTCACAGACCCGGACCTGACGGTCGACAAACTGCTGCCTCTGGCGCTTGGCACCGGCGAACTGAACCTCAAGGTCATGGAACTGCTGGATACCGCGAACACCGAAGCCTACGGCGACCCCGTCCCGACGCAGGTTCGGGTCGAGCCGATCAAAGGCAAGGCCATACTGGTCTCCGGACACGATCTGAAGGACTTGCATGAACTTCTGAAGCAGACCGAGGGCAAGGGGATCAACATCTACACCCACGGCGAGATGCTTCCCGCCCATTCGTATCCCAAGCTCAAGGCGTTCAAGCACCTGGCCGGCAACTACGGCGGCGCGTGGCAGGATCAGGCCAAGGAGTTCGACGCATTCCCTGGCGCGATCCTGATGACCACCAACTGCATACAGCGGCCTCGCGACAGCTACAAGGGCCGCATCTTCACCACGGGGCTGGTCGCCTGGCCGAATGTTGAGCACGTAACCCACGCCGACTTCTCCCCGGTCATCGAAGCCGCGCTGGCTGCCGAAGGGTTCAAGGAAGACGGAGCGGACAAGACGATCACGGTCGGCTTCGGGCACGCGGCTGTTATGGGAGTTGCCGGACCTGTGATCGACGCAGTGAAGGCCGGGAAGATCAAGCACTTCTTCCTGATCGGCGGATGCGACGGCGCAAAGACAGGCCGCGACTACTACACCCAGTTTGCCGAGCAGGTGCCGGATGACTGCGTGATCCTCACCCTTGCCTGCGGCAAGTACAGGTTCAACAAGCAGGACTTCGGGGACATCGGCGGCATTCCGAGGCTGCTGGATATCGGACAGTGCAACGATGCCTACTCGGCCATCCAGATTGCGGTCGCCCTGGCGGGTGCGTTCGAGTGCGGTGTGAATGACCTGCCGCTCTCGATGATACTCTCCTGGTATGAACAGAAGGCGGTCGCTATCCTGTTGACCCTGCTGTATCTGGGTATTCAGAACATCCGCCTCGGACCGAGCCTGCCGGCGTTCGTAACCCCGGATGTGCTTGGAGTGCTGGTAGAGAAGTTCGGCATTAAGCCCATCGGCACGCCCGAGGGAGACCTCAAGGCGATACTGGGATAGCCTTCTGAAACGCGGATTACGCGGATTACGCGGAGAAGCGCGGATGCCGCGAAACACACAATAGCGCGTAATCAACAATGCCTCCAGGTTCTCCGAACCTGGAGGCATTGTCATTGGAGCCTGCTGGAGCAGGAATAAGACATATAGGACGAATAGGACCTATGGGACACCTGCCCTCAGCTACTCAGCTCTCTGCTGCTCTGCTCACAGCTTTCCACTTTCCGCTCCGTTCTGCTATACTTTCGAGGGGCCTTAGCCTCCCAAAACCTACAACCACACCCGCGTTCATTGAGCGGAGTCGAAATGAACGGCTGCTTGATATGCTCCTCGCACTGGTTTCGACTCCGCTCAACCTGCGCACTCTATGGAGGGTCGAAACTATGAGTTCAGTCAAACCTACCGTTCTTGCTATCTGCGCCCACCCGGACGATGCCGAGTTCCGCTGCGCGGGTACTCTTCTCCTGCTTGCGAAGGCGGGCTGGGATGTCCACATTGCCACGCTTACTCCGGGAGACTGCGGCAGCGCTGTGCTCCAGCCCAATGAGATCGCGGCGATAAGGCGGCAGGAGGCTGTCAACGCGGCTGCGCGGATTGGTGGAACCTACCACTGCCTCGGCGGGCAGGACCTGAAGGTCTTCGACGATGATGTCATGCGCGCCGCGACCATTGCGGTGGTTCGGGAAGTTCGTCCGGAAGTCATCATCACCCACTTCCCCGTCGACTATATGCCGGACCACGATACGGCCAGCGCGGTCGCCAGATGCGCGGCGTTTACCGCCTCCATCAAGAATTATGTTACAGGCCCCGCAGCCTCGCTGCCCCCGGTTGATGGCCCTATTGCCCTCTACTACTTCGGACCGCTTGGCAACGTTGACTGGTTCGGGAACACGGTGAAGTCGGAGTTCTATGTGGACATCACCAGCGTGATCGAGGACAAGGCCGAGGCGCTGGGCTGCCACAATTCCCAGAGAGAGTGGCTGAGAGTCCAGCACGGGATGGATCAGTATATAGAAGAGATGAGGCGGATGGACAAGGAAGCAGGCGAAGTGGCAGGGGTGACCTACGCCGAAGGCTTCACAATGCACCGAGGCCACGGCTACCCCCAGGAACCACTGATCGAGAACGCCTTGGGTGGCTTGATCAAGAGGCCGTAGCCGCCAACACGAATGACGCTCCCCCTCTCCCCGCGCCGTCGGGGAGAGGGCTGGGGTGAGGGGCACGCACGATCCGCGCGACTAATAAATGATCCAACTCACAACCCCAATCACAACTGAAGACGTCGTCGGGCTGAAAGCCGGCGACAATGTGCTGTTATCCGGGGTGGTGTATACTGCCAGGGATGCCGCGCATGCTCGTCTGGCTGCGGCGCTGGCTTCGGGCGGGGAGATGCCGTTTGATCTGGCCGGCCAGGTGATATACTACGTCGGCCCTACCCCCGCGCCGCCCGGCAGAGTTATTGGCTCAGCCGGCCCGACCACCGCGGGCAGGATGGACCGCTTCACCCCCGTGCTTCTGGCCGCCGGGCTCAAGGGTATGATCGGCAAGGGCGCTCGGAATGGCGATGTGAGGGCCGCGATTCAGGCTCACAAAGCGGTCTACTTCGGCGCCACCGGCGGCGCAGCGGCGCTTCTTGCCAGGAGCGTGGTGTCGTGCGAGGTGGTCGCTTACCCGGAGCTTGGCTGCGAGGCTGTGCACAGGCTGGTGGTCAAGGATATGCCGCTGGTTGTGATCAACGACAGCCTCGGCGGAGACCTATACGAACAAAACGTAGCGAAATACTCGAAGACGGAGTCAGCATAGTATGCGAAGAACCCGGATAATCTGCACTATCGGTCCAGTGAGCAGCGACCCTTGCATCCTTGAGCGGATAATCAAGGCGGGGATGAACGTCGCGCGGCTCAACTTCTCCCACGGAGCCTACGACACCCACCTGGAGAAGATCAACCTCATCCGCGCTATCTCCGAGCAGCTTGGGGTGACCGTGGGTATTATGCAGGACCTCTCCGGGCCGAAGATCCGAATCGGCAAGATAGGCGCCGGGCGTGTGATGCTGGAGAAGGACAGCCACATCACATTCAAGCCCTGCGAGTTCGATGGCGACGCGACGCAGGTCAGCCTGCCGTTCCCGGAGATGCTCAAACAGATGAAGCGCGGGCAGGTTATCTTCCTGGACGACGCCAAAATCGAGCTTCGGGTGGTCTCATCCCATGGTGACAGCGTGACCGCGAAGGTGATCGTGCCGGGCGAGCTTAGTTCCAACAAAGGCGTCACTGCCCCGGGGTTGGCTGTCCGAGTGAGCGGTGTCACTGAGAAAGACCGCAACGACCTCCGCTTTGGTCTGCGCAATGGTGTGGACTGGGTGGCCAGTTCGTTCGTAAGGAGCTCGGTGGATATCGAACCGCTGCGGGCTGTTATGAAGGAAGAGGGCCGCAGTGTGCCGGTGATCGCTAAGATAGAGCGGCCGGAAGCTGTGAAAGACATCCAGGGGATCATCGAGGAATACGACGCAATTATGGTCGCGCGCGGCGACCTGGGCATAGAGCTTCCGATCCACGAGGTTCCGGCCATCCAGAAGAAGATCATCAGCCGCTGCAACCGCGCGGGCAAACCGGTCATCATAGCGACGCAGATGCTGGACTCGATGATAACAAGCTCCAGGCCGACCCGCGCGGAAGTCACCGACATAGCCAACGCTATCCTCGATGGCGCGGACGCCACAATGCTCAGCGGGGAAACCGCCGCGGGGGCTTACCCGGTGGAGTCGGTGCAGATGATGCACAAGGTAGCCTGCAGCGCCGAGAAGTTGCTGGACCACGACGCCATCCTGCAGAAGCTGGGGTGCTCGTCATGTTCGGATGTGACCGAGGCCATCGGCGAAGCGTCGGTCAGCCTGGCAAAGGACCTCAATGCCGCCGCCATCATCACCTGCACCTACACCGGTACCACCGCCCGGCTGGTGAGCAAGTTCCGCCCGAAGTGCCAGATAATAGCCGCCGCATCCAGTGTACCCACCGCCCGCAGGCTCACAATGTCATGGGGGGTCTACCCCATCTGCGTGGATATGGCCGAAGACACCGACTCCCTCATAGCCAACGCAGTAGTAGCCGCCAAAGCCGAGAAACTGGTCAAAAAGGGCGACTCGGTGGTGATAATAGCGGGGGTGCCTGTCGGGGCGGCGGGGAATACGAGTTTGGTTAGGGTGATTCGGATATAACTATCTGCTGCGGCACCCGGAAACCCACCCTACCCTCCCTTATCAGGGAGGAAGAACCCCAGCCAACAAGAAGGACAGTATTGCCCGGAGGACCGTTTTGACCAATGAAGCAGTAGAAATCCGAATATCACCCTCAGCTACAGAGTTGGAGCGGTTTGCGGCGGATGAACTCGCACAATACTTGAATGAGCTGTTCGGGGTCTCCGCACATATCACCTCGACGCTCAGAAGCCATTCTGACTATCTGTTTGTTCTGGGTCTGCAGTCCGACCCGATTGTCACTGAGTGCGCGGGGAAAGAGTTGGGGATATCGGATCAGGGGCATGTCGTTCGGCGCATTTCTCGCGATACGATGCTTCTTGCCGGTGGCAGCCCGGCGGCTGTTGCCTGGGCTGTTTATGAACTGGTCGAGCGCTACGGCGTGCGCTACCTGCTCCACGAAGACCTTCTCCCGGATACCGCGAAGGCATTCCATCTGCCGGATGTGGATGTTGTCCTGGAGCCGGTTCAGAGGATTCGTGCGGTCTCGATGTTTGTCGACCTCCCCACCGGATCGATCCTGTGGACCGCTGAGCAGAACAGGGCATTCCTCGCGCAAGTGTTCAAGCTCAAGATCAACGGCGTGAGGGTCCATTCGTACCCGCAGGCGCCTGTTGTCAGCTATGAAGTGGCGGGTATCCGCCGGAGTTCCGGGCAGATCCTCTTCGGCCAGAAGATCCCCATCGACTCAGACAACATCGGCTATGACCAGTTGCCCCATGCCCCGTTCCTCACCAACCCCGAGCTGGCGGGGAAGGAGAACACTCCTGAGTTTCTGGAGGCTGGAAAGCGGCTGGTGCACGGGATAATCGATGAAGCGAGGCGGCTGGGGATGCACGTGGCGATGCCCATCCAGCCCATGGAGTTCCCGCTTGAGTTCAAGCCCCTCCTGGAGAAGCCGTCGGGGGCTGTGCAGTTGGGCGGCCTCACTGTGGCCGAGACCGGCGACCTGACCAATCCTAACCACACCCAACTTGTCCGCGCGCAGATCGAAGCCTACCTTGATACCTATCCAGGCATAGACGAGCTTACCTTGGAACTGCCCGAGAACCCCCAGGCAGGAAGCGTGTTCCCGCAGTGCTGGCGCGAACTGGCCGACAAGTATCACCTGGAGCCGGAGTTTGACATAGACGAGGCGCTCTCCTCCGCCCGGAGAAACCACCTCCCTGCCGGTGGCCCAAAGCGCGCCGAGAGGGAGTTCAAGTCCACCATATCCATGCTCCACTTCTATGACTGGTTCTTCGCCGGGAACGACCTGATCGAGAAGGCGAAGCGGCAGGGGACTACGTTTGGGGTCTGCGTGCCTATCGATGCAGTGGAGGCGTACCCGATATTCGACAAGGTGATGTGGGAGGGAGCGACTTTCTGCACTTGCCTGGACTATTCATCCTCCCGGGCAGTCCGGAGTATGCGATGCTTTGAGGAAATCGACACCGCCAGGCTGCCGTGCACCTTCATGTTCAGGTTCCAGGATGACAACATCGGCTCGCTGCCACAGGTCACCACGGAGAACATGCATATCGTGATGCAGGAGATGCACAGGTTGGGGTGGGACGGCTACCAGCTCATCTTCTGGCCGATCGGTGACCTCGACCCGATGATGTCCTACGTTGCGCGAGCCTCGTGGGATGCGACGCTGACTCCCCGCGACGCCTACCGGGACCACTTCGAGCGGGTGTACGGTAAGGACTGCGTGGAGCCGTTCTGCCAGGTTATGCGAATGCTTGAGGATACCACGGTCCTGCTGGATATAGACCTCGGGCCGCTGTTCCCGGTGCACGGGGTTATGGAATACCGCGCAAAGTCCTGCGACCCGATGTCCACGGTACTCTTCCACATCCGCGGGACTTATGAGCAGGCTCGGATCACTCTGAAGAGGCTGTGGGAACTGCCGATGTCCGATTGCGGCAAGAGCAACCTGGCCTACTGGATATCCCGCCTGGAGTTCTCCATCCATGCGCTGACGGAGATCGAGCTTCTGCACGAAGGCGGGATGGCGGTCCACCGGGCAATGGAAGCAGGGAAGTCGGAAGACAAGGCGTCTGCGTCAGCCGAGATAGCCCGCGCCCGAGACTATTACGCCCGCGCAGTCCAAGAGGGCGAAGCTGCGATGACAGCAACGGCCTCCCAGCTAAGGGATTCCACCGACCGCGCCACCCTGGCCGCCTACTACCATTTTCTGGTTAGGGAAGTGAGGCAGGTGACAGAGGAGTTCTTACGGTCGGCGATGGGTGAGTGAGGCAACGCGTAGCGTTGACGCCCACAACAACCTCTGCTATACTATCGTCAGACTCATCGAGTCAATCCCCTGTCTATGAAGGAGGCACGATATATGAAGACTGTCCTTGGCTACAACCAGATCACTTTCCCGGCGATGTGCCTCCAGGCTGCTCCTTAGGAGTCGACCCCGCTCCCGTCCGCGCGTCATGTTTTGCGCGCCCCCGAGTGTTTCCTGAAGCTGGCACATCCCGGTTGTATTCACACGTCTAGCTGGAGGAACACGGAATTGGAACTCAAACACTACGGATGGAACGATCACCTCGCCGACTCGTTTCGGGAGCAGGCTGCTGCCGGATACGTCCCGGTCAGGGTATCACTTCAGACAAAAAGCCACTACTTAGTACTCACGGAGATCGGCGAGATACCCGCGTCGCCCACGGGTCGCCTGAGGCACGATGCGCTCACACCTATGGATATGCCTGTCGTCGGCGACTGGGTTGCCGCGAGCATTCTCCAGGAAGCCACGCCGAAAGCTCAGATACACCAGGTGCTTCCGCGCAAAGGCCTATTCTGCCGAAAAGAGGCTGGGGGACTCACCGTCGCCCAACCGCTGGCCGCGAATGTGGACACCGTCTTCATCGCGGTTGCGATGGACCACGACTACAGCCTCAACCGTATCGAGCGCTATCTGGCGCTTTCGCGTGAATGTGGGGCCTCGCCGGTCGTGCTCCTCACCAAGTCCGACGCCTGTGCCGACTCGATATCGAAGACCGAGGAGGCAATGGCTCGACTGGCGGGAGTGCCGGTGATCGCCGTAAGTTCTGTTGACGGCACCGGCATTGATATGTTGAACGAACACCTCAGGCCAGGCGCGACTTGCGCTGTGCTGGGTTCGTCGGGAGTGGGCAAGTCTACCCTGATCAACCGCCTGCTGGGAACCGAGGTTCAGAAGACGCGCGAGGTGAGAGTAGCCGACGACAAAGGCAGGCACACGACCACCAATCGGCAGATGTTTGTGCTGGGGTCCGGCGCGCTGATTATCGACACCCCGGGAATGCGCGAACTGCAACTGTGGGACGCCCGGGAGGGTGTCGAAGAGACGTTCCAGGATATTGCCGAGCTGACTCACGAATGCCGCTTCCCTGACTGTCGCCACGTGGACGAACCCGGCTGCGCCATACTGGCGGCATTGGAAAGAGGGGCAATCGATCCTGCGCGCCTGGAGAACTACCGCAAGATGACCAGGGAACTCGACTACTTGTCCCTTCGGCAGGAAGAAGGAGCGGCCAGGCTCGAGCGCGCGAGGTGGAAGAACATAGCCAAGCGCATCAAGCAGATAACGAAGGGGTAGGCGGCTCCAATCCGCCTGCGTGTAGATCTCGAAAGACTCTTGAAGCGAAGTTTGACAAGGCTGGATCAGCGGTATATAATAGCGGCGGTGCATAGCATCACCGGTTGCCACACAACTGAAACTGAATATACAACACTATACTGCCATGAGCACAACTAGACGCCGAGTCTCTGAAGCGCAGAGAGCGGGGGAATGTTTACCGGGGCGAATCTCCAGCAGTATCGGAGAGGGGCAACTTCCAGTCCTAGCCCGACAACTAACCTCGCAGGCGGGGCAGGAAGTATTTTTGACTAAGACCAAGCCGCGGAAAGTACAAGCTTTGCCGCGGCTTTTCTTGGTATTGGTGTAGCAATGAGATTTCTGCAGCTTTCCGATGCCCACATAGACTCCAATCCCGGCGCATCGCTGGGGCTGGACGACGCCAAGAAGCGAGTTCTGATCGGTGACGTCAGGCGCGCGTTCCAGCGGGCCTGCGATATGGCCCGAGAGCAATGCGTCGACCTTGTGCTTGCCCCCGGCGACCTCTTCGACTTCGAGACATCCGACGACCGCACGGCCGATTTTATCTCCCACGCGTTTGAGTCTATTTCCCCGATCCCAGTAGTCATAGCGCCGGGAAACCACGACGGCCTGCGACCCAGAAACCCATACATAGACCCATCCCAGCGCTGGCCGGGCAATGTGACCATATTCCGGGAGCCTCGATTTACCACGGCGCAGTTTGAGGATATCGGTTGCTCGGTGAGCGGTGTGGCTTGTGTGGGCAAGGGATCAGGCGAAAGGCTGCTCGGAAGCAAGCTTGACCGCGATTCGTCAAGCGTGAGCATCCTGCTCTTCCACGGGACAAGGGATGGCTTCAAACCCTCCGACAGGCAGACTGTGCTCCCGTTCTCGGACTCCGAGCTGGAGTTCCAGGGCTTCGACTACGCGGCTATCGGCCACTACCACTCGCATTCCGAGATAACCGGGCTTAGTGGGGGCGTTGTGGGGGCGTATTCGGGGTGCGTGCAGGGCCGGGCAGTGGACGAGGCCGGGGACAAGAGCGTCATACTTGGCGAGATCACGCACGGCGGCAAGCCGGTTGTGGAGCGAAGGCCTGTCGGCGTTCGGGCTATCCGGCTGGTGGATGTGGATGTCACGGGTTCTTCAGGGGTGTCCGATGTCTGCTCACGTGTTGAGGCCAGGTTAGCTTCGGAGGCGTTTGGCGATGCGGATATACTTCGTGTGAGGCTTCTTGGCGGGGTTTGCGATCAGATCGAGCCTGAAACCGTGCGGCTGGATGCGTTCTCGAGATTCTTCCACGTGTCGGTGGATTGCTCGGGCCTGTTCCCGGACTACGATCTGGATACAATCGCGTCCGATTCCCGGTCATCGAGCCTTGAAGCGGCGTTTGTTCGCAGGATGCGCGAGAAGATGCTTGCCGGCCCGGAGCAGGAACGACAAACACTGACTGACGCCATATACTACGGAATCGATGCCCTGCGGGGCCGCGCGCTAAGGCCAAGACATGAGGATTGACGCGCTTCGGATAAAAGGTTTCGGCAGGCTATCCGACGCGGAGTTCATCTTCCCGCCGGACAAGGCTGTGCTGATCGTAGATGACAACGAAGCCGGCAAGTCCACCCTCGCCGCCGCCCTCCTCTATGGGTTGTGCGATATGCCGCCGGCCAGAGGCGCGGGTCGGAAGGACAAGGTCTACAGACCGTGGAACGGCGGGCCGTTTGGAGTCCAACTGGACATCACCGCCTCCGGCAGAGAGCTCACCATCACCCGCGACTTCGAGGCCAAGACCTCCACTATCACCGACCGCCGCACAGGTAAGGACATCACCGCCGAACTCGGCTTCAGCCCCGATTTGGCTTCCGAATACCTCGGCCTGCCACGCGATGACTTCGAGAGGATCGCAATCATTCGAGGCAAGGATGCCCACATCTTCACAGCTTCGGCGGGTATGCGGTCGCGGCTCTCATCAATAGTCGAGGACTCTCCATCAGGTGCGGAGGAAGCCTTGCAGGCGCTGGAATCGGTGAAAGTGACGCTGGACGGGAAAGCCCTGAAGCCCGACAGCGCCCTCGGCAGGCTCAGCAGCAGCCTTGCAGCGAATGAGAACAGGATCACGAAGCTGGAAGGGGATTTGGCCACGGGCGAGTACCAGAATCTCCTCGACATGCGCGCAAGACTGGCTGAGCTGGACTCCCGGATCTCGGAACTGGCCAGTGAAAAGGCTTCCGCCAGGCTCAAGGAGTTGAAAGACAAACTCGCCGCCGCGGACTCCAACGCTCGGGAACTGGCCGAGTTGGAGGAAGAGGCGGCTGGCCTCGACAAGCGCAAGCACGACTATGCCGTTCATCCTCGCGACTCCGACGTGCAGGAAATCTCAGTTGCCCTGGGAGAAGCAGCGAACGCATCAGCATCCGTGCAGAAGCTACAGGCTGAAGTCGCAGCGAAGGAGGACCGGTTCCGGTCTGAGGGGATAGACGTGTCCGCCATCGTCGATTTTGGTGGCAAGATGGACACCCTCTCTGCTGAGGACGCGGCGTTCCTGACCCGGCTGGGTGGCTCAAGGACAATGGCAGGTGCAAGAATAGCGGAATCCGACGCGGCGGCCACTTCGGCCAGAACCAGGCTGGAAGCCCTGCAATCGGACCGGAAGGCAGCCTCGAAAACGGGGAAAGGCCTGGCAGCCGCGGGCTTGGTTGTGGCTGTGGCGGCCGGCGGCCTGTTCGCTTTGGGCCAGTTGGGCTCGATAGCGGCATTGGCTGTAGGGGTGGTCGCTGTTCTTGCGGCATTGGCGGGAATAGTTTGGTCCACGCTGGCTCAGAGCAAACGCTCCGACGATGCCGCGCGGTTCAAGATCGATATCGAATCAGCAGAGAATGAGGCCGTAAAAGCGAGGGTTGAGATCAAGACGTCGGAAGACCGGCTTTCCAGACTGGCGGCTGCGATGGGCCACGCGGGCGCTGTTTCGCTGTCTACGGACCTTGACCGCTGGGACCGCGCGCGCGACCGGATCAAGCCACTGCTCGATGCCAGAGCGGACGTGGCGCGTGAGGAGAATGCGGCGGCTGAAGCCGATAACTGCGCCAGATCGATCTTCACCCGCCTCGGACTCGACGCCGCCAACTATACCGGTGAACACCTCATGCAGGCGCGAGACCAGCTTTCAGCCTATCTGAAGATGACCGCCCGGCTGCAGCAGCTTCGAGAGGAACTGATCCCCTCAGCCAAGCTCCGCGTAATTGATCCCGCAGACGCGAAGAAGACCGGGGACGAGATAGCCCAGATCACATCGAACTATGGCGCGGACCTGCCCGAGCCTACGCGCACGGTGGCGGAGGCGGAACAGTTAGCCCGGAGCATATCAGAGGAGCGCAAGCGGCTTTCGGACGAGGCAGGCAGGCTTGAGACTGCAATCGCGGCGGAAGTGGAAGCATACCGGCGCGAGTATCCCGGTCTGCTGGAGGAAACCGCCAAGCTCAAGCGCAAGGAAGCTAGTATCAGGCAGTTCGATTCAGCCACCAGGCTCGCCGCAGAAACGCTGAAAGAGGTCAGCGAGGAGTCGCGGAGGAAGTGGGCGGATGCGCTGAACTCCGGCTCTACCGCAGTCCTCCAGCGCTTCTGCCCGGCTTACGACACGTTCCTGTTCGATGATAACCTGGACTTCACTGTGAGAAGCATCGAGTCTGGCAAGCAGCTTCAGAAAGCCGAGATCGACAACTGCCTCAGCACCGGCGCCAAGGACCAGCTCTACATCGCGTTCAAACTGGCCTGCTGCGACGAGCTTTCCCGCGACCAGGAGTCTCTTCCGGTGATCCTCGACGACCCCCTGATAGCCTCCGACGACACCCGCTTCGCCGACGCCCTCGACTACATCCTGACCGACTACGCCACCCGTCACCAGGTCATAATCCTGACCTGCCACAAATCCAGGCACGAACAAGCCCTGGCCCGGAGCGGGTTTGCGGATAGGTGCGTGGTGTTGGGGGTGTAGGCTGCCTACAACCCCCGATATATCCCCTCAAAGTGCGCCCTGATCTTGCCTTGCAGCTCCGCCGAGTGCGGTGACTTGTAGCCCGCGACCATCTCTTCCACCCGCTCGTGCGCCCTTTCCAGCATTGTTCTGGGTTCGCCGTGGCCGCCTGAGTGGTCGAAGAGATCGTTTCGGAAGAACTCCCCGCCTCTGAGGAACTGCATTGTGAGGTCGTCCATCAGGAAGTTGCCGCTGGGGCCTGCCTGCTTGATGTTGTCTACTCCCAGCCTGCCGCCGGTGGTATCTATGCCTTTGGAGATGTATTTCGCGGCTTCCAGGTAGGCGGTGTGGATGACCATCATCTCCGGCGACATCCCGTTGGCGTTGAAGCAGGAGCCTATACCGGAGAGAACATCCGCTCCGCCCGAATAAGCGGCAAGCATAAACAGCATTCCTTCCGCTCCGGCCTGGAGTTCGTGGGCTGTCGCCATCGTTCCGCCGCACTCGGCGCTGAGCGGCATACCGTATGTTTTGCAGAGCTGTATTGCGGCAGATTTCCACAGGACCTTGTCGATGGTGTAATACATATCATTGGCATTGGCCATATCTGTGCGAGATGCCCCGACCGCCTGCTGATACGGGTGTCCCGGCCTCACAAGCTGAGTCATCGCGGCCATGAACACAACCTCGACGTTGCCCTGCAGCAGCGTGGATGCGACGGTGTATGGCGATGTGGTCCCCGCCATCGGGCAGACCGTCGGCACCACCGGGAAGCCATACTCGCAGGATTTGAGCAGCAGATCGCCATTCAGACCCGACAGGAACATCGGCGATACCACCGGCACGCCTACTGTCAGCAACCTGCTTCCCTTGAGCGGCATATTGAGGTTCTGCGCGAATACCTCAAAGATGCCGATGTGGGTATCGAAGCTTTCCATCGATGTGGCCATAAGGTGGTTGTGCTTGTTGTGGTGAAGCAGATGGTGCTCAAGTGCGCGCCAGGTGGAGTCCGGGCCGTGGTGATCGGTGACCGGGAAGTCCATCCGGCTGATCGCCACCACGTCATCTATCTTCTGCGCGACGATAGTGTCTGTCTTGATGTCCTGGAGGCTCGGTCTTCGAGGTTTCTGGGTCTGATAGTCGATGATCCACGGGTCGGTAACTATCGCGACCGCCCCAGGCTTCCCGCCACCGATCTCGAATGTGTCACCGCTCGTCGCCCGTATCGTGTAGCTCTTGGGCCCCAGTGCCAGCAGTTCCCTAAGCATCTGCGCGGGAAACCGGACGTTCTCAGTTGAGTCATCCACAACTGCCCCGGCCTTCCGGGCGATATCCCGCAGTCCCCTATGCCCGACTCGGAACCCGGTATTGGCGATAATATCCTCGGTTGCCGCGCGAATCTCCTGTATCTGGTCCTGGGTAAGAGCATCAAAATGAACTTGCAATGCTTTCTCCTTGATGTAGCTTGGGCGGGAAGCCGAACGGAGTCTCGGTCAGCGAGCTTATGTGTCACATCCGGCACTAATTCTAGAGTAAATCCGGCCATTTGCGCAAGCAGAGGAATGCGGAAAGCGGAGATGCCATATCATTCCCGCAACCAACGGACTACAACGCCTTACCTTTCCACCATCCGAAACAGCCGTCCATCTCCAGGCTGCAGTTCCACACTGGCGGTCTGGCCGTTCTTGGCAGTCCAGTACCCAACCCACTTGCGCGTTTTCCGGTCAAACTCTCGCAGGCCCGTGATCCCTCTGGCCATGGTCAACCGAACTCGGGCAGGCTTGCTGCAGTCACGGTTCACGACCATGAATGCATTCGGCTGGACTCTGTCCGTGAAGAGGCCAAGCACACACGGAGCCTGGCTTTGGATCTGTATCGGACAATCTGCAGGGACGGCTCTGGCCCCTGATGGGATAGGTTCGGTGTGATAGATTCCCACGCTGCCCAGCTTCATCAACTCAGGGCCAAGAGCACCCATCTCCTTGTTCAAGGCGGCAACATCCAGCGCCAGCGAAGAGCGGACGCCGTCACGGTAGAGCCCTCTTTGATGCGCAGGCGCGTGATACTTGAAATAGGAAATCCCGCGGCCGCCGTAGGCCATCGTGCTGTAGACCTGGAGCCTCATTTCCTGTTTGGAGGGAATGCGCCAGTCGTCGAAATAAGCGCACGACTGCACGATGTTCATGAAGGGGACATTAGCCTTGAGAGCGGCTTCCCTGACCAGCTCCAGGTTGAGAAAGAACTGGGTCCCGTCGCGTTCCTTGAAGAATGTGTAGTGGTCGTAGGAGATCATGTCCGGCTTGACGACCTCCACATACTTCCTGAGGTACTCTCGATAAGCGGCCACCCTCTGCTGACTGGCGGCATCGCCCGCTCCCGCCATGAATATCTGGTCGCCGATGTCAGACTTCTTCGCGATCTCACTTGCCGAGATATTGAGCTGCTCCAGCGAGGCATAGGTGGGATAGAGGTTTATCCACACCAGGTGGTCAGGGTCACGTTCGCGCACATACGCAGCCATTCGCCCCCAATCCTCAAAAGCCGTTGCCCCCGGTTCATCCACAAGGTAATAGGCCCACATTGCCGGGTGCTTCTTGACCCCGTCTATCAAGGCGTCGAGCCTGGCTTTCTGTTCCGGGTTGTCCAGAACCTTGGGGTCCTCCAACAGCGGCCCACTCAGTAACGCTTTCAGCCCGGCCTTCTGCACAATGTCCAGGTTTCCAGCCGACGCCCAGGAGAGAGTGTAACCTTCATCCTTACACACAGCCTGCCACTCGTCGGTGACCGGCGCCGGCCCCCACACAGTGACTACAAAGTGGTCCTGCTTCCAAGCGTGAGCAGGCAAAGCTCCCGCGAGCATAATCGCAGCCAGCAATATGAGCACGTACATCTTCAACGGTCTCCTCCTCGGCCCAGACACCTTCCGCTGGTATCTCCTCTACTTCAGCCTCACCGCCTTAAACTTGCCATCCATAATCTGCTGCTGTGTGCTTTTGGAAACCTCGCCTGGTAGCCATGTCTCCTTGGAGCATTCGCACACCAGGAACTGCTTACCGAAGGCTTTGATCACGCATCCCGGCGTCTCTTCGTCCCATTCCACCGCCGCCAGCATGTGGTCAGGGCCTTTGAGCAGGATGATCTCCGGCCCGGAGTTTGAGCCAGCCAGCGCGGCAAACAGCGCTGACTTGGTGTCGCAGTCCCCGTAGCCTGCGGCCAGAGTCTCCAGTGGTGGAAGGAACCCGGCGATGTAGCGGCCTGCGCGGTTATCCGGTGGAGTCTTGTAGGGCATTCTCTGAACAAACGCCAGCGCCGCCCGCACGATGTCGGCGTCATCGCCAACCGTTTCTGCGAATTGCCGCACATACACAGCCATCCGCGACTGGTTCATTCTTAGCACCGCAGAGATGTCCACCGACATGGTCTTTTCATCATCAAATGCAAAGCCCCTGCTTCTAACCCGGGCCTCATATACCTTTCGCTCTTTGGCCTTCTGCTTCTCCAGGTCGGCCCGCGCCTTGCGTTTGATCTCCGCCATCCTCTTCGGGTTTTTGGCGTCTTTGGAGGTGTATCGGTAGACTGCGGTATACTTGATCACTCTAGAGCCGACATCACCCGGGTCAGCCCCGAACTCCTTCTCGGATGCAGTGATCTCAGATCTAGGGATGTCGAAGGTGAGGCTGCGCTTATTGCCGTCGAAGTCCCGCCACGCGTACGACTTCGATACAATATCTGACCCCGCCAATACACCGGCGCTCAACAAACACAACATGATGAGCGCCGGCCACAAGACTACCCGTTTGCTATGCCTCGGCAACCTGGAACACCCCATCAAACACTATCTGGAATATCCAGACGTCGAAAACCTTCTGAAGTTTCATCTCTTTGGTCCGGGCAAGGGCAACGCACTCATCATACATCGCCTTCGCGGGCCCGTTGAAACCTCGCGCCTTCAGCCCGAACGCCCTCGCCAGCAGCGAAGCTATGTCCGCATGCTCCTTGAGATACTCCCACGAAGCCCTCACGCACGGATCGGGGTGACAGAGGTTGCGCTCCATCACCGCCCGGTAGCTGTCGATGAACGACGCAATTCCCGAGAGCTTCACTGCGGCAGATGCGGTCAGGCCTGACTTGGCATTGAGGAGTACAGTCTCGGACGGCAGGGCCAGGTTCTTGAGATCGAAGAGATCGCTCAGGGCGTGGAGATAGGCCCGAGCCTTGTCCCCGTCCTCGCCGAATGCGGATGAGAAGTAGTCGGACTCTATCTCATCCATCGTGAGAGTCTTGTCCCACAGAGTCCTGCCAAGGGCAATCATCGGCAGGCCGCTGGGCAGCCAGCACCTCTGCACCTGGCAACTCATGAAGCCGTCGAGGCCGATATCACCCAGCACCTGCGCGTCGCGGTGCAGAACGGCGGCGATGTCGCAGTAGCCGGGGTCTTTCACGTGCGCCCACATAAGGTGGTAGTCGAAGTCGAAGGTGTCGAACTTGGCCAGCTTCTCCCACTCCCGCAGGAACGACAGGTTCTCCTGCACATCGCTGGGCAATGCGAGTTTGTTGCGAACAAACGGCTTGGGCGCCGGGATTGGGTGATATGGGTCGAACGGCACGCTCCAGGTTCGCGAGATCGGCGCAAACATGAGCTTGAAGCGGTCGGGGTTCGCAATCTTCTCCTTCTCCGGTGGCCACATCAGGTCGAGGTAGATCAGGAAGACCACCTTGGCGTCGATGCCGGCCCTGGTGAGCTTGGAATCAAGGTCGTTAAGCATCATCACGTAGAAATCGGCAGGGCTGGTGTCTTTGCAGAGGTCGCACTCGCAGGTATTGTTGACGCCGTCCGCCAGCCAGAAGTGCAGCACGTCGACCTTGGGATGCTCTGTCAGGTACTTCACGATGTCATCCACCATCAACTGCCGCACCTTGGGGTTGCCGGTGCAGAGGTTGGTGTTGAGGGCGACTCCGCCGAAAAAGTCGCGTTTGCCGTCGACCATCGCGAGCATTTCCCTGGTCTCGTCCGGGATTGCCTCGGTCATCTTCTCCCAGCCCAGCCCCGGTACGCCGATAGGCTCGCAGGTCCAGCCGTGGCCGACCGCGTGGTAGATCAGGCCGCGAAGCTTCATTTCGTCGGTAGCCATATCCAGGAACCGCCGCGCATCCTCCACCGTGAACTTCTCCGGCAGCATTGCGGGGTTATTCTCATGCGAATACCATCTGTCGAAGAACGTGAACGACTCGCGGAACTGGGTGAAGTAGCTGTTGAAGCCGACCTTGGGCATCCAGTCGATGGTGTCTTTGAGGTTCTCATAGCTGACCGACCCCTCGATGCAGATGCCGCGATGCCTGCTGGAAGCCGCCTCTGCCACGCACACGCTGCGCGCGCTCAGGCACTCGATCTTCGGGACCCTCTCACCATCCTCGCTGGGACGTACCCACCGCCACCCAAGCTCTCTCAGGTATCGATAGACAGCCTGCAGGGTGCTGCGAGGGTTGTTACCAGCGATGACTCCGCTGAGGCCGCTGGTCTCAACATAGACCGCATCGTCCCACTCGGGATCGGCCACCTTGGGCATATTCAGCCCGCCGATGTCGTCTGACAGACCAACCCACAGCGAACAAATGTCCCCCGAATCGTAAGTGTCTGCCTTCTTGATAGAGATAGCCCTTCCGCAGGTCTTCTCCAAATGCTTCGCCAACTCCAGCGCCGCAAACTCCACCACCGGACTCGAGCCGATGAACTTGATACTCCCATCACAACAACCCATGTCTTCCTCCGATTATCACGGCGTGCCCGCTAAGCTGATTTCGACTCCGCTCAATCAGCGGTTCACCGTCCGTGACGTTCATCGTTCATCCACGATTCACCGTTCGTTGAGCGGAGTCGAAACGAACAGATACTCGAACGCCCTTAGCAGACACACCGCGCGATGTTCCCGAACTAAGATAAGCCCTTTAGGCTAACCGTGTCAAACGTCTGCGGCAGGATCACGGCTTCCTCTCAGCCTCGTCGGCTATCTTCCGAAACGTGGGATTCCGAAACTCCACCACTGTGCCCGAATCCAGGTTCTCCGCGCCGAACTCGAATACCGCCGTCGCGGCGCCTGCGGGGACCACGTGACGGCAGAATGCCTCCTGCCAGTCATCCGCCCTGCCCAGGGAGTCGGCGTTGAAACCATCGGTGGTGTAGCTGCCCAGCCACGCGCCGGTCTGGTCTTTCCACGCAATCCGCAGCGTAGCCTTCGCCGGCTGATCCGCTCGAAGCCGATACTCCACCGAACCCACTATCAGCTCGCCGGGGGTTACGGGGAATGTCTGAATCCAGACGCCATTGTTGGTGCTGTGGATGCGGGCGATGCCGTTGTCGAACGAGAAACTGCCGGTGATGTGCTTCCACTGCGCCCAGTGCTGCGGCGCGCCCGTGGTGATCCAATCGATACCGCCGGGGTGCTGGTTGCCATCGCCGAGTTCAAACCCCGGATTCCTGACAAGGTTGGGCATTCCCTTGGCGCGAGCCAGCGCTTCCGCGCTCTGGATCGATACAACGAACTTCGGGTCGGCGTTGTCGGCCTTGTAGTAGGCCAGAAGCTGCTGGTATGCCTCGGGCGATTGCGACGCGATTCTGGCCGCAGCCAGAGCGAGGGTGGATTGGTGGCTCTGCTCCCACTCGTCCAGGTGATGCAGGGTCTCAATCACCATCCGGTAGTCTTCGCACGGCCCGCCCTGGCCGGGAAACCTGGGTTCCTCACGATACTTCGCCCAATAGTCGTGCCGCGCCTGGACCGCCGCAAGCAGGCTCTTCGCCAGGTCGGACGCAGCTTCCGGCGACTTCGCGGCCTGCAACTCTTTGATCAGGTGGTACTCCCGGATATAGTGCTCAGCCAGCCTCCACCCGCCCTCGAAGAACTGGATACGTTTCTGGATCAGTTGGTTCGATCCAGCTAGCTTGTGGGCATCTTTTAGCTGCTGGTCGAGGTAGGCCAGGTCTTGCGGGCTGAACATGCTTGACTGGGTTGTCATATTCCCCAGCCCCTCGAACCACTTACCCGGCCGCTTCTTGAGCCAGACATTCTCGTGACGCTCCCAGAACCGACTCATAGGCCGCGCGGCGGGGCCGAACAGAGTAGCGTTGAACTCTTTGATGAGCTTGTCCACGTTGAGGTCGGGGTTCCACCATAGCTTAGTGGCAGCGTAGTATGACGGCCCCACGGTCGGCCAAAGCGGGACATCTTCTGAGAAGACTCCCTTGATTCCCATATCGCGCATTCGGCGGATGTCTTCCGCCATCCGGTGCGGGAAGTAGCGCGGAACCATCCAGCCCAGGCTGTAGTAGTCGTAGCGGTAGAGGTTGCCGTTGGTTACCTCCAGCCACCGTTTGTCGACCTCCAGATCCTGTGCAAGGTAGGCAGGATCGTGGTATTGGAATGAGTCGCGTGTGATGACTACATTCACATTCGGCGGCAGCTTATCTATAGTCAGAGGCGGCAGGACTACAGTATTGTATGCTATCAGGCCGATCTTGCGGTCCGGGAACTCCTTGAGCATAACCTCCGCAACCTGTTTTACGAACTTGAGGTAGCGGTCCGTGACTATGGTGTCCCCCCGGAACTGGCCGCGCGGCACATCCAGCGCTTTGCACCTCTCGCACTCGCACCAGCCCCCGCTGTCGTTGATGCCCAGCGAGAACCACGCCCAGTGCTCGGGGTTGCGCTTGAAGAAGTCGCGGCCCCAGTCGAGGGTGAGCTGCAGCACGCCCGGGTCGGAGGTGCAAGGCTGCCAGCCATAGCCACCTGGTGGGGACGCGCCGGGAGCGCTGTATCTCGGCGGGTAGTATTCAGGGTGATCCTTGAAGTAGGACCCGTAGTTGAGGATGCGGATGAAGTTGTGGCCCTGGAAAGAGCCGCTAAGCCGCCCATCCACGGAAAGCAGGTTACGGAAAGCCCATCGCGAGGCATACCCGCCACGCCGCGAGGTAACCACCCTCACCCCTTTCGGGTCGGAATAGTCCACCACAGGTGTCCCGAACTGCGGGTCCTGGTCCTTGGGATACATCTCCGCTTCCAGGGAGTAACCGAACGTCCGTCCGCTCAGCGCCGGCGACTCGTGGATGTTGCAGTCCTTGATCACCAGCCGATCCCGTTTTGGCACTATCTGGAACAGGTCACCCGGCAGGAACCATCGCACGCCCGCGAAGCGGTCCAGGAAGTTGTACACAGCGAACTTGGTGGACATGTCGATCTGCCCAACAATCACCGCCCGCTTCTCTGCCGACTTCACGCGTATGTCGAAGCTTTCGTCTATGGGGTCTTTGGCGGGCAGACCCCATCGCGCGGCCAGCTTCGTTCGGCCAACGAACAAGCCAGAGTCTGACTTGTCTTCGGCAACTACCTCAAAGCTTGCGCCGGAGGCCTTGTCGAGAAATGTCTTTAGCTCCGCCGCTGCGTCCTTCTCGGCGTTAGTGGCGGCGGCGGAGATAACAATACTGAGAGGTCTGCCGCCTCTGCTGAACACACTCAACTCCGCTGCCTGCAAGCAAGAACCAGCGATAGCCAGCATCGCGAACACAATGCCGGCCCTCGCCCATCTACGAATTACATCTGGCAAAACTGTCACTCTCCATCGGTTCTTGGACGTTATCAGAGCTGAACAGGTTCGATGCTTGTTGGAGTTACCCTAAGGACCTGGTAGCGGAACTCCTCGCGGCCGCCGTACATGTAGAGCACGACATCCGGTTCTATCTCGAACATAGCGCCGTTTGCCCAGGCGCAGGTGTCTATCTGGTGGAACTGCCACGTGAACCCGTTGTCCCGGCTGACCTGCACCGCCAGTGCCGGGAAGCGCCCGCCAATGAGCACCGCACCGGAAGCCGTACAGATCATTGAACTGCAGGAGGCATACATCGGGAAGGAGCCTCGGCACATCGGGGTCCAGGTGCGACCGCCATCGCAGGAGCGCGTCTCCCACATCACCGGCGACACGATGGGCCGATTAAGGGAGAGAAGTGAGCCATCAGATAACTGGGCTACCGAGGTTTCGCATCCGCACTTGATGGTCATTATATAGGCTTCGTTGTAAGGTGGCCCGTCCATAAGAACCGGTTCCGCCCACGACTCGCCCCCGTCATCAGATCGGATACTGAAAGTGTCGAGTGCGGCAAAGCGCATGTTCCAGCGACCATCCGCGCGAGTGTCTTCCGAGCCGCCGGCAGCCACTCCACAGATCAGGAGGCCGCCATCGCGCGTTTCCAGCATTGTGTTGGCGCCGAAGTTGCAGTAGGGAAACTTGTCCCCAAGCACGATCGTCCCCACTTCCCGGAATCCCGACCACGTGACGCCGTTATCAGAAGAGACTGCCTTGAGGATGGTGGAAGGCAGTTCGGGATATGTGTTCTTGTACATCTCAACCGTGCCATCGGGGCCGCTTCTGAGCAGCCCGCTTGCGTGGGTCTCAGGGACAGGCTGTTCATCCCAGGTTCTGGCGTTGTCAGATGAGCGGACCAGCCGGTTGTTCCCTGCGTAGGCCAGCAGGTCTCCGTTGGCCGCGCGGATTATCCTGCCACAGCCCATGGTGTGATCCGGGTGTGCCAGATGCCATTGAGAAGCAGGGGCGGGAGTGGCGGAGAAAGGAGCGGCAACAGCGCGCGCTCCGTTGACATTCAAACTGCGATAGCTTGTCTTGGCTTTGGCCCCAGAGATTGCGTTGTAGGTAGCCAGGCCGACGTAACCGGGCCCGGAGTAGGTGGAGTCACAGACGGTGGCCGCAGGGCGGCCATCTACCCACACGCTTATTTCGTCGCCCGCAATCCGCACACGCGCCTTGTGCCAGACCTCGGGGTGGCTGTGAACCCCCGATACCATCTTCATCACCAGCCCCTCCCGGTAGCCACGATCGTCCACCCGGGAGATAGTCACCCAGAAGTGCTCGCCCCTGTATTGCTGGCCGACTACGGGGAAATCCACCACGTAATAGCGGCGCGCGTCTTGCGCCCGGAGGATGAACCCGGCAGTGGTCCACACGCAGTCCCAGCGGAAATCGAATTCCGCTTCGAAATCCTGGTAGGCCTCCGCAGTGTAGAAAGCGAGGTCCTGATCCGAAGCCTCTGCCGGGGCTGTAATGATGCCCTCGGCATCCTGCTGCCACGCGCTTCCAACGAATGTCCATTTGCCTGATGTCGCGTCAGTGATCTCTAGACTAGCCATTTGCCTGTCCTCTCTGTTATGTGAGTCGAGTGGAACCCTGGTATCTGAACCAACTACCCCAACTGCACAGGTTTGCCGGTCTTGGCTGAAACATCCGCGGCGAAGCATATGTCGTGTGTATGTTTTGAACGCGGGATCGAAAGCATTGGTTCAGTGTCGTTCATAATGCAGTCCACTAAGTGGTCTATTTCGCCAAAGAACGGGTGGTGCTTCACGTCGCCGCTGTCCGGGAGGACGGTTGGCCACGTGACCCAGTTGCTCTGCCCCTGGCCGATCTCCGGGTGGCCATAAGTGCCCAGGCACTTGTCGCCGTAGTATTGGTTATTCCGGATTGTGCCCTTGTCGCCCATCAGCACTATGTTGAAGATGTAGGGGCAATTTGCTTCAAGCGATGTCGCGATCTTGCCTACCGCGCCGCCCTTGAATTTGCAGATGGTGACGGAAGTGGGGTCATATTCGTACGGCGCGAATGTCTCTTTCTTGCTCTTGGTCGAGTAGGATGTGACCTCCACCACCTGGTCGTCCAGGAAGTAGATCATAGCATCGACCGCATGGCAGCCGGCGGATATCAGGGCGCTCCCGCTGGCGGCCGTCTTCGCGTTCCAGCCGAATTGCCCATACCACGGCCCGATGGCGTGAACATAGTCCACCTCGGCATAGAAGATGTTGCCAACCGCGCCGTCGGCAAGCTGGGCGTGGATTATGTTGAAGAGAGGGTTCCATCGGAGGACGAAGCTGACTATGGTCTTAGCCGACGACTTCTTTGCCGCCTCGACCAGCCTGTCCGACTCCTTCTGGCTAACCGCCATTGGCTTCTCCATCACCACGTGCTTGCCCGCCTCCAACGCGCGCACGCCAAGCTCGACGTGGCTGTCGTTAGGGGTAGTTATGGAGATAATGTCTACCGCGGGATCCTTGAGGATCTCATAGAAGCTGCTGGTGACTTTGCAGCTCAGCCCGCACTCCGCCACGACTCTTCTGGCGCTCTCGATGCTCCTGCTGCCGACCGCCACCATCTCACAATGCTTGTTCTGCTGATATGCCGCGATATGCTCAGTGCTGACCCATCCCGCCCCAAACACCGCCGCGCCAAACTTGGACTTGCTCATGACCACAACCCCCTATGCAGATGATACTCTATATCATACAACAACGGACGCGCCTGCGCTATGCTGCGGGAACGCGCCATGCCCGATTCCCCTTTTGAAGGGGGCTTTCGCAGAAGGGGGGATGTGAACCTGACCTATGCAGATCATACTATCCTCCTGTCTGATCCATCATGTATTTCGACATTCGTGCTCTTCGTCCTTCCGTGATTGGGAAGCCCTGTGCTATCATGAGCCATCATGACTGAATCGGACAAAGACACACAACCAGGCCTGGTGCACGTCTATACCGGCAGCGGCAAGGGGAAGACTACTGCGGCGCTTGGCGTGGCTCTGCGGGCAGTAGGGTGGGGCGCTAGGGTATGCGTGGTGCAGTTCATCAAGGGCTACCCGGAGATAGGGGAGTTCCACTTCCAGAGGATCGCCCCGGAGCAGTTCACCCTCCGCCAGTTTGCGGTCGACTGCAGCAAAAGCATCTCCAAAGCCAAGGTCGCGCAGCGGCAGGAGTCAGTCGAAGCCGCGCTCGCCTTCGCCCAGCAGACACTCTCCGGCGGCGAATATGACATAGTGATCCTTGATGAGATCAACAACGCCGTCCACTGCGGGCTGGTGAACTTCCAGCGAGTCCTGGACCTCATCAAGCTCAAGCCGTTACACGTGGAATTAATCCTGACAGGCAGAAACGCCGCTCCTGAGATCATAGAAGCAGCCGACTACGTCACCGAAATGCGCGCCATCAAACACCCCTATGAACAGGGCATTGCGGCTCGGAAGATGGTTGACTACTGAGTAGGTCCGCATACCGTATCGAAGCACGGCTGAGGGGCCGCGATTCGATACGCCGTTGGCTGCTCAGGAACCACAGAACACAACTCTCCCTACCATCCGTACTTCACGTCTGCTATCCGGTCTACCCTTGCGCGGCGGACGGTCTGCTTCCGTCCGTTGGGCCAGACTACCTCCAGAGCGACCGGCGCAGTCTGGTTTCCGAGGCCGAAATGGAGGGTGAGATCATTCTGGTTGCCTTCGCCCGTGCCTGCCTCTACCTGGCGGGTGATGGTCTTGTCTTTGAGCTTGACCCGCACCTGCGCGCCTATTGCGGACCTGTTGAGCTTGCGGCCTTCGCAGCTCAGACGCACTTCCAGCCAATGGTTTCCAGTGCCGCCCTGATTCTCGAATAGCTTCCCGCCGCAGGCGAGATCAAGGCTGCCGTCGTTGTTGAAGTCTGCCCAGGCTGCCTGGTAGGTTGGCGGAAGGCCACCAACGCCTGCCGAGGCTGTGGCATCGGTGAACACGAAGTTGCCATCATTGTGGAACAGCACTGGGTTGTTGGCTACGCCAAATGACGCGCCGGCGTAGACGGTCGTGAAGACCAGATCCAGGTTGCCGTCGTTATCGAAGTCGCCTGCCGCGGGGGTTGCGTAAGACTCCTGATAGAAGACCCCGCATGTGCCCTTGTCCTCGAAGTGATACTTGCCCTTGGCTCCGAGGTTCTTGAGGAAGCGTGACTTGGGCTGGTCTCCCCTATCGTCCACGTGGGCGAAGTTGCCGGCGAAGAGGTCGATGAGGCCGTCGTTGTTGAAGTCGCCCCAGCATGAGCCGATGGAGTGTCCACCACCGAAGCCAGGCGACGTGGCGACAGCGTTGTACTCAGGTGCCATCTCAGTGAACTTGCCCTTGCCGTCGTTGATCCAGAGCAGGTTGGGTTGGAGTCGGTAGTTGGAGACATAGACGTCCGTATCGCCGTCCTGGTCGGAATCGCAAGCGGTGACTCCTCGGCTGCGGTATTCGGCCTGGCTCCAGGCGATCTTGAATGCTTTGCCATTATCGTTCATCAAGATGTAGCTGGTGTAGGTGGTGTCCGGCCAGTTTTCATAGCCGCCTATGTAGAGGTCAATGAAGCCGTCGCTGTTGAAATCGCCCCAACACGCGCCGCGAGAACTTGCATTGGGCAAGTCCGGCAGCGTTAATGGAGAGAAGCTCTTGCCTGCGTCGTTGTGATACAGTTTGAGACCCGCCCACGAGAACAGGTCCGCATAGCCGTCGTTGTCGAAGTCGCCCGCGACGGCGTTCCCGCCCACGCTGCCTATGCTGGTGAAGCCTTTGCCCGCATTGTTCTTCCAGACTCCGGTGGAGTTGACCAGGTCGACCCAGCCGTCGTTGTCCAGATCCACCCAGCACACGGCATCTGATCCCAGAGTCAGCCCAAGCTCGGCAGTCCGATCCTTGAACACAGCAGGCGCCCCATGGCAGCAAGCGCTTAACAGCACAACAGCCGACAGCGCCACCAGTGTAATTGCAGGTTTCAGTTTCCCAGTCATCCCAGCCTCCCGAGCCAATGCTTTGGTCAACTCAATGATACAGTAACTGTGGTGTGGTTGTCACAGATAGACTGATGGCGAATGTTGAAGCCAAGATACGCGTGAAGGCTTAGCTGCCCTGTTACCGGGTATAATCTCCCTGGTCGAATGACCATCTATATCAACAACCAGGAGTAAAGACAACAATGGAAGCTGCCGCGATAAAGAAGAGAACACTAGAGCTTGTAAGCGAGATCATCGTTGGTGACCTCGCTACCACGGATGGTAAAACGCCGTACCAGAGACAGATGATGACTATCGGGACTGATGACGACGGTACCATCTACTTCTCTACCTTCCGGGGCTCCTGTAAAGTTGGGCAGATCGAGGCGAACGCCGGAGTGAGCGTCTTGTACAGTTCGTTCAAAGGTGACATGATGAACTGGGAGAGCGTCACGGTGATGGGGACGGCCAAGGTGACCGACGACAAGGCCCTTCGCGAGCGGTTCTGGATGCCTGAGTTCACAAGATACTACCCTGGCGGAGTGGACGATCCGAACTACGTGGTCATCGTGGTCAAGCCGTGCGAGGCTAGATACACGCGCGCCGGTGAGATGATGGAGCTTGTAGCTATTTACTGAATTACTGAGCCACTGCACTTGCGAAGATTCGCGCGACGGGGTATACTTCGGTGTACCCTGCCGTGCAATTCAGCGCGTGTTTGGCGGGTCTGTTGATGAGCAGACGGCAAGTCGCTTCGCAACCGCAGGAGGAACACCGGTTTGACGCTTTCCACAGAGTCAGAAGATAGCCAGAACTCCCAGCAGGCTGCGGCAGTGGATGGGTCTCCTGAGTACATTGTCGCGGTTGGCGGGTCAGCCGGGGGGCTGGACGCATTTGAACACTTCTTCGCGGGCATTCCGGCAAGCACGGGGATGGCGTTCGTTGTCATACAACACCTCGATCCCACCCACAAAGCCCTCATCGCGGAACTGCTCCAGCGCGCCACGCCCATGCCAGTCCATCAGATAACCGATGCCATGCCCGTCGAGTCCAACTGCGTTTATGTGATTCCTCCTAACGCTAACATCTCGATACATCAGGGCCTGCTTCACCTCAGTGAGCCGACGGCCCCGCGGGGGATGCGAATGCCCGTAGACTCTTTCTTCCAGAGTCTCGCCGTTGAGCAGGGCGACAAGAGCATCGCGGTTATCGTGTCCGGTATGGGAAGCGACGGGACACTCGGCCTCAAGGCTATAAAGGAAGCGTCGGGCGTGGTGATGGTCCAGGACCCGGACACCGCAAAGTTCGATGGCATGCCCAGGAGCGCGGTATCCACGGGGCTGGTAGACTTTGTCGCTCCAGTGGATGAACTGCCCAAGAAGCTCATAGCCTATGTCTCGTCCTCTCTCCAGCCAGAAGGCGGCGGAGAACACGAGTTGCGCCATGCCGGCGCTTTGCAGGAACTGCTGCGGCTCCTGAAGAATCGGACGAAGCACGATTTCTCATTGTATAAGAAAAGCACCCTCTACCGCCGCATTGCCAAGCGAACCAATCTTCTTCAGATCGCCGGGATAGGCGCATACACGGCCTATGTGAAGGAGCGCCCTGAGGAACTGGACATCATCTTCCAGGAGTTTCTCATCGGAGTGACCAGGTTCTTTCGGGACCCGGAGGCTTTCGAGTATCTGGAGACCCATACGCTCCCGGACCTGGTCAGCAAGGTCGCCTCGGACTCCGCTATTCGGGTCTGGGTTGCGGGATGCTCCACGGGAGAGGAAGCGTATTCAATCTCTATAGCGCTTCATGAGTGCATAAGCGAACTCAGGCCCAATGCCCGCCTGAGCGTGCAGATCTTCGCAACGGATATCGACAGTCGAGCTATAGCCACTGCCCGCAAGGGAACCTACCCCACCAATGTAGCGGCAGACGTCTCGCAGGAACGGCTGGATCGGTTCTTCGTGGAAGTAGACGGAGGGTTCCGCATCAACAGGATGATCAGGGAGACCGTTGTCTTCGCCCCTCACAATCTGATTTCCGACCCCCCGTTCACGAAGATGGACCTGATAACCTGCAGGAACATGCTCATCTATTTCAGCCCGGAACTACAGAAGAGGGTGTTGCCCACATTCCACTATGCTCTCAACCGTGGCGGGGTCCTGTTTCTTGGCACAGCGGAGTCGGTATCCTCTGCCGGGGAACTGTTCGTCGCACTCGATACCAAGCACCGGGTCTTTCGGCGCAAGGAAGTCAAGATCCCTCCGATGAGGTCGATGAGTATCGCGAACTACGAGCCTGCCATTGGCGAGATCCGGCAGGGAGATGCGGCCAGGCAGGCTGAGCCTGGAATTCCGGATGAGGTTCGCCGAACGCTGCTGGAAAGATACGCTCCCCCGTCGGTGGTGGTGGACTCCCACGGTGACATTGTGTACGTGAGCGGTCGGACCGGGAAGTATCTGGAACCGGCCGAGGGCAGCGGTAACTGGAATGTCCTCGCGATGGCTCGCGAAGGACTGAGACGCGAACTGACCAGAGCTATACACCGAGTGTCCACCAACAAAGTCGAGACCAAGCTGAAGAATCTCAAAGTAAGGACCAATGGCGGATACGGGCTGATAGATGTTGCAGTTTCGCCGCTCACCTCGCCGGACAGTCTGGCCGGACTAATCATGGTGACGTTTTGGGAGGCGGCGCCAGGAGAGGACGACAGGGCTGATGCCGGTCGGGACGACGCTACTCGCGAAGTCGAACCGGTAACCGATGAAGAGCTCAGGCGTACCCAAGATGAGCTCAGATCCATGGGCGAGGAGATGGAGGCGGCGCAGGAGGAACTGAAGTCCGCCAACGAGGAAGTACAGAGCGCAAACGAAGAACTGACCAGCTCGAAAGAGGAACTGGAGTCTCTCAACGAGGAGTTGGTCACTCTCAATACCGAGTTGCAGGCGAAGGTCAACGAGCTTACCAGCCTCAACAACGACATGGCTAACCTTCTCAACAGCACCGAGATTGCTACTCTGTTCCTGGATATCAAGCTGCGGGTGAAGCGATTTACTCCCGCGGCGGTAGGTATGTTCAACCTCCGAAGCGTGGACATCGGGCGTCCGATAACGGATATTACTCAGAACCTGAGCTATGAGACCATCGAGCGTGACGTGAATGCCGTGCTGGAAACACTTGCCGTGCAGGAACACCAGGTGCAGAGCAAGGATGGCCGATGGTACATAATGCGTCTGATGCCGTATCGGACTCTGGACAATGTCATAGACGGTGTAGTGATAACGTTCAGCGACGTTACACAGATGAAGCAGCTAGAGGATGCTCTGCGGGAGAGCGAGACGCTGAGTCGAGCGCTGGCGGACATTGGCGCAGACATCAACGAGTCCCTCGACACCGAGTATGTTATAGGCCTTGTTATTGCCAAGTCGTCTGAAGCGCTTGGGGTTGAGGGCGGAAGCCTTGCGTTACGTGATGGTGGGGAGTGGGTAGTTCAGGAGTCTCTGGGATTGCCCAACCTGTCCCCCGGAACGCGTTGGAAAGATGAGGACATACCCTACTTTGGGATCGTCGAGCGGGAATTGGTCCCCGTGGCCATAGACGACGTTGCCCTGGATGATCGGGCAACACGCGCAATGGTGGATGTATACGGGATTCGGTCGGTGGTGGGAATTCCGCTGATCGCCGGGGGCGCATGCGTGGGAGTTCTTTCTCTGATCTCCACATCGGGACCGAAAACCTACTCGGCGGCCCCAATCCTCTTTGTCCGAAAACTGGCGACATCTGTCTCGCTGGCTCTGACCAACATCCGCCTGCACAAGTCCGAACTCAGGGCGAGGGATGAGGCCCAAAACGCCCTGCAGACACTGGCCGATCAGCACACCCAATTGCAGCAGGCTCTGCTCCCGCCCGAGTTGCCTTCAGCGCCGGGCTACCGGCTTGCCGCCCGGTTTGTCCCCGGCTCCGCGGGAAAGCTGGTCGGTGGCGATTTCTACGATGTATTCGAGACAGAGAACGGCAGTCTGGCGATTCTTATAGGTGACGTTGCCGGAAAGGGCGTGGATGCCGCGTCACTGGCGGTCACCACCCGCAGCACCATTCGCGCATTTGCGTATGAGCTTGGCGACCCGTGTATGGCGCTCGCGCACGCAGGTGAAGTCATCTACTCCGAGAATGGTTTCGGCGAGAGGTTTGTGACAATTGGCCTGGCAGTGCTTGACCCCAAGACCGGTCGATTGGTCTACGCCAGCGCGGGCCACCCGCCGGCCATGGTCCTCAGAGCAGATGGCCGCGTGGAGTTGCTGTGGGCTGCCCAGCTTCCGATGGGCATATTGCGGAAAGTAGAGTGCACCCCGTTTGAATCCCACCTGGACGTCGGCGACAAGCTGGTGTTCTACACAGACGGCATCAGCGAGTCGCGATTCGATGGTTCTATGTACGGCACGGAAGGAATCCAGGCTGCTCTTGAGACGCACGGTCATTCCAGCGCGAAACAGACCCTTGCTGCCCTGTTCAAGGAAGCGCTTGAGTTCGGCAACGGGAGCCTGTTTGACGACGCGGCGGTTGTGGTCATCGAACGAACCCGCCAAGCTTAGGCCGGCAGCAGGTTTGGCAGGCCTAACGGTTCCCTTCCAACACCTGCGAGAGGCTTCTTCCCCATCGGCGCACCAGCCCTGGCCACCCTGCAAGGACCTACGAGGGGCTTCTCCCATCGGTCACCCCGCAACAGCCGCCGATTGTAGAAGATACGGGTTTGGGGGCAGCGTGAACCAGAACTTCGCGCCCTCATCGACTTGGGCGTCCGCCCAGACTTCTCCCCCGTGTCGTCGGATTATTCTCTGCACAGTCGCCAGTCCCACGCCGGTGCCCGGGTAGTCCGAATCTGCGTGCAGCCTCTTGAATGGGGTGAAGAGCTTGTCCGCGTAGTCCATATCGAAGCCAGCTCCGTTGTCCCTCACCAAGAAGACTGTTGCTCTGCCCTCTTCGATTCTGCAGAAGTCGATACTGGCCTGCTCTCGTTTCCTGGTAAATTTAGCTGCGTTGCCCAGCAAATTCGTGAGAACAACTTCCAGTAAGCGCGGGTCACCTACCACGGATACATCCGGCTGGATGACGAAATCAATGGACCTTTCCGGCTCGGCTTCGCGGAGTCGCTGGGATACTTGCTCCGCGATCCCGCTCAGATTCACTTCGCAAAAGGATATCTCGGAACAGGTTACCCGGGATAGCTCCAGCAAGTCGTCTACCAGTCTGCCCATGCGCTGGGCTTCATCCCGCGTGTGCTCTATGTATGTGCGACCTTGCTGGTCCAGAATGTCTCCGTAGTCCTCCAGGAACGCCTGGGTCAGACGGGACATCCTGAGAATCGGCGCTCGCAGGTCGTGAGAGACAGCCGAGGAAAAGGATTCCATTTCCTTGTTCATCGCGTTGAGTTGCGCATAGCTCTCTCGTGCCAGGCGCTTCTGTCGGTGGAGTTCCAGATGCGTTGCTACCCGCGCCTGCAGTTCTCTCAGTTGGAATGGCTTCGTCACGTAATCGACACCACCCACTTCAAACGCCTTTACTTTGTCCACAGTTTCATTTAGCGAGCTGAGGAAGATCACTGGGATCTCTGCCAACTGCTCGTCCGCCTTCAGGCGCTTGCAGACCTCATACCCGTCCATCTCCGGCATCATAACGTCAAGGAGTATCAGGTCAGGAGGGTTATGCCTGGCCGTCTGAAGTGCAAACGCCCCATTTGAAACTGACCTGACTCTGTATCCCAACTCATTCAGCATCCCTGTCACCAAGCGCAGGTTAGCAGGAGTATCGTCGACGACGAGAATGCTCATGGTAAGTTTCGGTATTATGGTTTGCTCCATTGGCCTATCCTCCGGTTCCAACGGCGTCCAGCAGCAACTGGTAGTCAAATGCCTCGATATGGTGCCTTATCTGTTCAGCCTTGGGCATGTCATAGCGATCAACTTCATCGGTCAGCAGCAGCAGTAGGTCGTGGTCGGCACTCATCGCGGCTTCCCGCAGACGACCAATCAGCTCATCGGGCAGCGGCGCAGAGGCTGCCTGTGGCAGAGCGTCTGAGGCGTCGGCATCTGCCACGTACTGATCGTTGACTGCATCAGCAGCGAAGGGCATCTCATCTGCGCCGATCACCCCAGTCTCAGACACTCCAAGCGCCGGTGCCCTGCTTTCCTTCGCAAATGCGAGTGCCACTTGCAGAGTATCTTCAAACTCCTTGACCCTTATTGGCTTGGTGATGTACCGGAAGAATCCCGCCGCCATACCCTTCTCGATGTCGCGTGGCATGGCATTTGCCGTAAGGCCAACGACGGGGATATGCGCTGTTGTCGGGTCTTCGCGCAGGATTCTCAGGGCTTCGATGCCGCTGATGCCGGGCAGATTGATGTCCATCAATATAATCTCCGGCTGGAACGTACGCGCAAGCTCAATGCCGAGACTTGCGTCCACCGCGGTCAGCAGGCGCAGATCGGCGTGGCGGGCAATGAGTTGCTCGACCAGCTTCAGGTTCGCCGGGTTATCTTCTACATAAAGCAGAGTGTGCAGTGGCGCGCTCGCCTGGTGTTGTGCTCGGGCAAGTGCTGCAGGTATTGCTTCCACCAAGAATGCCGGCGCGGCATCGGATCTCAGTTCGATCCAGAATGTGCTCCCCACGCCGACGGCGCTTTCCACGCCGATGACGCCATCCATCAACTCGACCAGTCGCTTGCTCATCACCAAGCCGATGCCTGTGCCTTCCTCTGCGCCGATATCCTGTCCAAGACGATTGAACGACTGGAAGAGCTGCGCCACCTTTTCCGGAGGCAACCCCATCCCGGTATCCGTGACGCTGATGCGAATGCGCTCCGGTGTGACCTCGGCGCTGTCCACGATGATCGTTCCTCCCTCCCTGTTGTACTTGATCGCATTGGAGAGAATGTTGATGAGCACCTGCTTCAGCCGGGTCCGATCGGCGTGGACGAAGTAAGGACTATCCAGATTGGGGAACGTTATGGGAATGTGGCGCTCTTGCACTTGAGGTTCCATCATAGTCTGGATTTCGAGCATAACTTCGGCTATTGACACCGGTTCCATCGAAAGCGTAATCTTCCCGGACTCGATTTTTGCCAGATCAAGGATTTCGTTGATCAGGTCCAGCAGATACCACCCCGCCTGGAGAATCTGAGCTATGCTTTCCTGCTGGGCGGGCGACGGTGGCGGGGAGTCGGACTCCATGAGTTGGGCGAAACCCAGGATCGCATTGAGCGGGCTGCGGAGTTCATGGCTCATACCCGAAAGGAAATCCGACTTCGCGAGGTTGGCTTTCTCCGCTATGGTCTTGGCGCTCTCCAGATCGACATTCGTTTCCCGCAGCGCCTGGTCGAAACGTTTGAGTTCCACAACATTCTCGCGCAAGGCCTGCTGTGATGCATATTCCTTGGTGACGTCACGAAACACCAGCACAGCGCCGACCACCTTCTTGTCGCGGTCACGAATCGGCGCACAACTGTCGGCGATAGAGCACTCGCTTCCATCGCGCGCAATCAGTACGGTGTGATTGGCCAGGCCGTGCAGGGTGCCGCGCGCCAAAGTTTCCGCTACAGGTATATTGGCAGGCTCGCGGGTCTCCTCATTGATGATATGGAAGATCTCATCCACGGGGCGACCGTCGGCTTCCGTCAGCGTCCAACCGGTAAGCTTCTGGGCCAGGGGGTTCAGGAGCGTCACACGCCCCTGGGCATCGGTAGCTATCACAGCGTCGCCAATTGAGTTCAGCGTCACCGCGAGCTTTTCCTCGCTAACCTCTAGGGTGTTATTCGCCAACTGTAGTTGTTTGTTCAACTCACTTTGTATCTCGAGCAGATTCTGTGTTTCGAGATGAACCAGGTTCTTGAGCCGATGCTGTGTTTCCCGATAGACCATATAGGCGAACGCAAGCGCGATCAGCAGCGTAAACACGCTGGCGAGAACGATGAATGTAAACAGTTGGCGCATGCTCGACTGGAACTCTATATCGCGCTTCGCCAGTGCGTCTTCCTCTATCTTTATGACACTGCTCATCTCAGCACGGATCGAATCCATCAACCGCTTGCCTCGGCTGCCGCGCACGTTCGCCAGTGCGGCAGCCATGCTGTGTTTGCGGCGTAACTCGATGTTATCCGACAAATATGCCAATTTGGCATCCATCATCGGAGTCATCGCGTCCAGGTGTTTGTTGGCCGCGCTGCTCAGGGTGAGTCGGCGCAGCTCTTTCAGATGGCCACTGAGGCTAGCGCGGGCCGCCGAATACGGTACGAGGAAGGTCTCGTCACCGGTCAGCAGGTAGCCGCGCTGGTCGGTCTCGGCATTTATCAATGTAGACAGCAACTCGTTCCCGCTGTGTATTACGATGAATGCGCGCTTCCGCGCCTCGGCCGATTCCCTGATCTGTCCGAAAGCCCGGAACGCTACTATCACCACCAGAGCGACCAGAAGCACCACTGCGGCGATTGAACCAACTATTCTGCATTTAGCTTTCAAAAAAATGTCCCTTCCGCCTAACCCGGATTATGCGCGATGCGCATAATCCGGGGCACCCAGCGCATTATACGCTCTTCTTGTGAATAATGCGCGCTAAAGCAGCACCTCTTGATATCGGATATCCGATGATTGCGTCTTGATCGTCACGCAATTACGTGGCTTCCTGTCACGCCTCGTCGCTCTCAGGCTCGCTTTTGGGCTCTTGTATGTACGTATTACTTCCTATTATACCCAATACGAGCCGTAGTTAGAGCCAAAACATACGTAGTCCTCGCACATGCAGAGGAACAAAGAAGAAAGGCAACTGCGGAATTCGTACATGGCGGAGACACGAGCGGTCGGGTCTTGGGTTCACCAGAGCGATAGGGGCGGGATTGCTCCCGCCCCTATCCTCTATTTGGTTGTGGCACATGTTGTGCTCCCACACGCCGGGGAGGTATTTCCAGTCGGACCTGCAATCTGCGTTGACGGCAAGGTCTGCTGGTCTCTACGGCACGTTGATAATGGTGTTGACCAACGTAACCGAAGCAGTCAGGCCCAACGCTCTGCCGTCCAGAGTTGTGAGTATGGTCTGGCCGGCGGTGGAGAATGTGATTCCAGCGGGGGCGATAATGGTTCCCACCATATGCGCGCCGGTGTTAATAGTCGCCGCGCTGCCGACCGCCCAATAGACGTTCCCTGGCTGGCCGATGCCGTCCTTGAAGACGACGTTGGCGGGTGTTAGTCCTGCTCCCACCTCGCCCACGGTGAGCGACGCGCCCATCTGGAAGACCCACATCGCATTCGAGTCGCCCAAGGCGTCGAGTGTCAGAGTTGTCGCCGGGGAGATGGCGAATGTGTCTCCCGCAGCTTTGTAGGTTCCAGGGGGAATTGTCTTTCCGCCCAATTCGCCCGCAGCGCTTGGGTCAGGCCCGGTTGTGGCCAGTCCCTGGAGATAGTTGTAGGTGTTAAGCGCGTCGGCTGCGGCAGCGTCAGCTATCGCCTTTGTTGCGGCAGTTCCTCCGAACGGACCACCGGGCCCAAACACAATGGGCGGCGGCGCGTCAGTGTATATTCTGCCTGTGACAAGTCCGGCATTGGATCCCGTCTCGGTGTATGAGTCGCCCGTGCTGTCGTGGAATCCGGTTATCATGGTAGAAGCGCCCGTGGTTCCTATGTCACCGTTGACTACGGTGAGGATTCCCTGGTTGGTCATACCAGCGCCACCGCCGAAGTTGGCAAATGTAGCGGCTCTTCCGAGCATATTCGCTAACATTGGAGTCCAATCGCTTAGCGCTCCGCCAGAATCGCGCCCTTGTCCCCATCCGCGCAAGTCGGATGTGTCCGGAATAGAAGGCGTCACCATCAGGTCCAGTTTGGTGGTGTTGATGTCCGGGTGAGTTATGGAAGAAGCCGACACATCCACGCTGCCCTGGCTGTTGCTCAGGATCGCGACATCGCCAGGAGCATATCCAATGCCCCAGGAGGTGTTGGCGTCGTTCTTCAGGTAAAGTTTGTTTTCATAGACGTTGTAACGCACGTAAATCGCGTTTGCCTGCGCCGTGTTGAGGGAGAACCTGATGTTGTTGCCCGGCTCGGTGGTCAGCAGCAGGTAGCATCTTTCGAGATTGCCATAACCGTTGGCATCAGACCACTGGGCTGTTACCACGGACGCAGTTCCTGTTGGGATCGGTTCTTTCGGCCTGAAACCCTGAACTGCGGGGCTTACGTTATCGTAGAATACGCCCATGGTCTTCCAGCTCTCGGCCAGACCTGAATTGTTGGAGACATACGTCCAGGCGTTGAGCAGTTTTCCCGCCATCGAAGGCTTGAGTTGGACAACCCAGTTGACCGTGAGAGTGTTGTCCTCGGCAGTCACTGTCGTGGCGGCAACATTGACTATACACTGGCTGTTCTCCAGAGTAACTGCTGTTCCCGGAGCGTATCCCGCGCTCCAGGTATCGCCATTGTCGCCTTTGAGAATAACCTCGTTAGCTGCCCTGTTGTAGGACACGAGTATGGCGCTGGTCTGCGAGATGTCGGTATTTATCAGCATGTAGACCCGGTTGATGTCGGCGAAGCCGTTGGCATCGTAGTACTGACTGGTGAAGACCTGGTCGGAGCCGGTCGGCAGAGCGCCGCCGTTGGCAAGCAGCTTCAGAGCTGCGGGGCGGGCAGTTGTGGAGTATTCACCCGTCCTGACCCAACCATCGTATAGGCCCCCTTTGTCATATACAAACGACCAGCCGGAGAGGATCTTGTCGGCCATCGTCGATGTCTTTAGCGCGATGACCCAGTCGACGTTGAGGTAGTTACCGCTCCCAGTTACCTTAGAGGTCGCAAGATATACCCAGCACTGGCTGTTCTCCAGTATCTTCGAAGATCCGGGAGCATAGCCCGCACTCCATGCGGTGTTGGCGTCATTACGCAGGTACATCTTGTTCGTCACGGAGTTGTACTGCAGGTACACCGAGTTCGAGAAATCACGTGGCGACTCCGAAATGACTGTAAAGCAGCTTCTGACGTCGCCGTAGCCGTCCCGGTCAAGATACTGGGCTCTGATCGTCGTAGGCACGTTGGTCGTCAACGTCCCCTGAGATGGCAGCATCATCACATGCTGCGGACTTGAAGCCGCATAGGCTGCCGCCGACAAAGCGATGAGCAGAATCGCGAAGATAATGCTCCAGCGCCACGAGGGGGGCGCTCTCAGTGTTCTGGAAACAGAATGGGTACTCATGGTCTAGTTCTCCCTTTTCACCCTGCCAAACGTAACGCCTGGCTGCATGGCGCCCCGTCAACTTCTAAGAAGTCGGCTGAGGATGCCTATGGAGAGTATACCCGTATTTGAAGGCCGCATTCAGTAATTGTGAACCACGGTCAAATATATGACGTATATGGGGTTGACTATAATAATTAGCCTTAGTCGGATTTGTAGCCCGCTTGTATGACCCAGACCAACCAAGGGTCAACGATTCTTCTTCAACTTTCTTTGAAGATATCTCCCGCGCGATGACTCTAACCCTATGTAAGCGCACAAATCAGCGTGGAGGATCGTGTGATGAGATGCTTTGGGAAGACTGGTTTCGGTAATGGACGCCGGTTGGCGGTGTTGGGCGCGATGGGCGTCCTGCTGGTTGCAGTTGTGTTGATGATGAGTTCGTGCTCCAGCACGAGCAAGGGAGAGTTCTCCTCTGCCCAGGACGCAATGCCTTCGGGTATGGGAGGACCGATGGGGCCGGCGGCGTGCGGTCCGCCTGTGCCTCCGGGGGGTATGGGCACGCCGGGCATGCCTGGTATGGCTGGCGGTCCCGGTGCTATGCCGATCTCGCCGATGCCTGTACGGAATGCGAAGCAGGCACTCTCGCAGCCAAGTAGGAGTTCCGATGCTGTGATGTCAGGTTCTGAGGGAGAAGCATCGTTCCCGCCTGTTGGTTCAGTGGAGTCATCTCTGCTTATCATCAAGACCGGCGATATTACCGTGAAGGTCAAGAGTATCGAGATGGCCGCTGATCAGATCATTGCCATCGCGCGGTCGGTTGGCGGGTTCGTGACCAACTCAGCGTTCAGCCGAACCGAGGGCGAGGAAGCAACGCCCTATGGAACGGTGACTGTCCGGGTGCCTGTGAATGCATTTGAGTCGGTGCTTACGCGAGTAGGCAAGGTCGGAGAGGTAACCGCCAAGAACCTCAATGGCGAAGACGTGACCGGGCAGGTCTTCGACCTCGAATCCAGGCTGCGCAACAAACGAGCCGAGGAAGCGCAGTACGTGGAGATTATGCAGAAGGCCAAGAAGATCCCCGACATAATCACAGTATCCAATCAGCTCTTCAGGGTCCGTGGGGAGATAGAGCAGATACAGGGGCGGGTGAAGTACCTGCGGTCGGCATCTGACATGTCCACAATCACCGTCACCCTCACGGAACCCAAAGCATCCACCGAGAAGGGCATTCCTGGAGTGTGGCAGAGATCCATCGACTCGCTCAAGGGTACGAGCGTCGCCCTGCTCTCGGGGCTGATCTGGATCGGGGTATTTGCTCCCTACTGGATTGCGGTTCTGATCCTGCTCTATGTTCTCGTCCGGCTGATACGCAAGCGATTGGCGTAGGCAGCCTGGTCAAGACTACGATCCCGTTCGTTGAGCGAAGTCGAAACGAACGGGATATGCTATCTACCGCCCGAAACTCGCAACCCGCAACCCTGTGTGGTACAATAGGTTGGTGATTTGGAGGCGGTATGAGTGAGGTTTCGGCCAGGGTTCGCCCGGCTTATCTGAAGAGGGCGTTGGCTAAGGGTTTCAGGGCGGCGTATGACAACCTGGGCTTCGCAGTTGTTGCGAGCGTGTGCTGGTTTGTGCTCCTTGCTTTATGCCTCACGGTATACGCCGGGTTTTTGCACGTATCCGGGTTCCTGCCACGGTTTGTTCAGGTGGGGTTCCTGATCCCGTTGCTGTTTGTTCCCTGGATGGGCGCGATCGGGGTGTTCCACTACGCTCAGTCCGCTGTTTTTCGGGATGAACCAACCCCGCTTGACGCGCTCACCTCCATCCGCCAATATCTCGTGCCCGGCGCGTGGCTGTTCGTGTTGGACCTGGCCATTACCGTTATCCTCCTCGGCGATGCCGCGATAATGTTCTGGGTGGCGGTCAACAACGGCAGCCTGCCGGTGGCCAGCGTTGCATTCATATTCATGTACCTGACGCTGATCTGGCTGATGTCCGCTCAGTTCCACCTGCCCATGATGGTGTTCCAGGCGCGGTCGGGCAACCAGCCCAAGGTGTGGCTGATAGCAAGGGAATCGCTCAAGATTGCCATGCAGAACCCTGTCTTTACACTCGGTCTGCTGGCTGTTATAATCGTTTTCGCTGTCCTGTGCGCGCTTTCCGCGGGGGCCGGGAGTATTATGTTGTTCCTCGGGGTCACCGCGTTCCTCCTGTCGGAAGCCTTTCGCGAGATGCTCATATCCTATGGGCTTGCCGAAGACGACCCCGATACCAAGGTGGAAGACAAGGCCTGGACCCTGCCGGAGGACTGGCGGAAAAGACAGTAAGATACCACGCATAATAGATGGAGCATTGATATGGCTGAAGTAACCTGTTTGGGCATTCTGGTCGCGGACGTTGTGGGGAAGTCGGTAGATGAGTTCCCGGCTCGCGGCAAGCTTACGTTGGTTGATAGGATGGAACTGCACGCGGGCGGCTGCGCGAACAACACCGGGGTCGGCCTTGCGAAGATCGGTATCAAGACCTCGGTCATCGGCAAGGTCGGCAGCGACGGGTTCGGCGACTTTATGGTCAACTTCCTGTCCAAGGCGGGCATCGACTGCCGCGGCGTGGTGCGTGATGACAACGAAGCCACCTCCGCCACGATGGTGATGGTCCACGGAGACGGCGAACGCAGCTTTATCCACTACCTCGGCGCCAACGCGGCTATCAAGGAATCCGACATCGACTTCGGCATCATCGGCGAGAGCAAGCTGCTGCATGTGGCCGGGTCCTTTCTGATGAAGGGCTTCGATGGCGAGCCGACCGCCAGGGTCCTCAAGAAGGCGCAGGAGATGGGTGTTACCACATCCCTGGACACAGCCTGGGACGCCACCGGCCAGTGGATGAAGACACTTGAACCCTGCCTTCCTTATATCGACTATGCCGTGCCCAGCATCGAGGAAGCGCGGATGATCACCGGCAAGCACGACCCCAGGGACGTGGCGCAGGTGTTGATGGACCACGGCGTGAAGACGGTCGGCCTCAAGATGGGTGACCAGGGATGCTACATCCGAAGCAAGGATACCGAGATCAGCCTGCCGATATTCAGGGTCAATGCAATCGATGCCCTTGGCGCGGGCGATGCCTTCGCTGCGGGATTCCTGGCAGGGGTGGTACGCGGTTGGGACCTGGAGCGCACCGGCAAGTTTGCGAACGCAACCGGCGCATTCTGCGTCACAGCCTTGGGAGCCACCACCGGGATCCGGGATCAGAAGACTATCGAAGAGTTCATCGCTGCCCAGGAGGGCGGATGTTGCTGCGGATGCGACAAGAAGTGAAAGTCGGGAACTGATATGTGCGAGAACCCAATAACAGCGCCACCAATCGCGGGCAGCCAGGAAGTTTCGACCGAGGAACAGATTCCGGCGGCAGTTGAGCCGGGAACCTCCGTATTCGGCAGGTTCGTGAGTTCGTCCACAATAGCGCTGTCTTTGATAGGCCTTGTAGTGGTTGTGATAGATCAGGCGACCAAGGCCCTTGCTCGCGGTCACCTGCTCCTGGGCCAGCCCGTGCCTGTTATCCCCAAGTTCTTCGACCTTTCGCTGAGCTACAACAGTGGGGCGGCGTTCGGGATAATGCCCAACGCCACGCCGCTGCTGGTGCTTATCGGCCTGGTGCTGATCTTCGCCATCGTCAAGCTGAGAGGGATCGGAAAGAAGGCGTTTGGTCTGCGGCTGGGGTTGGGGCTGCTGCTGGGTGGAGCGGTGGGCAACCTGATCGACCGGGTTATGCCGTCGCACATGGTTACCGATTTCATCAGCCTGCACCTCAACCTGGAAGGTATTCAGCATAGCTGGCCCAACTTCAACCTGGCGGATGTGGCCATTGTGACCGGCGTTGTCATCGTGATACTCGGGGTCCACCGGGTAGAGAGGACCGACCCGGAGTAATGAAACCAACCCTGATCAACATCTTCGGGCTTCCGGTGCGCAGCTATGGGCTGATGCTGGTGCTTGGCTTCACGCTGGCGGTCTTGCGAATGGTAAAGGTGGCCCGGGCGAGGGGTTGGCCGGCGGACCGCATGTACGACCTTGGGCTTACCTCGCTTCTCAGCGGTGTGCTGGGGGCAAGGCTGATATTTGTGCTCATCAACCCGCAGACGGAGAGCCTGTCGCGGTTCTTCAGGTTTTGGGAGGGCGGCCTCAGCTTCCACGGTGGCCTGGTGTTTGCGGTGATAGCCGTATACATCCACTGCCGGATCATCAAGCTGCCGTTCCTGGAGTTCGCGGATTTGGCGGCGCCATCGGTGGCGATTGCTTATGGGGTGACCAGAATAGGCTGCTTCCTCAACGGCTGCTGCTACGGCGCGCCGACCAACGCGCCCTGGGGATGCGTCTTTTCCGGCCACGGGGTCACCACTCCACCCAGCCACCCCACCCAGATATACTCCGCTCTATGCAGCTTCATAATCTTTGCGATATTGGTCCGCGCAAGCAAGACTCCGCACCGGACCGGGTTTGTGCTTGCTTTGTATATCGGGCTTTACGGCATATATCGGTTCATCGTGGAGCATTTCCGGGCCGGGTTTTCGGCGAGCTACCTGGTATGGGGCCTGACAGAAGCGCAGGTGGTCAGCATAATAATGACCGCCGCCTCGGTAGCAATCCTGCTGATCTTCTACAGAACCCCACCATCTCCCGAGGCCAAGAAGTCGAAGAAGTAATCCCCCTGATAAGGGGGCAAGGGGGTTTGCGTCTCTCCGGCCTGTCGAACCGCTGAGGCCGCTGAAGGGAACGGCATACTCAAACCCACCCTACCCTCCCTTATCAGGGAGGAAGACAATGGGGTTTGCGTCTCCAGACTGCTGACTGTCGACTGTGGACTGCCGACTATCCAAAACCAGGAACCCAAACAATGAACCTAACCAACCTTCTCGAAAAATGCATAACTACCGGCGACCTTACCCGCGCCGAGATCATCTTTCTCCTGAGCCTTGAATCCGAGGCGGGTGTGCAGCGGCTTGTGGACGCGGCGGATGCTGTTCGGCGGGAGTATTGCGGGGACGATGTCCACATCCGCGGGCTGATCGAGTTCTCCAACTGCTGCGCGCGCAACTGCAACTACTGCGGGCTTCGGGCGGAAAACCCGAATGTGAAGCGATACCGGATACCGCCGGATGAGATCGTGGCGCTGGCGGTGGAGCTTGCCAACCAGGGCATGCGCACGGTGGTGCTGCAGAGCGGCGAGGACCCGTATTACACCGGTGAGACGATCGCGGACATAGTTCAGCGGATCAAGAGCCAGGCGGACATCGCCATCACCGTCAGCGCCGGTGAGCGCGACTTTGCGGACTACAAGCTGTGGAAAGAGGCCGGGGCGGACCGTTACCTCATTCGCCACGAGACCGCCAACCCCGAGCATTACAAGTTTATGCACCCGGACAGCGACCTGCAGCACAGGCTGGAGTGCGCCAATGAGCTTAAGAGGCTGGGGTTCCAGGTTGGGATCGGGTGTATGGTGGGGTCTCCCGGCCAGACCATCGACACGATGGCGGACGACATCGAGCTTATGCGCGACTTCCAGCCGGACATGGTCGGCATCGGCCCATTCATAGCCAACGAGGACACCCCGTTCGCGGATTACCCCAGCGGTTCGGTGCAGATGACGCTGAAGATGGTGGCGCTGGCCAGAATAGTAACCCGCAACGCCCTCCTGCCGGCAACCACCGCAATAGGCAGCATAGACGAATACGGCCGGGAACTGGCCCTGAAAGCCGGCGCGGACGTAGTAATGCCCAACTACACCCCCCTGGAGTACAGAATCCACTACGAAATCTACCCCAACAAACGCTGCATAACCGAAGACCCCAAACTATGCGCCGGCTGCCTGAGAGGCCGAATAATGTCGGTGGGCAGGACGGTGTCTGAAGGGCATGGGCATACGCGGAAGAAGAAGTAGAGAGCAGAGAAGCCTCCTTTCCCTGTAGAATGATTGACGGTCGGCGGTTGACCAGACCCTTAAGACAGCAGCCGGGTTGATGGTGTTTCGGCGGGTGTCCGGGACCGTCCGAAAAACGTACCTCCATAATTATAATGCAACTCATGGGCCGTTTTGTACACCTGTTTTGCGAAAAAAGTTTCAACTATTTTCCGCCGGCGGCTGTACGGTCCCCTTCGACCCCGTCCCGACCGCCCAAGAATTCGTGGCAATATGGTTGAGGGTGATGGCGCTCTGTACAGTGACTACGGACCTGTCGAAAGAGGAACCAACCCAATTCCCCCTTTTGAAGGGGGCTCTCCGCAGAGAGGGGGATGTGACGCTGATGACAGGTTCTGACATTCCCATGTTCTATAATCAACATTACGCCGAAACCTGACCGGATACGCAGGAGTTTCCCCGGTTCTTGGGGAAGGAGTCGGGGTGGTTGTGGTACTTCAATTATGTCGCCAGAGACTGGCGTAGACTCGTCACTTGCGGCCAAGCCCTGCCACGGAAGGCTTTGTAATGAGTATGGATAAATGTGCCGTCGAATCCGGCACCCCTGCAATTGCCTCCAGGTTCACACCGAGTGAACGTGTAGTATTACATCTTGGAGACTGCAGGAGTCTGCTACGGGATATACCGGATGATACGATCAAGCTGATCATAACTTCGCCGCCTTACAACCTCAACAAAGCATACGAACTGAAGGCGGCGTTCGACGACTACCTGAATGAACTCAAACCCATTGTCGACGAGATGTGCAGAGTTCTCCATCCGAATGGATCGATCTGTTGGCAAGTTGGGAACTACGTGGACGCTGGTGAAGTATTCCCTCTGGACATATATTTCTATCCATTCTTCAAGGAGCAGGGGCTCAAGCTTCGTAACCGAATAATCTGGCATTTTGGTCACGGACTCCATGCCAAGAAGCGATTCTCCGGGCGTTACGAGACATTGCTTTGGTTCACCAAAAGCGACGATTACACATTCAATCTTGACCCAGTAAGGGTAAGGGCCAAGTACCCTGGTAAGCGTCATTTTAAGGGTGAGAAACGTGGCCAGCTAAGCAGCAATCCCATGGGCAAGAACCCTTCCGACATCTGGGAGATCCTATTGGAGGAATGGGAGCAGGGCCTGTGGGATATTCCTAACGTCAAGTCAAACCATCCGGAAAAGACAGTACACCCCTGCCAGTTTCCTATCGAATTGGTCGAGAGATGTGTTCTAGCTCTCACAGACGAAGATGACTGGCTGCTTGACCCCTTTGCTGGCGTGGGTTCGTCCCTATTGGCCGCACTGCGGTGCGGCAGACGTGCTATAGGCTGCGAGAAGGAAAGCGAATATGTCGGGATAGCTGCCGAGAGAGTATCTGCATTCTACAGCGGTTGTCTTCCATATCGTCCACTTGGCAAACCCGTGCATGTGCCCTCCGGCAAGGACAAGGTCGCTCAGGTACCGGCAGAATGGCTCGACCGAAACGGGGCTATTGCCGCTGATGATTCACTCAACAAGGGAGGCGGCGCATGAGGCGAGTTGGCTTGTATTCGCACAGGTTTGGGCTTGAAGCAGTGACATCTGCAGGGCTAATGGATGCGGTAGATCGATGCCTGGAAGAGCCGTTGTTGGCGGTAGAGTCTGGTGCAGCCGCTAAGATCAACGCCCATGTGCGCGATAGGCTGTCTGCAGCAGGATGGGCTTTGGAGCCGAAAGTGCATCCAGCCTACAAACTTACCATAAACGCAATGAAGGAACGTGTTGGGCTTACGGTTCAAACCGGCAATATCACGAGAGCCTTCTACGACCTCATGAAGTTTCAGGCTCTGCACGCGAATAACAGGATTGATGCCGCCGTACTGGTTCTGCCGAGCGGAGAAGCGGCGTCAGTACTCGGCAGCAACATCGCGAGTTTCACTAGGGTGACAAACGAACTCGACCTATTCAAACATGTGGTCACGGTGCCGTGTCTCGTGCTGTCTATCGACAACTAGGGGGTACTAAGTGGACTATCCAGTCTGTGTAATGGATCAGAACGAACGGATCGCGAAAATCAGTGCGGAGGCGTCTACCACTCACATCTGGGAAACATTCAACTTCCGTGGCAAGAACGAGCGGATGCCGGTCACGCGATTGCCAATCGATCTGCCGATCTACCGCATGAAGAACGGCCGTACGACGGTAGAGCAACGCGAGTACATGCGCGAGGCAGGTAAGCCGGAGGGATTCTTCAGCGCGGGCGAGGAGAATCAGGCCGCTCAGAGTGCGCAACACAAGATTCTCGTTAGGATGTCTAGGGACGAGAAGGGTCCTGTCTATCAGGAGATGGAACGCGCGGCCACTCAGACCGAGTCGCTCTTGGTCACCGCATCAGGTGTAGTGGTGAACGGGAACCGCCGGCTCGCCGCTATGCGGGATCTCTTCGCTCGGGACCCTCATACGTTCGCGACATTCAGCCATGTAGATGCGAAGGTGCTTCCTGAGTCAGCCAATATGGTCGACATCGAGACTATTGAATCTGAGTTGCAGCTAGTCCCAGAAACCAAGCTCAAATACGGGTGGGTAGAGCGACGCCTGAAACTCCGATATCTACTGGATGAGCTGGTTGTTCCTCGCGCCAAGGTCAGAGATATGTTCCGATTCAAGAAAGACGAGGACATCAACCGGGAACTGCAGCAATTGGACCTAGCTGAGGAGTACCTCGAATTCTCGGGAGCCCCCGAGGCATATCGTGAAGTGGAGCAAAGCGAGCAAATATTCCAGGAGCTTCAGGAAGCGCTGAACGGGAAGACCGGACACGACGCGGATTTGCGACGGCTGATGGCTTTCAGATTGATCAAGAATGGCCCCAACCTGGATAATCGCATCTACCACTATCGCACTGTGTTCGGCAAGGACATGGAGTCGATTCTCGAACAACTGGCCCAAGACCTGGACATTGATCTTGATAGCGATAAGCCAGTTGTTTGTGATACAAAGGATGCTCAGGAAGTTGCGCATGATCCACTGGCTGGTATCGTCGAGAGTAAGCCCGCACGCTATGAGAGAATTGAGGCAGTGCTGCAGGACGAGAGCGTCGGAGCCGACGTTGTAAGGCGAATCGCGAATATCCACGCGAGCATCAAACAGGGACAAAAGGATGAAGAGACTAGGACTGCAGCTCTGCGATACGCTCAGGAAGCAAACAAGATGCTGCATAACATAGATATATCCGTAACTGACCCTGCGGCGTTTCCACAGATCGTTGCGCAGCTTGCTGCCGTAGCCAAGCGGGCGACACAGTTGCTGGAAGAGGCTCAGAATGCCTTGACCAAATCCACCGGGAGAAGCAACTAATGCTCCGCATAGAGTATGACCCGGTGTCGAATCTAGGACGTGTCACTGTGTCCGCCGATACTCCCAGTTATGTCTGGAATCGTCTCAAGGATGCTGCCATAGCGGCTCAGCCCGACGCTCTGATAACGAATCATACTATCCAAGGTGAATGGGCAACGGTCCTTTCAATGGCACCGCGCATAGCAGAGCTTCGAGGGGGATACGGATTTGCGGTGGAGTATGAGGCTGGGGCCCTGAGTTTGCTCACGCGTTTCGGTCAGGAGCGCAGAGCAGTCGCAGCGGCAACAGGAACTCTGAACCTAGCGATACAGGAAGAAGACATCCAAAACCAGCTAGGCAAGTTGGGGTTCCTCAAGAGGGAGCTGACGGCCGAGCAGAGACGTGACGCCTGCAGCATGCTTTCACTGCCTAACGGAGCCAACTTCTCGGTTCCCGGTGCTGGCAAGACCACTGTCGCATTTGCTAACTACCTCCTCCTGCGAGATGAGGCAACATACCTTCTGGTTGTCGCTCCCAAGAATGCTTTCGCTGCGTGGGATGAGGTTATTCTGGAGTGTCTGGAATCCGCCGATTCTCGATCAGATATGACGCCATTCGTACGACTCACTGGTGGTAATGACTCGATCCAGGGGCTACTCCGTGGCGAACCCTCGCGAATGATTATCAGCTATGACCAGCTCATACGAGTCATTGAGCCAATCGCACTCTTCATGGCGACGCACAAGGTCCATGTGATTGTCGATGAAAGCCATCGAATGAAAGCCGGCGGCCGGTCTCAGCGCGGTACTGTATTGCTGTCACTCGCGCACTTGGCTGCGAGGCGCGATATTCTTAGTGGGACGCCCATACCAAGATCCATGGATGATATCACTCCGCAGTTGGATTTTCTGTGGCCGGGTCAGGGGCTGGGCGTTCGGGTATCGCGCGCCAGCTCGCCCCATTCGGTACTCCACAACCTGTACGTCAGGACCACCAAGAGCGAACTGGGACTTCCATCTCCCCATCGCCATTTCGTCCAGGTTCCTATGTCGGACGGACAACTAGCATTGTACGGCATTCTGCGGCAAGAAGTGCTGAAGCGGCTAGCTGGCATTAGTGCCAATGCAAATGTAGATTTGATGTCCGCGAAACGCTCGGTCATGCGCCTGCTGCAAGCATCGTCAAATCCGATCATGGTTGTTCGACGTCTGACGCAAGAGGAGCCAGCGTCCTACCGCTACGATGACCCTGCGATTGAGGCAATCTTCTCCGCAATCGTCCAGGAAGCAGATTCTCCGAAGCTAGTTCACGCTTGTGAACTAGCCAGATCGCTGGCGATAGAGGGGCAGAAGTCCATCATATGGACTAGCTTCACAGAGAACGTAGAGAGATTGGCTGCGCTGCTCGCCGATCAAGGGGCTGTCTATATCCACGGCGGTGTTGATACCGGCCTGTCGGAGGACGATGACACGCGGGAGGGCCGCATACGACTGTTCCACACTGACCCCGGTTGCCGCGTTCTCGTAGCCAATCCCGCAGCGTGCTCCGAGGGTATCAGCCTCCATCGTGTGTGTCACCACGCGATCTACGTTGACAGGACTTTCAATGCCGCACATTATCTTCAATCAGTTGACCGCATTCATCGGCTAGGACTTGATCCGAACATCGAAACACACATCCATGTGCTGGAAAGCGTAGCCCCAAGCATAACCGGGTCCATTGACTACTCAGTCAGGAGGCGTCTGGTCCGCAAACTACGGATTATGTCAGACGCCTTGGACGACATTGATCTCCAGCGGCTGGCAATCGACGAAGAGGACGCGGATCAGCCAGTCGATTACGACATTACTCTTGAAGACTTAGCTGACGTGATAGACGAGTTGTCTGGCAAAGCTTCGCGTCCGGAAGAGGAAGATTGTTGAGTGCGGACCGTCTTCTGTGTATAAGTGTGATCGACGCTGCACTTACCATACTACGGTATCGCACAATGTACCCGGATCTGAGTGTGCCTGAGGCAATACGCCACCTTCGCTTCGGCCCCGTGCACCGCGCGCTGTTAGATTACGAAGGTGCCGTTGAGTTGGCCGAGTTGACGGGGTGGGATGCATTCTACGTCGCGGACAATCGCCAAGAAGAGCTTCGAGAAACGATCAAAGCGGTCGCCCTACGCACAAAACCGTTCTGGGCGCGGATGACCGTCTACGGGCGCGACAGGGTCAGCATGCTTCTTGACGATGATCAGTTGCAGTGTCTGCGCTACGCAGGTGTGCTAGAGACTCCGCCTGACGACGGTTGCCAGCTTTGGTGGGATGACCTCTCCGCGACATTTCGCGCTTTCGCAGCAGAGAGAATGCAGGAGATAGGACGCGAGGGGGAGCGGTGGACCCTAGCGCACGAAAGGGCACGGTTGATATCGATTGGGCTATCGGATCACGCGCCCAAATGGGTGTCTATTGAGGACAACACCGCAGGATACGACGTGCTCTCATACGATCTAGGCGAATCCGGTGTCGTGTTCCCGATAGAGATAGAGGTGAAGACGTCGTCGTCGGCTACTGCAAGATTGATAGTGACACGCAACGAATGGCGAGAAGCCAGCCGGAAAAAAGAGGGTTACAGGTTCTATGTTTGGAAGTTCGCCGATAAGCAACTAACCGTAGTCCAGGTGAGTGAGCTTGAGCCGCACATTCCGGCGGACTCTGGTGCCGGGCAATGGCTTGAGGTTGAGATCAGACTAACAGATGTCCCTCCTGAGCCCGGTTGATTGCCTTTGGTGCGTCAGTATAAGCGTCTGGAGTCCCCAACGTCGCCTCCTGCCTGATGTGTTAGCGCCCTCCAGGTAACATACCTGGAGGGATGATTCAGCATCCACCATCAAACACCTGTCCCACTTTTCAGCCTCAAACCTTGACTTCGGGGAATTCATGTGGTAAATTGAACTACCTCTGCTACGTTATATCCCAAACAAAAATACTGAGCCTATTGGCTCCACTAATGCAAGGTCGATATACGCAGGGGGGAAGGGGGACTTGCTTTTGCTGAAGCGAAAGTTTCGGCTTGCGAGAACCGTGATCACAGCGGCTTTGGTATTGCCGATGCTGGTTGTGGTTGGAAGCAACCGAAATGACGTCGCAAAGGCGCAGGGTCTCACACTAACACTCGCGGCGATACGCGTGGACGGAAACGATTTGGTCGTCCGGACTAGCGGTCGAACCGTGGGCGAGATCCTCTTTGATGCACAGGTAGATGTCGGCGAGATGGATAAAGTCGTTCCGGAGCAGTCGACTGTCTACAAAGAAGGTATGACTATCAAGGTCGTGAGAATCCGGGAGGCGCAGGTCGAAAAGACCGTCCCGATCGGCTTCAACACGGTCAAGACTTTCACCAAGGCGTTGGGTCCTGGAGTGGTCAAGACGACCCGTCCCGGCCAGCACGGCGCCAAGGTGGTGAAATATCACGTGCGGTACGAGGACAATAAAGTTGTCGATAAGACGCTCCTCGATGCGCAGGTGGTATCGACGCCGAAAAATAGGGTTGTGAGCATAGGCTCGCGCGGCAACTATATGAGCCGCGGCGAGTTCACCACTCGCAAAGTTATGCGAATGGAAGCAAGCGCCTATGATCCAGGTCCTGGAAGCTGCGGCCCACGCGCCACCGGGCGCACAAGCTGCGGGCTTCGAGCAGGGTATGGAGTGGTAGCGGTTGACCCCAGGGTCATCCGACTAGGCACCAGGCTCTATATAGAGGGCTACGGGATGGCGGTAGCGGGGGATATCGGTCGGGCCATAAAAGGCAACAGGATCGACCTCGGCTACAAAACCAGATCAGAAGCCCTGCGGTTCGGCAGAAGATCGGTGATCGTCCACATTCTGGAACGATAACCGACCACAGACTAAGAAATAGACCATAAGAGAGACCGCCCCAAAAAGGCGGTCTCTTTTGCTTGTAGACACCCTCGCCCACCGCAGTGGGAGAGGGGAGGGTGAGGGACCTACCACGTAAGGACAGAGCACAACTGTCTGAACAGGATTCACCGGATTCAAGGATGGGCAGGATTAGCCCGTGCGCTTACTCACCCCCAATTTCCAACTTCCAAATTCAATTTTCCAAACCCCCTTGACATACATAGCAACACAAGGCATACTATACCTAGGCAGTCTATATAATCATTGGAGGTTATTGCCATGCCGTATAAGACAGACCTTGTTGGGAGCACTATTGAAATGATGGTGCTGGGGCTTTTGATGGAGCGGACTATGTATGGATATGAGATCATCCAGATAGTCAACGACCGCACCGACGGCGAGTTTGCCTGGAAAGAGGGCACTCTCTACCCGGTGCTGCACAGGCTGGAGGGGAAGGGCTACCTGGCCACCGAATGGCAGACCGGCCCCACCGGCAAGAAGCGCAAGTATTACAAACTCACCTCGAAAGGCAAGAGCTACGCCGAGACCAAACTGGCCGAATGGGACACGTTCTCCAAGTGCGTCGAGACACTGCTATTCCAGCCCGCGAGGTGACAAAGTGGATGATCAACCATTCGACAACCCGGCCGAGTCTTCCAAAGGGCTGTCCAATGCGTCCGAAGAGCGATCCGAGCCCTTCGACAAACTAGCCGAGCAAGCTGCGTCGGGATTGAAGGGCGACCAGGAGCTGTATCTGGACGTCAAGCAGGAACTCCGGTCTCACCTTGAGGAAAAGGCGGAGAAGTTCGCGCGCGAGGGCCACACCGAGGATGAAAGCGCCGACCTCGCCAAAAAGTCCTTCGGCTCCCCCCTGGACGTAGCCGCCGACCTCCTCAACGCCAACAAACGCCGTATGAAACTCCGGGCGCTGTTCCGGCTGGCGTTTGGCGCGCTGATCGTGCCGGTGGCGATTTTGTTGGCGCTGTATGTCGGCTATTGGGGGTTCTCCAGGGTCAGCAGTATGTACTATGTGCTGAGTGGTGGGGACGTTTCCTTTCCGTATCGCTACTTGTCCTTCTTCGGGATAGAACCGGTCCCGAACAAGGAGAACGCCGAAGCCCTGGGCCAACTGGAATCCGGGAAGCCGGAACTCCTCCGCGCGTACTGGATGGCTCACCGACACGAGCCGGACAGCAGGATATACTACGCCTACTACGCTCTCTCGCTCGGCAACAGGACCGAAAACGAGAGCCTGTACGCGGCAGCCATGCGAGAGGGGGAACGGATCGACCCACAGAATGCCCTATATAACGTCCTCTTGGCGGAGCTGTACCTCAGGCGGGGAATGCAGCCTCGTACAGAGGAAAAGCCGAAACCGCCACCGCCGGGTATGCCGGGTCCATATCCTCCCATGATCACCAACGATAGACTGCTGGACAGGCGAACGTCTGACCTTGGAATCCTCGAACTCAGGAAGGCGGTAAGCAAGCCCTATCTGCGCTGCTACCAGGCCGAGATAATGCACAAGAAGCTCAGCCTGCTCCCCAATCCACGGCTCACCGAAGGGTACTTCTCAAGACTGCTGGTAGCGTATAGCGAAGTGAGTATCCAGTACGGGCTGTTCCGTGACCTTGCGCGCAGAGTGCCAGCCTGTGCAAGGCTTCTGCTAGCCGAAGGCCGAAGCGCAGAGGCTGAGGCGGTTATGGACATGTGGAAACCATACACCAGGCTGCTGTTCACGGAGCAGAGCGGCTCTGAGGTCCAGCCTATCGTGACCGCAGAGATAGGACTGATCCTGACACGGCAAGCCCCCGAGGTATACGAATGTCTTCGCAAACCAGGCAAATCACGGGAAGCAAAGAACACCCGCACTCGGTTGAGGAGCGTCGTCACAGAGCACAAGCGGGCCAGTGCAGAATCCCGAGAACGATTGGATACCGTCCTCTCGACACACGGTTCATTTCTCGGCATGCATCCGTTCTTGTACTCGGATGCCAAGAACATGGATGAAGCTAGCCTCACTCCGGGCAGGATGCACGAGCACGTTCTGGCGGAGGAGGCGTTTGTGCAGGTTCTTCTGTTCGTTCTGACAGCGGCTCTGGTCGGTTCGCTGATCTCAGGCTTCATCTGGTTCCGCAGAATGCGCGGGGCTGCTTCCGTTCCATTGCTTCTGGTCTTGCCTGCGAGCGACATTCTGCGCGCTCTTCTGCTGGGCACTCTGCTGCCGATGCTGGTCTATTGGGTCTACTCGCGAATGCCGGTCATCGGAGGGCGCGAATACAGCCTTTGGGTGATCTGGCCCCGGATGTTGGCCGAGGGTTGCATCCTGGGTCTCGTGATGTTCTGGGTCCCGGCGGGCATGGTTCGCAAGGCCATCCGCCGCCGATGCGCCGATCTTGAGGTCCCGGTTCCCAGCGTACGGCAAGAGATAGGCTCATCCTGGAAATCGACAGGTCGGCTAATCCTTGCCGCAGCCCTTCTGGCCATGGCCATACAGGTAGACTGTTCGTATGAGTTCGACGCGTATCTGGCCTCCCCCTACCTCAGCGTACTCGCGGGCCTTTTCCTCATAGTGGCGGCAATGCTTTGCATGGTCTACGCGGCGGCCAAACAGCGGGGGGCGATGGGACTGGGGCTTGGCGGAATTCTGCTGGCTGCGGCCGCGCTTCTGGTGTACTCCGGGGCGTCGGTCGACTACATAAGCCCTAGCTACTACCAGATGGCGCTTTGGCTCGGCTGCGGGGCGTTGGCGATATGGATGGGTGTTTCCGCAGTAGTGTACGTGGCGCGGGGACGGGACCAGTACGGGTTGTACTTAGGCACCGTGGCGCGTTCCATAGCCCCCGTGTATGCCCTTGCGATCCTATTCATAGCTCTGACCATCCAGCCGTGGCTGGTGTGGAATGAAACTATATGGCTGAGAGAGGACAAAGTCGGGCTTGGCTACGTGGCGCGCGCCGCCGCCGAGCCGATGGCTCGCAGTTCACACGAAGCCCAAGCCTCCGGGACTTACACCGCCGCCATCCGCAAAGCCCTGGAGGGCAAGTAATGACCGACCAACCCTTCGAAAAACTAGCCGAGCAAGCCGCGTCCGGTCTGAAGGGCGACCAGGAACTGTACCTGGACGTCAAGCAGGAACTCCGGTCCCACCTTGAAGAAAAGGCGGAGAAGTTCACTCACGAGGGCCACTCCGAGGACGAAAGCGCCGACCTCGCCAGAAAGTCCTTCGGCTCCCCCCTGGACGTAGCCGCCGACCTCCTAAACGCCAACAAACGCCGAATGAAGCTTCGGGCGCTGTTCCGGTTGGCATTTGGAGCGCTGATCGTGCCGGTGGCGATTTTGTTGGCTCTGTACTTGGGGTATGGGAGGTTGGCGCGAATGCATGTGCTCGCCACGGGGTTCACAGGCCCGGTCGGAGTCCGGCTCCCGCCTGCCCCGTTCTACGGCATGGAGTACTTCGATGATCCTGCACACCTTGGGGCCATCCCGGAACTCGTCGGCGGGGAGAGCCATGCGCAAGACATTCTCAGATACTGGGAAGCCCACAAGCAGGACCCGGATGGGCGCATATACTACGCCTACTATGCGTTGTTCCTCAAGACCGATGACGAGCGCACGTACGTGGACGCGATGCGGCAAGGTGAGAGACTCGAACCGGAGAACGCATTCTACAATGTGATGCTTGCCGAATGGTACCTCAGGCGCGGGATGATATCGCGTGGCGAGGGGCCAGCCAAGTACGGTGAAGTCGCGAAGGATGAGGTTCTTGACCAGCGGCTGTTTGGCCTCGGGATTGTGGAACTCCGGAAGGCGATGAGCAAGCCCTATCTTCACACGCATCAAGCGGAGGTGGTACGCAGGAAACTGGACGCCATGCCCAGTCCGCTCCTGACTGAGCAATATATGGCGCGCGTAGCCTTGGCGGCGGGTGAACTGCTTCCTCACCTTGCCCGCTACCGCGCTCTCGCCAGGAAGATGCCCGGCTGCGCCCGCATTCTGATCTCTCAGGGCAAGACGGTCGAGGCTGAAGCTGTGATGGATACGTGGAGACCGTATTCGGATCTGTTGCTGTCCGACTCCGATACCGGTATGATCCACGGCTTGGTTACCGCAGCTTGCGGCACCATTCTTGCCAAGGAAGCAGCAGGTGTCTACGACCAGTTGGGGGCGAAGACAAAAGCTGAAGACGCTCGGAGGACTCTCGGCAGGCTGAGGGCGTTTCGTAAGGCTCAAACGAAAGCGCGTCGCCAAGTGACAGGCGAGACCCAGATCGATTCCTTTGGGTTCGAGATGCCACGAACTAGGGAGCCTCTCACGCAGCACGGCTCTTTCCTTGCCAAGTTCTTTATGCCCGTTCTGGTCGAGACCAAAATCACCCCGCAGGAACTCACTCCAAGCCGCATGCACGAGCACGTGATGGCCGAGGAGATTCTGATGCAGGTGCTGATGATAGTGTTTGCCCTGCTTCTGCTTCTCGCCATTGCGAGCGGTTTCCTGTGGATGCTCCGGCTGCGCCGCGCGGCTTCCGCTCCACTGCTTCTCGTGCTTCCCGCCCATGAGGTCCTGTGGGTTCTGTTGATGGGCATTATGCTGCCGATGGCTGTCTATTGGGTGTATTCTCGAATGCCGATCATCGGAGGCAGGGAGTTTGGGCTAACCAGCACAATGTGGCCCCGGTTTGTCTTGGAGTACCTCATTCTCGGCATAGCGATGGTAGCGATTCCGATCACAATGGTTCGGCGGCGGACACGGCAAAGGTGCCTGGATCTGGATGTGCCGATTCCCGATTCCAGGCAGGAGATCGCGTCGTACTGGAGAGTCTGGGCGAGCTTGCCGATTGCCGCGGTGATCGCTGCGATAGCTATCCACGGCGAGGACCCCTATGGAAAGAGCGACCTTCTTTCAGCCGATGGCCAGGCGATGTTCTTCGTCTTTGTGGCTGTGCTCCTGGTGACGCTTATCGCAGCAGCTATCCGGCAGGGGATTGGCCGGCTGCTCCTGATCTTCGTGCTTCCCGCTGGACTTCTGATCTACTCCATGCTCGACTACGGCCTGATGAGCCTTCATCAACAGGACTCGGTACTCCGGCTGGGCGGTCTTGCATTGGCGGCTGCGTTGGCGGTGTCCGGGGCGATATATGCTATCCGGCATCGCGGGGAGCATGGCCTCTACTTCGGCACGCTTGCCCGTTCGATTGCTCCCGTCTGTGCTCTGGCGATTATCTTCATGTCACTCACCATCCAGCCGTGGTTGATGTTCAACGAGGCGCAGTGGCTGCGGCGGGATACTGTCGGAATTGGCTACCTGGCAAACCCGGGCAGGAGCCAAATGGCATTCAGCCTGCCCGAAGCAAGAGAGATACACGCCTACAACGAGTCCCTTCGCAAAGCGCTGGAGGAAAAGTGAGGGTATGATGACCGACCACCCATTCGACAAACTAGCCGAGCAAGCTGCATCGGGCCTCAAGGGCGACCAGGAGCTGTATCTGGACGTGAAGCAGGAACTCCGGTCCCACCTCGAAGAGAAGGCGGAGAAGTTCGCGCACGACGGCCACCCCGAGGACGAGAGCGCCGACCTCGCCAAAAAGTCCTTCGGCTCCCCCCTGGACGTAGCAGCCGACCTCCTAAACGCCAACAAACGCCGAATGAAGCTACGGGCCCTGTTCCGGCTGGCGTTTGGGGCGCTGATTGTGCCGGTGGCGATTTTGTTGGCGCTGTATCTGGGGTACGGGAGGTTTGCGCGGCTTCAGGCTACTTTGGCACCTATCATCAGAGACATAAACTTTCTAGATTATGGAAACTGGTCGCCCATGCATACTCTTCCTTTCCTAGGTATCGACGAGTCTCGAGATAGATATGGCGAGGATCTTCTGTACCATCTGGAATACCCGATGTCATACCCGGATCGAATTCGTGAGTATTGGGAAGCGCATAGACAAGAACCTGATAGCCGCATCTACTACGCCTATTATGCATTGTTCTATAAGAACGAGGACGAGCGCGTCTACCTGGGTACTATGCGGCTCGGAGAGCAGATAGAACCACAGAACGCTCTATATAATGTCCTGCTGGCCGAATGGTACCTCAAGCGCGGGATGTATGAGCGGGGAGAGGGACCTCATGGTTATGACGAGTCGCAGAAGGATAGACTCGCCAACCAGCGTCTGTTTGATCTTGGGATCGCCGAACTGCGTAAGGCTATCGAGAAACCTTGTCTGCGTTCTTATCAGGAGGAACTACTGCGCAAGAAGTTGGGAACTCTGCCACGCCCACTACTTTCCGAGGACTACGCCGCGATGTTCAGTATGACTGTGCGTGAGCGCTTCCCCCACCTTCCCCGTTACCGCAATTTGGCCAGGAGGATACCTGGTTCCGCGCGCATACTGATGTCTCAGGGCAAGAGCGCAGAGGCTGAAGCAGTCATGGATATGTGGAAACCGTACTCGAGGCTGTTGCTGTCCGATTCGGATACCGCGTTGATCAATGGCCTGTTGACCATGGGGTCAGCCAAACTGATGACAAAGGCGGCTGTGGAGGTCTATGATAGCATGGGGGCGAAGGCCAAAGCTGAGAATGCCCGACATACTTATGTCAGGCTCAAAGCAGTGCAAGATGCTGTGAGCAAGGCGGCGCACCCGTCAAGGGCGGAAGAGGTCAAGAAGGCGGGCGTCGTCTGCGAACACTGCTTGCCACCCCCACAGCCATTTGGGCAGCACGGTTCCTACCTCGCAAAGACTCTGCTGAATGGATTCATCGGACGCGGTGTTACAGTCAATGATCTCGCGCCTGGGAGGATGCATGAGCACGTGCTGGCAGAGGAAGCTACTGTTCAGGCGCTTCTGGCAGTGTTCGTTCTACTGATGATTGCCGCCATATTGCAGGGCTTCCTATCCCTGCTTCGTCTGCGCAGGGCGGCGTCCGTTCCACTGCTTCTCATCTTGCCTGCACACGATATCCTGCGGGCTTTGCTGCTGGGCATTCTTCTCCCGATGGTGGTCTACTGGATATACTCGAGACTGCCTGCTATCGGCGGCAGGCAGTTCGGTTTCACCAGCACTATGCATCCCCGGTTCATTGCGGAGTATGTGATCCTGGGTCTGGCGATGATACTGATCCCGATGGCGATTGTAAGGCGGAAGATTCGTCAGAGATGCGCTGATCTGGAGGTGCCGATCCCGGATTCCAGGCAGGAGATCGTCGCCTATCTGAGGGTTCAGGCAAGTCTGCTGGTTGTTGTCTTGGTAGCTGCCAAGGCATTGTATGATTATCGAACATACAACGGCCTTTACGATTTCCGCGGTGTGGTAGGTCTGGCAATGGGTGCGTTCCCGTTACTTCTCGTGACAGCTCTGCTGGTGGTGATCTACCGCGCCGGCAAACGGGAAAGGATTATGGACTGGAGGCTTCGTGCGTTGTTCCTGCTTCCTGCGGGGCTTCTCGTGTATGTGGGGAATGAGGTCGAACTGTGGTCCTCGTACTCCCTTGATCCGGCTCTCAGGTTGGGCGGGCTCTTGTTGGTTGCGGCAATGATGTTTTTCGCACTAAGGTACGCGATACGGCATCGCGGGGAACACAGGCTGTATTTCGGCACCTTGGCGCGGTCAATGGCGCCCGTATATGCCCTTGCGATCATTTTCGTGTCTCTGACCATCCAGCCGTGGTTGATGTACAACGAGGCACAGTGGCTGCGCAAAGACACGCTGATAGTGGGATATATGGCCGATTCCCGGCAGAAGCCTCTGGCTCTCGGTCTATCTGAAGAAAGAGTGCTCAAGGACTATAACGCCGACCTCCGCAAAGCGCTGGATGGCAAGTAATGACCGACCACCCCTTCGACAACTTGGCCGACCAAGCCGCGTCCGGCCTGAAGGGCGACCGGGAGCTGTATCTGGACGTCAAACAGGAGCTCCGGTCGCACCTTGAAGAAAAGGCAGAGAAGTTCGCGCGGAAGAGCCACCCATCGTCGGCTATCTCTTCTCACTCATAGAACCACGCCACATCCACAACCGCCACTTTCAGCATACACCCGGCCTCGTAGTAGGACAGGACTGCTGTCTTGCCCACGAATGTTATGCTGGTGTAGGAGTAGCTGCCTTTGGGGGTGTCTTCCAGGTTCTTTATGTGCTTCCAGGTCCGGCCTTCGTCTTGCGAGATGGCGCAGGTCAGGGGGTTGCGCTCGGTGGGGTGGTTGTTCCAGATCAGGAGGAGGTCCTTGGTGGATGGGATTCGCACGCATGTGGCGTTGCAGCTTGGGGCGGTGAGACCCATCGGTTCCGGCTTGGACCAGCTCTCGCCCTTGTCGGAGGAGTAGCAGCGGTAGATCTGTTTGAGGTCGGTTCGGATGAGCATCATCACCCGGCCATCCTTGAGTTCCACCAGCCCCGGCTCGTCCGCGCCGTAGCCGCACCCATCGACCGTCACCTTCTGGCCTTTGGTGGTCCAGGTTCGGCCGTTGTCGTCGGAATAGTAGACCATATCCCAGAAGAAGTAGTCCTTTTCCCAAGACTCCCCACGGCAGAAGAACACTGGCGCGAGCAGCCTGCCGCCCTTGAGCTGGATCACGCGGGCATTGTTCATCCCCTGGTAGCCCAGTATCGGGGTGACCAGATAGTCCTTGCTCCAGGTTTTGGCCTCGTCTTTGGAGAACCGGGCGTACATCCACGCCTTGGAGTTAGAGTATCGGCGGCCGTAGACCATCATAATCTCGCCGCTCTTGAGACGCAGCAGGCTCACCGACATAAGGTTCATGGCGTCGTTTGGGATCAGGGTGAAGTCCGGCCCCCAGGTAAGGCCGCCATCGGTGGAGTACTTGCCGTCGATCTCGCAGGGGGAGTCATCCGCGCCGGCTTTGGCGGTCCAGTGAGAGTAAGCCAGAAGCAGCCGACCATCCTTGAGGCGGACAATGTCGCCCTCGCCGTTTCGCGGGTTCTGCTCACTTGTCGGGCACACCACCCGCTTCACACAACTCGCCGGTTTCGCATCAGCGCTCACTGCCACCTCCAGGACTACCAGCAATATCAATGCAATGGAACGTAGAATGTTCATAGTGGAGTTACCTCGTGCGTCTATTGTAGCAGGTGTTGGGTGTTAGGTGTTGGAAGGGAGGGTCGAAGGTCGTCGGTCATCGGTCGGGAGTGAACCGTTGGGGTGGTTATTGACTGTCGACCGTGGACTGGCGACTGAGGGTGTGGCGCCCCCTGGCCGACTTGAACGGCCGACCCACTGCTTAGAAGGCAGTTGCTCTATCCCCTGAGCTAAGGGGGCGCGAAAACACTATCAAATGATAGCATTTTCGAGGCGCGGGAATCAAATCGCGGGCGTCTGGGTGTGAGTTCAGTTCTGCGGACCTGCCCACAGAACTGAACTCTCTCGATACGGCCTATTGTGCTCGTATGGCTCCCTTGAACTTCCAGGCGCTGTTGAGCAACTCGTTGTCCCGGCAGTACATCCGGACCCCGAGCAGCTTGGGCACAAGGATGGATTTCAGCGCAAGCCTCCAGTTGATGACCAGGTTCCCTTTGCCGACAGGAGTGACTGTGATATCCCTAACGTACAGCCTGCATTGGCTGTTTTCCAGAACCACGTTGGTCCCCGGCTCGTAGCCGACGCCCCAGTTTGTGTTGGCGTCGTTCTTCAGGTATACCTTGTTGAGCTTGGAATTGTAGTAAACCAGAATCGCGTTGGCCTGGCTGGAGGTCTGGCTGATCTGGAAATAGCAGAGGTAGATGTCGCCCCAGCCGTTAGGGTCGGAGTAATCCGTGACAAATGTCAGCGGAGTCTCCGACTGCACCAGACCAGTGCAGGGAGTCGCGCTTACACAGCTCGGGGGCAGCGGGGTAAAATGGATGCCCACCTTCTTCCAGTTGGTGGCCTTGCCCGTGGAGTCAGCCGCGAACATCCAACTGAACAGGTTTGCCTCCACCACCGAAGGCTTGAGCTTGAATGACCAGGTGATGGTCAGATCGGTTCCAACGCCGACCACCGTGATATCCTTGACATATACCTCGCACTGGCTGTTGGAGAGGACTACGTTAGTTCCCGGAGCGTATCCCAACCCCCAACTGGTGTTGGTGTCGTTCTTCAGGTAAACTCTGTTGGCCGCCTTGTCGTAGTAGAGGAACATCGCGTCGGACGGGCTATAGTTCTCGCATAGCAGCATGTAGCACTTGCGCAGGTCCTGCGTGCGGTTGAGGTCTCTATACACACTGGACAGACTGGTCACTGTGTCGTTCGGCAGCGCCCCTGTGGATGGAGAGATGCTCACTATCTGGGGCGCGACGTTGTAGTATATTCCCATCCTGGTCCAGCCCACATCATGGCTCGCCTCGTCCTGAACATACATATAGCCGTTGAGCGATTTCGCCGGGAACGGGTTTTTCAGCGCCACCGCCCAGTTAACGGTAAGGTCATTCCCGCTTTGAAAGACAGCGGTGTCCTTCACGTAGAAGAATGCTTGGCTGTTCTCCAGCACGACATCGGTACCAGGCGCGTAAGCAGTGCTCCAGCCTGTTCCTGCGTCGTTCTTGAGATAGAGTCGATTGACCAGGCGATCGTACATAACGAGTACAGCGCCTGAAAGGCCCAGAGAGTCGTTGATGAGTAGATACGCCTTCCTGATGTCAGCGTGTCCGTTCTCATCCCGGTATAGGGCTGAAAAGACGGTCTCAGTTGTTCCCAGCGTCCCTCCCCACGGCGACAGGCTTACGTTTTCGGGTGGGTCCAGGTCCAGGCTGTAGGTCACTTCATTGTCAGTGCTTACTGACTGGAGGTTGGGATTGCCGGATGAGTCGTACGCGACCCCGGCTGCAACGCTCACGACAACAGATCCTGAAGCCGTCATCCCGGAGACTACTATCCTGTAGACCATCTTATCGTCTGTCGGATTGGTCACAACAGATGTGGTCGCGCCGGCAGTTCCAGAGATCGTGACATCCCCGGCAGTGAAGCCGAGCACGGGCTCCGCGAACGTGGCGGTGAAGGCGATGTGTGTCGCCGTGGTCGGATCGGCCTGATCCTCTGCCTGGTTCACGACCAGGTCCGGCGTACTTATGTCGCCCCTGTCCACAAGCAGGACCTGAGTGTAGACTCCCGATACCCCAGAGACCAAGTTTGTGGTGCGAGACTCGTAGGAAACAAACTTGCCGCTGCTGTCCATCTCGGGCCGATAGCTGTCCGCATCGCCTTCAGCTCCTCCGGAGGTCTTCGTGATCACCTTTGTGGACCCGGCTGCCCGGTCCCGGACCAGGATCTGGTAGTAAGTTCCTGTCAGTCCGGCAGCAAGGTTGGTTGCCAGGGATTCATACGCCACAAACCTGCCACTGCTGCTAATCACCGGCCGGTAGCAGCCATCGTTCGCCGCACTCCCGTCAGCGGCCTTGGATACCAGCTCGGTCTGCCCAGTGACCTGATCGCGCAGGTATATCTGACGGCCAGATGGCGTGCCGGAAACGAGGTTCGACGCCACCGACTCGAAGCCGACGTACCTGCCGTCAGGGCTGACGGCCGCAAAATGGCTGTCATCATTCCCCGCATCTCCACCTGAGGACTGTGACGCGACTGACGTCGTCTTGGCCACTCGGTCTCTGATGTAGATCTGATTATACGCAGCACTCACTCCGGCAACCAGGTTAGCCGCTGCTGCCATGAACGCGACGTATCGTCCGTCTGCGCTTATGCGGGGGAACATGCTGTCGCCGTCCGCCTTAATGCCCGTTGATCCCTGAGAGATGAGTTCTGTCTTGTTGCCTGACCTGTCCCGAACGTAGACCTGCACGTGTGTCTCGACGTCCGGAACCAGTCCCGCGTCAGAAGAATGAAACGCTACAAATGCTCCGTCGCTGCTGATTGAGGCGTCGCTGCTCTCTTGTGCTGCCTCCAAGCCGGTCGATCCTTTCGAGATCAGCTCCGTGATTCCGGTCACTCGATCATACAGATACAACTGATGATAGTCACCTGAAGCGTTGACAACCAGGTTAGTTGCCCGCGAATGAAATGCTATGCATCGCCCGTCGGCACTGATAACCGGGTTGTAGCAACTGCTGTCCGCCTCACTTCCGTCGGAACCCTTTGAGATCAGCTCAATGGCTCCAGTTTGGCGGTCTATGAGGAATACCTGGAAGTAGACTCCCGAAATCCCCGTCAGCAGATTCGTGGACAGAGACTGAAATACGACGTATCTGCCATCGCCACTTACGCAGGAACGTTCGCTGCCCTGGTTGGACTCGCTGTCGCCAGACGCCTTGGAGATCACTTCGGTGACCGCAGCCGCTCTTGCGCTCTGAATGAGACCCGCGAGCAGACAAAGACATACCAGCACTACTCCGGCAAACCTACACACGCGCATACCATTTACCCCCTTGCAGACGCTGGAATGGCAATCTGCTACACCATCTTACTCTATCCTACCAGATTTGGCAGGCGGTTTCTACTGCTTTGCTGAGTACATTCAATTATGCGCCGAGTTGCCCGCGCATGGAGTGGGTACAAGCTCCTATCTTCTCACTTTGCGTACGTACGTACTTTGAGACAGGCGGACCAACTCCGGAATCCCTGTTAGCAAAATGGGCCGAGCCAACGTCTATAGGACGTGCACAGAAAAACATCGGAAAGATGGTTTCCTTTTTGTGTGCACGGTGGTATACTTTCCGTAGGCAATAGTTTCCATGCTACATATTGTCCAGATGCAACCGTTGCCCGGGACAATAGATGCTTGTGGAAACTACTGTGGAAGGAAGGCCTGATATGGAAGAAGAATTGGGCGCATTGGTGTTGCAGGTCGCGCACCGGATTATGCGAATGGTGCGCGGCGAACACGCAAGGCGCGGCGTTATTCTGACAATGCAGCAAGGCGGGGCCATGATGTTCATCAGCCACCACTCCGGGTGTTCGCTCTCGGAATTGGCAAACACGATCGGGATGACCATCTCGGCAGCATCGAAGTTGGTGGATGGTTTGGTGGAGAAGGGCTTCATCCACCGAGAGACCGACTCCGAGGATCGCCGCAAGATCATCCTCTCCCTCACTGAGGCAGGACAGGCCGACAAGGACTCAGTTGACCGCATGGCCGAGTCGGTTGTTTCCACAAGACTGGACTCACTTTCCCACGATGACCGGGTACTCATAGGCAAGGCGATGAAACTGCTCGGCAGTGTGTTCGTCCAACAGAACGTAGATAGCACGACGGAGGTATCGAAATGAGGAGACTAAGTAGATATGGCGTTCTCGGACGCTGTATTGGTTGTATGGCCATGGCGGCGCTGATCCTGGTGGCTATGCCGTGCCTGGCGCAGGATACAGCACAGGAAGCGCTCTCGTTGCAACAGTGCATAGACTTGGCGCTGAAGAACCAGGTAAGTGTGCTGACTGGCCAGAACAATGTCACCATTTCTCAGAATGGGTTGATAAGGGCGAGAAGCAGCTATTTCCCCCAAGTCGCACTTACGAATAATACGTTCCACACCAGCAGCAACGGCTCATCTGGAGGCTCGATTGGCGGTGGGAGCGGATCGAATACCGGCACCGCGCTCACTGCTTCCCAGACCATCTACGACAGCGGGCTTCGTGAGGCCAACGTGCAGGAAAGCATCTACGGCGTGCGGCAGAACGTATACGGGCTGCAGCGAACTCAGCAGTCGGTGGTGTTCAATGTCACCCAGGCTTACTACGAGGCGCTGCGGGCGAAACGGCTGGCGGAAGTGCAGGATTCCAACGTAAAGTACAACGAGGAACTCCGAAAGCAAATCCAGGCTCAGGCAACCGCCGGCGAAGCGGCCAGGGTAGACGTCTTGCCGGTGGAAGCGCAACTGGCGAACGCGCAGGTGTCGTTGCTGAGCGCTCGCAATTCCGTGCGCACCTCGGTCATCCAGCTTCAGAATGCCATGGGCCTGTCTCCGCGTCCCGGCTTCGATATCAAAGAAGTCACGGACATATCGGAGCCACGGATGGCTTCTCTGGATGACTACACCCGGCAGGCGTTGACCACTCGCCCTGACGTGCTCCAGTCTCAAGCCAGTACCGGGGCAGCCAGAACCTCTGCAAGAGCGGCAGGAATTTCCCTTTATCCCAGATTTCAGGTGTCGGCTGACTACCAGCAGGGCCTTACCGGCAACATAGTGAATAACGACGCCAGCATCACAGGCAGCATAGTCTTCGACGTGTTTGATGGTGGAGCCAACCGCGCGACCCTCAGGCAGGCGCAATACGCCCATGCCAACGCGACTCTCCAGGAGCAGCAGCTTCAGAAGGATATTGAGGCGCAGGTCGAGCAGGCCTATCTTAACCTCACAAACTCGAAGGAACGATTGGCGGCAAGTCAGGTGGGCTTGGACGCTTCTCAGGCCAACTATGACGCCCAGCGTGAAAGATACAAGAACGGTCTGGCCATCCCATTGGACTTGCTCAACGCCCAGGTTCAGTTGATCACGGCGCAGAGCAGTTTGGTTCAGGCCAGGTACGACTACTACGAGGCTATAGCCCAGATGCAGTTCGCTTCCGGGCAGCAAGGAGAGACCAATGGCGGGAAGTAAGAACGGTAAATGGAAGAAGAGCCGATGGCTCAAGATCATAGTGGTGGTCGTCCTTATAGGTGTGGGCTTCTGGATATGGAAGGCGCAGACCTCAGGCGGTGGCGGGCCGATAATCCAGACCGCCGAAGCAAGGCGCGGGGATATAGTGGCATCCGTTTCGGGCAACGGCACTCTGCAGCCGGTCACCACGGTGCAGGTTAAGTCGAATGTCGCGGGTGAGGTCATCAAGCTTTATGTTGACGAAGGCGATTACGTCACAGCCGGTCAGATGATAGCGGAGATTGACCCGACCGACCCCCTCACCAACCTTGAGACCGCGAAGGCGGACCTCAACAGCGCCGAGGCGAAGGTGTCGCAGAGCAGGCAGAGCCTTAGCATGCAGCAGCTTCAGACTATAGCCAATATCGAAGCTGCCACCCAGGCTCTTGAGTCCAGCAAGCAGAGGCTCGCCCAGGCGAAGGCATCGTCCGCGGTTCAGCCAACGCTGACCCAACAGGCCATCAAGCAGGCCAAAAGCAACCTGGACAACGCGCAGTCGAACCTGAACCAGATCAATGCCGCCGGAACTCCTCAGAAAGTCGCCGCGGCGCAGGCCTCGTACGACCAGGCCAAGGCCTCCTTTGAACAAGCATCCGCGGACATAGCCCGCAAGAAGGCTCTGCTGGACAAGGGTTTCATATCCCAAAGCCAGGTGGACGCGTCCCAGCAGCAGTTCGACGTGGCCCAGGCCCAGTTGGAGAACGCCAAGAGCAAGCTGAACACCATCAAGGCTGAAACCAGCCAGGATGTTAAGTCGGCGGAAGCTCAAGTAGCCCAGGCAAAGGCCGCGTGGGAGACCGCAAAGGCCAACCAGGTCCAGATCTCGCTCAAGAAGCAGGACCTCAAGGCGGCGCAGGCTGCGGTGAACCAGGCGCAAGCGCAGTTGTCGGCAGCCAAGGCAGCCGCCTACCAGAACCAGATGAAGCAGGAAGATATCGTGCAGGCTATGGCCCAGTTGCAGAGGGCGAAAGCCTCCGAGGAGAACGCTCAGAAGCAAGTCGCCTACACCAAGATAGTCGCCCCGAGAGCGGGGGTGGTGGTGAAGAAGTACGTCGACCCCGGTTCCATCGTGTCGGCGGGCAAATCCTCGTTCGCGGGCAGTGGAACAGGCGTGGGCCTGGTGGATATCGCGGACACCAGCCGAATGTGGGCGATGGTGAACGTCGATGAGACGGACATCGCTCAGATCGAGAACGGCCAGGAAGTCGACATCACGGCAGACGCCTACCCGGACGAGCTCTTTACGGGCAAAGTGATCAAGATCGCCCCGCAGGCGGTAGTCGATCAGAGCGTGACAACGGTCCCGGTGACCATCGAGCTGGATGCTCCTGACAAGCGGCTGAGGCCAAATATGAACGTGACCTGCGAGTTCATTACCGGGCGCGTTACCAACGTCGTGCTGGTGCCAAACGAGGCAGTGAAGGACAATGACGGCGAGATAACGGTCACCGTGATGGAGAAAGACAAACAGGTTACCAGGCAGGTGGAAGCCGGGCTGGTCGGGCCGGACGACACCGAGATAAAGAGCGGCCTCAAAGAAGGCGAGAAGGTAGTGACGGCAGTCATAGGAAAGACGAAGGTCGCGGCGCCTCCGGGAATGGGACCGGGGATGGGCGGAATGGGCGGGCCTCCGCCGGGTGGCGGCGGTCGTCACTGATTTATCAAACAAAGGAAAGAGCGAACTATGATAACCGTTACAAACTTGCACAAGACTTACCAGATGGGAGACATATCGGTCCATGCCTTGAGAGGCGTGTCTCTGGATGTGAAGCCGGGTGAGTTCGTCGCGATAATGGGGCCTTCGGGCTCCGGCAAATCGACATTCATGAACATCATCGGATGCCTCGATAAGCCGACCGAGGGGTCCTACACACTGGGTGGGGAGCAGGTCGCGGACCTTGATGATGATGAGCTTGCGGCCATCCGCAACAGGAAGATCGGGTTTGTGTTCCAGACGTTCAACCTCATCCCCAGGCGGGCTGCGTTCCGGCAGGTGATGCTGCCGCTTACCTACAATCCGGAGGCGAAAGATCCCGAAGAGAAGGCCCTCGCGGCGCTCAAGCGCGTGGGTCTTGCAGACCGGGTAAACCACAAACCCAACGAGCTTTCGGGTGGCCAGCAGCAGAGGGTCGCGATAGCCCGCGCGCTGGTCAATGACCCCCTGCTCATACTTGGCGACGAACCAACCGGCAACCTGGACACGCGGACCAGCGAAGAGATCATGGCCATTTTCCAGGACCTGCACGCCGAGGGCAAGACCGTCGTTCTGGTTACTCACGAAGAGGACATCGCCGCCCATACGCAGCGGATCATTCGCTTCAGGGACGGCCATATAGTGTCCGACGAGAAGGTGAAGGACCAGACGGACGCGAGAAAGAAACTGGCAAGCATGCCGGTGGAGGAAGGACAATGAACCTGCGAGACAGTATTGCCGTAGCTCTTGAGGGTCTCGCGGCGAACAAGCTGCGTTCGGCCCTTACGATGCTGGGTGTTATAATCGGAGTCGGCGCGGTTATCTGCATGCTTGCAATCGCCAGGGGCGCGCAGGAACAGACGATGCAGCGGATCAAAGCTATGGGGACCAACATGTTGATGGTCATGCCGGGCCAGGCCAGGACGGGCGCGGTTATGGGAGGCTTTGGCAGCAGGAATACCCTCACTCTCGAGGATGCCGAAGCCATACCAAAGAAGTGCCCATCGGTGCTCAAGGCCGTGCCTGAGGTGAGACGGAACCAGCAGGTGAAGTATGGCAACCTCAACACCAGCACCGCGATATTCGGCACGACGCCGGACTATCCGTCCGTGCGTAACTACCAGGTGGCTGAGGGACGGTTCATCATCGACCAGGACGTCGATGGCAAGCGCAAGGTGGCGGCCATAGGGCCGACGACCGCGACGAACCTGTTTGGCTCGGCTTCCCCGGTTGGCAGGTCCATCAGCATTCGCGGCACGAAGTTCAAGATAGTGGGACTGATGAAGGCTAAGGGAGCGGGTATGGGATTCGGGGACCCCGATGACCAGGTCTTTATTCCGGTTACCACAGCTATGAGACGAGTCTTTGGAACTCAATGGGTGAACACGATCAGTGTACAGGCCAAGACAATGGACGCGCTGCCGGTGGCGAGCAATGAGGTCGAGGTTCTTCTTCGCAAGCGTCACGGCCTGGACTCAGGCCAGGACAGCGACTTTGTCATTCGCAACCAGGCCGAGGTTATGGAGATGGCCGAGGAGACCAGCAAGGTGTTCACGATGCTGCTCGCCGGAATCGCCAGTGTGTCGCTGTTGGTAGGTGGAATCGGGATCATGAACATTATGCTGGTCTCGGTGACAGAGCGAACCCGCGAGATCGGCATCCGCAAAGCCCTGGGAGCCAGGGGACACGACATCCTGCTGCAGTTCCTTATAGAAAGCCTCGTGCTTTCGCTGCTGGGCGGTCTGCTGGGGATTGTGTTCGGGGTCGCGGGGTCGATGATCATCGGCAAGCTCGGCGGATGGAGCGTGGCGGTGAGCGTGCAGTCGATCCTGATGTCTTTCTCGTTCGCCGCGTTCGTGGGGGTGTTCTTCGGGCTGTATCCGGCGGGCCAGGCCGCGAAGCTCAACCCTATCGATGCGCTGCGGTATGAGTAGTGGCGAAGCGTAACCGGACCACAGCCTGACACGTCCAACCAGATAGAGGCTGGGGAAGGAAAGACCTTTCGGAGCCGAGGTTTTCATAGAACAACACAACAAGGAGCAGTAAGAATGAGGAGACTAGTAACAGTAGTAATACCCATCTGTCTTTTGGCGATGTTTGCCGCGACGATGGCGTGCGCCCAGCGGGCGGGCAGCGGAGCCAACGGAAGTGGCAACGGCGCCAGCCAGTTTGCGCAGTTCAGGGCCGAGCACAAGTTCACATTCCAGTTGACGCAGATGGTCCGCAAGATCGGGCAGATCGACCAGGATCCCAAGTACGCGCTCAAGCCGGCACAGGCCAAGAAGATTCTGGGAGTGCTCAAGCCGCTCCGCAGCAAACCCAAAATGACCCAGGAGCAGGCCAAGACAACCCTCAAGCAGCTCAAGTCGGCCCTCACCATCGATCAGCTTAACGCGATGGCCAGGATCAAAGATCGCCCAGGTGGCAGGCCCGGCGCGGGCGCTTCCGGTGGGCAGGGTATGGGCAGACCGGGCGGCGGTGGATTTGGCGGCCCAGGTATGGGCGGCCCAGGTATGGGTGGACCCGGCATGGGCGGAGCTGGAATGGGTAGGCCGGGCGGCCAGGGCGGCCCCGGTGGAACCCCTCGAATGGACCCCAACGCGATGAAGAACTTCAACCCGTTCTACAAGAACCCCAAGGCCGCTCAGGGACCCGGCGCCAGAGGGGCCAAGCGAACGGACGCTTTCTTCGCCGCGCTGCAGGCAAAGGCGGCAAAGGCCAAGAAGTAGTCACAACTCTTGGGGCGGGCCGCTGACGAGAACCACACCCTCCTGGCAGCCCGTCTCAACCGATTCGGGAGTAACCATTCTCCCGTTCTATCCCTCCAGGTGCAGTTTGCCTGGAGGGTTTGTTGCTTCTTGGCAGCGTACTTGAGACGCACAAACCCACCCCAGCCCTCCCTTATCAGGGAGGGAGAAGCGCTCCAAACCCTTCCCCCTGATAAGGGGGTCAGGGGGTTTGCGTCTTGTGCTATAATCAACCATCCTCCGGGAGGTATGTTAGCTATGAAGATACTCGCTATCCTTGGCAGCCCGCGCGCCGGGGGCAATACCGATATTCTTGCTGAACGGGTCCTTTCCGGCGCAAGGGATGCCGGTTGGGAGACCGATTCAGCCACGCTTCGGTCTATGAAGATCCGGCCCTGCACTGCCTGCGATTCCTGCTGGTACGCCCAGAAGCCGTGCGTGATACATGATGATATGCCCGGAGTTTACGATCGGATGGCGGCGGCGGATGTGCTGCTGTTCGCCACCCCTGTCTACTGGTACGCCCCGACCGCCATTATGAAGGCATTCATCGACCGCCTGGTGCCGTTCAACCGCCCCGAAGGCCGCCCGCTTATCCAGGGCAAGGGTGCGATTGTGGTAACCGCCTACGAAGAACAAGGCCCCGCCGCCGCAGAACCGCTGCTCAAAATGTTCGACATGAGCTTCGCGTACTTGGGGGTTGAACCGATTGCGAGGGTGGTAGCGGATGGCGTAGGCCCCAAAGGCGCGGTCCTCGAGAAGCCCGGAGTGCTCGCGCAGGCTTATGAGGTTGGGAATGGGCTGGGGAAGAGGCTGTAGCTTGCCTCCAAAACCCTTTGACAACCTCGGTTTTGTGAGCGTATAATCCGGGGTGTTAGCTCGTACTCCCAGGAGACGTGAAGATGATGACAGCGAAGAAAGCTTGGTGGTTGGCGTTCATAGGTGGATCAGTGCTGCTCGGCGCAGGTATAGTCGCCAACTGGCTGGGCGCATTTGACCCGCTGAACCCGTGGCGAGATGGAGGGACAAGGCAGGCGCTAGGCTGGTGGATCTTCGCCTTTACGCTCTGGGGGGTGTTGGGCTTCTGGGGGGGCTTAACCAACGTTACTCGCGAGCCCCGCAGTGACCACCAGAAGCAGTTTGTCCAGTCGTTATCGCCTGACGCAGCAGTCACGGTCATGCGCGTTCAGAGAATGCTCATTATATTGACCTATACTGGCGCTGGATTCTCGTGGGCGTTCTCGTTTTGCTGCACTGAGACCCGAACCGCGCTTGCGTTCTGGCAAGTGATCATGCCTGGCACTATGGGAGTCCACTTCAACTGCCCCAGCTTCCTTGCCCAGATCCTGACTCTCTTGGCGGGAATATGGTATGCCTTTCTCATAGCTCACGCAGCCTCCTGGCTCGCCGCCGGAAAATTCCGAGATGAGTGGTGGCATTACGTAATGCTCAACGCCCGTCCGGCATTCCGAAATCGGGCGTTCAGGAGAACGGCATTGGCTGTGGTGTCTCTGTCCGCCGTCTTGGGATCGGTGCTCTGCTGGACCAGCTACGTACGCGTGACCCAGACAGGGATCGCCGTGAGGGATAGGTTTGAAGTGCGTGAGCGAGACTACGCTTGGAAGGATATCGACACAGCACAGGTCCACAACTACCTCAACCAGTGGATAAAGCTGAAAGACGGACGGATGATTCGTCTCGCCAACTATGGGATCGACCTGGGTGGGAGCAACTCAGTCTGGCGGGCTCTCAGCAAGTACGACCCCAATTACTAACTGCACCCCATCGGAACATCGGCTGAGCGAAACTTGGGTTCTTTCGGGACGAGGGCGTTCGGAAAGGCGATCGGCGTAAGGCGGCTCAGCAGGAGCTTCGCCCTCCCGTTGTTCCGGCCCCATCACCGAACACCCAACACCCATCACCTAGCTCCAAGAAACCTAACACCCAAAACCCATCACCCAACAGAGGAACTACCCCAACCCACCTCTAAGTAGTAGTATAATCTCGTATCACAAACACTCGGAGGATATTACCGTGGCTGGTTTGACTTGCTGGCTTGAGAGTTCACTTAAGAGAGTCTACCCTACCTCACCGGCGGGTGAGCGACGGGCGCTGTATATGGTTGCCGCGCGCAATGAGTCGCTTTCGCTGCAGGTTTGCGCGAAGAACAATACTACCCAATCCGTGACAGTCCGAGTGGCTGCCTATGGCCCTGAAGACATCGGCACTCGGATCAGGCGGGTCGGTCTGGTTGCCCTGAAACACCACACCACCGACTGCGAAGCGCAGGACCTGGAAGGCATCGGGGCAGTCCCAGGGCTGGTTCCGGACCCGCTTTTCCACGAAGACTCATTCCTTCTCGGCCCATTCGAGTCGTGCTCGTTCTGGATGAACATCGATATCCCGGCGGAGACTGACCCCGGCAAGAAAGGCATCAGGGTTCGGGTCTACAACGGCGAGGAGCCTGAGGCGGAGTTGTTCGCGGCGGTATCGGTGAAGAACCTGGTGGTCAAGCGAAGGCAGAACTTCCCAGTAACCCATTGGTACTACGCCGATGCCCTGTGCGATTACTACAAAGTAGAGCCTTACAGCGAAGAGTTCTGGCCAATCAATGAGAAGTACATCAGCGACATGGTCAACCACGGCAATGACTGCGTCTACGTGCCGGTCTTCACACCTCCCACAGACGGGGTGAAGAGGCCCCACCAGCTTCTCAAGGTCACCACACCTTCCGAGGGTAAGTACGAGTTCGACTTCACCGATGTCGAGCGATGGACAAGCCAAGCGCTGGCCTGCGGGGCCAACTACTTCGAGTGGACTCACCTGTTTTGGCAGTGGGGAGTCAAGACCGCCCTGCGGATATATCGCGATAACAGCGAGCCTGAGTCCCTGATCTTCCCGGCGGACACCGGCGCGACATCAGACGTATATCGCAACTTCCTCGCACAGTTCCTGCCTGCATTCAAGGCGTTCCTGGACAAGCACGGGTATATGGAGAAGTCGTTCTTCCATCTTTCGGACGAGCCCAGCGACGAGCACCTGGAGAACTACCGGGCGGCCCGGGAGATGCTGCGGGAACTGGCGCCGTGGATGAAGGTGATGGATGCGCTGAGTCACGTGGAGTTCGCCAAGGAAGGCCTCACCGACATCCCGATCCCCGTGCTTTCCACCGCCAAAGACTTTGCGGCGGCGGGCATACCGGCGTGGACATACTACTGCTGCGGACCGAAAGGCGCTTACACCAACAGGTTGCTGGATACCCCGCTGGCCAAGATCAGAATGCAGGGGTGGCTCTTCTACAAACTCAAGGCGCAGGGCTTCCTGCACTGGGGCTACAACTACTGGTACAAGAGCCAGACACAGGATATGATCGACCCGTACACCGAAGCTTCCGGGGGCCAGTGGCCTGGTTGGGGAGCCGGAGACCCGTTTGAGGTCTACCCCGGCCCCGACGGCCCCATAGACAGCATTCGCTGGGAGGTGTTCTCCGACTCTTTGCGGGACTATGCCCTGCTGCAAACGCTGAACACCGACCCCAACGACCCAATGCTTGCGCGGCTTCTGGACTATGATGACTTCCCAAAAGACATCCATTTCGTGCCCGCAATGCGCGAACTGCTGCTGACGGGGAGCTAGGAACGCGGACCGGTGGTTCGGGACTTGAGCGCAGCCTCTGGCCGCGAGCAGCTTTGCGGAGCAACGCTGCGAAAGGCGGAAGTCCCGAAACTTAGCGTGTTGGTCGAGAGGTTCTGTTTCGGGATTTCCGGAGCGGTTGGGAGGTCAGTGCTTCAGTCTGACCGCAGTGGTCGCTCCTCAAATCCCGAGAAACACCGGGTATCCATTTCGTGCCCGCGATGCGCGGACTGCTGCTGACGGGGAGCTAAGACTCACTGGGCATATAGGAGATGGTATGAAGCATTTGCTGGTGACTGGCGGGGCGGGGTTTATTGGAAGTAACTTCGCCCGCCATATTCTTTCGACCCGGCCCGACTGCCGGGTAACTGTTCTGGATGCCCTCACTTACGCTGGTCACCTGGAGAACCTTGCTGACCTGTTGGGCGATGAGCGGTTTGTCTTCATCAAAGGCGATATCAGATGCGCGGACGATGTGGACCGCCCCGTGATGAATGCGGACATAGTGATCAATTTCGCGGCGGAGAGCCACGTCGACCGTTCCATCCACGACCCCGACGCGTTCATCACCACGGACGTGCTCGGAGTCCACACTCTGCTGGACGCCATCCGAAGACACGGCGTGGAGAAGCTGATCCAGATTTCTACCGATGAGGTCTACGGCGATATCGAGCAGGGCGCGTCCAAAGAGACCGACCCAGTCAACCCCAATAGCCCGTACTCGGCCAGCAAGGCGGGCGGGGAACTGCTGGCCAGGGCGTACTTTCGGACATACGGCGTGCCGGTGGTTATCACGCGAGGCTCCAACACCTACGGCCCATACCAGCAGCCGGAGAAGCTGGTGCCACTGTTTGTGACCAACGCGCTGGAGGGCAAGCAGTTGCCGGTCTACGGAGATGGGATGCAGATCAGGGACTGGCTCCACGTGCTTGACCACTGCACCGGAGTTGAGGCTGTGATGGACAAGGGCGAGCCGGGGGAGATATATAACATCGGCGGTGACAACCAGCGCGCCAATATTGAGATCACCAAGCTCATCCTCAAGACCCTCGGCATAGACGACAGCCTGATCAAGTACGTCCAGGACCGCCCCGGCCACGACCGCCGATACTGCCTCGATTCCACCAGGCTGCTCTCAATGGGCTGGAAGCGGCCCCACAACTTCGATGAGGCCATGCCCGAGACCATCCGGTGGTACGTGGAGAACCGCGAATGGTGGCAATCGATAAAGGAAGGCGCGGATTTCACCAGCTTCAGCGACAAGTGGTATGAGCGAAGGTAGCAGTCCGATCATTGAGCGGAGTCGAAATGAACGGGCGGCCGAGCAGAGTGCCGGCGTCTCGACTCCGCTCGACGAACGGGCGGTCCTTACCGTCTCCCGAAACGTGACCCCCGTCCGCGCGGAGCCAACGCCGGACTCAGAGCAACTGACCCAGGCTGTGATCGGCGAGCCTCTGACCCTGTTTGGCAGCGACAAGGGCTGGCTGGAGATCGAGACTTGGGACTGTGCGCGCGGGTGGGTGAGGGAGTCTGCGGCGGTGGAGCCGCGATATGGGCGTTCTTGTGCTCAGGTAACTGCGCTCATTGCCGATGCGAGAGAGCAACCTTTTGATGACGCCGACTTGGTTACACGATTGCCGATTGGAGCGACAGTGGGGCTTCTTGAGGACGTCGATGACAACCGTCACGTGGTTACATCCCCCCCGCCCCCTTCAAAGGGGGAATTGGCAACTGCGGCAGCCGACTGGCTTCAGCTCCTCTTGCCGGATGGCGCAACTTGCTGGGTTCGTGCGAGTTCTGTAGCCGCTGGCGTCGACTGCGGCCGCTTCCAGCCTGCATCGGTCGTCGAGATCGCCAAACTCTTCATTGGCACTCCCTACCTCTGGGGTGGGACTACTCCTTTTGGAATCGATTGCTCAGGGTTGTCGCAACTGGTCTACCGACTCCACGGCGTCAACCTCCCCCGCAACTCCCGCCAGCAGGCCGTGTGCGAGGAGTTGGCTGACGTGGGGCCAGGCGAAATACAGGCAGGCGACCTTCTCTTCTTCGGCCCGGCTGGCAAGACCGGGGTAGAGACAGTGAGCCATGTTGGCATCGCTATGGGCCATTCCGAATTTATCCACAGTTACGGGCCGACCGGTGTCATCATCAGCCGACTCGACGCTGAACCATTCTCCGCGATGCTGAGAGTCGCACGGCGTCCCCGCAGTCTTTAGCCAACACCCAAGACCCGACACCTAACGCCTGGTCACTGCCCCAATTTCTTGACACTCCCCCGGCGTGTACCTATAATGAGACCTGGAAATGAGCCTCAATTGGGATGCACTAATCGGGTTGGCGCTGGAGCTTCTGAAGCTTCTTGGCATAGCTGTGGCCGTCTTGATATTCATGATGGTCGCCGTGCTGTACATCGTCCTCAAGCTACGATGGGTGATCGGGCGGATTCAGTCCCGGCTTGGGCCTAACCGCACCGGCCCCTGGGGAGTCTTGCAGACAGTCGCAGACGCTATCAAGCTCTTCCAGAAAGAAGACATCATCCCCACTGCCGCAGACAAATGGCTCTTCACCATAGCGCCCGCTCTGGTCTTTATTCCGGCCTACCTTGCCTACGCGGTTATCCCGTTTGGAGAGAATCTGACACCTCGGCCGCTCAATGTGGGCATTGTCTACATAAGCGCGATAGCCAGCATCGGAGTAATAGGGCTGGTGGTCGCGGGGTGGGCGTCGAGCAACAAGTGGTCTCTGCTGGGAGCTTTCCGGGCTGCTGCCCAGCTTGTAGCTTATGATGTGCCGATGCTGCTGGCGCTGTGCGTTCCGGTGCTTATTACCGGCTCTTTGAGCCTGAATGATATTGTCACCGCACAGGCTGGTGGCTTCTGGAACTGGAACATACTGCACCTTACCGGCTACCCGATGATCCCGATTGCGTTCCTGATAATGGTGATAGCCGGGCTGGCCGAGATAAATGTGACGCCGTTCGACATTATGGAGGCGGAATCGGAGCTGGTCGCCGGGTTCAATACCGAATACTCCGGAATGAAGTTCGCTCTGTTCTTTCTCGCTGAGTTTGCGGCATCGTTCACTCTGGCCGCTATCATCGTGACCACTTTCCTCGGAGGCTATTACCCTCCGCTGCCGATCCTTGGTGGCCAGCTTACGGGCTGGGCATTTTCACTGGTATCGCTGCTCTGGTTCCTTGGCAAGTGCTGGGTCATTGTGATTGGTATTATCTGGATAAGGTCGACTTTCCCCCGCGTGAGGGTTGACCAGTTGATGAACTTGAGTTGGAAAGCGCTGATTCCGGTGGGGCTTGTGAACCTTCTGCTCACCGGCGCTTATGTAGTATTCTGGATGCCCAAATGAAGCTGATTCGGGACGTGATACATACATTTGCCAGCCTCTTCAAGGGGCTGAGGGTTACTTTTGTCAACTGGAAGCTGAGGCCGGGGGTCACCGAGCTTTACCCGGAGCAGAAGACGAAGTTGCCGGAGAGGTTCAGGGGAATGCCGACCCTTCCGCGTGATCCGTCGACAGGCTTCTGCCGCTGCATTGGCTGCGGCGCGTGCGCGAGGGTGTGCCCGGAGAACATAATCACGGTCACGCAGGACAAGACCGACCCGAAGAACAGGAAGCCCGCCGAGTTTACCATTGATATGTCCCGGTGCATGTTCTGTGGGTTCTGTATGGAAGTGTGCCCGGTCAAGTGCCTGAAGCCCGCGAAGACCTTTGAGATGACCTGTCGAAGCAGGAAAGACATGATATACGATCTCGAAAGGCTGATGGATAAGGGTGGAGAGTTCCCCATGGAAACTGTAGCCGCCGGTGTTGACGGCGGCCCCGAACCCCCAGGCAAGGGGGAATCGGAATGAACATACAAGGTTTTGAGGTAACAGGATACCAGGTTGCTTTCCTCATAGTCGCGGGGGTGACTTTGCTCTCGGCTGCTATGGTGGTGTTGCTGCCCAACATCCTCAAGTCAGCGCTGTTCCTTGGGCTGGCTCTGGTGGGGATTGCGGGGCTTTATGTGTTGCTGAACGCGCCTTTCCTGGCTGCGGCGCAGGTGATGGTATATGTCGGCGGTATAACGACAATGATCATCCTGGCCATCTTCCTGTCGCACAAGGTGATGAACGTGAAGTTCTCGCGGGCAACCTACAACCCAGTGTTCGCGGCGGCGGCCAGTGGGGTTCTGGGGTTGTTCCTTCTGGTTGCGGTAGCGGCGTCGACACTGATCAACCGCGCCGCCGCACCCGGTCCTGCCGAAAGCATCGGCAAGATCGAGGAGATCGGCAAGGCGCTGCTCCAACCTTACGCGTTCCCGTTCATCCTGGCGTCGATAATCCTGACTGCCGTGATTGTGGTCGTAGCTGTGATCGCAAAGGAGGATGACTCCGATGGTTCATAGCGCATACGGCATACCGCTGTGGTGGTTCCTGACGGTCGGAGTGATGCTGTTCTGCATCGGGCTGTTCGGCGTTATGACCCGCCGCAGCGCTATAGCCATACTGCTTTCCATAGAGCTGATGCTCAACGCCGCGAACATCAACCTGGTCGCATTCGGGGCATATCTGAACCAGGCTACGGTGGTCGGTCAGGTATTCGCCATATTCGTGATGACGCTAGCTGCTGCCGAGGTGGCGGTGGGCATTGCAATAGTCATCAATATCTACAGACTTGAGCAGCACATCGACGCTGACAAAGTCACGACACTGAAAGAATAGGGGGTTTGAGGGAATAGACATGACAATGAGACTAACAGTGATGGTTCTGGTTCTGCTCGCGATTTCATGTGCCGCTATGGCTCAGGATGTTCCGCAACAGGCGACTACTCAGTCGTGGTTCGGGCTTAGCGGGCTGTATGTAACGCCTACCGCGCGAGTCATCGGCGAAGGCAACTTCGCGTTGGGCTATAACGAGACCAAGCACTCGGAATACCTGGCGGGCGGGCGATCCTACGACCGACAGGTTCAGGCAGTGGTCACATACGGGGCAACAGACAACCTGGAAATTTACGCTTCGTATATCCGCAACACCTTCGATGTCGAGTGGACATTCAAGCCCCAGCTTGGAAACCAGACCCTGTTGGGCTACGGTTTCAAGTACAGGCTGGTGCAGGAAGACCCGGAGGGTTCCCGCCCCGACATCTCCATAGCCGTGCGCGATCTGGGAGATCAGGATCGAGACGTGGAACCTCTGAAAGACCTGCACAATGGCAGAATGGCGTTCCTGCTGGCCAGCAAGCGCGTGAAGAGCGATCCTGAGACAGGCAGATTTGTTGATTTGCATGCCGGACTCACCTACAACTACCGCGGCCCGTCTGCCACATTCGGCACGGAAGTTGCCCTGAGCCCGAGCATCAGCTTCATCGGCGAAGGCATGTGGGCATCGCCATTCGTAAACTTCCGGGGGACGTATATGCATCCGGGCCTGACAGGAACCAGCGACCACGGCGGCAGGTTCATATACTGCACCGGGCTGAGAGTCTATCCGGACATCCTGCCGGGCACAACCCTTGACCTGGGGTTTGTCGGCGACGGCGCTTTTGAGTTTGCATTCGGCATGGGCTGGGTGCACAAGATCAACTAGGATTGGCAGCCTCCAGGTAGGATACCTGGAGGCATAGCTCTTCCCCATCCCTCCAGGTATCTTACCTGGAGGGAAGACAGGTGTTTGAGAACAACAAGAGTATGCTTGAGTTTGTCTGGCTAATACCACTTATACCGGTTCTGGCCTTTGTGCTGATCGTCTCGTTCGGGCGAAAACTGCCCGGACAGGGGGCTTATGTCGGCATCTGGGCTATACTCGCGTCGCTGTCGATGTCGATATACACCGCAGTGCAGTGGTTTACGGGCGCGGCCGAGCAGTATCACCACAGGTTCAGCGTGTCGCTGCCGTGGATGCCGGTCGGGGATACCACCGTCAACATGGGCTACAGCGTAGACACGCTCACCCTGGTAATGCTGCTGGTGGTGACAACCGTGTCATCGATGGTCCAGATATACTCTATGGGCTACATGAAAGGTGACAAGCGCTACCCGCGTTACTATGCCTACTTGTCGCTTTTCTCTGCCGCGATGTTGGCGCTGGTGATAGCCAACAACATCGTGCTGATGTTCATGAGTTGGGAGTTGGTGGGCCTTACTTCCTACCTGCTGATCGGTTTCTGGTTCGAGAAACCATCGGCCATGCGGGCTGCGAAGAAGGCTTTCCTGGTAACCAGAGTCGGCGATGTCGGGTTCATGGCCGGAATGATCATGTTGTACATCTACACCGGCACATTCGATCTCTACGGCCACGCGGGGATTTTCCTGAACCTGGCAGAGACCCAGCCCCAGACTGTAATGTTTGGGCTTGCCATGCCGGTTGCGGCTGTTGCGGCTTTGTTGCTGTTTTGCGGCGCGGTGGGGAAGTCGGCGCAGTTCCCCCTGCACGTCTGGCTGCCCGATGCGATGGAAGGCCCCACTCCGGTCTCCGCCTTGATCCACGCGGCCACGATGGTCGCGGCGGGCGTATACCTGGTTGCGAGGATGTACCCGGTCTATCTGATGGATCAGACCCACATCGCGCTCAACACCGTGGCTTACGTGGGTGCATTTACGGCCCTGTTCGCGGCGACTATCGGCATCGCCCAGAACGACATCAAGCGGGTTCTTGCTTATTCCACTATCAGCCAGCTCGGCTACATGATTATGGCGCTGGGTGTGTTCGGGTATGTGGCGGCTATGTTCCACCTGATGACCCACGCGTTCTTCAAGGCTCAGTTGTTCCTCGGCTCCGGCAGCGTGATCCATGGCACAGGCACCCAGGACATCCGCGAGATGGGCGGCCTGCGAAAGAGGATGCCGTGGACCTACTGGACGTTCCTCATCTCCACGCTCTCGCTGTGCGGTATACCGTTCATCACCGCCGGCGGCTGGAGCAAGGAAGAGATTCTGACAGTTGCGTTCCACACCAACAAGATAGTCTTCTGGGCGGGCGTGGCCGGGGCGTTTATGACCAGTTTCTACATGTTCCGGCTGGTGCACAAGACCTTCCACGGCGAGCCGCGCAGAGCAGACGTCCACGCACACGAAAGCCCGAAAGTAATGCTTGTCCCGCTGGTGATACTGGCGTTCCTTGCGATAGTGGCGGGGTTCGTCGGCACACCGTGGGCCAACTACTTCGAGCACGGCATGGCGCCGGTCTTGGGTGAGCATTTCGAATCGATGATGCCGGAGATTCCGGTCGGGTTCAATCTGATCGTATTCCTGATTGCGACTGTGGCAGCATTCGGGGGAATTGGCCTGGCCACGGTCATCTGGTGGAAGCCGCTGATCAAGATCGAAAGGCTGGAGCCGGCTTTTGGCTGGTTGGCGAAGATTGTTGAGAACAAGTACTACATCGACGAGTTCTACCAGGCCACGGTCATCTATGGGCTGATGGTGGCTGCCAAGATGCTCTATTGGTTCGACAAATGGGTTATCGACTACTGCATAGTGAATGGCGTCGGCTATATGACACTGCTGGTCAGCCGGGTGTGGGCCTGGTTTGACCACACCATCGTGGACGGGCTGGTCAACCTGGTGGGATGGATCATCGCCACGATGGGCAAAGGCCTGCGGCTAATTCAGACCGGCGTGGTCCAGCAGTACGTTTTTCTGACGGTATGCGCGTTGATTGTTATATGCATACTGGCCATGATCGGTCACTACTCGGAGGAAACATGGATTCCGTTTTGGTCCTACCTGTTCTAACGTTTCTGCCGCTCCTGGGCGCGGTGGCTATAATGTTTTTCCCGAAGGAGAAGCCTGCGGCTATCAAGGCTTTCTCCATCGCGGTCAGCCTCGTGTGCCTGGTGATCTCGATTCTGATGTGGGCGGCGTACCAGCGCGGGGGCATGCAGTTACCGAACGGGTCGCAGTTCTACGTCAACGTGCCGTGGATTGAGTCTCTGGGGGTGAACTTCACGATGGGCGTGGACGGTATCAGCCTGCCGCTGATATTCCTCACTACACTCCTGACCACCCTGAGCCTCATCTACTCGACCATTATCGATAAGCGTCCCAAAGAGTATTTCTGGATGTTCCTGCTGTTGGAGACCGGGATGCTGGGAGTCTTCACTGCGCTGGACTATGTGCTGTTCTTCGTGTTCTGGGAAATATCCCTTGTGCCGATGTATTTCCTGATCGGAATCTGGGGCGGCCCGAGGAGAGAATACGCCGCGATCAAGTTCTTCCTCTACACAATGATCGGCAGTATGGCCATGCTGCTGGCGATTCTGGCTATGTACTTCTCTCCTGAGGTTTCCGCGCTTGCGGGCGGGCGGACTTTCAGCATGATGGAGATCGCCAAGGTTCACCCATTCACGGGCAACATGCTGGTCGGCGGGTTGGTATTCTGGGGTCTGTTCTTTGGCTTTGCCATCAAGGTGCCGATGTTCCCGTTCCATACATGGCTGCCCGACGCCCACGTTGAAGCGCCGACCGCCGGTTCGGTGATCCTGGCGGGTGTGCTGCTGAAGATGGGCACCTACGGCTTCATGCGAATCCTGATGCCGACGATGCCGGAGCAGTTCGCGATCTATTGGGCGGTAATAGCAGCGATCTCGCTTATTGCCATCATCTACGGCGCGCTGGTTGCGATGGCGCAGACCGACCTCAAGAAACTGATCGCTTACTCCTCAGTCAACCACATGGGCTATGTCACGCTGGGATGCGCGGTCGCCGCGTGCCCGTTGGCGGGCATTGAGAACGCCAAGATACTTGCCCTGAACGGCGCGCAGATGCAGAACTTCAGCCACGGGCTCATCACGGGCGCTCTGTTCCTGCTGGTTGGAGTTGTCTACGAGCGAACCCACACCCGCGACCTCTCGGCATTCGGTGGCCTGTGGGCCAGGATGCCGGTGTTCGCCGGGCTGCTGGTGCTCTTTAGTCTGGGATCTCTGGGCCTGCCGGGTATGACGGGGTTCATTGCCGAACTCTCGATTCTGACCGGCGCCTACGCCGCCGCGCCATGGCTCACCGGGCTGTCTCTGATCGGGATAGTGGTGACCGCGGCATATATGCTGTGGATGCTGCAGCGAGTGCTGCTGGGCGAGTTCAACCCGAAATACGAGGGCATACCGGACGCCGACCGCAGGGAGGTCGTGAGCCTGACTCCGCTTGCGATCCTGACTCTGCTATTCGGCATACTCCCGGCCCCGCTGCTGGCCATATTCAACACCGCCTCCCAAGCCATAGTAGCAGCCGGGTTCAAGCTGGGGTTCTAGTCCGGGCCACGGGTCTATAGTCTTCTCCCACGTCGAGGCGCAGTGCAGCGCTGTGGTACTAACACGCGTCAGATGAGGTATTGAACACGATGGCAATCAAATGGATGAACAAGCTGACCAAGAATGAGACCGAGCAGAGGAATGTCCTCTCGCTGGGTCTTTCCATGGTCATCAAGAACGCTGACGCTCCGATGATCACCGGAACGGAGTTGCAGACTTTCCAGGTGCGGTGCGGGCTGAGCGCGGGCCAGATCGGCGCACTTGGTTCGGTGGGGCAGATTACATCGGCTATCGCGATGTTCCTGCTGATGGGAGTAGCCGACCGCATCAAGAACCGTGTGAGGGCAAACACACTTCTCACTCTGGCAATGGCCATCTATCCCATCTTCCTTGTTATACTTTCGGTTGGGCCTGCTCTGTTCCGGACACCTTCATTCGTATTCCCAACAATGGTCGGAATGGAGGTTATCGACAAGACAGTGCTCGCATTTGTTGGCATGGTGTTTATGGCGATGTATGCCAGAACGATCAGCAACAGAATACGAGGACGCTTCACCTCCATTATCGGGACCGTCGGAGGGTTGATCGGCATAGGCTGCGCCGCTTTCGCGACATACTCCCTCAAACTGCTGGATTTCCCGCATGGCTTTACCGTTGCGTTTGGAGTTGGCGTGATCCTTCTGCTCGCTGCGGCGTGGGCCAACAGCCATGTCAGGGAGGTCCCGGAGCTGTGCTGTGAAGACAGGGTGGCGTCGGTATCACCGCTTAGCGCTATCTGGAGCATCATCCGGATGAGGGAGTTCAAGCTTCTCGCCCCGCCCAATGTGCTGAGAGGATTGGGGGATGGCGCGACATTCCTGGCGATGGCAGTCGGACTCCAGCAGCTCAATCTCGGAGTGGAGTATGCGGGCTATACGACTATGCTGATCTTCATAGGCCTGTTCCTGGGAACGGCATACGTCGGGCTGACGGTCGACAAGTTCGGTTCCGGCATAGCGCTTCTGATTGCAGACATCATACAGGCATTCGCGATGGTTGGGCTGGTGTTGTCGGGCGGACCGTTGGTCTTTCTGGCGTTCTTCCTCATCCTCCAGTTCGCCTACACGGCCGAGAGCTACACGGTGCCGCTTGCGCACCTGGCGATTGTTCCTACCCCGGTTATTGGAGCATTCAGCGGCGCGCGATTGATGATCCTCTACGGGGCGACCGCGATCTCCACACCGATCGTCGGCAATCTTATGGATCGGGCATTCGCCCCGTTCACAGCGGACTTTGTGCCCCGGATTCTGCCGTCGGTGGGGAACCTGCTTCCAATGCTGCACCTGCCGCAGCCCGGCTCTTCCGCCGTGGCGCACCTGATACCTTCGCTCGGGCAGATGTTCGAACAAAGCCCCGCGTGGCCTATCTTTTTCGTGTGCGCCGGTCTGAAGGTTATCACGGGAATTCTCTACTGGCACGCATTCAAGGTTGGAAAGCGCCAGGATGCCGAGATCGCGGCGGCAGCGGCGCAGGGGTAGTGGTTTTTCGGGACACGGACTGTGTTCCCGATCCTTATAGATAGAGAAAGTGGGGGCGGCGTGGTTATGCCGCTCCCGCTTTCCTTGCGGCACTGATCATCGCTTCCAGGTTCTCGATCGGGGTGTCGCGGGGGGCCATCTCCCCGGTGCTGAAAATGTAGCCGCCGCCCTCTTTGCCTATCTTCATGATGCGCTCGGCTTCAGCCGCAACTTGCCCAGGTGTGCCGTTCATGAGCACGTTGACCGGGTCCAGATTGCCCAGCAGGCAGACTCTGCTCCCAACAGCCGCCTTGGCCTCCGCGATGTCCAGCCCCGGCCCCACACTCAGGATGGAGACGCCGGTCTCAGCCTGCAGTTTCAGGTGGCCGACTCGCTCCTCGCTGGCATGGTAGATGCTCCAGAGGCCCGCTTTGTCGAACTCCTGCACGAGAGGTGTGACATACGGCGCGGCGTACTCTGCATAGTACTTCTCGCTCATCAGGTGCCCGGAGGCGTTGCAGTCGCCAACCCACACCGCATCCGCCCCGGCCTCTCTCTGGGCCAGTCCAAACTCTATCTGCACATCGATGAACCACTTCAGGGTGTCCGTGAGCAGGTCGGGATCGGTGAGCGGCATTAGGAGGGCTTCTTCGATGCCATATAGCAGAGTCACCGAACTGAACGGAGCTTCCACCCGGCCGACCACTGCGATGCTGTCCCCGAACTCATCTTTCACCCGCTTGATAGCTTCGATAAGCACGGGCATGCGGCCGTCTTTGTGGGGGTTGGGCTTGGGGAGAGACGCAAGGGTACTCTGAGTCGCGGGCAGGTAGCCGCAGGCCGCGGGGAGGATGTCGCCCTCGCCTCGCACCTCTACCCCCAACACCTCGTACAGTATGCAGTCGTCTACCTGCAGCCATGCCCAATCATAGTCGAAACGCTTGACGGCGGCGATCTGGGACGCAGCCATAAGTCTGGCGTCGCGGTTGTACTGGTTGTAGGTCACCCCACCGCCGCAGATGTGGACATCGAACTCTTCGCTGTCCGCCACAAACGGCACGCGCTTTGGGGTCCCAAGAGCTATTGCCGTCCTGAAATCATCGATCACGCCGCTGTACGCCATTGTCTCACCTCATCAATCGTTCCCGCAGCATAGTTCGCCGCCAGATGCGCAAATCCCTCCAGGTAGGGACTACCTGGAGGGATGGGGATCTGACCGCCGACCGCCGACTCCCGACTGTGGACCGTCAACCGTCAACCGACAACCGGCCTTACTTCTTCGCGTTCGCGTATCGCTTGGCTACGTCGCCCCAGTCTACCAGGTTGTCCATGAAGGCCTTGGTCCAGTCCGGGCGCTTGTTTTGATACTTGAGATAGTAGGCGTGCTCCCAGACGTCCAACACCAGTATCGGGACAACTCCCCACTGGGTCAGGTTCTCGTGCTTCTCGGCCTGCAGGACTACCAGCTTGTCCTGTTGGGCGCAGTAGGCCAGAATCCCCCAGCCGGAGCCTTCGACTGCGTTGGTGGTCGCCAGGAACAGGGCCTTGAAAGCCTCGATGCTGGTGAAGTCTTTCTTGATGGCATCGGCAAGCGCACCGGTCGGGTCGCCGCCACCTTTGGGTTTCATATTGGTCCAGAAAATGGAGTGCAGGATGTGACCGGAGCCGTGGAATGCCTGCTCCTTGGCGACAGCCTTGACCGCCGCCCAGTCGCCTGCTGCGATCATCCCCTGGAGCTTCTCCTCGGCGGCATTGAGGCCCTTCACATAAGCCGCGTGGTGCATATCGTGGTGAAGCTTCACCGTCTGCTCGTCGTAATAGGGCTCGAGAGCATCGTAACCGTATGGAAGCTGCGGAAGTTCGTGTGCCATGGTGGTATCCTCCTGGATTTCGCGCTGTGATCCGTGTACCAGTATGCCCGACACAGGGCAGGGGAAAACCTGCTGAGATCGATGAACACAACACTAGCGAACAGACTGTGCGGCTGAGCGGCTATCCCGGTCGATCGCGATTCAGCCCTCTATCACCCATAAATCATTCTCCAGCGGCGTCAGCCACTCCGAGCCGGTGTCGGTGATGAGGACGTTATCCTCGTTCTTGAGGGCTATCTTGGTCCGGCTGAACGGGAACAGATCGAAGACATTGCCCTCAATACTCAGCACCATTCCTGGCTCCAGCACATCCTCGCACTTGGAGTTGAGGAGTGGGAGTTCGTGGACTGCCAGCCCCAGACCGTGGCCGAGGAAGTCCCAGTCGGCTGCCAGTTGGCTCTTCAGGGAATCCTCGAAGCCCAGTTCGCAGACCTTGTCGAACCAGAGTTGGTAGAGTTCCTTGCCCTTCATCCCCGGTTTCGCGCCGTGGACTGCCGCCATGTTGGCGTCTTTGGAGGCGTTGTAGTAGGCGAGTTGGTCTTTGGATGGTGGACCGAAAGTCCCGCAGCGGATGATGTCCGCCCCGTAGCCCTGGTAGATGAACCCGCCGTCAATGTAGACCGTGTCGCCCTTCTTGAACCGATACTCGCTGGGGATGCCGTCGTAAGCTGATGGGCCGCGGCCATCGGAGTGGACGAAGATCACCCACGGGTGGTTCACGCACACATCCGGGCTTGCCTTCGCCATCTCCAGTGCTATTACCTGCCCCATCTCCTTCTCGCTCATCCCCACGCGCACCGTGTCCATGGCAAGCTTGAATGCCTTGCAGGTGATATCGCAGGCCTTGCGGACCTTGGTGATCTCCAGAGGTGACTTGATCGCGCGGATCTTCTTGAGGACATCGGTGCTGTCCGACCAATCGACCCCCGGCAGGCGAGTCTTGAGGTTGTGCAGGAAGGGCAGCGGCATCCCCGGGCGGTCGTGCGGGCCTATCTCGCAGCCGACTTTGGCCTTGTCTAGCTTCAGGTCCATGAATGCGTCCGCAACAGTCGCGATGGAGCCTTTGCTCTTGCCGCCGGTGAACTGGCTCCAGACCCGGACGTCGCTGACGCAGCTTGTCCAAGCGGTCTGCTCCAGGCTGTCCGCAAGCATAAGGATCGGCTCGGTACTCGGGTCGGCGCTGATGAGGGCAAGCTGGGAGTCGTCGTGCATGGTGGCGATCCAGTAGCCGTCCTGCAGCCCGGTGCAGTATACCACGTTGCACTCGGTGGACAGCAGGATAGCGTCCATCCCGACATCAGCCATCTCGGCGCGGAGCCTGGATATGCGGTTCTGGTATTCAGAAAGCGGAAAGTAGCCGTTGTTGAGCGGTTCTCTCATTGGTCATTCCTCCGATAGAATCAGTAAAGCCGATTTCAGCAGAAAGCCAGAAAAAAAGCGAAATCCCGAAAAGGAGATATGATTATTCCATTGTCATTCCGAGCTTGCGAGGAATCTGCTTTTCCAGACGCATGGTTTCGACTCCGCTCAACCAGCGAATCTCGTTCTTTGAGCGGAGTCGAAACGAACACCGGCAAAAGCAAATTCATTCAGAGTGACAACCGTTTCCCTTTCGGGATTTCTTCAATTTCAGGTTTTCTGCTTCCGTCACCCTCTCGTCCGTCACCCGGATTCCGCGCCGGAGGGGATTGCTAACTCGTGGCCGCCACTATCGCCTCGAACTTCGGTCTCCACTGCGCCAGGAAACGCTTCTCTGTCTCCGGATCGAGCTTCTGGCGAGGGCGTCTGTAGCAATAATCTGCGTAGCCCAGTTCTTTCATAACCGCCGAGAACGGCGCGAGGAGGCCGTAGGTCCAGACCACGTCCATGTAGTCGCAGATCAGGTCTTGAAGCTGCATCGCGCGGTCGAGGTCCTTGCGGCCAACCGCGTCGTAGATTCCCAGGAACAGCTTCGGCATTACGTTGTAGTTCATGCCGATGCCGCCGCTTGCTCCATAGAGGAGTCCCGGCGTCATAAATTCATCGTTGCCGTTGAAGACCGTGATTCCAGGCCGCTGTTTTATTACCTGACGCATGAAATACAGGTTCCAGTCGCTGAACTTGAAGCCGATCACGCCGTCGATGTCCAGCAGCTTGCACATCTCGTCCACGCTCAGCACCCGGCCTGTCAGGATGGGGATGTGGTAGATCAGCACCGGCAGGCCCGAGGCACGCTGTATGTCGGTGTAGTAGTCCGCCAACTGCGCGAGGTTCCGGTTCGCCGGAGGCATTGCGGAAACGGCGACCGCCCCTGCTTCCGCTGCCTTCTCAGCCAGCCTCATGGAATCGCGGCTGTTGGATGTGCCTACGTGTACGATGGTCTGGCCGCCGTACTTGTTGCCGATCTCGACCGCTATCTGCGCCGCCCGGTTTCGCTCTTCGACCAGCATATTGTAACCGTCGCCTGTTGCCCCGCAAACATACAGGCCCTGAACTCCGGCGGCGTAGAGTCTCTCGACATGCGCCGCGAACTTCTTCTCATCAAATACGTCGTTTGCATCACACGGGCTGGCTATCGCCGGTATGATGCCTTTCAGTTGAGTGGTCATTACTTGCCTCCGGTGTTGTTTGTTCTTTGAGAAGCCCCTCACCCCGACCCCTTTAGCAGCCCCGCTTCGCTAGGGGTTGCTTTCGGGCAACGCCTCTCCCGCACGGGGGAGAGGAGAAAACCGGATTCCAGGTGTTTCGGGATTTGAGCCGCAGCGGAAATCCCGAAACTTCCTATCTTGTTTGTCAGGGAGCGCCCTCTCTCTAACTCTCTCCCCCGGGAGAGAGGACTGGCTATCTGAACTTCTTCCAAGCGGTGATCATGGTCATTACATCCTGGGTCCTGATCTGTTGGAAGAGGAACGCGCCCAGGATGAAGCCGCCGTTGCCGTTGAGAGCCTCGATGGACTCCTTGACCTCGGCTCCTATCCTCTGCGGGTCGCCGCTTTCGATGGTCACTTCCGCGTTTACCCCGCCCCAGAACGACTGCTTGTGGCCAAGCTTCTCGAACAATGACTGCATATCGCCGCCGCGCAGCATCCTCGGGTCGATCCCCATGTGGCAGTCGAAGCTCATATCCTTGAGTACTTCGCCGTAGTCTCCCTGGCCCTCGGGGAGCAGGTAGATGTGTATCTTGCCGGCGTCATGCACCAGCTTGGTTTCCGCCTCGATCATCGGGACGAACAGCTCCTTATAGTGTCTGGGACCCCAGTATGCCGGGACCTCGTACCAGCCGCGCCGCTGCACAGCGTCCACGCCCGCCTCAAGCGCCAACTTGGTTACCTCAAGACACCAGTCCTGGAAGATTTGGAAGAACTCCTTGATGAACTGCGGCTCATCGGAAATCCACATCAGGAACTGAGGGATGTCGCAGAACCACTGGAAAGCATCGCCGACTATGGTTCGGCGGGCAATCGAGATGATGTCGTGCTTCTTCGCCTTCTCCAGGGCGCGCTCGGTGTCCATCTTCCACATATCCAAATCGTGGCCGGTGGGCAGGAGCATGCAGTACTTGAGCTTATCGAGGTCTTCAGGACCTTTGACCCAGGGCTCCAGCCTGCGGGACACATTCCAGTCGTCCCACATATCCATGCAGAATTGGTCGCGCAGTTCGCCGCCCATCGTGGTGGGGATCCACGGGGTATGCAGGGCATCGCACCAGTCCGAGGTCTCGCGAACAACCGATCGCAGCACGCCGGCCGGAGTTTGGTATTCCTTGGTAATGATGGGATCCTTGCCGGAGGTGTCGCGCCATTCCCTGATCTCCACATCCTTGTGAATCTGGGGCCAGGGGAGCCAGATATCTATGTTAGGGTCTAGATCGAGTTCGAGCATACATTCTGCACGCTCAAACTGGTTCCGCCAGAACATCGGCTTCTCCATCCACGGCCCCTGGACTATGAACGGCGAAAACGGCACGTGGTCGGTATTCTCACACTTCAGCGCCGCGATCATTCGCTCTCTGCTGGAAATACTCATCGGTTTGCTCCTCGAGAAATCGGTTGTATTCTATTGGTCGACCAATGGTAGATATTGTAGAACTCGGCGAGGCCGTTGTCAATGGGTTTGTGCAAGATAGGACATATAGGACAAATATGACATATAGGACCGGTGGAATGAACCACCCTGCTGATGGTGCGCGATTTGCAGTCGCGCACCCAAAGAACCGGCCCGGGATCTGGCGGCGTCGAAGCATCCCAGATGCAACGGTTCTGTTTCGGGCGCGATTACAAATCGCACCCGATCACGGTTTTCGCGCCCGTCGCGGTTCTACTCTACCTCCGCAACCTCATATTCCATCTCGCCCAGACCCTCTGCGGCGGATTGGCGGGTTTGCAGGTAGGGGTCTTTGAAATGGATCTTCTGGAGCAGGTGGCCTTCTATGTTGTTGACCTGCAGCGGCTCGGTGAGGGAGCCTGGGATGAAGTTCTCGATCTTGATCGAGTCTATGGAAGCCTGCTCAACCGACACTATGTCCGTGCCGGCGAATGTCCCCACATCCGGAACGATAGCCGGGGAACTGAAGCCCCAGCAGTCGCAGAACGGGGTCACCGAGAGCACGTGGTTGATGTAGAGGACCCGGTTCGGCTCGAATGTGTCCAGCACGGCCTTGGTGACTTTCGCCATGCCTGTCTGGAAGTCCTGGATGCCGTCGGTGTTGATGGTGATGGCGTTGGCCGGGCAGGAGTCCACGCAGTGCATACAGTATCGGCAGTGGTGGGTGAAGATGTGGAACTTGCCCTTTTTCGTGAACGATGACGCTCCGGTGGGGCAGTTGGTGACACACTGCTCGCAATGGGTGCAGTCGGCCTCGCGCCACTCGAACTCGGTGTCCATCAGCCCGTGGATTCCGCCCCGACTCTTGCCTATCACGCAGCCCATGGCGATGTTCTTGATTGCCCCGCCCCAGCCGCATTGGCCGTGGCCCTTGCCGTGGCTGAGGACGATCATAGCGTCGGCGTCCACAATCTCCCCACAGCCGTAGACCTCCTTCAGGTCCTTGAAGCCGATGGGCAGGGGGTAGAAGTACTTCTCATTCACCCCGGCCGCGGGCACAACCGGCGCTCCGAGCACCTCCTCGGTGTACCCTCGCTCGACTGCCGAGGGCACGGCAAAGGAGCCGTCGGTCACAAATGGCTTGCCACCTGCCTCCTTCACCTTCTTGACCAGCATCCTCACAAACAGAGGAGGGATAGTAGTGAAGCCGACCCCGCCGCCCAGGTGCATCTTAATGGCGACGCTCTTTTCGGCGAACATATCAGCCAGCGGCAGACCATCCAGCATCCGCGCGAACTTCGCGGGCAGGCTGGCGTCGGGTTTCATAGCTTTGGGCTTCGCGGAAGCGAAAAATACTTTGCTCATCTGCGGATTTCCACCTCAGTACAGTAATGTGTTACCTTGTATGTTGTTCGGCGAGTCAACCGGTATTACCTTCCCAAAGCGGACGGAGGAAGCCGTCGCCGGAATGTCGAAGTTGTAGCGGAGCAGTGTCCGCGAAGGCACACAGGAGTAGTTGATGAAGCATAGTTACCTGACCAGACGAAACCGCACGGCGGGCCTGATTACCTGCCTGGTGGTCGCGATCCTCAGTGTATCGGGAGTCCTGTCCGCAGCGCCCGGCAATCGGTCTGTTGGCAAAGTGAACCTCAAGCTGGTGTCCGTGACCGCGGGGGATGCGTTCCAGAACCCGGAATACGCGACAGACGGGAAGCCCACCACCGAGTTTACGTTCAATTGGGGGAACGGCGGCGCGAAGCTTCTCTTTGATCTGGGTCAGCCGACCGTGGTCGAAAGGGTAGACATAACCATCGGCCCCGGGGCGGCGCCGTTCTATGTGGATGAAATCTCTGTTGGGCCGGACACTGCAAACATGAGGGATCTGTTCTCCCGGCCCATCAACCTGTTCAGAGGCTCCGGGCAGAAGACTGCGGTGGGTGTCCCGCCTTCGGTTGGAAGGTACCTGCGAGTCGGCCTCAGAGCGGGAGACAAAGTGGGAGTCGGGGAGATAGAGGTGTTCGGCAAGAGGCACCGTCCCGAAAGGCACTTGTGCCACTGGTGGGGCGGGGATGTAAAGAGTGACTTTGTGGACGCGATGGACTACATCGACCGCGACCTCGGCGCGACCGACATCTGGATAGACAAGCTGGCTACCGCATTTCCCAGCACCCGGCCCAACCTTGGGTTTGGTGTTTTGGAGAAGGCGGGCGTGTTCAAGGAACTGAAGAAGCGCGGCATCAACTACTGGCTGATGGAGGACGAAGGCTTTGGCGCGCTCGTGAACAGCCCCGCCGACCTGCGGGACGATCTCAAGTGGGAGACTACCCTCAGGCGGGCGCGGGAGATTTACAGCCAGGCTAAGAAGCTGGGGTTCCGAGGGCTGGTGATGGACGCGGAGGACTACATCATTCCTTCCGACCCGGCGATAGTTGAGAAATACCTGAAGGTTGCCGACCACATCGACTGCTGGGTTTTCAACGATGAATTCGGCTACGCGGGCTATTACTATCAGCGCGGCTTGCAGTATGGCAAGGTGATCAAGGAAGTCTGGGGCTGCCCGGTCTTCCAGTTCTATGAGGCTGTAATGTACGCCGGCATACCGGGCTGCACCGACGGCAACTACTGGTGGATGAAGGGGATCCACGACGCCGGGCTTGAAATCTGGCAGGGAACCGAGAAGAGCTACGGCAGGGGCAACAAGGAACTGTACGACCCGGCTGTTGCCTATCCCGAATGGACGACTTACTCATTCATCGATCTTCCGGCGTTTATCAACAAGGTCCACAAGGTCTACCCGTTCGCGGACCGGGTGCTTCCCGGCTTTCACCCCTGGATCGCGGGTTTTGGCGGGGGTGTGCCGCTCTACCTGCCCAAGTATCTGGATGAGCAGCTTAGCATAGTCGAGAACGCGGCATTCGGATGCTGGATTTATCACGGAAGCACTGCACGCGGCGGCGACCCCAGGCTTGTTCTCAACAAGGAGTTCCTCGCTAAGCACAAGCTGTCGGCTCAGGATTATGTGGACGTATTCAGGAAGCATCCTACATCAAGGCTGCGCAAGTAGCTGCGGCTTCGGCAACAAGACACGGAGGGGACTATGCAGGCAAAGATAGTAGACAGAAAATGGGTTCAGGCCTGGTTTGATGAGCGGCAGTGCAACCATATGCCCAGTGTCACATTGGGTTACGATGGCACCCTGCTGGCTACCTGGTGCGGTGGTATGATGCACTGGAACGATGACCCGATGGGCCGCGACTGCACCATCTGGCTATCGAGGTTGGAGAAGGGTGCGAAGGAGTGGTCGAATCCTGAGGGTGTGGGCACCGATATGAGGTACTCCTGCCACAATGGGTGCTTCTTCAAGAACAAGAAGGGTGAGATTCTGCTGGTCTTCGGCAAGTTCCTGGATACCGAGTACAACTCCAGCAACTGGTGCAACGGCAGGGACAAACTGTGGTCCACCAAGAGCAAGGATGGCGGCATGACCTGGTATCCGGCGAAGGAAACCAACATCCCTCTCATCGGCCATCCCAGCAATGACGGCATCCTGCTGCCAAACGGCGACATGCTCATGGCTATCAGCAGCACTGAGGACCAGGAAAACTACTACTTCGGAAGTGTGCGGATACTGCGGTCTACCGACGATGGCGAGACCTGGCAGCCCGAACAGCTTCTGCAAGCCAGGGACAAAACCAAGATTCGGGAACCTGTCCTGGTGCTTCGACCCGATGGCTCGATCCACATCTACACACGGGCCTGCCCGGTGAATATGGGCTGGGGCGCGGATGTCGAGGTAGTCATCTATGCCTACACCTGCCGGAGCACGGACAACGGCAAGACCTGGACCGAGCCGGGGCTGACAACCATCACCAACAATGAGTCCAAGATAGATGTCATCACCTGGACGGATGGCTCTTTGCTGATGGCATACGACAACACCACCAACCTCGACTGGCACGAGCGCAGCCCGCTGTGGCTGGCGAGATCAGCGGACAATGGCGCAACCTGGCAGAACCTCATTGAACTCGCGCCGGGACCGGGAGTCAAGGCCCAGCCCGCGATGTGCATTGACGAGGACGGTCGGTTGAACGTAGTGTATATGCATCGGCATACCGCAGTGGAGCACATTGTGGTGGAGATCGCCTGAATCGCGGATTACGCGGAGTAGCACGGATGATGCGGAAGAGCCCGCAGTCCGAACAAGTTACCTCTTCTCTCACCGACCACATCGGTTCCTTCAAGTCCATGCTGAAGATGTAGCGGTCGACCCAGAAGAAGATCAACCCGCCGATGAAGTTGGCGATTATGGTGGCGACGACACTGCCGTACCGGGCAAACACGATCACGCAGAACGCGAGAACTGGGGTGGAAAGCTGCCAACGAGTAAGGTAGAGCAGGTAGCGAGAAAGCATGAGTGTTCCCTCCTCAGACGAAGTAGTTGCGCCAGAACTGCTGTCGCGAAGCCGATTGGGCGCCCTTCGTGCTCTGGAGGGAGAGCAGGGAAAGTCATGCACCGAGCATGGTCTTCACAAACATACTATAGCACCGGGCAGCCGCGCAGTCAAAGACGTAAGAGCTCACCGATCATGGGGGTGAACGTCACCCTGAACTTGTTTCAGGGTCTCCTTACAATCGAGCCAGATGCTGAAACAAGTTCAGCATGACGTTGTACTCGCCAAGAGTGAACTCTTACTCAAAGACGCGCTTCGTTGGCAGCCTACACATTCCGGCAACACCCAGAACCCAACACCCAACCCCCAATTTGACATCCAGCCTCAACTAAACTATTATGCCAAACGGTAACTGATTTGGCAGGGCAGGGAGAAGCAATGGCAAACGAGGTTTTTCGGAGCGCTGATGAAGCGCTGAAATATGTGGAGACTATCCCGCAGCGGCGGTTTGAGAGCATGGTCGGAGTGCCGCTTGAGAAGCTCGACCTGGTGAGGATCGGGTTCATCGGCGTCGGAAGCCGCGGGTCTGGGCAGCTTAACGAGGTGCTGGCTGTGGAGGGCGCTCAGGTCACCGCCATCAGCGACATCGACGAGGCGGCGGCGCAGCGCGCCAAAGAGGCAGTGGAGAAAGCGGGCCAGCCAACTCCCGCCATGGAAACCGACTGGCACAAGATCTGCGAGCGCGACGACGTGGACATCGTCTATGTCTGCACCCCCTGGGACCTGCACGTGCCGATGTCGGTGCATGCCATGGAGTGCGGCAAGCATGCGGCGGTGGAAGTCCCGGCTGCAACTACTCTCGAGGGCTGCTGGCAGTTGGTGGAGACATCGGAGCGCACCCGGAAGCACTGCATCATCCTCGAAAACTGCTGTTATGAGTCCGCGGAAATGACAGTGATGAATATGATCCGCGAGGGGGTCTTTGGCACCATCACCCATGCGGAAGCCGCCTATATCCACGACCTGCGCTACCTGCTGATGGCGGAGGAGTCCGAGGGGCTGTGGCGGCGCGAGCCTCACAAGACCCGCAACGGCAACCTCTACCCCACCCACGGCCTGGGGCCGGTGGCGTGGTATATGAACATCCACCGGGGCGACAGGTTCACCCGGTTTGTCTCCATGAGCAGCCTTCAGGCCTCGCTCAAGGAGTATGGTGAGAAGAACCTTGCGGCGGACGACTACAAGCGCAAGGAAACCTACACCTGCGGGGATATGAACCTCTCGCTGATGCAGACAGAGCTTGGCCGCACGGTCTTGCTGGAGCACGACGTTGTTACCCCGAGGCCATACAGCCGCATCAACCTGGTTCAGGGGACCAAGGCCACATTCTGCGACTGGCCGCCGCGCGTCTTCTTCGACGGCGAGGGCGAGCACGATTGGGAGCCATTCGAGCCGCTGAAGGAGAAGTATGAGCACCCGTTGTGGCGGGAGCAGGGCGAACTGGCGAGGCAGCTTGGCGGCCACGGCGGATGCGACTTCATAATGAACTACCGCCTGATCCAGTTGTACCGCAGGGGCCTTGCGCCGGATACGGACTGCTATGACGCAGCCGCGTGGAGCGCCCCCGGCCCGCTTTCGGACATATCGGTAGCCCACGGCAGCATCCCGCTACCCTACCCGGACTTCACCAGAGGCAACTGGCAACAGCCGGACGACAGGGCAAAGGTTTAGTTGCGGGTTACGGGTACAAGGTGTTTCGGAACTTGAGCGAAGCAGAGAACCCGAAACACCTCCAGCTTAGCAGTAACGGATGACCCGGCGTTCCGAGAATCGCCACCAGGAGGCCCAGTATGCGGTATCTACTCCCGTGTATCGTGCTGTTATTGGCCGTACCTGCCTTTGCCGCGTCGCCTGCTCAGCAGCCCTCCGAAGCAGGTCCATTCACCGAACTCACGCTGCGGATAGCCATCGCAGACAAGCCGGTGCTGCCAATGGAAGCCGTGCCCGTGATGGTTACCGTGAGTAACAAAACGAACCACCCTGTGCGCGGACATACCATGCTCAGCCCAGGCGACGGATGGTTGGTAGTGTATCTGGCCCCTGCCGGAATGCCTTTTGGAGTAGTGAGCGTGCGCACTGAGGCCCACGCGGACTACATCGGCGGTGTTGGCAGGTCGCTTCCAAGCGGATTCACGGAGACCCGGCAGACGTGCCTTTGGTGGGGAGATACGGTTGAAGGTCAAACGAGAGCATTCTTCCCGCGTCCGGGACGCTATCGGGTCAAGACCGCACTTTACGAGCAGCAGGGACGCAAGGTTGCCATTGAGTCGAACGTAGTCATCGTGAAAGTGGTAGAGCCAACCGGGGTAGATGCGCAGGCTTGGTGTTACATCAAACGGCAGTCTTCAGAATACGAACACTTCTTTTTCGGGGGGTCGCGGTACCAGATTCCCGTTCTCAGAGAGGTTGCCGAACGGTTTCCCACATCAAGGTACGCGTCGTATGCCTGGAGCGCTATTGCACAAAATGGTTTGGAAATACGGGATCGCAAAGAGGCCTTCAGTGCCTATGAGAAGGCTCTGTGCTGGGCTGATTCCCCACTTCGAGAGGCCACACTCAGCATACTTGTAAGGCTTGCCGCTCGAGAGGGTGACGTCCCTACGGCGCAGAAGTACCTGACGATGCTGGAAAGAGAGTTTCCCGGCAGCGAGCACATATCCTACGCCAAATGGAGCATCCGGCACTTAAGTGACAAGAAGTAAGTGGGATTCCAAGGTGTTTCTCGGGATTTGAGGACGTGCCACTGCGGCCACGATAGAATGATCATCCCTCAACCGCCGGTCGAAAGCAGGGATAGCGAAGCGCCCTGCGAAAGGCCCGTCCGGAAATCCCGAAACAGACCCCACACACGAGAGGATTAGTCGGCAGCTGCGGGACGACAGGGCGAAGGCTTGCTGATCCCAATTACTGGCGGTTCGGCAGAGCCTCGCCCTCCCAGTTCCTAAGCGACTATCGTCCCGCCGACTTCGATGGGCACCCACCCGCCCGGGACCTTCTTGAGGCGGATGTCGTGGTAGTAGGCGCCGGTGTTGCCCCAGTTGACACTGAACTTGACCGTGGCCTCCGTGTGGTCTTCGTAGAAGAACGCACGGCATTCAAATGCGCGGGGAGACCTTTAGTCCCGGCGCAGCTACGAGTGAAGCTTTGGTGCAGGAAGCTCCGCGAAGCACATAAGTGGTTCGCCTACTCTGCCTTGCTCTTGTATACCGTGAGTAGGCCAACTACTGGGTCCATCAGAAATCGCCTAAATATAGACCTCCATATCGGACGGGCGGTTAGCCAGACCGCAACACGGGGAGACAATCGGTAGTAGGCCCACACAAATCGCTTTCCCCAACCCGAATTAAGGAGCACATCATCACGAAAGGCCCGCAGCACAAGAACCTGGGACTGGTCAGGTGAACCGTAGCAGGCGGTCGCGATAAAGCACCCGGACTTAGAATCGGCCGCGACGGTGATGTTGTGGGCACGCGCTATCGCGTCTACTGCATCCAAAGACTCCTTGAGGCCGTATCCTGTGCGTTCCCTATAGAACTTGACTGCTCGAATCTTCTCGCCTGCCCTCAGTAACGCCAGAACACCGTCCAAATCTTGCTCGGCAGAACAAGACGGTGTCTTTGAGGTTGATTCTGCCTCATCCCTTAGTGATCTGGCCACGTTATCTACAATGTCTTCTGCCTCCTTGAGACCAAGACCGGTGGCTTTCATGAGTTCTTTGATGGCCCCAATCGGCGCACCCTGCCGTACCGACTGTATCACTATGTCAGGCGCCATTCTGTCATTCGTTTCTGGTAGTATCGTTTCGCTGATTACTCCTTGCGCATCCGTATATACAACGGTGGCATCGTCGAACGAATCGAACCCAGAGAATGCCGTAGCACCTTCCATTTTGAGTCGTTTGGCAAACCGCCCTATCTCTCCATCCGGAATCACGTATATCCTGTTCTGGTGACCGACTATGGTCCCACCCGCAACAGTCGGGCTAAACCATAAGCCAGGCCTTAGGAATTTCGCGTTCACATCCCACAGTCCGTCGTTCTCCGGATCAGCTACTATGTGGTAGGCCGACCAAAAGCTTCGGTCACCGGGCGGATAGACCATGTCTTCGTCTCGAAAAGGAGTGAGTACTCCGCGCTCAATTCCAGAAGCCTGAATTGGTGGAGGCATGGTTGCGGAGATGGTTCGTAACTCGACTTCCCCAAGCATCACGTTCGTCCATGAGTGCACACGGTGTCCCGTCACGATTGCCATCAGCAAATCCTGATCCTGTGTGCTGGCAACACTCGGCTGCCGATCCGTAACCCAGATCGCCGCAGGTTTCTCGTTCTTCTTATACAATACCTGAATCATTGCCAACGTCCTCCTGTCATCCTGTTTCTAGGCTCGACCAGATAGACATATCCGCCAATCGACTCTTGGTTGCTTCGCTTGCGCCAACTGAAGCGGTGCCACAGCCGCACATTATCACGTATTATAGCATGTAACCGTTACACTGATGTCGTACTGACATGACTTTTTCGGGATGGCGAGGCTTTGCAGAGCCGGGCTTCAGTTGCAGGGCATTTGTCCTCACGAAAGTCTCCTTTCTCTCAGCGGTACAGGGAGACTAACTTAAGGCCTGTCACCCAATCGGCCGTTCAACTTGCAGCGACGACACCAGGTCCGGCATATTGAAGCCTATGGCTTCGTAGAACTTCTGGGCGACGTAGTTGTTGTCGGCGGTGTTGAGGATTATGCGGCGGATGCCCTGGGGCCTGTAGTAGTCCCAGAGGGTTTGCATTATCAGGTGGCCGATGCCTCGGCGGTGGTGCTTGTCCTCTACTGCGATGCCCTTCACAAACAGCGTGTCCTCGCCGGGATAGCTTGTGAGCCTTTCCAAGGTAACTACCGTGGCATAGCCGACCTTCTCTCCCCGCTCGGTGAAGTTGAACTGGTCCCACTCCACCCCCTCCGGCCATTCCTGCCAGCCTCGGATGAGGACCTCCGACTTCACTTCCGCCAGTTCCTTACCCGCGGGTCTGGCCTTGAGGTCCTCGGTTACGTAGACGAAGTTGGTGTCATCCGGCGCGAATCCGCGCTCGGACAAGACCTCCATCACCTCGGTCATATTGTGAGACGCTTTCCCGATGCCGGTGGCGAATGTGTAGCCGGAGTTGTGCTCGAATGCCCGCCAGGCGCGGACCTCCCGCTGGGCGAGGCTCTTCAACGCGTGGTCCAACAAAGCCTCCCCCACGTCCTTTCGACCCGGCGCAACCATCAGGCAGCGAACCAGGGCATCGGTCTGCCCGGCTGGAATCGATGCAATGCCGCTGAGGTACCCGGCCTGCACCCATCCGACCGGCTTCCCGTCCTCCAGCGCAACCTGGCTGGCGTCGGCGCTGATCTCGAAATCAGCCCGATGGACCCACGGCTGCGCGAACAATGTACGCGCAAACTCCTCCGCATCAATCGGGAAGTAATAGGATATCCGCTCGACCCAAGGCAGATACACCTTGTGGGCCAGCGGGGCTGTTTCGGGGTTCAGAGGTAGGTATTCGATCATTGGTCGGTCTCCTTGTCTGGTTGATATCCTGCGCCCGGAGCTGAAGCACCGGGCTGACATTACAAAACCCTCGCGGAGGGTTTCGCAGGCACAGCGCGGCGTTTCAACGCCGCGTATGAACGTCGGAAGTCTACTCCCTCTCAATCACCACCCGCCGCGATTGGCCTTCAGCGGCCAGGCCGATCATGAACTGCCACGTGCTGCCCAGCGGGTCTTCGGCGCGGCGGTGCTTATGCCCGACGAACACCCCCAGCAGGTTGGGGCAGGTCTTCACGGCCTCCGCAACCCGCCGGGTTATCGGGTCCTCTTCGTTCACACAGCCGTAGACGAAGCTCTTCCACGGCTCAACCTGGTAATCCGGAGTGGTCGGGTTGAACGGCACGTGCTGGAACAGAACCATCGGCCCATCCCATTTGAGTTGGTCGATAATCCATTCCGCCTGGGCCTGATCGTATGTGCTGGCCGGGTTGATGGGGCCGTCGGATGGGTCCCTGAGAGTCCGGTGCATAGTGTCGGCGCTGATAAACTTCACGCCACTGCGCTCGAACGAGTAATAAAGCCCCGGCATGCCCCAGTCCTGTATCATCATCTTCCGGGCCTGCTTATTCCGCATCTCAATATCGAACATCGTGGCGGGCAGCCTGGTGGACGTGTCGCCCGGGGTCCAGCCGAAGTCCCAATCGTGGTTGCCCATCTGGAAATAGCATGGCAGACCGCGCTCCCGGCATAGCTCCACTACCAAAGAGGCGGTCTCGGGGTCGTATGTGTCCAGGATATCGCCGGTCCAGAGCACGAAGTCATCTCTCCGCGCCTTGACCTCATCCAGCATTGCCGCAAGCTGGGCCACCAGGGTATTGTAGGGGGTCTCCAGCGCCCGAAGACTGCCGTTGCAGCTTATCTGGCGATAGGCTTCGTTGATGGAGTCGCGGTCGTCAGGCGGGGGATACAGGTGGACATCCGATATCTGGGTGAATGAGACGGGCGCGGTTACGCGGCGGTCCATTATTCGGACCGTCCCGTCAGCATCTATCCGGGGTCTGCGCTGTTTGTTTGGCTGCATTCTTCTATCTTGTACGCGGCAGGTGGCGCTACCTTCCCCACAAACCAATAACAACCAGCCCCGCGATAATCATCGCCGCAGCGGCCATTCGCACGCGCACGCCTCGTTCCTTGTAGATCACGAACCCGAGCGCAACCCCGATCAGGATGCTGAACTGTCTGAACGCATAGACGTAGCTGGCGTTGTCGGCCATCTGGTATACCCACAGCACCAGCCAGTAAGCTCCGAAGCAAAACACGGACCCCAAAGCGGGCATGATCCAACCGAGTGTCTCGGAACGCTGCCGGGGATCCTTTCGCAGCCTGATCACCGACTCATAGGTCAGGTATGACACAAGGAAGAAAACGTAGGCATATCGGGCGGCGGTAGCCGGACCTTGCTTCACTACCTCTGCAGCAGCTTTGTCCAGCAAGCTGTAGCCCACGGTCCCAAGCGCAGCCATCACCAACCACAGGGTAGTCCTGTTCAGATACTTGGACAGGCTGATCTCCCGGATAGAGTGCAGAGGGGCCAGGAAGCAGCCCATAGCCACAATAACCATCCCCACCCATCCGGGCCCGGTCAGGAACTTCCCTCGAAGCACGTCTCCGAAGGCTATCAGCAGCACCGGCAATGACCGGACTACAGGGTACACAACTGTGAAGTCGGAGGATTCGTAGGACTTTGCCAGAAAGTAATAGTACACACCGCAGCAAAGACCAGACCCCACAACGCAGGCCCAGGCCAGCGGAGTGAGCGAGCGGACCATGATCTCGGAGACGAGGACAGGGAGGAAGCCGGCGATGGATATTATCACCAGCATTCGGCTCAGAAAGAGACCTTCGCACCTCTCGCGGCGGGCGAGCAGGTTCCAGCTTGCATGCATTACCGTGGAAAACAGAACGAGGCCGATCAGTTGCGGGGTCACACTATGTCTCCGAAATACGAAAATCGTGAACCAAGTACGCCAATAGCATAACACAGCCGACTCCGGAGTTGCTAACCGGGAGAAGAGAGACCCCGCCGGAGGGAGATTGTTGCTACTGTCACGGGAGGGCGGGGCGACGAATGATGTGGTAGAATGTATCTAGCAGCGTCAAGACAAAAGCCGTTTACCGAGGACAGACATGCCGAAAGCCCACAAGAAAGAAGAACCGGTTGAGAAACCAACCGAACGCACGAGTGCACTGGGATTGCTTGCAGGGCTGCCCGGCGGCGGAACCGAGGCGTTCCTCAGGAGGAAACAGGAAGAGATCGACCTTGAGGAAGCCAAGTTCAGGCGGAATTACCTAAACTCCAAACCTACCCCGTAATCCTCCCCACCAGATCATCAGGCTTGAATGGGCCTGGTTGGGCGATCAGCTCTCGGGCGGCGTCCACTTTGTCCCACACGTTCCACAGCAGTGCTCCGCGCACTCGGCTATTCTCCAGGTAGTAGATCACACCTTCTTTGTAAGGCTCTTTCCAGTCCGCGAATGTATCGAGCCTGGAATCCAGCGCGCCTATTGCCTCATAGCCCAGCTCGAACATGTCTGAGTAGAAGTATGGATGGTAGGTGTAGGCCTGGCTCGCCCCGGCCATGTTGGCCCCAGCCTGTCTACCCATCTTGAGCGCGTTGTCCTCGTGCTCGATGCGGGCGCGAGTTCCCAGAAGACCGCTCTTGAAGTTGGCGATGTCTCCGGCGCAGTAGATGTCCGGGTCGGAGGTCCGCAGCAGCTCGTCTACCACCACTCCGTCGGTCACTTCCAGCCCGGCTGCCTGCGCCAGCTCGGCGTTCGGGGTGATGCCCAGACCGGCTATTATGCATTCCGTCCGGATGGTCTTGCCGGATCGGGTGGTAACGGAATACTCGCCCGGCTTGCCCTCGAAGCTCTCGGTCAGGTCATCATTGAGCACAGTCACACCCTTGTCGCGGTAGAACTGGGTGACGTAGGCCGCGAGGTCTTCGGGGAATATTCGGTCGCAGATGGCGGGGCCGGGGAACACCATCGTCACTTTTCTGCCTGCCATGGCAAGCGCTGCGGCGACCTCCGAGCCTATGAAACTCCCGCCTATGACCAGGAAACTCTCGAGCGTCTCCGTTCGCTTGCGGAGGTTGAGGTAGTCATCGAGGTCACGATAGTAGATAATCCCCTCAACCGATGTCGGCAGCCTGCGGGGAGAGCCGCCGGTGACCAGCAGCAGTTTCCCGTACCCCCAGGTCTCGCCGCGGTCGTCGGTTACCGTTTTGGCGGAACGGTCGATGGAGACCACGGTGCGGCCCAGTTGGAGGTCGGCCCCCTCGATCTTGAAGTAGACCTGCTCCAACGGTTTGCCCGCCCAGAGCTTCTTTGAAAGCCACGGTCGCCTGTACGGGGGATGTGTCTCCGCGCCGATGACACCTATTGAGCCATCCGGGTCGACTCCCCTGATCCCCTTCACCGCCGAACTCGCGGCAATCCCACCGCCGACTATGAGATACTTATATCGCTTCATCGCTGACCTCCTGGCCTTGTCTATCATACCCACGGACCCGAAAAGCGGAACAGATCCTGTGTTGGTCCTTTCCACTCCGCTCAAGGAACGGCTATTCACGACTCGCTCACGCCAGACTGAACCCTTCGGCGAAGGGGTCTTCGGGGTCTATAACGAACTGGTGGAAGCCTGTCAGGAACGGCCGGCAGCTTATCTTTGGCACCACCGCCGGTATTCCACCGATCTCGGTCTCGCCCACTATCTCTCCCAGAAACACCGAACGGATCGAGCTTTCGTGCCTGAAAGGCTGGCCGACCGCAAGCTGCCCTTTTCGGTGCATAACTGCCATCCGCGCGCAGGTCCCGGTCCCACACGGAGACCTGTCCGCCTGGGCTTCGCCGAGGATGACTATGTTGCGGGCGTCCGCGTGGTCTCCGGAGGGTGGGGCGGTGAGCATGCAGATGTCTATGGTGGTGATATGCTTCCTGGTCGGGTGCTGGACGGGTATCTGTTCGTTCGCGGCTTCTCGCAGCGCAATCCCGGCCCGGATAAGCTCGGTGGTGTGTTCGGGGTCAATGCTCTCAAGACCCAGATCAGCAGCCTCGGCAATTACGAAGAAGTTCCCGCCGAAGCCGATATCCACCCTCACCTTCCCGCAGCCGGGAAAGTTGATGATCCGGTCGACAGCCCAGGCAAATGATGGCACATCCACCAGGCTGACTCCCTCGATGCCGCCATCGGCCGCCGTAGAAACTGTGCCTTCCACCATACCCACCGGGGTTTCCAGGCGGATGGTTGTGAGAGGAGGCGTTGGAGCGACTCTGCCGGTCTCAACCAGCATGGCGCAGATGCCCAGAGAGGCGTGACCGCACATATTGTAGTATAGCCCGCCATCCATATAGATGACAGCGGCATCGGCGGTGGGGTCAAAAGGCGGCACAAGGATACCGCCGAACATGTCGCGGTGTCCTCGCGGCTCCCTCATCAGGGACTTCCGCAGCCAGTCCATGTCAGTCCTCAGGTATTCCATCCGCTCGGCCATATTGCTGCCCTTGACCTGCGGAAAACCATCCACAATGATCCTGGTAGGTTCACCAGCCGTATGCGAATCGACCACGCTGATAATATGCTTGAGGTTCATTGATGCTCCAATCCAGTGGGGGTAGATGTGGACGCCAGACTCGCGCCTACAGCGGCAGTCTGGCGCCTTTGCCGGTTTCCAGAGCTCTCTGATACAGAACTCTGGCCGTGACCATGTCGTCCACCGCAATTCCCATATTCATTGAGAATATCCGTTCCGTGGCATTTGTCCTGCCCTGCTTCAGGCCTGCCGCGAGTTCACCCAGGTCTGCATATACCTGCTGGGGTATACCCCTGAAATGAGTGCCCTGGCCTTTCGTATAGACCATCTGGCCGATATCATCGGAGCAATACTTGTCACATTGGTTAATCGCAGCGCTTGTCCAGGCCGCGTCGTAGTCCAAAGACACCGCCAGACCGCCCGGTTTGAGGGCGTCGGCATCCAGAAGTGGTTCTGGCTCGTCGACAATGGGTATTGCGGTCACTACAACGTCCGCATCGGGTATTGTACCCCCTGGGGTATCATAGGCAACGAACTCCAGTTTTGGGAACATTGCGGACATATCCTGGATGAATTTGTCGGTAGACGCCGGGAAAAGGTCGTAACAGGCGACTCCGGACAGCTTCGGCAGGACTTCCACCAGAGCCATCAGGCTCGTTCTCGCCTGGACCCCGCACCCGATTATCGCGGCCACGCTGCTGTCCGGCCTAGCCAGATACTTGGCGGAGATTCCCGCGCTGGCTCCGGTGCGCATCGCTGTTACCCACCCGCAGTCCATCACTGCGATCGGTATCCCGGTGTCCGGGTCATTAAGCACAAGCAGCCCGGTGATGTATGGCAGGCCCTTTGCCGGGTTGGACGGGTACCCGCTGACCCACTTCAGCCCCGCAGCTTCGACTTCCTGTACGTATGCCGGCATCGCGTGTATGAATGCATCCTGGCGCGGGTGGATGCCGGGCTTAGGCGGCATCTCGGTCTTGCCGAGCCCCTTCAGCCGAAATCCATTGTCCACGGCTTCGATTACTTCCGCCATGCTCATTCCGAGGTCTTCAACGTCTTTTCTGCTCAGATACACCAGTTCCATCTTGCTGTTCTTCCTCTCTCAATGCAGTTCCGGCAGGTAGCCGGCATACTCACTCACATAATCCTCGACCAACTCCCGCGCCGACTTCAGATTCCTCACGAACGGGTCCAGGCACATCGCTTCCAGCAGCTTTTGGCGGCTGTGCTCAACTGCGGCCTGCGCTACCAGGTCGTGGATCACAATTTGCCGTCTGCAAAGCTCTGCGACCACGGTCGGCAGCGCGCCCACCGCGATCCCCCTCGGCTTGCCACCGACCACCACTGCCGGAATGTCCACAACGGCATCGTCCGGCAGATTGGAGACGCAGCCGTTGTTGAGGATAACCATCGCGTCCAGGTATAGCGGTTTGTTGGTGAGCAAGGCTTCCATCACCTCAACAGGCGACTCGCGGTAGTAGTCTCCAGCCGGGTCTTTTGGGAAAGGGAACTTGCCCTGGCCCAGGATTCGGTCTACCTCCACGTCGTCCACCGTTCCGGTAGCCGCTGCCTCTCCCCGGAACTCCTCCAACTCAAGCAGGCTCTCTACGCACGACTTGTATCCCAACTCTTCCCACTGGGCTTTGGAGTAGAAGAACGGCACATACTCGCAAATGTGGCCATCATAGCCCACCGGGTATACTCCAAACGTATTGAGGAACTCCAGCGTGAAGGCCTGTTCGGGTATGTACTCGTGGATCTTCTGCCAATACTGGCTCTTGCGCACACCCTCGATGAACTCCGGCATGTAGCTCCGCGACGCGCCCTGCCTTCGAATATCCAGCAGGAAGTTCATGTGATTGATGCCGGCTGATACTATCTGCAAGTCGCCTGGCTCCATTCCCAGCATCTCGGACACGACTCCAATGCTCCCGTGCACCTGGTGGCAGAAGCCGACCGCGTTGACCGGCGTGTGCTTGTAAAGGTAGGTGCACAGCATCGACATCGGGTTGGTGAAGTTCATCACCCAGGTGTCTGGGCAGAGCTTGGCGATGTCCGCGACAATCTCCTGCATAATCCTGATGTTGCGAAGAGCGTGGATCTGCCCTGCCGGCCCCCCATTTTCCCCTTGGAAAAGCTCCACACCGTGTCTTGCGGCGATCTCGATGTCCTTGCGCCAGAATGGGTAGCGCTTGGGGGCGAACGATGTCACCACGAAATCGGCTCCGTCCAGCGCTGCGCGGCGGTCCGTAGTGGATGATACCTCTATCGCCGTATCCGCCTGCTTCGCCAGAGCCTTGATCCGGGCCTCGGACTCGGCCACTCGTTCGGCGTCTATATCCATAAGCACAAACTCGCAGTCCGAGAGCAACTCGGACCGCAGAAGCTCGCGCGCGATGGCGATGGAGAATCCCACCGACCCCGCGCCGATCATGGCTACTTTGTATGGCATGTCTCGTTTTCCTTGCTCTCACCCGTAGTCGACACTATCGACCCTCCATCCTGGTCTTGCTATCGGATGAGATTATGATCCGCCAGGAGCCGCCCGGGTCGAAGCTGCCGATGTCCATTGTCCTGCCGGTGAGAGCGGGAGTGTCCGGAGGGTTGTAGTTGAACGCTCGCTGAAGGCTGCCGGGTTTGTTGAACGCCTGAGGGTCGCGCAGATATGGCTTCAAGTCGGCTGCCACGGTGTCCTTTCCGGGAAACCTGCCCTCGTTCGCACCCATGTAGGCGCTAAGGGCTTTGGCGATCTCGGCTGCCCTGGTCAAAGCCACTGTCTTCTCTTCCTGGCTGTTCAAGACCATCCTGTAGGCGGCTTTCTCATCCAGAGAGGCGTCGCGGCGGTTGATTCTCACAGCCCAGAGCCGCCCACCACTAACAAAACCCGCAACCGAGCAGTCCTTGGAAAACGTCGGAGTGACGGCCGCATCGTAGTCCAGAGCGAGGCACATGCTGTTGACGCCCATCTGCAATGGCCGGGAGAGCCAGAGCGATGTCATAATGTTTCTTCTCTCGGCGGTGTCATCCGCAAGTTCACCCGCTCGCGAAAGCACAGCCAGACCGTTGGGCGTCCAGCCAATGAATCGCGCCGAAGCGTCCCGGCAGACAGCGAAGCGCTTTGAATTCTGCCTGTTCTCCAGCACGAGGCCGGTTGCTGCTGTGATCAGGCGGTAGTCCCAGTCCTGGGTCACAATCTCTGCAGCCTGCCTGTGGTCAATCGGGGTGGCTTTGCCTGAGGCCAGGTCCAGTTCCTGCAACTGGATGTCGCCATTCGCAACCGGCGAGGTGAACTGGAGGGCTTTCCCGCCTTTGCTCCAGCCCACCAGGCTGATGATCGACCCCTGCTCCGTGTAGATAGGCTGGGCCGACCCCGCGAAGAGGTCCAGCAGGAAGATAGACGAAGTCACTGGGTTGACGTCTTTGGACTCAGAACTCGAAACTCGCAACGCGGAACTCGTGTGCGGCTTGACCACCATTGCGATCTTGCGCACGTCCTGGCTCCAGCGGATGTCGCCGACCAGTTCCAGCGCTCTCGGAAGCGGGAACGAAGACTTCTGCTCACCGGAAGCTGTGAATGTGACTATCCACGTCCAGTCCTTGGTGCGAGCTGACTCTCCCACAGGCTCATCGTCGAACACCGGGAACGCCACCAGCCTGCTGTCGGCGGACCATACCAGGTTCAGTTGATCGAGGTCCCAACGGGTCTTCTTCGCGCCATCCGGGCGGTTTGTCGCGCCAGGGTCTCTTCCGGCAACGGCGATCACGCTGGCCTTACCACCTGCGGCGCTCTTGACGCAGAGACGGCTTGCCTCCGGGGTGACTGTGACATACGCGATGCTCGCCCCGTTGGGCGAGACCCACACCCGCGCAACCTGCCCCTCGCTCACCGCAGTCAGAGGGTTGGTTTCATATACCTCCCAGATGCGGTTGTTCACCGGCATCTTAACAATGCTCGCGGGTTCAGCGTATGATATACCCCACATGGTAGCCAGCAGGCACCCCGCTGCTACCATGCAGGCGAGAATCCGACTCCTAGACCGCATACTTGCGCCCCTCGTGTACCATAGCCAGATAGTTGTCCAGCGGAACATAGTTTGCCACGCTGTTTCCGGTTCCGAGGCAGTAACCGCCGCCGGGCAGGCACTGATCCAAAGTCTTGCGGACCCTGGCCCTGATCTGCTCCTCGGTAGCCCTGCACAAAAAGTCGAGGTCTATCCCGCCCAGTACTGCGATCCTGTCGCCGTAGCGTTTCTTCGCGTCGGCCACATCCTCGATGGTGTCTTCAAAGGAGTGCTTGGCGTCTATTCGGACATCCTCGATCAGGTCTTCCATTATCTCGGACAACTTGCCGCAGGAGTGGAGGAAATAGGGTCGTCCTGCCGCATGCGACATCTCGGACATCTTTTTGTGCCCTGGCAGGATGAACTCCCGCATATCCGCCGGGCTGAGCAGAGTGCCGGAGCGGAAACCCATATCATCGCTTCCCCAGGTTGCCTTCACTCTGTCATACTGCAGCATCCGGTTTATCACCTTGATGTTGATCTCCAGCGCCTTGTCGCAAATAGCGCGAACAAGTTCTCTGTCGTCTACCAGAGCGTAGCAAAGAGTCTCATATCCCATCAGATAGTTGAGCCATTCGTAGAAGTGCGAAAGCCCCCCGCCCGCAACGATACACATGTCCTCCGGCAAGTTCTCCTGGTACCATTCCAGGGAACTGCTGGGGATATCATCCACGCTTGGCCACGGATACTCTTCAAAGTCTTGCCAGGTGGTGATTGGGCCACTGTGTTCGTCGATATAGCCTCTTCCCCCTACTCGGCCAGCCGTGTCCTCGGTGAACAGGATTGGTCTCGGCAGTTCTACACGGAATGCGCTTCGCACGTAGTCGTAGCCCAGGAACCGTTGACAGGCCAGGTTCCTCTTCTCTTCAAAGAACGGCCTTCCACGCTCCGCCGCATCCAACAGCCCGAACCGCTCGCAGACCGCGTCCTCGGTCTCGGGGTCGAGAAACAGTTCAACAAGATGAACCCGCTTTGGAGTCCCCTTGCGCATTACGCAGTCCATAAACGCCCGCCAGTCCGGGCCGACATTCATTGAGTAGAATTGTTCTGACATTGAAACCCCTCACCCTTCCCCTTTCGCAGCCACGCTCCGCAAGAGGCTGCTTTCGGGCAGCGCCTCTCCCGCGCGGGGGAGAGGGTATGTCTCTGCTATCCGCCGTCCGCTCTCGAACTATGGCTCTTCCTTCCACGCAATGTGGGAGTGTTTAGTGGTGTTTTCTGACTCCTGCCTGCTGACCTCATCGTGCACCAACGCGCGGTGTTTGCGATACTCTGCAAGGAATTCCTTGCGGAAGTCCCCAAATCGCCCGGCACTGATGGCTTCCCTGATGCCTCGCATCAACGCCTCGTAGAAGTGGAGGTTGTGGAATGTAGCCAGCCTGGATGCCAGGATCTCGTCACACTTGTACACGTGCCGCAGGTAGGCAGCGGAGTAGTTCCGGCAGCACCAGCAGTCGCACTTCGGGTCCACGGGTCCGAAGTCGGCTATGTACTTGTTGTTCTTGATGTTGATCCTGCCCTGGCTGGTGTAGAGCGAACCGTTGCGTCCCAGCCTGGTCGGGAGAACGCAGTCGAACATATCGATCCCTCGAGCAACTGCATCCAGCAGGTTCTCCGGAGTGCCGACCCCCATCAGGTAGCGCGGTTTGTGCTGCGGCAGGTGAGGCATTGCCCAATCTACCGCCCTCATCATCAGGTCCTTGCCCTCGCCAACCGACACCCCGCCGATGGCTATCCCATCGGTATCCAGCGATGCAATGAACTGGGCGCTTTCTTCCCGCAGGTCCTGGTATACGCTGCCCTGCACTATCCCAAAGAACGCCTGACTCGGGTCTCTGGCCTCCAGGGACCGAGCCGCCCAAGCGTGCGTTCTTTCCATCGCAGACTTGGCATACTTATGCTCGCAGGGGTATGGCGCGCACTCATCGAACGCCATCACGATATCCGACCCCAGCGCCGACTGCACCTGCATCACCCGCTCGGGCGTGAACTCGTGATAAGATCCATCAACATAGCTGCGGAAAATGACCCCATTGTCGGTGATCTTCCGGATATGCTCCAGGCTGAACACCTGAAACCCGCCGCTGTCGGTGAGGATGTTGCCTCTCCAGTTCATGAACATGTGCAGCCCGCCCGCCGACGCGATCAGCTCGTGGCCGGGGCGCAGGTATAGGTGGTAGGTGTTCCCAAGGATGATCGGGAACCCCATATCCCTCAACTCCTCCTGGCTCATCGACTTCACAGTCGCCTGCGTTCCCACCGGCATAAACACCGGCGTCTCCACCGGGCCGTGGTTGAGAGTCAATAAGCCTCGTCTAGCCCCGGAGGCCTTGTCTTGTGCCAATACCTGAAATTCTATCTCGCCACCCCTTGATTTTGCTCCTCCCATGATAACCTCAGCGCGCGCCAGTGACAAATCGGGGGTTGGGTGTTGGGCGTTAGGTGTTAGGTGTTGGGAGTTAGGTGACCACGTACTGCGGGTTGCCCTCGCATAGCGCTTGGAGGGATAATATCTTCGGAAACAGCGACAGGAGGAACTGCAATGTCACAGGAAATCAAAACAACCAACGCCCCCGCGGCTGTGGGGCCTTATTCTCAGGCGGTTCGGGCTGGGGGATTTGTGTTCGTGTCGGGGCAGCTTGGGATCAACCCGGTGTCCGGGCAGATCGAGGCTCAGGATGCTGCGGGCCAGGCTAAGCAGGTGATGGCCAATCTCCAGGCGGTGCTGGAGGCAGCGGGGCTGACGATGGCAAGCGTGGTGCGGACAACCATCTACCTGGCGGACATATCGGACTTCGCGGCTGTGAATGAGGTCTACGGAGCATACTTCAGCGCCGGCGTGATGCCCGCTAGAGCCACAGTCCAGGTCGGGGCGCTTCCCAAGGGTGGGAAAGTCGAGATAGACGCTATTGCGGTTTGCGATTAGCCTGCCGGTGGGCGTCGGTAAGCAGACTCGCCGCCCAGACGAACAGCGCTATTGGGACGAAGAAGACAATAGGTGAGGCCTTGCCGTTGAGGAGCACACCGACCGCGAAACTTCTTGCCGCAGGGCCAAGGGCCATGAAGAACAGGCCGATGATTATCAGCGCGGCGCTGGCCTCTTTCGCATACTCGGAGTTGGAGAGGGCGCTGACGATCAGGCCCACAATTCCCACGCCGAAGCCATAGGCAAGGAGCGCCGACTGCAGGATCATCATCGGCGTGTACCAGCCCAGTTCCGATGGCAGCCTGGTTACCTGGATCGACATCGCTAGACCGGCGGCCACAAATGGCGCAGCAGCCGCAATCCCCGCGACCACTGTCAAGACCCTCCCCCACCGCACACGTCGGTCGGGGCTGCTCTGGGCGTCGTCATGCTGGATTGGTTCTTCAGTCTGCGAATTGCTTCCGCCAGGCTCTGGGATCAAAGTGCTGCTCCAAGCAAGACGCCTGCCGCTGAGGGCAGGCGTCACTGTGTTTGCTTACCAGTCAAGGACCGGGGTCTCTACCACTGAGGGCGGGGCTTTATGCCCACCGCGATCCTCCGCGGGACCGGTTCCTTGAGTATCTGCTCGTCGATTATCTCATAGCCGACTTTGCGGCCGTTCTCGTAGATGCTGACAGCCTTGACGTGGCGTCTTCCGGGTCTGCCGGGAGATATTTGCGTCATCTTGCCGGTGAACAGCGTGGCGGTCGAAACCTGCTGCACAGGTGCGGGCATGGTTTCGTCTCGCTCCACCTGGTCACGCACCACCACCGTCAGTTTCTCAGGCCCGGCGGTATGCTTCTTGACCCTTATCTTGTCGCCGATCCCGAGCTTGTTGAGGTTTCTGCCGGGGTTCATGGTCCAGAGTTCCGGAAGCTTCAGGCTGTGCCTGTAGGCGATGGAGGATGCCACATCCCCCTTCCGAACGGTGTAAACGGCATCGGTAGTAGTCTCATTCGCCGGTTTGAAGAGGAAGTCGACTGCGGCCTCGGGAGTCGGTTTGCACATCTCCGGGTCGACCGGGGCAATGGCAACAGTCACCTTCTGCTTGAACTGAGGCTCTTCAGCCAGGTTCTTGGCGAGTTTGCCAAACCGGAGCTTTGCCATATCCAGCACTGCGCCGGCTGTGTCGTTGCTGTCAACCGCTACCACGGGCTGCCCATCGGCTATCACAGCCCAGCGCTTGATGACCGGGGATATTTCTCCCCTCAGCGTTCGCAGGGCCATGTGCCTGTCGACGGGGTTGGAAGTCCTCGGCGCCCTGGCCATTTCCACGTCTTCTTTGAATTGGACTTCAGAGGATGCGCCGCCCGCGCTGGATTTGATCTCAGCGAGGACATTCTGTGCTTCCGCGGCGTTCTTCACGCACACAACGGGCTTGCCATTGACCACAATGAGGGTCTTTGCGCAGGCAAAGTTGGAAACGATCCAGTAGACGACAAGAGCGAGGGCGGCTATTGAAGTGGCCACTCGTTCAATAAGGAGCTGTCTCTTGAGTTTCGCAATTACGATTTCGTTGATCGTCAATGCGTACCTCCATTCACGCCAAAACCCGAAAACCACTCGAGTTGCGGCATTATACCCAAGTACATTATAGCCCAAACGCCACAGGAGTCAAATCTGGCCGCAGGCTTGAGTCTCAAGTTGAGGCTAGACCTGCGTGCCAAGGGCCATCGATCGGAAGTCATTCCGAGCCTGCGAGGAATCTGCTTTTGGTTCCGATCTCGAAACAGACTCCAGCCACGAGGCACGAATCTGGTACAAGTACCTCACCACGTGGATCGACCATAACCCCATTCTCCCGGCACCGGGTCTCTTATGCCATTGTAATCCACGATTGAACCGTCAACAGGGCTAACCGTTACCTGCACCCTGTTCCACTGTGATGAGTTCCCGTGCTCCCATCTGAATTTCCAGGCCGTATCGACTGCCACCCATTCACTTCTGGTGGGCTGAAACCTCATAGAACCGAAGCCCCTGTACTTCTTTCGAGCATAGTCTTCCGCTATGGCGTTGCATTGCCCTTCAGTTCTCGGGCCTACTGGTTTATATACTGGCTTACTCCCCGAGCGTTCCCTATACCGCGCCTCGTTGACCTCGAATGTTAGCATGTTGACATACCACTCCAGATACTGACCGGAAGGCGGTGCGTTTGTCTGGCGAAAGATGTAGAACTCGCGTTCAGCAAACATCTTTCCTCCGGTCCGCCTGGTGATTGTCATGACCAAGCGCGGCCGCAGGTCTGGGTTACCCTCGAATGCACGTATTGCCTGGACGGCCTTTGCCGGCGGTGGCCAGTTCCACCATACCGCTACGGCAACCGCAACGGCCATCACACCCAACATAACACTGCGTTCGAACTTGTTCACATTCCCCTCTCCCCCCTACAACTGCCCCGGCTTGACCACTCCTATTTCTCGGCCGTCTTTGCCTATTCTTACGAAGCCGAACTGGAGGACCTTGACCGGGCTTACCGTTGGGATGGGGGATCGCACGGCGGCGAAGCGTTTGCTGAAATCTATGGCTTCGACTATGCCAAGGTCGATTGTGTCTCCGTTTTCGTCTGCCAGGCCTACCAACACGTCGCGGAAAGAGTCCGCGGTGGCGGCTACTATGTCCTTGGTGTGGAACTGCTCCTCCAGCAGGCTACGGCCCCTCTCCAGGCACTCAGACTCCGACACGAAGAAGACCGCGTTTCCGACAAGCTCCGCGTGGAGGATTCGGCACTGCAGGGACTTCTCGATGAACTTCACATACTGCCACCTCATCTGCCGGCCAGTCATAAAGAACGTGTTCCAGCAGCTTACCTCGCTGAGGTGGATGATGTGCTCGTCGGCGGCGTGGAAATGATCGTAGAACTTCTTGGCGCGCCGCATCGCTCGGACGGCCGGGGGCTTGGCTCTCGCCGCCGGCGATACCGGCAGGCGCACCAGGCGGATGGGTTTGACCCTGGCGAACGGCAGCATCAGCCGCTCGGCCTCGTGTTTGTGCTGGATTCCCACCAACCACTCCGGGCGCACGAGGTCGATCTTGTGGGTCTTGAGCCGCAGCGCGACCGGGCCGTCTATGAAGCCGGTGGTATCGATGATCACCATTTTCGCCCCGGAGGCTCTCGCTATATCGGCCAGCTTCCTTGTGCCGACAACACACTGCACCAGGTGGGAGGTTGGGGAGGTGTCTCCCACAAAGTAGACCCGGTGGGGCTTGATCTCCCCCAGAGACTCGACCGGCCTGTCGACGAACCCCAGCCCGATGGTCCCCGGTAACCCTATCTCCGATTGCCCAACGTCGGTATCGATGACCGCCGTGGATACCCCTGCCTCAAAGGCGGCATTGGCAAGCTCCGCGCAGAACCGGGTCTTGCCGACATCGGTCCCGCCCAGCACAACCACCGTACCCGGCTTCCGCACAATCCGCGCGATATCAGATTCCCATTCTGGTGTTCTGTCCATACGTTTGTCTTCTTCGCGCCAGGCTCCAACTCCTGCAACCGCAATAGCCGACAGCCAGTCGCTGCAAACTGCCTTCAGCCTTCTTCAAGTAATTGCAGGATTAGAATGCGTCAGAACGGAAATAATAGATATGATTTTGCCGGAGAGGGTGGAGACATTCTGTGCCTGGCAGCCTCAGCAAACTCGAGGAGGAAACATAGTGAGTGCAGCTAAAGCCGTTACGGCTGGGACTTTTGACCAGGAAGTTATTCAGTCAGCGATCCCAGTCCTCGTGGATTTCTGGGCCGACTGGTGCGGTCCCTGTAAGGCCCTTGGCCCAACCATAGACGCCGTAGCCCAGGATTTCGCTGGCAAGATAAACGTGGTGAAGCTGGATGTGCAGTCTGAGGCCGCGGTTGCGACCAAATACGGGATAGTCAGCATCCCGACTCTGCTGGTCTTCAAGAATGGCCAGGTGGTTGACCGGATGGTTGGCCTGCAGAACAAGTCGAACCTGGAAGCGCTGCTCAACAAGCACGTCTAGAACGCACAGAAGTGCAATCAGTATTGCATCTGGCCCCGTCGTCAGCGGCGGGGCCTTGTTTGAATCAGTGTCTCACAGCGACCAGGAAGAGTTCCCTGGCGTAGTCGTCGGTCACCTCGCGGGGGTTGGACTGCCGGTGGCCTGCGTATCGGTTCATCGACTCAAGTATATGGGGCCAGTCGTCCTCTGTAAGGCCAAACTGCCTCACACTGCAACGGAACCCGCCCATCTCACAGATTCGCTCCACCAAGCCCGCTATATCATCTACACCAACTGCCCCACGGACTACGTCGTACGCACCCGGGACTGCGGCCTCGTTTCTTCGGATGGAGTGGGGAAGAATCGCCGCTATGGCCTCCGAATGACGCATCTTTCCGACCAGGCACAACGCGGGCGCGAGGCTGTGGCTTGCCCCCAACCCCGCCTGCATAGCCAAACCCGCAAAGCTGCTGCCGAGTAAGCCGGTCGCCCGCGCCTCCAGGTCATCAGGCCGTGCGAGAGCTTCGGGAAGCCCCTTCGCGAGTTCTGTTACCCCCGCCAGCCCCATTGCGCGAGTGTAGGGGTTGCTGAGTTTGGAGACGCAGCTTTCGATGGCGTGGGAAAAGGCGTCTATGCCGGTGATGGCAGTCAGATACTTTGAGACGCTGACCAGCAACTGAGGGTCCAGCGCCACCACCTCGGGGGTCATCCACGGGTGCGAGAGGCTCTTCTTCATCTGCAGCCTATCGTTGGTAATCACTGCGACACGGGTGGTCTCGGAGCCTGTTCCGGCAGTCGTGGGTACGGCGATCTGGCGGAGAGTCGGCTTGGTTACTGTCCTGCGGCCAAGCTGGTAGTCCTCGCAGCAGCCGCCGTTGGTGGCAACCGCCGTCGCAGCCTTTGCCGTATCTAACACGCTCCCGCCGCCGACTGCAATCACCGTGTCCGCCGATTCGGCCACACAGAACTCCGCCAACGAGTCTACCATATCCGTGTCAGGCTCGCCGCTGATGACCGGTGAGAGCACGGTCTCGGTTCCGGCTGCTTCCACGGTTCTCACGAACTCGTCCAAGACTGGAGTGCCACGGAGGTGCGACCCGGTAACAATCACGGCCTTTCTGCCGGGATCTTTGACCTGTCCGGCGACTTCCAGAAGCGCCCCCGGCGCGACTTTGATGATATATGGGCTGGTTATCTGAGTGTTCATACGATTGGCTTAGGCGCAACACCGGCGGATTCCTGCATGGCCCCCGTTGACACCTCTTGCGGCATCGGCTAATCTGGTATCGTGAATCGAAAGCCGCTCACATACTCGATCTGAAAGGACCGTCTCTATGCCCGCTTGCCTGACTGATCGCGATGCCGAACTCTTCGAGAAGAACCTGCAGAGCTTTGTGCCGGACAGAGTTTACGATGCCCACGCGCACATCTACGAGGCCAGCCTCTGGCGGGATTACGCAACCTATGAATCCTCGACGCCTCGCGAGGTCACCCTGGAGGTCTACCGCGACGAGATAGCTATGATAATGCCTGGGCGGGAGGTGCACGCGATGTGCTTTCCGTTCCCCGTCTTCTTCACCGACGACTCCGGGTTTGCCAGCTCCAATGAGTGGGTCAGCCGGGAGTTCGCCAAAGACCCTATGGGCCGAGGGCAGATGCTGGTCCGACCGACCGATGACCCGGAATGGGTCCGCTCCGAATGCCGGAGGCTGGGGCTTACCGGCCTGAAACCGTTCTCCTTCTACAGCGCAAGAGAGGACTACTGGGAGGCCGAACTGCCGGACTACCTGCCGGAGCCGCTGGTGGCTGTCGCCAACCAGGAGGGATGGACAATCACCCTGCACATGGTCCGCTACGACGGCTGCGCGGATGCTTCCAACCAGCATTGGATCCGCCACTACTGCGAAACCTACCCCAATATGAAGCTCATTCTAGACCACTGCGCCAGAGGCTTCAACCCCTACCAGGCCATCGCCGGGCTGGAGAAGTTGCAGGGGCTGGACAACCTCTACGTCGATACCTCGGTGGTCTGCACCGCGACCGCCGTTGCCGGGGCCATCAAGCTCCTGGGGTACGAGCACGTTCTCTACGCCAGCGACTACAGCACATCTCACTTCCGGGCCACCAACTTCCCAGTCGGGGATACATTTTTCTGGCTCTACGACAGCGACCCTGTGTGGGGCAAGGCAGCCTACGCGCCCAACATGCAGCCCACGCTTGCCGGCATTCAGAACCTGCTTGCGACCAAGGCCGCCTGCTGGATGCTTGGCCTCACGGACTCGCAGGTCGAGGCCATATTCTGGGGAAATGCCACACGGTTGCTGGGAGTGCGGTGAGTTATGCTCAAACCCCCTGGCCCCCTTATCAGGCAGGGCAATCGCTTTAGAGATTCGATACAACTTATAGCACCCGAATTGCACATGGAGAGACAGTGTTGGACATGCCAACTAGGCGTGGACTGCCGAAAACCGGTTCCACCAGAACCATCATCGGACCACGCAAAGTTGCGAATTTGCCCCCAAAAGCCCTCCAAAGTTTCTAAAGCGATTGCCCTGCTTATCAGGGGGAAAGGTGTCTGGTTGAACATGCCGCGGGGTTGGTGGTAAACTGAGTCTATGATAATTGAAGCACGCGAAGACACTATCACACTGACCGGACTGGTCAGCGGCAATATCTGGCCCGCCATCCAAGCTGCGGCCGCAATGCTACTCAAAGAACACCCCACAGGCATTATCATCGATTGCAGTGAGATCGAAGGCATAACCCAGGAAGGCGGCGAGACCTTCGCCGACGCCTTCGGCTACATCGCCAGCCACAATGCCCGCATAGTGGTCGCGGGTCTGGGGCAGGATCAGTTGGCAACGATCCGGGAGGTGCCGGGGGTGAGGTCGCAGCTTCCGATCGCGGTAAGCGTGGAAGAGGCCAGGGCATCGTTCAAGCTGGAAGAACTCAAGCTGGAGCGAGGCCGTGCCCGCATGGCTGCCGTCGTGCCTATGCTGGGAAACTGGCAGCGGGCTGTGTTCCACGCGGACCGCCTCGCGCTTGGCGAAAGCTGTGAAATCCACCTGCTTGACCTCATCAAGGTTCCCCGCACTCTTCCTTTGGGCACCCCGCTGACCGAACGCGAGGAAGCCGGCCAGGAGCGGCTGAGGGCTGCGGAGGCGCTGGTAAAGAAGACGCGCCTGAAATCGTATGTCCATGTGCGCAGAGTGCGATCAAACTCCGGCGGCCTAGGGGAGTTCACATTTGCCCTGCACGCCGATTTTGCGGTGGTTTCTCTGGACTGCGGAGAACAGGGGACGCCGATAGTCGAGGATGAGAGCGCCATGGCGCAATTCCCGGCAAGCGGCTGCGAGATATCTCTCATCAAAGGCGCGCCGGAGAACCCCGAGGCGGGTCCGTCTCGAGTGATGGTACCGGCAGTCGGCGACTGGGAGCACGCAGTCGAGCATGCCTGCAAACTGGTGGCTCGGGATCAGGCGTCTGTGGAGCTTGTGAGCATCATCGCTATACCTCGGTCCCAGCCCATCGAGATCCAGGTGCCGGATGCGGAGGCCGAGGCAGACTACAACAGCAAGGAAGCTCAGCGGATTGCACGCAAGCACGGCGTGAAGTTGGAAGCCAGAACCGAGCGAGTCCGCGACACGATCGTTGGCTTCGCAAACATCGTGAAGACCAGCAAGCCCGACTTGGTGGTTGTGGGTGTGGGAAGGCAGACCGAATCGGGCTTCCCGGTGGCGCAAGGTATCGCGGAAACGCTGCTGAGCAGTGTGCCGTGCGAAGTATCGCTGCTCAGAGTGGCAGTCTGATGCACAGCGAGGAAGAGAAGAGCGCGCAGTTCGCGGCGCTTGTTGAGACTGTCCGCAAGCTGCGCAGCCCCGAAGGGTGCCCCTGGGATCGCGAGCAGACCCACGACTCGCTGAAGACCTATGTGCTGGAAGAGACGTATGAAGTCCTGGAAGCCATAGATTCCGGAGTGCCCCACAAGCTGGCGGATGAGCTCGGCGACCTGCTCCTGCAAATCCTGCTCCACGCCCAGATTGCCGAAGAGAACCAGCAGTTCGACATCGCCGACGTGTGCAGGCTTATTACCGAGAAACTGCGCCGCCGCCACCCCCACGTCTTCTCTGACACCCAGGTCTCAGGCATCGATGAGATATGGGCCAACTGGGAGCGCATTAAGAGCGAGGAACCGGCAAACGAGGGCAGGGAATCCGCGCTGGACGGCGTTCCAAGCAATCTCCCGGCCCTGATGCGGGCCGCCAAACTCACCAAGAAAGCCGCCAGAGTAGGGTTCGACTGGCCCCACATCCACGGCATTATGGAGAAACTCCGGGAGGAGACCCTGGAACTTGAGGAGGCCATCGAGCACGGGGACCAGGCGGCGGTGAAAGAGGAACTGGGCGACCTGATCTTCACCGCAGTCAACATCGCCAGATTCCAAGGTATCGATCCGGAGGAAGCGCTCAGGGAGACCTCGGCAAAGTTCACGGCCCGCTTTGGGGCGATAGAGCGGTATGCGGAGGAGTCCGGGAAGAAGCTTCAGGACATGACCCTCGAGGAAATGGATGCCGCGTGGAATGCGGCGAAGGCTGGCGAGTAAAGGCTGGATAGGACGTATAGGACATATATGACAGTGGGCGGTGCGAATTGCACCGCCCATTCTAGCTTAGTGGGCTGCTCTACAACTCCAGGAACTCCGGCAGGTTGTCGGCCAGCCACTTGCGGAAGTTCACTACCATCTCCGGCGTGCAGGATGGGTACGGTTTGCGGCAGTGGAGGCTGGTCTTGAGGAACCCGGTGGCGTTGGCCTGCAGTCTGTCCAGCGCGCTGTCCTCTCGTCCCACACTCCAACAAGGCTTCAAGCCTTCCATTATTATCCGGGTGGACTTCTCGGTCCAGACGCTCAACTCGTCCCACTTCTTTGCCTTCAGCAGGTCGAACATGCCCATCGTTAGCCTTGGGTTGAGGTAGATCATCGCGCTGCAGCAGCCGATTGCGCCGTGGGGTCCGAGCTGGGACCACAAGCCCTCGCCCACAAACACCTGCCAGAACTTGCTCAGTTCCGCGCAGCCTTCCTCGGTGACACCCACGGTATTGGCGTTGGACTTAACGCCTATGACTGCCGGAACCAGTTGGTGTATCTGCCGGTGCTGCTCCAGGGTCAGGGCCTTCTTGGCGCGCGTGGTCTCGTAGATTGTGATGGGCATGCCCGGAACCGCAGCCGATAGCTCAACGAAGAACTCCACGGCGGCCTCATCCGGCACTTCCAGCCAGAACGGCAGCGCGACCTGGACAGCGTCCGCGCCCTTCTCGGCGGCGTACTGCGCCCTTCGGATGGCGCCGAGGGTATAGGTGGAGGTGCAGCCGATCATAACCGGCGTTTTGCCGTTCTTGCACTCCTGAATGGTTGCATCTGCGATCAGCTTGAACTCATCGTCGCCGGTGGCATAGAACTCGCCGGTGGTGCCGCCGGTATATATGCCGGGCACCCCAGCTTCGCAACACCGTGCTACATCGCCGCGATAGGTCCTCTCGTCAAATGAGTAATCGTCTTTCCAAGCCACCGGCAAGCCCGCCCACGAGCCCACCAGTTGATCCTTTGTCAGCATATAGCCTCTCCCTAGTCAAACAGTGTGAGATTGCTTCAAACAAGCCCAGACCAGTGTAACAGGGCCTTTCGGTGGGGTCAACCCTGCAAACACACCGTGCGAATTCCCACTGCATTGCAGTATAATCACTATAACGAGTCATCCACGGAGACCGCCATGAACAAACTGATTGCCGCAGTTACCGGACTGGCCTTTGCATTCCTGACCGCGAACGTGAGCGCGGCGACTTACTACGTTGCGACGAACGGCAATGACAGCGCGACCGGCAGCATTTCGCAGCCTTGGGCGACACTCCAGAAAGGGATGGCTACGATCTCGCCAGGCGACACGCTCCTTGTGAGAGGTGGAACCTACACCGGGCAGGCGGTGGATATCCAGGGCAGGGACGGCAGGCCGGGTTCGTGGTTTACCGTCAAGAACTACATCGGGGAGTCGCCGGTGTTCGTTGGGCCGGGGGGCAAGAGCGACCAGATCGGCCTCATCCTGCACGACGACTCATACTGGAAGATCGAGGGTCTGCACTTCAAGGGCTATCCCGGCTGTGGCATATACATCGGCTCCACAGCCGTCAACTGGCAATGCCACGATATCTTACTGAACAGGGTCAAGGTATCGGATATCCGATACTGGAACAAGCAGAACCAGTACGGCCATCCCGGCATTATGATCGACGGCTGCCGCGACATCAAAGTCTCAAACTCCGAGCTGTGGAACATCGGCCGCGAGGGGACCCTGCTGGATCACGGCATCTACACCAACAGCGAGTTCGTTACAAAAGAGAACGCCGCGATGTCCGAGCGGCTGACCGTTGAAGACAACTACTTCCACAAGATCACCGGCGGCGGGATTCAGCTCAAGTATACACAGCACAGCCTCATCAGGAATAACCTCATCGTGCACAACCAGTGGGGGATCAACCTGGATTCGGCGAGCAACAATGAGTTCGTTAACAACACCCTCTACGGCCACCCCCGCGCCGACGCCTGGATATGGGGTGGGTCGAACAACCGCTGGACAAATAACATCTTCGGCTCGGTGGGCGCAGGCTACTGCAATGTGCTCTGCAACACATACGAAGACGGAAGAACAAACGGCAACACATTCGACTACAACGTCTACGCCGACAACAGCCAACGCGTGGCCTACACCTACGACCCCAAGAATAAAGAGGTGATCGTGCCGTGGTCTGCCTGGCGCTCAACCTATGGTAACGAAGCCCACGGCTACAACCGGGACCCGGGGTTCGTGAACCCGACCAAAGACGACTTCCACCTCAAGTCTTCATCGCCAGCGAAGTTTGCAGGCACGTCTGTGGGCTCGCCTGCAGTTGATAAAGACCTCATCAGGAGGCCCAAAGCCAAGCCGTCGATTGGGTGCTTTGAGTATAGAATCCGCGGCGTACCCGTGAAAGGGAATCCCTCCAGGTAAGATACCTGGAGGGATTGCGAAGAGCGCGGACGCGTTTCCCTTCCGTCTCCGTTCCGCGTAATCCGAGCCGTTCCGCGAAATCCGCGATTCAGAATGAAACCCGGTACACCCTCGCATCCCCTGGCCTAAACAAATCACTGAATGTCATGCCCGAGAGTTTGAGCGTTCTGTTCTCGAACACTGAATCCACCTTCTTGCCCGCCTTCCCCGGGAGCTTGAAAGTGGCCGAAATGGGGAGTTCGGTCGGGTTGACCGCTATCAGGTATATTGCCCCATTGTAGGGCTTGCTGAAGATGTGCAGGCCGGAGTCTTTTGGCTCCGCCGTCACCAGCGCGGTCCCCTGCTGCGACAGCAGGATCGGGCTTAGCCACCTTACCTGTGAGGCGGTGTCCAGCAATCCCTTGAGGGCATCCGGGAAGTAGGTTATGCCGATGTACTGGCCGCCGGATGGGTTTGGGTAGATCATCAGACCCTGCACGTCGTGGGCCAGCGCCAGATAGGACATGCAGCGGATTTCGCGCGCATTGGGCCTGAACTCGAAGTTCTGCGCTTTCAGCTCGTCCAGTACCTGTTGGACGCTCTTATCTGACGGCACCGGCTTATACTGGCTCGCTTCCAACCGCCAGTCCAGAGCCTGGACTATGAACCACACCGGTTTCTTGCGCGCCAGAAGCTCGTGGGAGAAGTCGATGAACTTGGCCACGGTATCCATGGGTCTGGTGGGAACCGGGTAGCAGTCTATACAGACTCCGTCGCCCACCTCTCCGTATGCTCCCGACGCAGACGGTGAATTGAGTATCCACATTACCGGCTTTCCGTGACCGGTATCGTTCATTGCTTTCCATATAGCCCTGGCATACTGGATGCCTTCGGCCATGCCGTTTGGCTCATCCAGACACACCGCGAAGTAATCCGGCAGTGCGTTGAGGAACGGCATCACCTGCAATACCGATTTGTAGGTGAAGTCGGTACCGCCTTCCATCTTTCCCCTGCCGGTGAACTGTGACATATCCGCGTAGTATCTCAGCCCGGCTGCCCTGAAACTCTTGAGCGCGTAGTCGTTGCCGGGGATTGGGCCAAGGCCGCCGTACATGGAGTTGAAACCGGCCCTGGCGATGTTGTCGAAGCCAAGAACGCCCATCCCATAGCCCATCATCGGGAACCACGGCTCGCCATTTGTGTATATCAGCCGGTCCTTGCCGATTCGGACATCAGCCTTGCAGGGTTCTCCCACGCTGAAGCTCTGCTTGACCAGATTGGAGACATTCCCGGCCTTGTCCTTGATAGTAATCGCAAGCTTGTGCATTCCGTTGGCCAGGTCAGAAGTGGGCGTACAGATGAATCCTGTTTCGGTGATAGTCGCACCCTTAGCAATGTCCTTCCCATCCAAGAGCACCTTCGCCGACTTGAGATCGAGCGCGGAATCATCCGACCAGACTCCTGAGAGTGCGGGCCTCGGAACCTCGTTCCCTGCATCGGGAACCGGTTTTACGTCGGTGATCACAGGCGGGGTGGTGTCGGCGGGCATGAACTTGTCTTTCCACGCAACCACAACCGCCCTGGTCTCGCAGGCAGCCGTGGGCTTCCCGGCCTTGTCAGTTGACCACACCCTCCAATACCATACCCCCGGCTTCAGGGCTTGAGCAGGCTTGAATGTCGACATGGTGAGTGGTTTTCGGATGGTGGTCTTGGCGGTGAAGCTTGGGACCATGGAAAGCTCGAATATGTAGGAGGTGCCATCAGTCGACTTCGTCCAAGAGAAGGTCGGTTGAGTAGCCGTTTCAGCGGCATTCTTGGGTGAGATGGGCTTGCTCTTGGCCCAGGTGGAGCCGTAGAGTCTCTCGATTTCGGCGAAGCTCAGGGCTTTGGACCAGACCTTCACTTCGTCGATGTCACCCAGAAACGTGTTCGACCACTTGTTGATCTCCTCCCAGGACACCTGCTGGCCTCCGATGGTGAGGGGAGGCTGGTTGATTGCCATGGAGGTAACCCGCAGCGGATAAGCGCCCATTAGCTGCCCATCCACGTATATCTTCGCTGCCTTGCCATCTGCCGCCGCAACGTCGAACGTGACAATTATGTGGTGCCAACCAGAGGCCGTGATGGCGTTATCCACCTGGCATCCCTCCCGCACCTGCCAGTCCTGCGCAACCCCGAACTCTATCGCCTTGGTGACCCCGCGTGTGTCGCTGAAGAACAGATAGAACCCGTTCCCAAAACCGGACAGCGGTGACTTAGCTATGAGTGTGCCGGACTTGCCGGAGAGTTTGTCCAGATCGAAATATGCCCGGCATTCCAGAGTCATCGCGGTGGTGATGCTGCTGAGGCTTGGAGAATCCGGGACCTCAACCCTGTCGCCGTCTTTGTCGAAGCGCAGAGCGAAGCCGTTCTCTCCCTTTACCGAGACCGCGCCGAATACCTTGCCATCGTTAATGATAGCTGAGGTCCCATGTGCAATATCGCCTCCGCCCTCGTCAAACCCGAGACTCACTACCAGGTTGAGTTCCGCATCGCTTTCCTCGGTGGAGATCGATGGTATGTCTTTTTGCGAGTCCGTGGGAGGCCTTCCCTCGAATCGCAGCTCGGCGAAGTTTTCAGGCTCATAATACATAGACAACACGGGCGCCCACGTGGAGTTGATCTCCGTTCTCTCGTCGCCCACGTGCACATTCCGGCAAACCGCTCCACTCCAGGTTTGGCCGGCTTTGGGCGTCCTGCCAAGGGTCTTGAACGGCATCTTCACCTCAACAGTGTATGATCCGTCGCCCTTGCGAACGGCAGTCTGAGCATAGGCAACCGACGCGTGGCTCTCGAACTCGCTGCCGGGCTTGTGGAGGTAGTTGGTGTGAGCGCCGTTGAGGTTCACCACCACCTGCAGCGCGTTCCCGGAAACGGGGTATATGAAAACCTCCACGCCATCTTCCGCCCAGATGCCCTCGTCATCATCACCCGCAATTGCCTTGACCTTGTCCACATCGGGTTCGTCGCAGAACACCGCTATATAAAGAGCGTCCGAAGTGTAACCCATCGCGAACCTGGTCTGCTTTTTCGCGGGCCGCTTGCCGCCCAACACCCGAAACCCGGTTCCCCAGGGCAGGCCGCTCCAAGCCGGGTCCCCGGAGACATCGCCATCGACCACGGGAGCTTTGTCCATCCTGTACACCGGGTAGCTGGGCTTGGCAGAATCAGCCGCCGCAACGGCAGAAAGACAGAAGAGAGCGAGGAGCAAATACAGGATCGAACGACGCATAGGATTCCTCCTGAGCAGCACCGATAGAGAATGAGACAATTCTACACCTCTTCAGCCATACAGGCAAAGAACCGGCCATTTATGGTAGTCTAGATTGTCGGAGGTGGAAATATGACTTCTAGAATGACGACTACGGCGATTCTTGTCTTGATCCTTATAGCGACATGCGCGGGGGCGATGGCGCTCACGATAACTGTAGACCAGGCGCGGGTGAAGACGACTGGGGCTAACGTCGACGGCGTCTGGAACCTATGGGGAAATGGCGACTTTGGAGACTTCGTCCATATAGAGAAGCCGGGGGTATACCAGGTTCGCGTGGCTTGCTGGGGCACTCGTGCCGACGGAGTCTGGCCTTGGATGGGCTTGAGCGTTGACGGCGAATTGGTCGAGAACGTGGTTGTCGCGTGGGCCACGGAGAAAGAGCACACATTCAGGTTCAAGGCCAAGCCGGGAGACTACCGCATCGCGGTCTCATTCTCCAACGACCACAAGACCGCCACCGAGGACCGCAATATCCTCATCTCGCGGATGGCTATCGTGGCCCCCGCTGGGGCACCCGACCCCACATTATCAGACCAGACGAAATGGCAGGCCGGCATTCTCAAATGGCAGGCCAAGTTGGAAGAGGACACACTCAAGCGCGCCAGGCTGGCGATCGAGAAGAACCGCAAGAGCGACGCGGTTGTGAGAGTGTTGGATTCGCGCGGGAAGCCAGTGCCGGGCGCGGCGGTGGAAGTAGTCCAGACGAAGCAGGACTTTCTCTTTGGCTGTAATATCTTCATGTTCAACAATCTGGGCGACCAGGCCAGGAACGATCTCTACCTGGAGAAGTTCAAGGGCCTGTTCAACTACGCTACCCTGCCATTCTACTGGAACTCATTTGAGCCGGAGAAAGGGAAACCCAACTACCCCTACATGGATGGCATTGTGTCCTGGTGCATGCAGAACAACATCAGGCTGAAGGGCCACCCGCTGTTGTGGGTGTTCGATATAGCCTTGCCCAGATGGTCTCAGGGCCTGCCTCCGGTTGACCTCCAGAAGCAGAGGGTTACGGACATTGTCAGCCGCTACTCCGGCAAGATCGACTACTGGGAGGTAGTCAACGAACCCTCACACTGCTACGGCATTACCATAGACCAACCATACAGATGGGCGCAGGAAGCCGACCCGAAGGCTCACCTCATCGTGAACGACTACAACGTGCTGGCAGACGGCTGCCCGCAGTTCTTCGACCTGCTTGAGAAAGCCAAGGCAAACGGCGTCCCCTTCGATGGCATCGGGATACAAGCTCACGAGCCCGCGACAATGCGCTTCCCGCTTGAGAGGGTCCAGCGCGTGCTCGACAAATACGCTACCCTCGGCAATAAGCTCCATATCACAGAGTTCACCCCCGCTTCCTCCGGCACGCCCATCACGGGGTCGCACCTCACCGGCAAGTGGGACGAGGCCGCGCAGGCCGACTATGCAGCCAAGCTCTACACAGTCTGCTTCTCCCACCCCGCTATGGCCGGGATCACCTGGTGGGACCTCTCTGATGCCGGTTCCTGGCTGGAGGGTGGGGGATTGCTGCGCAAAGACCTCAGCGAAAAGCCCGCATACACAGCTCTCCGGAAGTTGATTCGGGAAGAGTGGATGACACGGACCAAAGGCAAGACTGACCGCAAAGGTCGCTTTAAGTTTCGAGGTTTCCAGGGAGACTACACGTTGAATGTAACCGTGGGCGGGAAGACGGTTGAGACGAGCTTCGCCGTGGCGGCTGCAAAAGCGAATGCGGTCGATGTGGTTACTCGGTAGATTGTGCGTGCCCCTCACCCCGGAGGCCGGGGAGAGGGTGTTTCGGGATTTGAGGGCGGTCTACTGCGGTATCGGTTGAGCAACCAACTGCCCAACCCGCCCGGAAATCCCGAAACCGCTGCCCGCAAGCCATGAAATCAGTTTCGGGACTTCCGCAGCGGCTCAAGTCCCGAAACACCACACGTCAGTTCCCGCAGCCATCACAGTCGGATGCAGGGGCCAGCTCACTTCTTCTCGCCCGCAGTCCCCTTCTCCGCCGCTTCAAGGCTGGCTTTGAGAACCGCCATTATGTCGTTGACCAGGGTCGGCTGTATCACTTGAGGCGCTGCCACCTGCTCGCCTGCTATCTTCCTGTTGATCAGGTCTTTGAGCGCGGCCTCATATTCGTCGTGGTACTTGCCGAGGTCGAACGGGGCGGTCATGTGCTCGATCAAGACCTTGGCGAGGTCCAGTTCCTTGTCCGTGACCTGGTAGTCGGCGGCGGGTACACCTATCCCCTCGGGCTTCACAATCTCATCGGCGAACCGCATGGTCTCAAGGACGAGGGTGTTGTCGACCGTACGTATTGCGGCGAGCTTCTCTCGGGCGTGGAGGCTGATCTTGCCGATGGCGATCTTCTTTGTTCCGCCCAGAGCTTCCCGAAACAGCGCGTAGGCCCGCTCGCCGTTCTTATCCGGCGCGACATAGAAGGCCTTTTCGCGCGACAGCGCGCCGACCTCACTGCTGTCCACGAAGCTGGATATCTCGATGGTTCTGGAGCTCTTCAGGTTCACGCTCTCCATGTCCTCATCGGTGACTATCACATACTGGCCCTTGGTGTATTCGTAGCCTCTCACCAGGTCATCCTTGCCAAGCTCCCGGCCACAGATCGTGCACACCTTCTCATACTTCACGCGCCCGTTGTCTTCCTTGTGCATCTGGTGAAAGCTGATATCCTGGTCGCGCGTCGCCGCGTAAAGCTTCACCGGTATGTTCACCAGCCCAAAGCTGATCATCCCACTCCATGATGCGTTCATCTGCTCTTCTCCTGTTCTCAGACTTAGTAGACCCTGAATCGAGTTCAGGGTGACGTTTGCTTCTTTGGTCTGCCGAACTGATCGGTCCGAACTGCGTTCGCGGCGCTCCCCAGCAGCTTCTCCAGACGCGCGAGAGCATCGCCCAATCGCTGTCTGTTGGTGAGGACTTCGTGGAACAGGTCGCCGTTCTCTGCAACCCTGTCCGGCACGGTGTGGATCGTGAACTTGCGCTTGTCCGGCTTGGCGGCAACCTCTTCCCAGGTAAGTGGTGTAGAGACCGTCGCACCGGCGCACTCCCTCACCGAATAGGGGCTTGTTATGCTGTTGCCCGGCGCGTTCTGGAAGAAGTCCACATAGACCTGCGCGCTGGTTCGGTTCTTGATGACGCGCTCGACCGTGGCCTTCTCCGGCTGCCGCAAAGCCACCGCGTTAGCGACCAGCGCGCCGAGCGACTGGGTCTGCTCAAACGTGTAGATAGGCTCAACTGGGATGAACACGTGCATTCCGCGCGAGCCGGAGGTCTTGGGATAGCCCGAGATCCCGGCGTTATCCAGCACCCCCTTGAGCGCCATTGCCACCTCGCAGACCGTGTCGAACGGGGCTTCTTCAGGGTCCAGGTCCAGCACGATCCAGTCCGGATTTCCCAGGCTGTCCGCGCGGGACATGAACGCATTCTGCGCGATTGTCCCAAGGTTCACGATGTAGAGCAGGCTGGCCGCATCCTCAATAACCGCATAGTTGACCACGCTCTTGCCTTCTCTGATGGCCTCGGTGCGAATGAACGACGGGGCGTCCACCACGTTATGCTGATAGAATGGCTCCCCATCGATGCCGTTTGGGAACCGCTTCAGGATCACCGGCCTGCCCTTGACGTAAGGCACTATGGTCTCGCGCATCCGGTAGTAGTATCGCAGGAGGTCTCCCTTGGTGTAGCCCTGTTCCGGCCAGTAGACCTTGTCCAGGTTGGTAAGGGAGACACTTGTGCCCTCCATATCGACGATCACGTTGCCCTTCAGCTTGTCCTGAGCAAAGACCTCGTTGGTGGGAACCGCGCGTCGGCTGTCTGCGGCACGGGGGCCAGACTTCTGTTTCTTGTCGGAGCTTTCGACCAACTCACTCGCCTCCTTGGGCTTCTCTCGAATGACATCCCCGGCGGGCTTGTCCGGCCTCATACCCATAAAGACAGGCTGGCGCATCAGGCCATTGGAGGTCCACTCCACGAACTTCACTTCACAGACTAGCTCGGGCCGCACCCATTGCGCCGGTTCATTGGTCTTCGGGACCGACTCAAACGGGCATTGACCTGTCTTCAGTGGCTGCAGCATCTCATACAACTGCTTCAAGGTGGTCTCGTCAAATCCGCTCCCGACCTGCCCGGCGTATTTCAGCGAATCGCCCTCATAGACACCGGCCACCAGCGCGCCGAAATAGCCGCGCGATCCCCTTGGCTCGGTGTAGCCGGCGATCACGACCTCCTGCCGTTTCACCGTCTTGACCTTCAACCAGTAATCGGTGCGCTTTTCCAGGTAGGGGCTGTCCATCCGCTTGCCAATAACCCCCTCAAGCCCTGTCTTGCTCGCCTGCTCATACAACTCTTCTCCGCGCTCGATAACGTGGTCGGAGAACCGCACAAACCCATTCTCGCGGATAATCCCCTTGAGCATCTCCTTGCGCTCGGTAAGCGGTCTCTTGCGCAGGTCCACGCCGTCCAGATACAGGAGGTCGAAAACGTAGTACACAAGCTGGAACTTGCTCTCATCGGGTTTCGGGCCGGTGGGCCGGATTCGGGCATAGTTCTGCAACTGCTGGAAGCTGGGTTTGCCGTCTTCATCCAGCACCACCATCTCGCCGTCCAGAATGGCGGTATGGGCATTGATCAGGCCCGGGATAGCCGCAGTCTGGGGGAACTTCGCGGACAAGTCCAGATCGTGACGCGACAGGACTCTCACATTCCCTTTCTCAACAAAGGCAACGGCCCGGTACCCGTCCCACTTGATTTCAAACAGCCAGGCTGGGTCGGAGAAAGGCTTCTCCACAAGAGTGGCCAGCATTGGAGAGATAGAAGTTGGCATGGGGTCGGCGGGCTTTTGAGGTTCGGGATGCTCGTGTGACTTAATCTCCTGACGTTCCCTCCGACTCCTTCCTGGCAGTATCTGCTCCAGCTTCCAGTCTGGCTCCGCTAACTGGTCTTTCCCCTTCATTAACAGCCAGTCCTTCTGGCTGTTCTTGAGCCGGACAATGTGGAAGTCACCCTTCAGCTTCGCCCCAAAGAGTTCAACGACCAGCTTGCCTTCTTCCAGCCGATTCCCCAGCGGAGTGTAGGTTCCGCTGTCCCAGATCTCGACCTCGCCCGCGCCGTAGTTGCCCTCATCGATTTCCCCGCGAAAGCTGATGTAATCCAGCGGGTGGTCCTCTACCATCACAGCCAGCCGCTTATCCGCCGGGTCCATCGAAGGCCCTTTGGGCACCGCCCAGCTCTTCAACACCCCGTCCATCTCCAGCCGCAAGTCGAAGTGAAGCTGGGTCGCGTGATGCTCATGCACCACGAACCTGGCCCCGACGCCGGAGGTCTCTTCACCCTTGGGCTCGGGTGTCTTGGTGAAATCTCTCTTCTTCTGGTAGTCCTGGATGGGCATTGTTCGCTTGGTACGTCTCCGGGCTATTAGGGTTCCATTCTGAGATATACCCAATCGGAGGCGGTTCGCCGACCTACAACCACTTCCCCAAAAACTCTACTATCTCCGCCCGCATGGATGGGTTCTCGAAGTGGCCCTGCGGGTACTTGATAAGCTGCCAGGCTTCGGCGGCGCCGAGGTTGGCGTAGACCTGCTTCAGTTCTGCGTCGATCTTGTCCAGACCACTTGGCGGGGTGAGGCTGTCGTAGATGCCCGCGAGAGAGAGGTGCGGGCGAGGGGCTATGAGCGTGTTTATCTGGGCGGCGGTGAAATGTAGGAGCAGGCTTGGTACATAGTAATAGATTCCGTGACCATCCAAGCCTCTGGATTCGATGGCGGCCTGGAAGTCTGTGAGGCAGCAGATGTCCACGCAGAGCTTTATCCGCTCATCCAGCGCCGCAACCCACCAGGCCATGGTGCTTCCCATCGACAGACCGAGAGTGCCCATGCGACTCGCGTCCACATCGGGCCTGGTGGTGAGGTAATCGACCGCGCGGAGGCTGTCATACACCATCATCCCCCACATTACCTTTCCGTGCCACAGCATATCCTTGAATATCTCCGACTCAGTCCTGCCCCGCCGATTACCGAATGCCCAGGTATCGATGCACAGAGCGTTGTAGCCCATCCCGGTCAGCAAATTGGCGTATGGCGGATACTGAATGTACGGCTCGCGCCAATTGATGAGTTCGTTCCTGCCGATGTCGTAATCGCCCCCGTGGGCGTGGTTATAGAGGATGGTAGGAAGTGGGCCTTTGGCGTTGAGTGGCTTCACAAAGAACGCCGGAACAAGCTCCTCGCCGTTCAAGTCAAGCACAAGCTTCTCGAGTACGTAACTCTCCCGCTCCTTCGTATCGACAAGCGCCGCGCTAATGCGCCTGTCCCGCTTCGGCAGAATGCCAAGCAGACCGTAAAGCTGTTCCCTGCGGGTTTGGGTTTCCATGAGTTCTGTCCTCCCGGGTTGCTCTTTGGGCATTCTACCACATAACGTGTCGACGAAGTCGACACGTGGGAACAACGTGTCGAAATTCGGGCCGTTTTTCGACACGTTCTTGGACTATTCCCCCACTTCGAGCAGTTCTCCTACCAGATACCGTATCTCCTGCGCATTCAAGTGCTGACCTATGCATACCAGTATCGGGCCGACGCTGGGGGCTGGGCCGCTCATCGGGGTGAGTTGGACGTAATCGTAGGCCTTCTGGATCGCGTGCCAGCCGGTGTCGGTGAGGTTGGCGAAGCCCTTCGCCCGGATGACCTCCTCCGGCAGCGAGTTCAGTAACCCTTCAAGGGTAGGCCGGTCGATTGAAGCAGGCAGCTCAACAGCCACAGTGCAGAACGATGCCGGGAGTTCTCTGTGTTCGGTGTGCGGGGCGTGGTGATGGTGGTCGTGGCCACAGCCGCAGGCGCATTGGATGGGAGCGGAGTCGGTCAGAAGCCCCAGTAGAGCATCGCGGCCGATGTCGCCGAACTGCGCCCAGTGGGTGGCTGCATGGGGATTGATGTTCCTGGCGAAAGACTCCACGCTTGCGCGGGTCTGCCCGTCGATTGTGTCCGCTTTGTTCAGCACAAGCACATCCGCCGCCGATATCTGGCCGGCAGCCAGTTGGGCAACCGTCGCCAGCTTCTCCACCTTGCGGGAGTCCACCAGGCACACTATATGGGAGACCGCAATCTCGCGCAGCATCGCGGGGGCGCTGAGAGCGCTCACAACATCCATCGGGTTGGAAAGCCCACTGCACTCAATGATGACAATGTCGCCCGCGTTGCGTTCGAGGATGTCGTAGATGGTCTCCGAAAGCTGAGCCTGCAGGGTGCAGCAGACGCAGCCGCCCACCAGCCGTACCTGCTCGGCGTGGATGTCTGAGAGGAGTTCGCCATCGACGTCCACATCGCCGACCTCGTTGATCACCAACGCGGGGCGGAGGTTGGCGTCGCGGCAAAGCGGCAGCAAGTGGCGCAGAAACGAAGTCTTGCCGCAGCCCAGAAAGCCCGTCACGACCACAACAGGAATCATCGCGCTAGAAGCTGCTCCGCAATCTCAACGCCTTTGTCTATTGCGGCGCAGTTCAGGGGGATGAGCTTGTGGTGACGCGCCGGGAAGACTTCCTTGAGCGAATCCTTGATCGACTGAATCGACACCGGCTTCACCACCGCCGCGTACGCTCCGACCATGACCATATTAGCTGCTCTGACCGATCCCAGTTCCTCGGCAAGCTTAGTCGCGTCGACCTCAATTATCAGGCAGTCATCCCGGTTCTCGGGCCTGGCAGTCAGGGAAGAGTTGATGATGATTATGCCCTCCGGCTTCACCTGTGCTACCAGCTTGTCCAGCATGAGCTGGTTGAGGGCGACCAGGGTTTGCGGGTGATCGACAATCGGCGAGCCGATGATGTCGGTGGACACGATCACCGTGCACTGGGCCGTGCCGCCCCGGGTCTCCGGGCCATACGCCGGGAACCAGACTACGTTCTTATCTTCGAGGACTGCCGCATGGGCGACGAGTTGGCCGATAACCATAACTCCCTGCCCACCCATACCGGCTATTATTGTTTCTTGATGCAATTGAAATACCCCATTAGGTGGCTTCTATGCTGCGGGAACGCCGGTCTGCACTTAGTCTGCAAGTCTGGGTTGCGTGAGTTCCCGCAGCTAATCACTCGATTGTAAGAGAGCGCCCTCTCCCTAACCCTCCCCCCCAGGGGAGGGGACTACGTTACTTATCGACAAATACACCCGGTTTGTAGACCTCTACCACGTGGTCATCGATCCAGGCGAGGGACTCCACCGGGGTCATCTTCCACTGGGTCGGGCAGTTGCTCAGGACCTCAACCAGCGAGAACCCCTTGCCATGAAGCTGGTTCTCGAACGCCTTCTTTATTGCCTTCTTGGTCTTTGCTATGCCTGCGGGCGTGGTTGGCGCGACTCTTTCGATATAGGTGACGCCGTCCAGCGTGGCAAGCAGTTCGCACACCTTGATCGGGTAGCCGTGCGAGGCAGTCATCCTGCCTTCCGGGCACGTGCTGCTCTTCTGGCCGACAAGTGTTGTCGGAGCCATCTGGCCGCCGGTCATGCCGTAGGTACCGTTGTTGATGAAGATAACGCTTATGTTCTCTCCGCGCGCAGCAGCGTGAACAATCTCAGCGGTCCCGATGGACGCCAGGTCGCCATCCCCCTGGTAGGAGAAAACGAACTTCTCCGGGAGCACTCTCTTGACCCCGGTCGCAACCGCCGGCGCTCTGCCGTGGGCAGCCTCTATCATATCGCACTCGAAGTAGTCGTACATAAATACCGCGCAACCCACCGGGCAAACCCCGATGGTATCCTGCACTATCCCAAGCTCGTCGATTATCTCTGCAATTAGCCGATGGACCACGCTGTGGAAACAGCCGCCGCAGTAGGAGAACTCGGTATCGGTAAGGGACTTGGGTCTCTCGAATACTTTATCCATCCGTCAAGCCTCCTTCCCGCTTTTGGTGCCATTCCGCAGCATTTCCCTGGCTTTCTCGTAGACTGCATCGACGCCCGGGACAGCCCCGCCGGTGCGGCCGTAGAAGCCGACCTCGGTCTTTCCGCACACCGCCAGCCGCACATCTTCCACCATCTGGCCCATGCTCATCTCTACAGCCAGCATCTTCGCCCCGGTATCGGCTATCTTGGACAACCGGTCGTAGGGGAAAGGCATCAGTGTGATCGGTCTGAAGAGGCCGAGCTTGACGCCGTCCGCCCTGGCCATATCCACAACCGACTTGCACACCCGCGCGCTTGCGCCATAAGCCACCAGCGCCAGTTCGGCGTCGTCCATCATATACTCGTGGTATCGGACTTCAGAGCTTGCCGCGCTCGCATACTTCGCTTTCAGGCGCTCATTGAGGTTCTCTAGCACATCAACTTCAATCCAGAGCGAGTTGACGATGTTACGTTTGCGGCCTCTTGCCCCGTTCGTGGCCCACGGCTTCACGGCGTCCAGCTCAGGGAAGTTGCCATGCATATCCACAGGCTCCAGCATCTGTCCGATAATGGCATCCATCAGGATCATCGCCGGGTTGCGGTAGCTGTCAGCAAGGTCAAATGCCAGAGGAACGAATTCATAGCACTCCTGCACACTCCATGGCGCCAGGGTGATGACTTTGTAGTCGCCGTGCCCGCCGCCTTTGACCGCCTGGAAGTAATCCGCCTGGCCTGCCAGGATTCCGCCCAGTCCAGGGCCTGCTCGCTGAACATTCACGATCAGACAAGGCAGCTCGCACCCGGCAATGTATGAAATACCCTCCTGCTTAAGGCTGATCCCGGGGCTGGAGGAGGAGGTCATCGCCCTCTTGCCTGCCGCCGCGGCTCCATACACCATATTGATTGCCGCAAGTTCGCTCTCTGCCTGGATGAACACCCTGCAGTTGTCGGGCATGAGGCTGGACATATACTCGGGGATCTCATTCTGCGGCGTGATCGGATAGCCAAAGAAGGCATCGCAACCGGCCGCCAGGGCGCCGTGGCAGATGGCCACGTTACCCTTCATCAGTTTCCTGGTCGACATCGACTTATCTCCACACTTCTATGCAAACGTCCGGGCACATCCGCGCGCAGATGGCGCAGCCCGTACACTCGTCAGGTTTATCGAACTTCGCGGGCCTGTAGCCCTTGCGATTGTAGGCGTCTTCAATGACAATGCACTTCTTCGGGCAGAAGTGAACGCACAGTTCGCAGCCTTTGCAGCGTTCACGGTCTATCTCTATTCGAGCCAAACTACCTTACCCCCAACTGCGAGTCGAGCCACCGCAGCCACGGTCTCGACTCCACAAGATCCGTTATGGAATGCGTTTCCGCATGGATATTGAATGCCAATAGAAGAGCCACGGCAGCGAATTGCGATGTGGGCGTCGTGTTCAGAACTATGTATGTGCCCAGTATGGCGCCTAGCATGTTTGCTCCGGAGTCGCCCATCATCGCGGATCCCGGAGCGTCCACATACAGCCACGCTACAGCGACCACCATCAGAACCGCGATCACATACGGGTCGCCAACGTGCCTGTACAAACCAAGCCCCGTTAACAGGAACATCGCGAAGAGGAACCCCCCGCAGGCGCGGCCGGGGCGAAGATCCAGGATATTGATCGCGTTGGCTGCCAAGGGGACGATGAACATGGCCGACACAAGTATCCGCCAGTCGCCATTCCACGCGCGTATTCCAACGAACAGGCCCAACGTCAGGCCGCCAATGGCTTTGAGAGCGCCGGTGGTCAGTCTACCGCGCAGGAAGAGTTCGCGGAAATGTCCGCGAATCCCCTTTGTGGCCTTGTCTCCCGCGATGTCGTCAATCAGGCCCAGAGCCCACATAGCTCCCATCGCGGACACATAGGTGGCGACCACATGATCTGAGGTGGCCCCCGGATGGAAGACCACTTTCAGCGCGGCCAGTATCGCAAGATACCCGAACATGTCGACGCCGTAGGAAGACAGAACCGTACGGCCCCTGAAGTTGCGTTTGAGAAGTCCGAGCCTGTGTCTGCCGATGTTTGAGATAACGGCCCAGGGCAGGAGGAGGAGTCCGACGAAGAACGCGTGGTTGTGAAGGTTTCTGCCCAGAATGCGGCCGTGCCCGAAGACTCCTCCGCACGTCAGCAGAAACAGCAGGCACAAACAGAAGACGATTACCAGTAACAGCAGGGCCAGTTTTTTCATAGACAAACGGTACTCGTTTGCGACCTGTACAATAAAATGGAGCGGGAGACGAGACTCGAACTCGCGACATCCAGCTTGGAAGGCTAGCGCTCTACCAACTGAGCTACTCCCGCTCGCAGCATTACTCCATATCTTAACACCGGAGGTGGCCATTGTCAACAATTCCGAGGCTCATTGCGGGTTCCAGGTTCCGGGTTTGGGGCGCGTAAGAGGAACTACGGCCTCGCGCGGAGAAGTCGTATATTGTGTCCCGTCAGGCTGACGGACACTACGATGGAGGGTATCGTTGGAGTATTCTGAACGGGTAGTCGGGTGTCTGCTGGGTGGAACTGTTGGAGATGCGCTGGGGGCTGCGGTTGAGTTCGATTCACTTGCGAGAATTCGGGCGAAGTTCGGGCCTCGGGGCATAGAAAGCTACGCCCCGGCCTATGGCAGGCTCGGCGCGATCACCGACGACACCCAGATGACCCTCTTCACCCTGGAAGGCCTGCTGCAGTCGCGGGCGGGTCGGGGAAATGGGACATCCTATCCGGATTTCGGTCTGCATTCCTACATGCGCTGGCTGGGGACTCAGGGCACAAAGAGCAAGGATCCGAAGCTTGCCCACGTCTACTCCGGTTGGCTGTGGCAGCAGAAGCCGCTGCACTCCCGCCGCGCGCCGGGGAACTCCTGCCTGTCATCGCTTAGCTATCGTTTACGCGCAATGGAGCATGGCAGCCAGGGCATACCTCGCGAGCCGATCAACGACAGCAAGGGCTGCGGTGGCGTCATGCGGATGGCCCCTGTCGGCTTCTTCGACATAGACTGCTTCCAAACCGGCTGCGAACTGGCGATGATCACCCACGGCCACCCGTCCGGCTACCTCGCCTCCGGCTATCTTGCGCACCTGATACACGAACTGATGGCAGGCTCCAGTCTCCCCGATGCCATCGCTTCCGCCACCGAGGCCCTCAAGCAGCGGCCGTTCCATGAGGAGGTTCTGCAAGCGGTGGAACGCGCTGTCAGATTGGCCGAGAGCGAAGCTGCGACAGCGGAGGTAGTTGGGAAGATGGGCGAAGGTTGGGTTGCGGAGGAAGCCTTGGCGATCTCCCTGTTCTGCGCTCTCAAGGCGGAGAGTTTTGCCCACGGCATCAGGCTTGCAGTGAACCACGGCGGCGACAGCGACTCCACCGGCGCAATCACAGGCAATATCCTAGGCGCAATGTGGGGTGTGGGAGCGATACCTGAAGAGTTCCTGCGGGATCTGGAAATGAAGGATGTTATCGAACAGATGGCCAGGGATACCGTATGCTCGGTCTGCGACGGAGCGACTCTCGCCGGGATGGCACAACCATCCGCTGCGGAATTTCCCGCGGAACTGCAGCCGACACCCTTCCCGAGGTCCTACTGGGTCTCTCCGGGACAGTTGTTGGCCGGGTTCTATCCCGGCGACAAGGACCCGGTGGAGGCGCGGAAGAAGCTCAACGCCATGCTGGATGTGGGCATCAGGATCATAGTGAACCTGATGGAGGAAGACGAGACTGACTCATCCGGCAACCCCTTTGCGCGCTACGATGGTCAGTTCGGCATTCTGGCATCGGAACGCGGCCTCAAGGTGATCTGTATCCGCACACCCATCGAAGACTGCGACGTTACGTCGAAGAAGTTCATGTCCGAGATTCTGGACCATATCGACAGGAGCATCGCCGCGCATCTGCCGGTATACGTTCACTGCTGGGGTGGGCTTGGCCGCACGGGCACGGTTGTCGGCTGCTGGCTCTCCCGGCACGGCATCGCGCAGGGCGAGGCGGCATTGGAGCAGATCAAGCATCTTCGATGCAATGAGGCCAAGGCAGACAGCCCATCACCACAAACGCGCGCACAATGCGAGTTCGTGAGAGACTGGAACAGCGGCAGATAGGCCGCTCTTGAAAAGGGAGGACACAAAGTTGTACGTAGCAGTTAGAGAAGCGCATCTCATCGACGCTTTCGGTTCGGCCGCGGCGGGCGCGAAGGCCCTGGGTGTATCGCATGTGGAGGTAAATGTCTCACGAGAGAAGACGGCAATCTGCGTTACGGACGGCGCAGCCCGGGTACCTCTGATCACGGACGCCGACATCGCCTCCTACAGGCAGTCCCTCGAAACCGCCGGCCTCAACGTGAGCGCGATGCTGATGTTCAACGACTTCGGTACGGAGAACTGGGACGCCGAGATGCAGTGGTTGATCTGGGCAGTTGGTATTGGAGAAAAGCTAGGCGGGGCTGTTCTGCGCGTCGACCCAATCATGAGCACTGAAGGCCAGTGGCCTTTCGAGCAGCGCGTCGAACGCGCGGTCAAGTCCCTCAGACACATCATCGATTCCACCCCAAACTCCGGCGTGTCGATCGCGATGGAGAACCACGGGACCCAGGGCAACCAACCGGAGTTTCTGGATGCTGTGATCGCGGGAGTCGGTTCGCCAAGACTGGGCATGAACATCGATACTGCCAACTTCTACTGGTACGGATGGCCGCTCAGCAAGGTCCACGAGATAATCCGGCACTTTGCTCCTTTCACCAAGCACACACACGTCAAGAATATCAACTTCCCCGAGGACAAGCGAGAGGTCCAGCGGGAGATCGGCTGGGGTTACGGAGACTACTGCTGCCCCCTTCGCCAGGGCAATATCGACCTGCAATCCGTAGTCGATCAGCTCCGCAAAGCGGGATACGAAGGCGACCTGTGCATCGAGGACGAGTCCCTGGGCAAGTTCGACCTGGACCAGCGGCGGGAGTTTCTGAAGGACGATGTGGAATACGTGAAGTCGCTGATATAGCTCGGCTCCGAGTTCCATATCGCAGGTTCAGAGTTGGGACTGGAATCGGCTGTCATTCCGAACGCAGAGAGGAATCTGCTTTTTGAGACGTGTGAACGCAGAAGAGACAACTGGCAGCAAGACCGGCTTGGCGCATGTCTGCGTCCTGGCGTGGTGTGGGGTGACACTGCTCGTCCCGCTCTCGCTTGCGCTTGCTTACGCGTTGAGAGGGGCAAGCGGACCGGATCTGCTGGTGCAGAACGGGCCGGGGTCGACAATGCCGCTGACCCTGCTCTCGGTGGCGTTGGCGTGGCTGCTGCTTGGGGTTGTGGTGTTTGGGGCTCGACTTGGCTACGTGAACAGGGTGAACGCTGTTTCCTGGGCGGGTTTCTGCACGGTCGCTTTGCTCTATCTCAATGTCCTGCGCGAAAGAGCGTTCTACGGGGACTGGCACGACTACTACCTCGCGGCTGTGAACCTGCAGAATGGTGAGCATCTCCACCCCCGCTACCTCTACCCTCCGTTTTGGGCCACGCTGCTTTCGCCGATCTCACAGTTCGGGGCTGTTGCGGTGTTCTACGTGTGCTGGCTGGCGAATGTGGTCGGGCTGGTCCTGTTCTACGTGCTCATCCACAAAGCTCTGCAGCGATACGGGTTCTCGAATCGGCTCGCAGCGGTTGTCACCACGGCGTTCCTGCTGGTCAATACTCCGGTTCTGCGGACCCTCTTCTACACCCAGGTCAACCTCCACGTCATCAACGCCATCCTGCTTAGCATTGTCCTGTATCCTAAGAATCGCGTTCTGTCTGCTGTCGCGATGAGCCTGGCGGTGCATCTCAAGGCTTCTCCGATAATCCTGGTTGTGGCGTTTCTGCTGGAGCGGGACTTCCGCTGGCTGGCGTGGTTTGCTCTGAGTTCGCTCGCGTTGGCGGGTGTTACGGTTGCCCTCTACGGAGTTTCGCCGTTCCAGGATTGGATATTCAACGCGTCACACATCTACGGGGCCAACCTGCTCGCTTACCGCGAAAACTCCATCGACTCCTTCGTGCGGGCGATGTGGACGTGGCAATACTCCACGGGGGCATATTCTTCCGCAGCCGGATATCTGTCGGCGGTGGCAAAGGTGATCCTTGCGGCGGGATGCGGGGTGGTGGTCAGGGCTTGCGTGAAAGGCAGGGCTTATGTGTCCGAATCAGGCGCGGCGCTCAACTCCGTTGGGCCGCTTCTTATAGCTATGACTCTCCTGTACCCGCTGGTGTGGGAGCATCACGCGGTGTTCCTGGTGTTGCCGTTCCTGGTGATCCTGAAGAGGCTGTCATCCGTCCGCGACTGGGCAATACTGGGCTTCGCATACTTCCTGGAGTTCCTGCTTCCCACGTTCGACTTCTTCCCCTGGTCCTACGGCCGCCTGCTGGCCCCACTTGTGGTCTTGTGGCTGACATACAGCATCGCAGGAAGGGGAAACGCCCCGGCGGCCATCACGCCCTTGGAGAAATGGCTGGACGATATGCCGACGCCTCGCGCTACTTCACGCTGAAGCAGGCAAGCTCCTTCAGATTCCTCACCAGGAGATATCCGCCGGAGTAGACCGGCGGCGCCCAGCTCTGGCCGCCCAAAGGAGTGAACCGCCCGAGTTCAACATATTGCTTCGGGTCGGGCTTTATGAGAGCTAGCTCTCAGGTGTCACCTGCAAGGGCCAGCAGGTAACCACCCACCGACAGCACCGGGCCCTTCTCAAAACCTTCCTTGCTCCACTTGACGCTCCCATCGGTCACGTCCTGACACACAAGATTCTGCGGATCGCCGACACCGTAGATGAAGCCGTTCAGGTGGATGGGGGTGTTGAAGTGAGCCATGATGCCTTTGTTCTCCCATCTGAGTTTGACGCTGAAGTCCGGAGCGATATCCACCATCACCCCGCCTTTGTTATAACTGGCGGAGACGAAAACGGAGTTGCCGATAACAACAGGTGACGCGATATTGCCGTTACAGGTGAATCCATATTGCCAGATCAGCTTTCCGTCTCTGACATCAACGCCTTTGAAGCAGGAAGAGGTGACCACCACATACTGCCACACCCCCTGTATCTTCGCTTTGACAGGTGTTGTGTACGCTGTCGGGTCGCTTCCGCCGCCCTGCCAGATGGTCTTTCCTGTCTTGAGGTCAAGGGCAACGACCGAGCTGTCTTTGCCGCCCGGGCATATTATGACTTTGTTACCGTCGATCAGCGCGGAACCGCCGTGTCCCCATGGGGATAACGGTCCGGGATAGTCTTTCAGAGTGTCGCGATACCATATCCACTTGCCCGTTTTGGCGTCCAGGCACGCGACCAGACCCTTCCAACTCAGGGTTACGACCACGCCCTTGGACACCGCCGGGGTGGCTCTTGTGTAACCGAAATTCGGATCACCCGGATTCGGATATGTCGCCCGCCACATATCCTTGCCGGTCTTCATGTCTATACACCTGACCACATCGTCCTGCCCGACATGGTCAATTATGTAGACTCTCCCCGCAACCACGCTTGGCCCGGAGTACCCGCCATCGGTCATATCTGTCTTCCAGACAAGTTTCGGGGGCTTGGTATTCCATGCGGTGTTGACCAGCCTCTCGGCAGATATTCCATCTGTGGCAGGGCCACGGAACCCGGGCCAGTCGGCGCTGACACATGGCTGGGCTACCACCGACATCAACAGCGCTACACAAAGCATTGCAAGCTTCAACAGAGTTCTCTCCTGAGCCTCCCGGCGTTGAGTCGGGACAGCAAGCTGAGTATACCAGCCGCGCGAGAGAGTTGGCAACCGACTTGCAATCCCGCCACGACGGCTAATTGCCGGTTGAGGCTGGTTGTGGTATCCTCATATAGGTATCGTGAGCGAAGGAATGGATCGATTCCGGCATGACGCAGGTAATCTACTTCAGGCTCGCTGCGATTGCGGGTCTGTTGGGGCTGTTGGGAACCGCCGGACTCGCATCGCCTGCGCCAACAATTTGCGCCAAGGTGGTCACTAGCGCGCCAAGGGTCGACGGCGCGCTCGATGACGAGTGCTGGAAATCCGCTGAACGCTGCACGGGCTTCAAAGAGACTCTCCGCAGTGCGGACTCCGCCGAGCAGACCGAGGTAATGGTCTGCGCGGATGCCGGCACTCTCTACTTTGCCTTTGTGTGCCACGATTCCAAGCCGGACCGCATCAGCGCTCGCCAGCGGCAGAGAAACGCAAGCCTGCGCGGGGACGACAACGTCACGGTCCTGATCGACACACTCCACAGCGACAAGAGCTACTACCAGTTCACCACCAATCCCCTCGGCACCCAGAATGAGAGCATTCCCTACGGGTCCGCGAGCAACATAACCTGGCGTGGGGACTGGCAGGCTGCGGCCCGGATCACAGACTTCGGATGGACCGCCGAGATTGCGGTTCCTTTTGGTATCCTCAGGCATCCGGCAAAGGCCACCACGTTCGGCATGGCCTTTACCCGATATAACGCAAGACTCGACGAACGAAGCATGTGGCCCGACATGGGTATCTCGTTCGACTTTGCGCGGTCCTGCGACCTCACCGGTCTTGATCTTCCCACCGACGGGATACGTCCCGTGTTTCTGCCCTATGTGGTAGCCTCCACCGAACCCGGCCGGACGTTCACTCAGCAGGGGTTCGACCTCAAGACAGAGTTCCCCAATGGGCTCACTGGGCTGCTCACCCAGAACCCGGACTTCACAAATGTGCAGGACTCGGTAAGCTCTGTCGACTTCTCCTATTACCCCTAGAGGTACATGGCCGACTATAGGCCGTTCTTCGTGGAGGGTTCGGCATTCTTCCCGGACTCAACCGCTTTCTACAGCCGGAGGGTAGGGCAGTTTGACTGGGGAATCAAGGCCTTCGGAAAGGTGGACCGGAATGTCTACGGCTTTCTCGACGCCCTTTCGATCGGTGAAAGCAACCACTTCGCTTCCACATACTCCTACGATGCCGGGCGCGATGCGTCGTTCGGCATCATATACTCGGGGTCGCATGTGAACCAGCAGTTCAAAGCCGACCCTGCCGAGCCGGATGACAGCGCCTGCTTCTCTCCGGGGGGCTACATGCAGCGCAGGAGCCCAGCGGGAACGGCATCTGTGAGTTTCCGGCGGTATATGTCCATCAACTCCGACGGCCACCCGAATGGAGCCATCAACAGGGCGGGAGTTTCCTTCTCCCCAAATCCGGGCCACCTGGGATGGTACTTCTCCACATCGGACATAGAGCCGGGCTACTACGTTCGCGACGCCTACATCAACGAAACCGGCATATACGATCTTTCCATGGGGCTCAACTATGTCCAGAGGCCGTCAACCGGCAGGATCAACACCTGGCGCGTAAGCCTTGGGAGCTACAGGTCACGCCTGGAGGACGGCTCAATCCACGACCAGAGTCTTTCCGCGAGCGGATGGCTCAGTACTACCGATGAGTACAGGGTCAGGTTTGGCTGGAGTTCCGGAACGTGGCTGGGTTTGGCCAACACTTCCACCTCAATCGGGCTCAATTGGCTCACCAGGCATCTGTACGGCGGCGGTGGAGCCAGCTACCTGGTTGGCAAGAGAGATGGAAGGGACTACAGCTACTTCCGGGTGAACCAGGGCCTCAGGCCCATTGAGAAGTTCGTCATCGGTCTAGGATTTGAATGGAGCAGGCTGGGATCGCCCGGAGTGCCCGAGACCAACCAGCTATACACAGTCTCGGGAAACTACGAGGTCACCCCGGAAAAGCGACTTGGAGTGTGGGCTGTGGGAAGGAACTCGGATGTGAACATGTGCGTCACCTTCACCCAGACAGTCCGAAGCGGGGCCGACATATACCTCATATACGGCTACCCCAACACCACCGAAACAACCAACCGCTGGGCGATGAAGGTTGTCTACCCAGTGGGGTTCTAGCAGTTATTCCGAAGGCAATCCACTTCCGGCCTCGGTTCCCCATTGACACAGCCCCATTCTTGGGGTAGACTGCGGGCATCGGGTGTAGTCTGCCCAACCGCGGAGGCGCTGAAATGCTGGTCAGAAAACTGATCTCCCTCCTCGTCTTGCTTGTTATCGTGTTGGTTCCGTCCCTTGCCCTGGCGGCCGGGTCTTTGGTCGGCTGGGGAGCGGATGTGTTCGTTGAGCAGAGCAAGCTGGAGGGCTTCCCGTCGGACTGGCGTATAGGACGGTTGTCGGCCGGGGCTATGCACAGCGCCGCAGTCAGGCCGGACGGCTCCATCGTGGTCTTTGGTGACAACGACGATGGTCAGTGCAACGTTCCCGAGCCTAATTCGAACTTCACTCGGGTAGCAGCGGGTGACTATTTCACTGTGGGGCTGAAGGCCGACGGTTCCCTCGTGGCCTGGGGCCGCAATGATTTCGGGCAGTGCAACATCCCTCTTCCGAACGACTACCTGGAGATAACGGCAGGAGCCAGCCATTGTGTTGCGGTGAGGAGACCGGCTGGAGCTATCGCCTGGGGCTGCAACCTGGACCACCAGTGCGACCTGCCTGAGTCGAGCCTATGTGAGGTCGCAGCGGGAGGAGATCACAACATAGCTTATGGGCGTGTGCATCCGGCGGCATGTTGGGGATCCAATGCGCACGGAGAGTCCAACCCTCCCCTTGCGGCCAGTAACTTGCGTGAGAAGGCAGCGGGGAAGTATCACACCCTCTGCGTGGACTACTATACCGGCGCGATTCACGCTTGGGGAGACAACTTCTATGGGCAGTGCAATGTACCTGCGCCAAACAACTTCTTCTTTAATTGCGCAGGCGGCGGCTATCACAGTCTCGGCTTGAGGGGATCCAGCATCGTGGCATGGGGTGATAACAGGTACGGTCAGTGTAACGTCCCTACTCCCAACAACTACTACGGTTTTGCGGCAGGACAGGCCCACAGCTTGGCGCTGCGTCGCGACCCTCCAACCCCATTGTTAGCTTGGGGCGCCAACGAGCGGAGCCAGTGCAACGTTCCCGCCCCAAATACGGGCTTTGTCGCGTTCGCAACCGGACAGGAGCACCACCTGGGCCTAAGGTCAACCGGCGTCGTGGCAGCATGGGGCAAGAACGCGCTTGGCCAGTGCACTGTCCCCGCCCCCAATTCCGGGTTCACCCGGCTTGCCGCCGGTGACTTCCACAGCCTCGGCATCAAGACAACCGGCGTTATGTACGCGTGGGGTGACAACAAGAACCACCAATGCGACATCCCCGCGCCCAACACCAACTTCGTGTCGGTAAGCGCTGGAAAGCAGTTCAGCCTTGGGCTGAAAGCGACGGGAGTATTATCGGCTTTCGGTCTTAACGACGAACATCAGTGCGATGTGCCGGCGCCCAATTCCGGGTTCACTGCAATCTCTGCAGGCTGGGAGCACGGCCTCGGCCTGAAGACAACCGGAGCGGTAGTCGCCTGGGGGCGCGACAACTACAGGCAGTGTACTGTTCCCGCAGGCACGAATTTCGCCCAGGTGGCAGCAGGCGGCTACCACAGCCTCGCCTTGCGACGCGACGGATCGATCGCTGCCTGGGGATGCAACACCTACGGCCAGTGCAATGTGCCGCTGCCAAACAGCAACTTTGCCGGGATCGCGGCGGGGATGTGGTTCAGCGTTGGCCTGAAGACGGACGGATCGATAGTTGTCTGGGGCCGTGACAACCGCTCCGTGCTCAGGACTCCCCGGCCGAACAGCGGGTTCGTGGCGGTAACCGCCTGCTACGACCAGGGCATGGCGCTGAAGGGACCGGGAACTCCCGGCGCTTCCCTCCACATGACGCTTGGCCCTCCAGGCGCTGTCACTTCAGGCGCTGCCTGGCGGCTCTATGGGAGCGAGACCTGGCGGGAGAGCGGCTTCACAGAGACAGGCATTCCGCCGGGGATGTGCGCGGTCGAGTTCAGGGATGTCGGAATCGGCAAGGTCCCTGAGAACATGGCAATCGCCATCGAAGAAGGCAAGACCACCGAAGCGTTTGCTGAGTACAACTGGCCGGATGTTCCTCCCGACAACATCGCTCTATCTCCCTCCTCCGGCGATCTGACTGCCGCAACAGTGACCCTTACCGCCCAGTATGGCGACGGCAACGGCTTCGACAACATCCGCAGAGCCTACCTACTGATCAACGACTCGCTGGGGCAGTCCAATGCAGCCTGTATGGTCTACGATCGCCCGGCCAACAAGCTGTATCTCAAAGATGACGCCGGCAAGAGTTGGGGACTCGGCTATGCTCCAGGGACGGCAATGACTCTGGAAAATAGCCAGTGCCTTGTGTATGTAAAGGACACAATCGTGTCCGCAGACGGAGCCGACCTGGTGGTCAACTGGAGCGTGTCCTTCAAAAGTGATTTCTCCAAGAGACTGCTGAATGGGTATGAGTACGTGCAGGATGCCGACGGCTTGAGTGATGGCTGGGACCTGTTGGCAAGGTACTACAATGCCAGACCCCAGTTGGTCAGCATCACCCCAAACAGCGGCCCGCTGCCCATTGACGCCCACACAACCATCACCAGCGTCTACCGGGCCCCCAACGGTTTCTCGGACCTGCGGAAATGCTACCTGCTTCTGAGCGAGTCCCTCGCTCAGTCCAACGCAGTGTTCTTGTGCTACGACAAGGCGGCCAACAAAGTGTATCTGAAGAACGACACTAACACCAGTTGGGGCACTGGCTATGCTCCGGCCACTGACGTCACGCTTGAGAACAGCCAGTGTGTGGTGTTTGTGAAGGATATTCTGGTCTCCGGCAGCGCCGACGACCTTACCATCACCTGGGCGTTCAAACTGAAACCCTCTATGACGGACAGGAGCCTCTTCAGTTGGATGTATGTGTCCGACGCAAGGGGAGCGTATGATGGCTGGAGGAAGATGGGGACGCACTTCAAACCTCTGCCGCCGGTCTGCGTGAGCCTGTCACCGAACAAGGGAGATGTGGCTGTTGGGGCTCCGCTGGTCCTTTCGGCCGTGTACGGCGATCCCAACGGATACCAGGACATAGCGAAGTGCTACCTTCAGTTGAGCGTCACTTCAAGCTGGGTCAATGGTATCTTTGCCATCTACAGCGCGCAGCAGAACAGGATCTTCCTGCGAAACGACGCCAGCTCGAGTTGGGGCACAGGATACGCCCCCGGGACTGCCGCTACGCTGGAGAACAGCCAGTGCATCATCAATGTTGCAGACACCACGGTAACGCCGGACGGGCCGAACAACCTGAGGATCGACTGGAACATCACGCTCAAGCCCAGCCAGTCCGGCCTGACACTCACCGAGAGGACGTGCGTGGTGGACAACGAAGGGCTCAACAGCGGCTTCCAGATGATGGGCACAGTCACAGCGCACTAGGCCGCAACCAAAACAAGGGGGATATGTATCATGGACGGAAAGACAAAACTAACGTGCTATGCAGTTGTAGTCGCTTTGTTGATGATTTGCGTTTTGTTCGGGGGGGCACCAGTATTGGCTGCGGTCACTGAGCGTATATCGACGCCGACCTTGGGGGACCTGGGAAGCGGTAGAAGCATGCAGGTGTCCATCAGCGCTGATGGGAGATATGTAGCTTTCACATCGAGCGCCTCCAACTTGGTGGCCGGAGATACGAATGGTCTGGGAGACGTGTTCGTTCGAGACCGGCTCTCGGGTTCCGTGGAGCGGATCAGTGTATCTTCAATGGGCGAGCAAGCCCAGGGTGGCAGCTCCGAAGCGCCAGTCATCACTCCGGATGGCCGGTACGTCGCGTTCTTCTCGCGGGCAACAAACCTTGTCGCCGGCCCGGTGAACAGCACTAGCGACGTTTTCGTCCGCGACAGGCTGACCGGAGTCACTGAGATTGCATCCATCTCTTCCAGCGGTGCGCGGGGCAATGATGACAGCGCCCATCCCACAATCAGCTCAGACGGCAGGTACGTCGCTTTCGAGTCGCTTTCCACCAACCTGGCCGCCGGTATTGACACAAACTTCACATACGACGTCTTTCTCCGGGATATGGTCTCAGGCATCACTTCGCGTATCTCCAATGCCCCAAGCGGAAACGCAGCAAACCACGGAGGGGTTTGGCCCCACATCAGCGGGGACGCCAGTTGTGTGGTGTTCGAGTCCTATTCTTCTGATCTCGTCCCAGGCGATACCAACGATCGGTTAGATATCTTCGTCTATGGCATGTCTACGGGCACGATAGAGCGTGTCTCCGTATCGTCCGCGGGCGACCAAGCCAACGAAGAATCCCAGTCCGTGAGTGTTAGCGCTAACGGCAGGTTCGTCGCATTTGCCTCCGAAGCCTCTAACCTTGTCGGCGGCGATACCAATGCCGATTGGGATATATTCGTTCGTGACAGGATCACCGGCGTCACCGAACTTGTGTCCGTTTCCTCTGTTGGTGAACGGGGAAACCTGGGCAGTGGCGGAGCCGCGATAAGCGCCGATGGCAGGTTTGTGGCATTTCACTCTCTTGCCTCGAACCTTGTCGGCGGCGACACCAACTCAGAAGTCGATGTATTCGTTCGCGACAGGCTGACCGGCGTCACCGAGCTTGTGTCCGTCTCCTCTAGTGGACAACGGGGCAATGACGGCAGTGTCGATCCGGCTGTCAGCGCGGACGGCAGATGTGTCGCTTATGAGTCGCTTGCCAGTAACCTGGTCTCCGGAGATACCAATGGTGATTGGGACACATTCCTTCTGGACAGGTTCGGCTACAGCTACTCCCACCCGGAGAACGTGTCGCTATCGTCTACCACCGAAACCCTTGGGACCACGCCGTTTACCTTGACCAGCCTATGCCGCGACGCCAACGGCTTCGCGGATATCAGCAGGTGCTACCTGCTTCTCAATGACTCGAATGGCCAGACAAACGCAGCGTTTCTCTGCTATGACCGCGCAGCGAACAGGATCTACCTGAAGAACGACGCAGGCACCAGTTGGGGGACCGGCTACACGCCGGGAACGAAAGTCACCCTGCAGAATAGCCAGTGCTACGTCTATGTAGGATCTACCAGCGTGACAGGCAGCGGGAACGACCGGACAATCAACTGGGGGATGGCCCTGAAGAGCGCATTTGCGACGAAGTCCCTCAATGCATACATGTTCGTGAACGACGCAGAGGGTCTTGCCGATGGCTGGGAGCGGATGGCTGTCTTCTATAACATCGCGCCCGAAGCTCTGAGCATAACCCCCTCTACCGGCCCAATACCCATGGATACATGGACATCTCTCACCAGCTACTTCAGAGACCAGAACGGCTACCAGGATCTGCGCAAATGCTACTTGCTGGTGAACAACAGCCTGACACAGAACAACGCGATGTTCCTCTGTTACGACAGAAAGTCCAACAGGGTCTACCTGAAGAACGACGGGAACACGGCATGGAGTACGGGCTACGCTCCCGGAACTGACGTTGTCCTTGATAACAGCCAATGCTCAGTACGTGTGAAATCGATCGCAGTGAGCCACTCAGGCAACAACATGGCTATTTCCTGGTCATTCCAGTTGAAGTCCAAGACCATGGGGAAGAAGAGCCTGTACAGTTGGCTGTACGCCACCGACTCCAAGGATGCCAACTCAGGATACGAGAGGGTGGGAACACATTTCAGCCCCGTTGCGCCGGAGTCCGTCAGTCTGTCGCCATCCAGCGGAACGGTCAGCACCGGTGTCACGACCTCGTTCTTGGCTACATACACTGACAACAACGGCTTTGCCGACATCTACAAGACATATATTCAGGTCAGCGCGACCTCCAGCCAGGCGAATGCCGTGCTGCTGATGTATGACGCCAGGCAGAACAAGGTCTTCCTGCGTAACGACGCCAATACGAGTTGGGGATCAGGTGGCGTTCCAGGCACAGCCGTGACTTTGGAGAATAGCCAGTGTAGAGTAAACCTTGCGTCCATGGCGATGCCGTGGTCACTGCCGGACTTCCAGCTTCAGGTGTCCTGGCCGATACAACTCAAGCCCACATCGGCCACATCACTGTGCCTACGGCTCTACGTCCAGGACAACGCGTTCCTGGACGGCGGATGGAGGGTAATGGGCTACATCAGGCCGTTGTAGCAGACCGTGTGCAATGGCCGCAACAAAAACAAAGGGATACGTCTTATGAACGGCAGGACAAAACTAACGCGCTATGCAGTTGCAGGTGCCTTGTTGGTGGTGTGTGTCTTTCTGGGGGAGGCGCCGGCGTTGGCTGCGGTTACTGAGCTTGTATCCGCCTCCTCGAGCGGGGAACAAGGCAACTGTACCAGCTCTCACGGATCGGTCAGCGCTGACGGAAGATACGTTGCTTTTGATTCCCAGGCCTCCAATCTTGTGGCAGGGGATACTAATGCTATGTTCGATGTGTTTGTCCATGACCGGCTCACGGGTTATGTCGAGCGGATCAGTGTCTCTTCGGCGGGCGTAGAAGCGCAAGGTGGCGACTCTTACTCACAAGTGGTTACTCCGGATGGCCGGTACGTCGTATACAACTCTTCCGCCTCAAACTTGGTGCCGGGAGATACGAACGGCGTGCATGACGTGTTTCTCCGAGACCGCCTCAGCGGAACTACGGAGCGAATTTCTGTTTCATCCGCAGGAGTTGAGGGCAACGGCAGCAGCAGCGGCCCGACAATCAGCGCGGACGGCAGATATGTCGCGTTCGCCTCGCTCGCAACTAACTTCGCCGCGGGAGACTCCAACAGTGGGCTGGATGTGTTCGTCCGGGACAGAAGCCTGGGGCTGACTTGGCGTATTTCAGATACCCCAATAGGGGACGCAGGCAACCACTCGAGCGACGGCGCAGTTATCAGTCAAGACGCGAGCTGTGTGGTGTTTGTGTCTTATGCCTCCGACCTTGTCTCGGGTGACACCAACGGGGAGTGGGATATATTCGTCTACGACACGTCCACGGGCAACATAGAACGCGTTTCCGTATCCTCCTCGGGAGTGCAGGCTAACGCGCAATCCTATAGAGGTACTGTCAGCTCGAGTGGCAGGTACGTCGCGTTTCAATCACAAGCGACAAACCTGGCGGGCAGCGATACCAATGGCTCCATCTCCGACGTTTTCGTTCGCGACCGGCTCACCGCAACAACCGAGTGCGTATCTGTATCTTCCACTGGAGAGCGGGGGGACGCCTGGAGTTCGGATCCCGCGATCAGCGCGGACGGAAGGTGCGTTGCGTTCGAATCACAAGCGACAAACCTTGTAGGCAGAGATACGAATGACACTACGGACGCGTTCCTTAGGAACAGGGTTACCGGCGTCACCGAACGTGTGTCAGTGTCTTCTGCCGGAGAACAGGCGGACTACGGGAGTGGGACGCCTACAGTCAACACTGATGGCCGGTACGTCGTGTACGACTCTGCGGCCACAAACCTGGCGGGCAGCGGTACCAACGGCGTGTTGGACGTGTTCCTGCGTGACAGATTCGGGGACGGCTATGCCTATCCGGAAAATGTGGCGCTGTCCTCGTCTAGCGAATTACTTGAGACCAAGCCGGTGACCTTGACAAGCTTGTATCGCGATGCGAACGGGCGCACAGACATAAAGAGGTGCTACCTGCTTCTCAACGACTCACTTGGCCAGGCAAACGCGGCATTTCTCTGGTATGATCGGGGGGCAAATCGAGTCTACCTGAAGAACGATGCCAATACGAGTTGGGGAACCGGCTACGCGCCTGGGGTAAACATCACCCTGGAGAACAGCCAGTGCTATGTCTATGTCGGCTCTACTACTGTGTCAGGCAGCGGGAATGACCTTACAGTCAACTGGCGGATTGCCCTGAAAGACGCTTTCGCGGCGAAAAGCCTTACCGCCTATATGTACGTTGGGGATGCCGCAGCCCATTGCGACGGGTGGGAGCGGATGGGGGTGTTCTACAACATCTCACCGGAAGCGCTGAGCATAGCCCCCTCAACCGGCCCGATACCTACTGACACCTGGACAACTTTTACCAGCTACTACAGCGACCAAAACGGTTACCAGGACTTGCGCAAGTGCTACCTGCTGGTCAACGACTCGCTTACGCAGAGCAACGCGATGTTCCTCTTGTACGACCGAAAGTCCAACAGGGTCTACCTGAAGAATGACGAGAACACAAGTTGGGGTACCGGCTATGCGCCGGGAACGGACGTCATCCTTGAAAACAGCCAATGTATGGTGCGCGTAGGGTCCATCGCTTCTAGCCACTCTGGCAGCAACACGGCCATAACGTGGTCATTCCTGCTCAGATCCGAAACGATTGGGAAGAAGAACCTTTACAGTTGGCTGTACGTCACTGATTCCAAGGAAGCCAACTCAGGGTACAAGAGGGTAGGAACCCATTTCACACCCATTGCCCCGGTGTGCGTCAGCCTGTCGCCATCCAGCGGAACGGTTAGCACGGGCGTGAAGACCCCGTTTACGGCGCTGTATTCGGATGACAACGGCTACGGCGACATCCACAAGGTCTACCTTCAACTCAGTGTGACCTCCAGCCAGGCGAACGCGGTGCTGCTGATGTACGATGCCAAGCTCAACAAGGCGTATTTGCGCAACGACTCCAACACGAGTTGGGGAGCCGGCGGCGTTCCAGGCACAGCGGTAACCCTCGAGAACAGCCAATGCACGGTGGAGCTTGCATCTATGGGAACGCCGAGTGGTGTGTCCACGGAGCAGCTTGAGATCTCCTGGCCCATTAAGCTCAAGTGGGGTATGTCAGGCCCAAGGCTGTGCGAGCGGATGTATGTCCAGGACAACGCGCTCCTGAAAAGCGGTTGGAGGGTAATGGGTTACATCAAGCCGCTGTAACTCACCATCTTGAACTTGCGGCGTGATGCCTGCGGTTCTCCGACGCTACTTGTTCGGCGCGGGCAGCAGGTCGATGCCCGAGTAGTCCGGCCTGATGCGCATTCGTATGTTCATCACGGCATTGGATGACGCTTCGCCGGGGGCGTGCCCGCCTGACCTGATGTAGACCAGCCAGATTGAGCCGTCTGAAAGCTGGACGCCCTTGCCGTAGCCGTAGGTGTTGTCGATGAGGAAGCCGTATTTCTCGTTGGGAGCTATCCAGGTCTTGCCGCCATCTCGGCTGAACGTGCACCGAAGCCCGCCGCCTCCGTATGAGCCGTGGATGCTCAGCAGCGTGCCGTCTTTCAGTACCTGCAATGACGGCGCATAGAGCCGCATTCCCAGGGACGCGAACGGCGTCCATGTGTGGCCATTGTCATAGGACCACGCTATGTCGCCCTCCGGTCGGGCGAGAACGATCATCGTGCCATCGGGAAGCTGGGTGATGCTGGGTTCCGAGAGTTCGTGGTCGGTTTTCAGGGTGGAGAGCAGCTTCCAATCCTTGCCGGCGTTGGTCGATCTGAGTATGCCTATCTGTTCAGGCAGCTTGGTGTCTCTTGGCTGGCCGTTGATGGCCATGTACACACTGCCGTCCTGAGCAAGCAGCAGCGGGCCGTCTGTCTCATCCTTTATGAACGGCGAGGGTATCTTCTTGGGTTCCGACCAGGTGAGCCCATGGTCTTTGGAGCGGGTCACCATAGTCTGGCAGCCATAGTTCTTGCGAAGTTTGTCGTCTGAGAACCGGAACATGAAGAACGTGGCTATGATGGTCCCGTCGGGCATTTCCAGGAATGCCGGGTGGCGGTCGTCCCAGGGGGTATCCGCCAGAGTCCACGGCCTGCTCCAGGTCTTTCCGGAGTCGATGCTGCGAGTGAGCATCGCCCTGCCGCCCCTAGGCGCATCAACCTTCGGCATACCCATCGCCCACGCATCCTCAAAGTTCTTGAGCGCGCCGGGGGTAAACTGAGTGGGGGGCGATCCGTGCCAGTATCCGGCGTTGAAGCCGACAAGCATATCGCCATTGCGCAGCAGTATAGGAGACTCCCAGCCCACAAACCCATAGTAGCCCGGGAATGCGTCAGGCTCGTTCACGCCGGGGCCAACCAGCATAGCATGGCATTGGTCTGGAGTAGCAGCGGAGTCACCGTTGGCCACAACCTTCACAGTCACCTTGGGGGCAGCCGTTGGAGTCTCCGCGGCAAGCGTGGCGCACCAAGCCAACAGCAGCACCACGGCACACATAACTGGAATGAGTGTGGAAGGAATCATATCAAGCTTCAATCGCGGCCTCCAGGTAGATGACGAACCCCTCGTTCTCGGGTTCGGCCCGGTGTGAGGATAGCACATCGAATCGGTTGAAAGCAAACGCTTACCTGATCACACCGCAACAAGACACATGGAACAAGCCGCATTCGGCTAACGTCAACTACAAAGGAATGCCAAATGAGGGTATCCGCTTGAGTTTCAAGAAGATCCTGGTGATAATACTGGCAGTCGGGGCGGCGGTTTTCTTGCTGTACGCCCTTTTCACCGCTGAGAAGCGGTCAGACGAGCAGTTGCTGGCGGCCTTTGTGGCGGATGGCGTGGTAGCGGTCAATGAGCGCAGCTTCTCGAAAGTAATGGACATGGTGTCCGACGATTTCAAGGCTCCGGACGACATCAACAAGGCCCGTTTCCGGATGTTGGTGGCTCAGGCGTTCAGAGGGCAGTCCAGTCTTTCGGTCGAGGCGACCCCGGTGAGCACCGAGATAACCGGCAACACCGCGCGAATGAAGGTGAAGGTGGCTGCGGTGCCGTGGAGTTTTGATGCCCACCCAATTGAGCAGGAGATCAACATTACGCTCGCAAAAGAAACCGGACGGCGGCTTCTCTTCTTTCCCACGGTCAAGTGGCGATGTACTGGAACGGACTCATTGGTGATGGATCACGAGGGTTTCTAGGTCCTGCGGACAGTTGCTACAGCCTGGCAGGCGATACCTTCGCCCCTGCCGGTGAAACCGAGCCCTTCGGTGGTTGTCCCTTTGATGCTGACCCGGTCCGCCCCAATACCGATCCGTTCGGAGATGTTGGCTGCCATCTGCGCCGAATAGGGAGCGATCTTGGGTCTTTCGGCTATGAGCACGACATCCACGTTCAGCACATCCCACCCGGCTTCTCGCACCCTGACTGCGACATCGGCCAGAAGCTCAAGGCTGGAAACGCCCAGATACTTTCCGTCCGTGTCCGGATAAAGCTTGCCTATGTCTCCCAGTCCTGCGGCGCCCAGCAGCGCGTCGCAAACCGCGTGGGTGAGCACGTCCGCATCCGAATGCCCCAGCAAGCCGCGCTCAAAGGGGATCTCGACCCCTCCAAGGATGAGTTTGCGCCCTTCCACCAGCCTGTGAACGTCGTATCCCAGCCCTGTGCGAACTTCGCCCGAGCCGGCAGCCGCGTTCGCGACAAGCATATCCGCGGGAGTGGTGATCTTGATGTTGGTGTAATCGCCCCGCACTACCTTCACCTCCACGCCTATGCGTTCCACCAGCGCTGAATCATCTGTGGCCCACACACCTGCATTGTACGCATCATCGTAGGCTCGCCGGATCAGCTCTGCGCGGAACGTCTGGGGGGTTTGCACAGCCCACAGGCCATCTCGGGTGGGGGTGTCGGTCACGCGGCGGTCCGGGTTCACCCGCTTGATGGTGTCGATCACCGGGACAGCCGCAATGCACGCGCCATCTTGTTGCGCGCACAATACTGTTTCGAGGATCAGCCCGCGCGTAACGAATGGCCGTGCGGCGTCGTGAATAGCAACAATCTCGCAGTTGGCATGGCTCAGGCCGTTTCGGACGGAGTCCTGCCGCTGATCGCCGCCCTCAACAACCGCAGTGACCTTCTTGAAGCCAAACTTCGACACCACCGCCCGGACCATACCCAAATCATCGAGTCCCGCGACCACGATAATCTCTTCCACGAAGTCGCAGGACTCGAATGCTGCTATGGTGTGCGCAAGGATCGGCTTGCCGGCAAGGTCGGCAAAGACCTTGTTACCTGAACTGCCGAACCTAGTGCCTTTGCCTGCCGCCGGTAAAATTACGGAAGTTCTTGTCGCTGGAATCCTGCTCACCCGGTTCTTTGAGCCTGGCGAATATCATCTTGCCCTGCACGGTCTGCAGCACGCTGGTAACCACGCTGGTCAGCGTTTCGCCAATCAGGCGTCTGGCGCCCTCGATAACGATCATAGTTCCGTCATCCAGGTACCCGATGCCCTGCTCTTTCTCCTTGCCCTCTTTGATCACGGTCACGGTTAGCTCTTCGCCCGGCAGCACTACAGGTTTGAGGGCGTTGGCAAGCTCGTTTATGTTGAGCACATCCACACCCTGGATGCCCGCAACCCGGTTGAGGTTGTAGTCGTTTGTGATGATAACTCCGCCTACTTCCTTCGCAGCCCTCACGAGCCTTGAATCGACATCCATCGACGGGTCATCGTCCAGGAAGTCCGGAACCTGCAGCTCCATTTCCTTTTGCATTCCGTTGAGGATCTCCAGACCGCGTCGCCCGCGGGCCCGCTTGAGGCCGTCCGCCGAATCCGCGATCTGCTGCAGTTCCTCCAGAATGAACCCTGGCAGGAAGATAGGGCCTTCGACAAACCCCGCCCGGCACACATCGGCAATACGACCATCGATAATGATATTCGTGTCCATCAGCTTGGGGCGGCCCAGCGGCTTGGCTGTCCCTGCCTTCAGCCCGCCTGGTTCCGGGAAGTAGAACCTGATCTGGTCTTTCATTCCGTCGAACGCCGCCAAGGCGACGTATATCAGCGCGACTCCACCCAGGATTGTTATCCCGACCGGTGGTCTGAGGATGAGGTGCAGCAACGCGGTGATGATCAGTCCCACCACCACTGCCAACACGATGGCCACTCGCTCCTGAGGAGCCATCCTGTCGAAGCGTTGTCGCCACCGCTTGGTGTGCTCGAAGACGAACCGCTCGCTGGCAAACCCGATAAGCCCGCCCAGCACGCCGAGGACGCCGTAAAGCATCATCGTCTCGCCGGGCTTTATCTGCTGGCCGCTAACCGGTATAAACCCGAGCAGCAGAACCTCGCCGCCCGGATTACCTTTCATCTGAGCATTGAGCCAAGCAATGTAGTTGGTAGAGAGAACCAGACCGCCGTAGGTGCCAAAAAAGGCGAGAAAACCCGCCAGCAGCGGCCTGAATGGCCTTGCATTAGGTGACAATATATTGCCCTCCAAACTATGAATAGTATCGTACAGTAAATCGGATATGCGTAAAACGGTAAATCGTAAATCGACTATATTCCCTGGTTGCGTCGGTTAGCCAAACCGCGCTACCTGTCTACTTCGCCCAGAACTACGTCCAGGCTGCCGAGAATCGCTACAATGTCGGCTACTTTCCACCCCCTGCACATTACCTCGAGCGCTCCAAGATTGATGAACGACGGCGCCCGCCAATGAAGCCTGTAAGGATTTTCGGACCCGTCGCTTACTAAGTATACCCCAACATCCCCTCTGGATGACTCAACGTGGAAATATACTTCTCCCGCGGGCGGCTTTAGCCTGGGCTGTGTCTTGCAGACCAGTTCACCTGCGGGCATCATATCGAGCGCCTGCTCGACCATGCTCAGACTCTCCCGGATTTCATCCATGCGAACGATATACCTGGCATAGACATCGCCGTCCGGGTGAGTCACGACATTCCAGTTCAGCTTGTGGTACATGCTGTACGGATCGGCTTTGCGCACATCGTACGCCACTCCGGATGCGCGCAGACTTGGCCCGCTCATGGAGTAGTCGACCGCCGTTTTGCCGTCGATCACCCCGATACCTTTGGTACGAAGTTCGAAGATTCGGTTGCCGGTGAGCAGATCATCATACTCCACCAGCCGCTCCCGCTGCTTCTTGATATAGGCCTTGGCCTTCTCATAGAACCCTGCGGGCAAGTCTCCGGAGACTCCACCGAAGCGGAAGTAGTTGTAGGTGAGCCTCGCTCCGCAGACCATATCGAAGAGGTCGACTATATCTTCCCGTTCCCGGAATCCGTAGATGAACGGGGTGGTTGCGCCGAGGTCCAGGCCCATCGTGCCGTAGAATATGAGGTGGCTGGCGATCCGCTGAAGCTCCATCATTATCAGGCGGATATACTCCGCCCGCTCCGGAACCTCTATCCCCGCCAGTTTCTCTACTGCATAGACATAAGCCCCGTTCTGGATCATCGAGGAGAGGTAGTCTATGCGGTCTGTGACTGGGATGAACTGGAGGTAGGTGTGCAGTTCCGCCAGCTTTTCGATGCCGCGGTGGAGGTAGCCGACATCCGGCTTGGTCTCCAGGGCAATCTCGCCGTCGAGCTTGACCAGCAGCCTCAGGACCCCGTGGGTGCTCGGGTGCTGAGGGCCCATATTCAGTTCTAGAAGCTCGGTCCTAATCCGGGATGACATAGTCTTTCCTCAATGGGAACCCTTCCCAATCTTCCGGCAGCAAAATGCGGCGCAGGTCCGGGTGGCCGGCAAACTCCACTCCCATCAGGTCAAACACTTCCCGCTCCTGGTAATCCGCCCCTCGCCAAACCGAGGTCACCGAGTCCACAACCGGCTTCGCCCGATCCAAGTTCACCCTCAGCATGACCTTCTGGTTGCTCTCCAAAGCCGTCAACTGGTAAACAACCTCGATCCGGTCCTTCCAGTCGATAGCAGCGATGTCCGCGAGGTAGTCGAAGTTGTGCGAGTTCTTCAGCAGTTGGCAGACAGCCAACAGTGCTTGCGCAGCCAGCCTAACGCCCAACACGTCGCCGATTACAGCCGTCTCGATAACCGCTTCGCTTACTGAAGTCCTTATAGATTGTTCGATTTGTTCGGACATGAGTTCTCCAAGAGCCCGGCTCAGTGCTCCATCATCGCGTGGTACTCTCTGGGTGTGTACGTGAATATGAACGAGATGCGCGCGGCGTCGTCAGGGCCAAGCCGATTTCGCAGGATTTCCCACATCTTCTTCTGTCTATCGAGATGGTCCAGGCTGTCAAAGCCCTGCCACACAAGATAGCCCGCAACCTTGCGCGACCCTTTCCTGTACTCCAGAAATGCGTCTCCCTCAGGGAACGCAGCTTGGACTGCTTCTGTCACCTTCTGGATGATTCTCGCCATCTCTTGTACCCATCATCTACGACCTCGCGAGCCAGGTCTAGAACTCGCAGTGCATTGTTCTTTAGTAGATTCCCTGGCACGTAGCCAGTCTTCCCATCGCTGCCCTTTCTTAGGTGCAGCCCACTGGCAAGTATATAACGCCGGAGGGCCTGCTCGGAGCAGTAACGGTGTTCACTCCGCCACCGCGCGCTCATCTCGGAGAAACGGCCCCTCCATTCGTCCCAGGCGCTGGTCGCCACAACATCCAGAAACTTCGATCGGTTCGCCAGTTCGTATATGTCGTGGCCGGCGTACCAGTCTCCACTGGCCGACCTCATATATGCCCTTAGGACACTCTCAACAGCCACACCGGAGAAGTAGTAAGCAACCATGTACTCACTGTGATCTTGGTATGCTCTCCGTGCTAGCTCCAGATGCTCCAGAGCGGCATCCATATAATCATCGGCACTCAGTTTCATTCAGGCGACTCCAACTATAAGCCCATCCCATAGCGGCAATCACACTTCCGCCAAATGCGGCTTCCCGCCCGCGTCTGTGTACTCTGGATAAACCAACCTGTCCCAGAAGCCCAGTAACTGCCTCACTGTGTCCTGCGGAGGGCAATACACGTGAACCAGATGCCCGTAGCCTATGGACCCTTGCTCTTCCCCTCGCGGTGGGACGATTACTACCAGCTTCATTCTATGGTTCACGAGTGATCTTCCGTAAGTGAGCAGGAATTCCCTGTAGCCCTCGATACCCTTCGTTCCGTAAGTCGACCCCTCGTCGCAGATCACTATCTTGCCGGTTGGCGCATCGCGGTCAAACTCAGCTGAGAGGTCCGCCATCTCCCGGACTATGGCCAGCCGGTGGCCGCGCCTCAGAATCTCGTTTGTTAGCTCATGCTCATCCGGTATCCGTCCTTCACTCGCGAATAGAATGACTTCCGGCAGTTCTCCAATCGTCATATAGGGAACGTAGTCCCGCCACGCGTGAACATACTCAGCGTATGCATCCTTCTCTTCCTCCGTGGGATGCATCAGGTCTTTGTATTGCGGGCATTGCATGAACGGTCCCCGCCGCATCCTAGCCCCTCCACGGTCAAACGATCAGACGGCCTCATTTCCCCTTCCCGTGCTTCTCCGCCACCTGCTCCCGCATCTTCTTTCGCAGTTCCAGGGCGGCGTCCATTATGGCTTCGGGTCTGGGGGGGCAGCCGGGTACGTATATGTCTACCGGGATTATCTTGTCCACACCCTTCAGGACCGCGTATGAATCGGCAAAAGGCCCGCCCGCTATGGCGCAGCTTCCGGTGGCTATTACGTATTTCGGCTCGGACATCTGTTCGTAGAGCAGCTTCACCCTCGGCGCCATCTTCTTGGTCACGGTGCCCGCAACGATCATCAGGTCGGACTGCCTCGGGGTGGCCCGGAACATCATTCCGAACCTGTCCAGGTCGAATCTTGCAGCTCCGGCCGCCATCAGGACTTCAATGGCACAGCAGGCAAGGCCGAATAGATAGTACCACAGCGACGACTCTCGCCCCCACTCCAGCAACTTGTCCACCGTGGTGGTGACAATCGCGCCGCCCGGCACCCGCTCAACATAATCGAAAGGCCGCTCTATTTCCATACCAGCACGCCTTTCTTCCAAGCGTAGATCAGGCCGACGGCCAGCGCGGCGGTGAAGATCACCATATCCACCAACGCCAACACAGCCAGGGCTTTGTCACCCGAAAACCCCAGCAGCACCGCAGCCCAGGGGAAGATAAACACCGCCTCGACCTCGAAGATCAAGAAAATCAACGCGTAGATGTAGTAACCGACACGGAACTGCAGCCAGCCGGAGCCGACCGGCGCTTCCCCGCACTCATAGGTCGCGCACTTTTCCGCCGACGGTTTGTGTGGCCTGATAACCCACGCCGCAATCAGGCTCACAATAATGAACCCGATCCCCACTATGATGAAGATCCCTATACCCAGAAACTCTTTGGCCGGCAAATCAGATTACCTCCCAGCCTCTATTTGTAACTCTTCACAGATATCTTGAGCGAACCGATCACCCTGGAGACTGTGAACATGGTTGTTGCATCGCCCTCGGCAAGCTTTATGTGGGTTGCGTCCACAAAATCACTGTCCAGCGTGCCATCAAACGGCACCCACTGGCCAACGTAGCACTCAGTCCACGCATGATAGTAGAAAGCATCGCCCGAGTATACCAGACCTGTGGCGATTCTCGCCGGAATGCCAAGGCTGCGCGCCATCGCTCCAAGCAGAACCGCGCTGTCCCGGCAGACGCCTTTATTGCTCTTGAGCACATCAGACGCGGGCCGGGCTATTCCTACATCCGCGCTGACCTCCAAATGGTCGCGAACCCATTTCCTTAATGATGAGCATATCAAGTAAGCGTTCTTTTCCGAGCCCGCAATTTCCTTCGCAGTTCTCTTCACTTCCGGGTTGCTGCTGTCCAGATATGGGGAAGAAGCCAGGAATGCCTTGAAGCCAACCGGGCTGATCGGCAGCTTGAGAGACGAGGTGGCAGGGAAGTTGGTCGCCTTGATCCGAAGCTCCATAGTGTTGGGCTTGTCGGGTGACCACAGCGCGGTCTGCCGCGCATCGCTGACCATCAGGCTCCGGTCCGGTACATTGCCCAGCAGAACAACCATATTCTTGACCTTGCGAGCGTTCCGGATAGGCTTGTCAGGCTTCACGCTCGTGAGCGTGGAGAAGTCCTCCTGGTTTCCACCACCAAGACCCTGCATGGCTCTCTCCCGGGTTTCCTTGGTAAGAACGATGCCCATAGCGGCCTTAGCCTGGACAACCTCGCCTTCCCTGGTCTGCCAGATGGTAAGGTCCCCCATCGGGGTGCTGCTGGTGATGACCATGGTATCGTAGCTGGTGTCGCCTATCTTGACCGTCTCGGCCCTCTGCGCTGTTACCTTCTGTCTCTCTATGGACAGCGACAAGGGGTTGAAGTAGTCGATTGCGTAACCCTTGCCAACCTCTACCTGCTGCCCCATCAGCGCGAATATCGGGTCGCCGGCAAGTTTGACGTCTTTGGGCAATGGAATCTGCTTCTTTGTGGAGGTCGATCCGCCGGAGATGATCTCGCAGTCGACCACGTCCGACTTGAACCTGGCTTTGACCAGGGTGCTCCTGCCCCCGCTGGCCATTGAGAACTCCTCATAGATGGGGTTCCACTGAAGGTCGGAGTAGAGGGTAGTGCTGATGTCCTGGGTGACGTCCGCGCCCAGTATCTGCATCCGGGTCTTGAGCACGCTCGTGACTTTGTAGCACTCCTCTTCCTCGAAAGGAACCTGCTCGATCTTGAAGACCATGTAGCCGATCTTGTTTTGCGAGAGGTATGCGCCCATCCAGGCTTCGTAAGGGATTGTATAGGCGCAGGCACACCCGGAGGCAATCAGCGCGATTATCAGGAAGCAAAGCAAAGCTGCAATCTTCAACGCGGTTTCCTCTCTCGGCAGCCGCATTGTGCGGCTCCGGCTATTGACGAGCTGCCCTCTCGGACACCCGCAGCCTGAGCAAGGCTTTGCGCAGGGCGATGCTCGCGCGGTCAAAGTCGACTTCATGGCTGCGGTTCGCCAGCCGCTCTTTCGCGCGTTCGACAGCCTGCGCAGCCCGCTCCCGGTCAATCTCTTCGCAGAGTTCGCTGGCAGGTGCGAGCACCGTGACCTTGTTATTCATCACTTCCACAAACCCACCGAAAACCGCCGCGGCGTCAGTGGTTCCGTCGGCTCTGGTCAGATCCAGCTCCCCAGCTTCAAGCTCAGCCATAAGTGGGGCATGGTTTGCCAGCACCCCGAACGACCCCTCCGCACCAGGCAGCACAACCGAAACCACGTCGTCCAAAGAAAGCACAACGCGCTCCGGGGTCACAATCTCAAGTTTGAATGTTTTGTCAGACATGTCTACTCTTCAGTCTGGAGCTTCTCCAAAAACTCTGCACACCGGATAACGGGGACCGCCGCCCTGACCGCGTCAGTATGGAAATGCTTGTTACCCGATATCACATAGTCAGGTCTGGCGATCAATGCGCTGGCCAGTATGATCGCGTCGTCGGCGTGGCGAATGATGCCTCTGGCCACTTCAACCGCAGACTCTGTCGGTTCTCGCAGCAACTCATAGTCGCCATGTGAAACAAAGTCCTCCAAGACCCGCATTCTGTGGGCGAACTTGTCGGCGAAGACGTTCCGTGCCTCGAAAAGCACCCTCGGCGATATCAGCAACCTCACGCCCCCGGCCAGGGCGTGTTCCAGGAGGGCCGCTTCGTTGCCCTTTCCCCAAAGGAGTCCGGAGACGAGGGTATTCGTGTCAACGAAGACCCGCTCCATAGCCCTCAAGCCGGATACTTCCTGCGAACCTCTTTTATAGCTTCTTCAAGGTCCTTCTCGGTAAAGCCGCTCGCCTCGACCTCATCTCGGAGTTCTTTCGTCAGCATCTCCAGCCAAGTTTGAGGCCGCTTCCGTATATTTACTCCGCCATCAGAAAGCTCTTCGACCATCAGGTAATCGCCGGGACGCACGAGCATCTTCTCCCGGACCTTCTTCGGCAGGACAATCTGCCCCTTGGACGATACCCTTATCATTTTTGCAGTATTCATCGCATTCCTCGAAAAGTAAGACTTTCTTACCTTTCATTATACCACCAAAACACAGCCAAGCGAACAGTGTTTCTCTGCAATCAGCCATTGGCTATAGGCCATTGGCCGACACAGCTAGACCTCCACCCCCATGCTCTTCGCTTTCTCTACTACTTCTTCTATCGCGCCTACCATGTAGAATGCTTGCTCGGGGAGGTGGTCCCATTTGCCTTCGAGTATCTCGCCGAAGCTGCGGACGGTGTCTTCGCGGCTGACGTACTTGCCGGGAAGACCCGTGAAAACCTCGGCCACGAACATCGGCTGGGAGAGGAAGTTCTCTATCTTCCTAGCCCGGGTGACTGTGAGCTTGTCCTCGTCGGAAAGCTCGTCAACGCCGAGGATCGCGATGATATCCTGAAGCTCGCGGTATCTCTGGAGTATCTGCTGAACGGCGCGCGCGGTATCGTAGTGCTGCTGGCCGACAGTGTTCACGTCAAGTATTCTGGAAGAGGACGCCAGCGGGTCGACCGCCGGGAAGATGCCTCGGACAAATATGCGCCTTTCCAGATAGGTGGTCGCATCCAGGAAGCTGAATGTTGTGGCGGGAGCGGGGTCTGTCGGGTCGTCCGCAGGCACGTAGATCGCCTGGATAGACGTAACAGATCCCTTGGTTGTAGAGGTGATCCTCTCCTGCAACGCGCCCATTTCCGTGCCCAAAGTCGGCTGGTAACCAACCGCGCTGGGCATTCTTCCCAACAGCGCCGACACTTCCGAGCCACCCTGGACAAATCGGAATATGTTATCCACGAACAGCAGAACGTCCTGACCTTCGACATCGCGGAAGTACTCCGCCATTGTCAGGGCGCTCAAGGCAACCCGCAGCCTCGCTCCGGGCGGCTCGTTCATCTGGCCGAAGACCATGGTGGTCTTGTCGATGACGCCGCTTTCCTGCATCTCCAGCCAGAGGTCGTTGCCTTCCCTGGTCCGCTCTCCGACTCCCGCAAACACCGAGAATCCACCGTGCTCCGTGGCGACGTTGCGGATCAACTCGGTGATGAGGACTGTCTTGCCTACCCCGGCTCCTCCGAAGAGTCCGATCTTGCCACCCTTGGCGTAGGGGCAGATGAGGTCGACAACCTTCAGGCCGGTCTCAAACATCTCGACCGCCGGAGTCTGCTCAGCGAAAGTCGGAGGCTCCCGATGGATCGGCAGCCTGTCCATCTGGACAGTCGGGCCTTTCTTGTCTATGGTCTCCCCGAGCAGGTTGAACACTCTGCCCAGAGTCCCACGGCCAACGGGCACCGTGATCGGCCCGCCGGTATCGATCGCTTTCATACCACGCACTAAGCCGTCGGTCGACTGCATGGATATGCAGCGAACAGTATCGTTCCCGAGCATCATGGCGACTTCCACAGTCAGCGTGGCGCCTCTTACCTCGGGTATCTGCACCGCGTTGAGGATTGCAGGCAGCGCCTCCGCCGGGAACTGCAAGTCCACAACCGGTCCTATAACCTGAACAACCTTACCTTGTGCCAACAAATGACCTCCGATTCAAGCAGCGGTTCTCACCTGATTCTCGTCTGGATTGCCGCGGCGAGTTCTTGGGCTCTCTGCGAACCAATCAGGAGCTTCTCGCCGGAATGCATCTCTATCTGCACTCCCTGGTCGCCTCGCGTATTATACGCTTTGCCGTTCGGGCCAGACCGGATCCCCCATCCGCCGTATTCGCCGAGGGGGTTGTACTTCCGCGCCTGGCAGCTCTTCACTTCTTCGTAGCCAATGCGTCTTCTGAGCTTGGTAATAGGGTAGGCCTGCACAAAGATGCCATCGGAGTGCAACTCTGTCACCATTCGCCCCATCGCGATCACCCAGAATGTGGCAAGCTCAGTGAGCGCCACCACCGCCGCGACCGCGAGAAAAACGGTGATAATCTGCTTGCCCCCGGGCCCGCTGTATAGCATCCGACCAGCGAATACCAGCGCAGCCACGGTGCCGACGAGGCTCAGAAACAACAAGCCTCTTACCCAGGGCCCAAACCCCTGTTCTTCACGAAAGAGAACGTCGGTACGGTATTCCATCAGAGCAAACCTCGTTCCTTACTCCCTGGTTCCCAGTTCCTGACTCCTCGCCTACCTGAGCGCTTCCGCGCCGCTCACTATCTCCAGAATCTCACTGGTAATGCCTGCCTGGCGGGCTTTGTTGTATGCCATGGTCAGGCTGTCTATCATCTCGCCGGCGTTCTTGCTCGCGGCGGACATCGCGGTCATCCTCGCGCCCTGCTCACTGGCCTGTGCCTCAACCAGCGCCTGGTAGACCAGGGTCTCCAGGTACCTGGGCAGCAGCTTGCCAAGCAGATGGGCAGCGTCCGGCTCGAATATGAACTCGCTCTGAAGAGCAGCGTCGCTCTCAACTGTCTCCATGGGCAGCAGTCTCACAACCACCGGCTGCTGGACCATCGGGCTGACAAACCGGCTGTAGACGAGGTTGACCTCGTCAAGCTCCTCGTGTTCAAACATCCCCGCCAGCAGGCCGGTTATCCTTGCGACATCCGGAAAACTAATGCCGCTGGAAGGAGCTTCCATTATGTCCAGAATCCTGTACGGCTGCTTGCTGAAAAACTGGATGGCCTTCTTGCCGACCACCACAAGGTCAACGCTCTCAGTCGGCTTATTGTCCATAGCCTTGAGGGCCGCGCTAGCCAGGTTGACGTTGTAGCTTCCCGCCAACCCCCGCTCGCCTCCGACCACCAGATAGCCCACTTTGTTTGGTTCGCGGACCTCCAGCAGAGGGTGGGTGATGTCGCCGGAGTTGGCGGCCAGGCTGGACATAACTTCGCGCATCTTGGTGGCGTACGGCCGCGCGGACTCAGCCAGTTCCTGAGCTTTGCGAAGACGGGCCGCCGCAACCATCTTCATCGCCGCGGTTATCTTCTCGATATTATTGACTGTGCGGATACGCCGCCGTATATCTTTTGCGTTAGCCATTACTGCTCTCTATCAGTGAAACGCGGCACGTGTCCCATAGGTCCCATATGTCCCATGCCGTTCCTAGCCTTCTACCTTGAACCCCGCCTTGAACTCCTCCACGCCCTTCTTCAAGGATGCCATGGAGTTGTCGTCAAGCTCGCCGGTCTTTTCTACTGTGTGCGCGAGGTCGGGATATTTCTCATTCATATACGCTATCAGGTCTTTTTCGAACCTGGCTAGCACGTTCTTGGGCAGGTCATCGGTGTAGCCGTTTGTGCCCGCGAATATGACCACTGCCTCATCGAACAGGTTCAGCGGAGAGTATTGCGGCTGCTTCAGAAGCTCCACAACCCTCTCGCCCCTGGACAACTGCGCCAGGGTGTTCTTGTCCAAATCGCTGGAGAACTGGGCAAATGCCTGAAGTTCCCAATACCTGGAAAGGTCCAGCCTGAGCTGACCGGTGACCTTCTTCATCGCCTTCTTCTGGGCGCTGGAACCAACGCGCGAGACCGAGGTCCCAATGTTGATGGCAGGCCGGATACCGGCATAGAACAGGTCCGGCTCCAGGTATATCTGGCCGTCTGTGATCGAGATAACGTTGGTCGGGATATATGCTGATATGTCTCCCGCCTGTGTCTCGATGATCGGAAGAGCAGTCAAAGACCCTCCACCCAACTCTTCGCTGAGCTTGGCGGCTCTTTCGAGCAGTCTTGAGTGCAGGTAGAAAATGTCGCCGGGGTATGCCTCGCGTCCCGGTGGCCTTCTCAGGAGCAGAGATATCTGTCTGTAGGCCTGGGCGTGTTTGCTGAGGTCATCGTAAACCAGCAGCGCGTGCCGTTTGCTGTCGCGATAGTACTCCCCAATGGTGCAGCCCGCGTAAGGCGCTATATATTGCATCGGGGCAGGGTCGCTGGCGGAAGCCACAACCACGGTTGTATACTCCATCGCTCCCCGCTGCTCCAGCACATTCACTATCGCCGCAACGGTCGACATCTTCTGGCCGATGGCAACGTATATGCAGTATACATCCTTGCCCTTCTGGTTCAGGATGGTATCTATCGCGATTGCGGTCTTGCCCGTCTGGCGGTCGCCGATGATAAGCTCTCTTTGGCCTCGACCAATGGGGATCATCGAGTCGATGGACTTGATGCCGGTCGCAAGAGATTCCTTCACCGGCTGCCTGTCCACAACACCCGGCGCGTTTGTCTCAAGAAGCCTGCGCTCGGTGGTGACAATAGGTCCCTTGCCGTCAAGCGGCTGGCCAATGGGGTCGACTACCCTGCCCACCAGCGCATCGCCGACCGGCACGTCGATAACGCGTCCGGTCCGCTTGACCAGGTCACCCTCTTTGATGCCTGTGTCCGGTCCGAAGATAACGCAGCCCACGTTATCCTCTTCCAGGTTCAGGAGCATGCCCATGATTCCGTTGGGGAACTCGACCAATTCGCTGGACATTGCATCGCCCAGGCCATAGATGCGGGCGATCCCGTCGCCCACCTGCAGAACGGTGCCCACGCCGGCTTCGCTCAGCTCAGTCCGGAACGCCCCAAGTTGGGTCTGCAATATGCTGGATACTTCATCCGGTCGTATATTGACCGCCATAGTGTCTCTCCATTAACCTAGTTACGTCACTTCCGCACTTGCGCCGCTTGCCCTGAGTGCTCGCCGCCTGCACGCAAGTCTTGCCTGTGCAACCTGCTTGTGTGGCGGCGAGTGTATCGAAGGGCAACAACTCATCGGCCGTCCTTCGATACGCCACTCGTTCCCTTCGCTTCGCTGAGGGCAGCGCCTCGCGGCTACTCAGGACTAGCGGATTCTTGTCGCTACAACGACCACACTACCCCAGTAGCTTCTCTCTCATCGCGGCCAGTTGGCCTCTTACGCTGCCGTCTATTATCTTGTCCTGGATTCGGACCACTATTCCGCCGATTATCGACGGGTCGATGTTCTTGATGAGGTGGACCTGCTTGCCCGTGATGCCTGAAAGCTTCGCTGCAAGCTTGATCTCTTCATCTTCCCTCAGCTCGACCGCAGTGGTCACCCGCGCCTCAACTACCCCGCGCGCCTCGTTGGCCAACTCCACGTAGACCGCTTCGGTCCGAACAAGGGCCTCTTCACGGCGCTTGTCCGCCAGCAGGCACATGTAGTCCAGCGTGATCTGGTGAACCTTGCCGCCGAACACCCCCCGCAGGATCGCCTTCTTCTTCTCGGCGGTGATCAGGGGAATGTGGAGCGCCCTGCGAAGGTCCGGGTTTGATTCCACGACGTACGATACCAGCCCCAGATCGCTCTCGACGCGGTCCACGGCCTGTTCGCGCGATGCGGCGTCAAACAGCGCCTTCGCGTAGCGCTTGACCACGCTCCGCCCAATCATCGGTTGACCTGCTCGAGGTCATCGATGGCCTGGGACACAAGCTGGCGCTGCGTTGGCTCGTCCAGGTTCGCTTTGATGAGCTTGCCTGCCGCGCCGATTGCCAGCTCAACAGTGGCCTTGCGAAGTTCCAGCATCGCCGAATCCTTCTCGCGCCCAATGTCTTGCCTGGCTTTTTCGAGGATCTGGTCGGCCTGCTCGCGGGACTCGGTGACGATCTCATCCTTTATCCGCTGCGCTTCCTTGATCTCCGCTGCCTTTATGGCGCGAATTTCCTCAGCCACATCAGCCAGCCGCTTCTCGTAGTCCAGCCTAGCCTGCTCCGCAACCCGCTTAGCTTCCTCAGCCGCATCGTAAGTGTCCGCAACTTCCTTCTTACGAGCGTCCAGTATGCCCAGGATGGGCTTGAACAGGAATAGCTTCAGGACTATGAGCAGCAGTATGAAGCCGCCAGTCTGGATCGCTAGAAGTTTAGGATCTATGTTCAGAATATCCACGATGTCTTACTTTCGGACCAGTTCCATGATCTTCTCAGCGCTGGGGACGCCCAGGAACAGGAGGATCAGAGAGATCAGAAGCGCATAGATGACCAGTGACTCGATCAGAGCCAGACCGATGATCATTGCTGTCTGAATCTTGCCGGCCGCCTCCGGCTGTCGCGCAATTCCTTCCAGAGCGGCCGCTGCGGCCTTGCCCTGGCCGATCGCGCCCGAGAGAACCGCTATCGGGACTCCGAATCCTATCGCGATAATCAGTGCTACGAGAACTGCCATTTTAGTAACTCTCCTTTTTGTTACGCGTGTTCATCGTGACTTTCGATAGCCACGGCTATATATATGCTAACGAGCATGGAGAAAACCAGCGCCTGAACGAAGCTGGTGAATATCGCAAACATCATCATGCCGAACTGCGCGGGCATGAAGAGATAGAACGGCACAGCCACAACTACAACGCTCAGTACAATCTTGATCAGGATCACAATCACCATGTCTTCGCCGAATATGTTGCCGAAGAGGCGGATCGATAGCGAAAGCGGCCTCGCCAGTTCGCCGATAATGTGTATCGGGAGCATCAGCGGGGCAAGCCAGATTGGCTCACCGAGGAAGTGCTTGAAATACCCCAGTCCCTTCTTCTTCAGACCGTAGAACTGCACAAGCAGAAACGCGAACAGGGCCAGTGCAACTGTGGTGTTGATGTTGGCAGTAGGGCTGGTGAACATTGGGACCAATCCGAACACGTTCAACGACAGGATGAAGATGAATATGGAGCCGATGATCGGGGTAAGCGTCCGAGCCTCGTGGCCGACTATCCCGCGCACGAAGTTATCCAGTGAGGTAACTACGAACTCAAGGAACGACTGAAACCTGCTGGGGTTCTTTACGCTAAGTCTGCGGGTGCCCAGGATCGCTATCAGGGACAAGATGAGGATTACCAGCCATGTGACCGGAACCATGTCCGGAATCCAGTCCGGAAGCCAGTGCTTTGCCACCAGGAAGTGTAACCATGTCGGATGTTCCAGAGAGGCCCCGTGTTGACCCTCCATACCAATGCTCCCGCTAACTACTCGAGCGCGCCACCGCGCAGAAGAATTCTGATTCCCACAGCTAACATCACAGCCTGCACCATCAGCAGACCTACACACATTCCGATGATAATCTGAGCATCGCTGCCTGCAGCCAATATCACCAGTATGATCGCCGCGCATACAGCAATCATCTTGAAGAAAGTGAACCTGGCCAATATCCGCTTGCCGTCCACATTGCCTGGGACTATGGCCCCTCGCACGGCAACTTCCACTCCCCGGACCACTCCGCCGGAGATAAGCGACCCGATGGTCCACCCGAGCGCCGCGCGCCAACTCCACAAACCAAGAGCTGCCACTGACCCCAGCAGCCAGACCAGCAGGGAAGTCCTGTATACCCGGCTCAGAAACCCGCCGTCACTTGTCGATGTCACGTGTTATCTTCACCAGTATCCTGGCCGCTTCATACAACCCGGCGCCAAGGCCAAGCACAGTCAAAACAAAAGCAAGCCACGGCTCCGTGCCGAGCTTGCCGTCCAGCCATACTCCCGCGCCAAGTCCAATCGCCATCGATACGAGTATGAGCAGCCCCAAGCTGCTCACCTGACCCAAGGTTCGGATCCAATTCCTATCCGGCTCGCTCATAGAACCCGACACCTCAAAACGATGACATTATACCCATTTTCCGCCTCAGGAGTCAAACTTGCGGCGCTAGTAGAAAGCGCAAAGCCGACAGTGGAAAGCGGAGAATGAGGGCTGGGGTCACGCTTCACGTAATGCAGATATCCCTCCAGGTATCTTACCTGGAGGGATATAGTTTTGCCTTGTTCGCACAAGCGCGACCTACCTTGGGGGCATGGGCATGCCGCCCTGGCCTGGCGCTCCCTGCATCATACTGGACATGTCCTGGACCTTGGTGCCTTTGGGCAGTTCAAACTCTTTGTCTGCCACTGCGTTCAGGTCCTCGATTTTTAGCTTCACGGCCTGATCGCCGCTCTTGATCTGTCGGATCAGCCCCTGCTTCTTGTCGATCCAGAACGTCGCCGGCTGCTTGCCAGCCACTTCTACAATCCAGCAATCCATCTTGTCCAGATTGCCCGAGGTCACGGACTTAGCTTCCTTTCGGATCATGCTGAGGTCGTCGATTTTGGCCATCTCGGCGAAGGGACCTTCCTCGGTAGAACTCACCATCGCAACCTTCGTCTGGGGATCGTAGAAGTAGGCTTTCTTCTTGTCGAACTGAACGATAGCCCAGTTGCTCCCCGCGGATATCTTCACACGCACAGGCTTCCCGCCTGCCATCTTGAAGAACTGGGTTATTTTCTGCGCGCCCTGCTGCATTGTTCCTTTGTAGCTTCGCACGCCGGTTCTTGCCGCAGCAATCTGGGCCCAAGGGTCTCCCGCCGCAGGGGCGACCGGGGCAGTGGCTGTCGGGGCGGGAGTTGCAGCCGTCGCTTTGGGCTGACTCTCGGGCAGTGGAACTGCCGCTCCCGGCTTCGCGGGGGCGGCGGGTGGAACAACAGCGGGCGCGGGGCCGGGTTTGTCCATCGAGGCGGGGGGCGGAGTCACCTCGACCGGTTCAACTTTCGGCTTGCCGCATCCGGCGACTACAATCAGTGCCACCAAGGCCAAAACGACGAACAGTAACCATCTTCTAGACATAAACGTCTCCTCTCATTCTCAACCATACTGCCTATACCGCCGCGCTGGACGGCCTACTTTGGCGGCCGGGGATTGCCGCCCATGCCCTTCATCATCTGGGCCGCATCTTTCACCGGCACACCGGCCGGCAGCCTGAACTCGCTGTCTGGGACAGAGTTTGTCTGCTCGAGTGTTATGGGGCGGGTGCCTGCGTCGTCGGCGATCTGTCTTACGATGCCCAGTTTCTTGTCTACCCAATATGTCGCCGCATTAGTACCCGTTATCTTGACAATCCAGCAATCCACGCCATTAAGATCCCCGGACCGCACTTCACTCTTCTGCTTCCGGATGGAATCTATCTCATCCGCCTCCGGTGATCCGGCGGAACTGGAGTTATCCAGCTTCATTATAGTCCTGTCCTGGGGGTTGTAGATGTATGAGATTCCGCGGACAAGATCAGCCAGCACCCACGCCCCGGAATGCTCTTTCACCTTTACAACAACCGGCCTGCCGGCTGCCATTTTGATATGCTGAATGGTAGTCAGAGGTCCCTCCCTTACAGTTGACTTGTAGCTTCGCACTGTCTTGCGAGCGGCCCGCATCTGCTGCCAGGCGTCTTGTGCCACGGCAGGTCGGGAGGTGTCTGCAACCGGCCCCTTGGGTATCGCAACAGGTTTCGCGGCAGCAGGGGCAACCGCCGATTGCTTGGGAGGCTTGGCGGTTAGAGGCGGCTTCGCTGATGCTTTGGGTTTGGCCTGGGCTTTCCCCGGTGGGGTCAAGATGGTCTCGACGCGCTCAGGCTGCTGACGCCTTCCGCAGCCAAATCCCATAGTCACAGCCACCAACGCCAAAACCGCAATCGCGCATGCTCTGCTCAACAACTCTCTGGCCCCTCCACTATTCCTGCTGATATTATACCTGACAATGCCACTTTCCTGCTTGCTACCCATGGTTCAGTACTGATGAGTATATAGCTTGCCACATCGTACGTGCCCCTCACCCCAGCCCTCTCCCCGACGGCGCGGGGAGAGGGGGTTGGTTACTAGTCCCGAACCATCACCGCGATTGTATTCGCTCGCCGAGCGGAGTCGAGGCGAGGCTACCCTTTGATCCCTGTCAGCGTAACTCCCTCTATCATATACTTCTGCGCGCCGAAGAAGATGGCAATTACCGGGATAGTGACCAGCGTTGCCGCGGCCATCATCATTCCCGGCTCGCCCCCGTGCGCGCCCTGGAAAAGCTGCAGCGCATACGCCAGTGTCATTTTCTCCGGAGAACTGATGTATATCAGCGGCCCCATGAAGTTGTTCCAACCGCCCATGAATGTCATGACCGTCAGCGCGGCCAGCGCAGGTTTGACCAAGGGCAGCATCACCCGCCAGTAGATCGCGAAGTAACTACAGCCATCGATCTTCGCGGCGTCTTCGAGTTCACCGGGGATTGTGAGGAAGAACTGCCTCAGCAGGAACACGCTGAATGCCCCGGCAAAAAACGACGGCGCCCAGAGAGCCGTGAGAGTATCCACCCAACCCAACGCTCTGAATATCAGGAAGACCGGCAGCATGGTCACCGCGCCGGGGATCATCATTGTTGCCAGGACTATGGCGAACATCACGTCCCGCCCCGGCCACCGCAGCCTGGCAAACGAAAACGCCACAAGCGAACTGGAGAGCACTGTCCCAATGATGCACAACACGGTCACTATGATGGTATTCACCAGCGGCACAAGCCCGAAGTTGTACTCATCCGGCAGGAACCGCAGCGCGTCGGAGTAGTTCTTCCAGCGCAATGCCGGGACAAGCGACGGCGACAGGTATTCGCTATGCACCGCGAACTCATCCCCCGAGCCATCGTACATTGGCTTCGGTTCGTTCGGTGCGTGCTCGTGACGCCCTTCTCCCACCAGCGCAACCAACCACCTGCCGTCCGGCAGTTCTTTCAGCTTCCCTACCCGTATTGCTTCCTGCCCGGGTTTCTTCAGGATGTAGACATTCTTCTCGACCCCGCCGATTGTCCAGGTCTCCTGTTTCACTGGGTAGAGGTCGGGCGGGAACACTCCCACGCGGTAGTCCGGCTTGAGCGAAGTTGTGACGAGCCAGTATAGCGGGACCATGAATACCAAGGCTCCCACGAACAGAACGATATGGAGGAGTATGCTGCTCTGTGGCTTCACTGCCCGCCCCTTTCGCTTTCGTAGTAGACCCACTTCGGCGCGAGCTTGAGCTGGACCAGGGTGCAGGCTAGAATGATAACAAACAACGCCCAGGCCAGCGCGGAAGCCTCGCCCATGCTGAAGTACCGGAAAGCCTTGTCGAACAGCATCATCACCGGCACCAGGGTGGAGTCCAGAGGGCCACCGGTGCCGCCGGTCATGACGTATACCCCATCGAATGTTTGCACCACCCCGATTACCCCGATTATGAGGTTGAAGAATATGTAGGGGCTGAGCATGGGAAGGGTCACTGCCCGAAACCGCTGCCACGGCCCCGCGCCATCTATCAGCGCCGCCTCATAGAGCTGCTGTGGGATCCCTTTCAGCCCGGCCAGCCAGATTATGATGCTTCCGCCTGCTCCCCATAGCCCCATGAAGATAAGCGCGGACTTCGCCCCAAGATAACTCGGCTCGTGCGCGAGGAGGGTCGGAAGCGGCGCGCCAAGGCGGCCAAGGGTGTTGGTCCACAGCCACGACAAGCTCCCGAAGAACTCACCCGGCTGGCTCAACCAACCCGGCGGCGCAAGCCCGAACCAGTTGGTGAGAGTCGACTTCCACAGGGCGTTGGTCAGCCCGAATTCCGGGTTCAGCAGCCATATCCAAAGCACCGCCGAAGCCACCACCGGGACTATCGAGGGCATGTAGAAAATGGTTCGATACCAGCGGATCCCGCGTATCTCGTTGTTGAGCAACATCGCCAGCGCCAGCCCTGTGATCAGTCCCAGCGGAAGACCGAACGCCGCCAGGAAGCCCGCGTTGTAGAGCGACTTGGAGAACAACTGCCAGTCGTAGCTCAGCAGCCCGGCGTAGTTGCGGAAGCCAACCCAGCGGGCGTCGGTTAGCACGTTGTAGTCACAGAAACTGAACACCAGCGAGGTCAGGATCGGGCCAAACGTAAAGACCAGGAATCCAACTATCCACGGCAGAGCAAACGCCACCCCGGCGGTGGCTTCTTTCCTCGCCAGTCGACCTCTCCTTGCCGCCAGAAACAGGATATATCCCAGCCCCGACAGCGCGAGCAGCATCGCCACACCGATAACGGCTGCAAGCGTCCTTACCGATACTACCGGGTACTTCTCGCGCCCGTAGACCCTGTCAAGCTCCAACTGCACCGACCTCGCCCCGTCCTGCAGCGCCGCCTTGGGGGTGAGGTGTGTATCCTCAAAATGGACTGCCAGCCCGGTCGCCCGCACGTGCTCGTCCCAGAGCTTCTGCCCCACGAAAGTCACCGGCCTGAAGCGTGAATACGGCATCATTGAAAGCGCGAACTCCAGGGATCTGCGGTATTTCCCATCCTCCGGGGCATATTCCGCGAACACTGCCTCATTCACCCTCTGGTTGGCGTGCATTGCGGGGACAAACGGCCTGCCCCTGGCTAAGTTGTACCGCTTCTGGGCCTCGGCTGCGATAAGCCCGCTTTCGGGGCTGTTCATCCACGTGATGAACTCCCAAGCCTCCTCCACATGCGCTGCGCCCACGGGGACAGCGTATGAGAATCCGCCGGACCAGGTGGTGTATCTCGGCTTCCCCGCAAATCTGCCTGACGACGTCATGCCCTTGGCGTCGTTCTCCCACTGCTTCACATCAATGGCTGCCGGCGCGCCTGGCCTTTCGAACGAAACATTCTGAGCAGTTGCCGCGACGCGCTCATCGGGGACAGGCGCGGGGCCAACTCCGAAGTCCAACTGCGGGTTGAAGCGGGCGATGTCGTTGGCGGCCTGGTCGCCGTCTATCTTCATCGCGACTTTGCCGATCATAAATGCGTCCTGCTCCCGCGACTGGAACCCTGCCTGGAACCTGTCGACCAACTCAGATCCCCCGGCCAACCCGTACAGCTTCACCATATAGCTCAAGGCCTGAACCGATTCCGGGCTGTCGAGGGTGCAGTGGCGGCCATCCGCGCTCATGAACTCAGCCTGGTTCTGGAACGCGTACATATACAGCCAGCAGTTGCCCCAGGTGGGGATGTAGCCGATCTGAGTGATCCTGCCGGAGGCGTCCCGCTTGGTCAGGCGTTTGGCGTAGGTTTCCAACTCGCTCCAGGTGAGCGGTGGCCTGTCGGGATCCAGCCCGGCTTCGCGGAAGAGCTTGCGGTTGTAGAAGAGGAAGCGGTCATCGGTAGTGTTGGGGATGGCATATAGCGAGCCCTTGTATGTGGCTTCCTGCCAGCACGGCTCGTAGTAGTCCTCGGGACGCACACCCATCGGCTTGTCCCGATCTCGGACAACAAGCGGCCCAAGGTCCATAAACGCAGCCCGTGATGCCCAGTCGCCGATGGTGAACCTGTCCTGGAATATCACGTCGGGAGGGCGGCGGCCGACTATGGCAGTCATCAGCTTTTGCGGGTTCATCATCCCCGCGCCCATGCTGATCACGCTCACCTTCACGCCCGGGTGCCGTTTCTCAAACTCCGCTATCTGCGCCTTGAGGCCGGCGGAGTCTTCGGCGTAGTTAAGCCCCCAGACCGATAACCTGAGTCCGGGTTGGCAATTGGCCGCGCCAGCCAACAAGATCAAGAGTCCAAGAACGACCGCAGCTATGCGCACAAAGAACCGCCTCACCTTACCCGTCATCCTGAGCAAGTAACCCGTTTCACGGGTTTGGGTTCGGAAGAAACCCCTTCGTTCCCATTGCCGCTAGTCCTGAGTAGACGCGAGGAACGAGCGGCGTATCGAAGGGCGGTGCTCAGGGAATCGCCCTTCGATACACTCGCTGGCGCTCGCACTCAGGGCTAGCGGTGTCCCCCTTTTCGAGGGAGTTCAAGGATGCATCCTCACGGTGACACTCGCACGCTTCGACAGGCTCAGCGTGATGGTGTATATCTCATGATCGGGTGCGCGATTGCAAATCGCGCACGATCCGGGTCTACAACCATCCCGTCATCTTCCCCAGTATCCGCGAATACTCCAGCATGTTGGGCCAGGAGATGTCTGGGGGGATTCCGTGGTCGCATGATGGAATATACCCACCTGCCTTCACAACCGGCGCAAGTCGCTCCATTTCAGCCTTGAGCACATCCCCGCCCTTGGCCATCGCGCGCTTGTCCACACCGCCCAGATACGCAATATGGTCGCCAAACTGTTTCTTGAACGCGACCAGGTCATTGCCCGCGGCGACCTCTATAGGGTCGGTCAGTTCAAAGCCCGCTTCTATCCAAATGGGAATAAGTTCACCCACGAAGCCGTCGGAGTCCACATCGTATATCGGGCAGCCCGCCGAATGCACCACATCCTCCCACGCCTGCCACAGCGGCAGAATGTGCTTGCGGGTCATGGCTGGTGAGATCATTGCCTTCTCTTTATAGGCCATGTCCTCGCCGATGTGAACGTAGTCGAGGGTGATCCGGGAAAGCACCTTATCCAGCATCACGCACACAAACTCCTGCCAGAAGTCGAGCATGTCCTGAATTAGCTCCGGCTGGTCAATGAAACCCTCGCACAGCCCCTCGAACCCCATCCACTCCCGAAGCTGCATGAACGGCCCGTCAAAGAACAACCCGGACAACTGCTCGCGGGTGCGCAGTGTTTTGCATCGCTCTTCGAAGTCCGATGGAAACCGTGCGGGGTCTTCGGGGTCATACCGGGCCTTCATCTGCTCCCAGTCTTCCCAGGTTTCCACCGGGCACTTGATCCACTTGCGGGTCACGAAATCCAGAGGAGCGCGCAGGTATTCGGTGGTGAACTTGTCGGAGATCTCGCAGATGTTGCCTTTCCAGTCCTGAACAACAAGAGTCCCCTCCTTGCGCTCCAGCACTTTCTCTTCAAACTGCGGGATCATCCGGAAGTCGACATCAAGAACCGTGTTTGCGTATGGCCACGGCTGTTCGATTCCAAGTTGCGAAATCAGGTACTCGTACCAGTCCACCCCCTCCGGCAATCCCTGTTTGCGCCAGGTTTCGAGGGTAGATCTCCGAGCCCTGCCGGGGATAAAGGGGATGCGCTCGGGCCTTTGGTGAAGCACGGTGGCGATGAAACTCTCTCTTGGTGTCATGGCTGCTCCTAGTGCGGGTCATCACGCTCGCAACAATTCTACCCAAAGCAAGAGAGGAGGGTCAAACGGGAGCGGGGATATTGCCGGAGCATCGCAATCCTGACACCCCGGCCTGTTTGTCAGTTTCCGTAGTTCAGGGCAACTCCGGCATGACCAGCGTTTGACACAGGTTCGCGCCAGCGGATTGGGTCAAGGGGCTGTCAGCCTTCACTCGGGGGCCAACCATGAGCAGGCTGAGCAGTGTTAGCAGCGTAAGGACGGTTCTCAGGGACATGTTTCTACCTCCTCGGCGGTTCGGCTGCGGGACTGGTATCAGCCCATCTGCATTCGCCTCCCACCGATACATCCATTCCAGCCATCGCTCTGATACGCTCTGGAATCAGTTCGAGGCCGGCAGCCAGATAGGATCACAATTCCATCTTGCGCCAACTGCGAGCGCATAAACATGCGTACTTGTGCCTATTTTGTCGGCGGATGCGTAGGTATATCTGTAAGCGTCAAACCAGGGACACGTCGGTAGGGGGATGGCGTCAGGCTGGGGT
>CAZTAO010000001.1:115357-225429 GCA_964611645.1 uncultured bacterium | reverse complement strand
GAATGACAATACTGCGTCCTTCTGGTGTCTTCGCTTTTCGTGTTTTCCCCATTTCGTGTTTTCGTGATTCCGTCCTCTCCCGTTTTCTGGTGTCTAGAACCCTATCCTGGGCAACCCGTAGACCGACTTCCAGCCGGGGCTTAGCGGCTCTTTCAGATACGGCTCCATGTCTTTCTCGGTTCGGAGAGTCACTTTCTCTACCGGCGGCACCGTCCCAGCGGGGAAGGCTTCCAGCAACTGGTCGTTGAGTAGGGTCAGGTACTTCAGGATCGCCGCTACCGGTCTTTTTGCCTTCTTGGCGTCGCCGCGTGTTGACAGACCAACTACTCCTTCGGGAGTCGAGGCCATCTCTATGCCAATATGCCCCTCACATTCCGACCACCGGCTGGGCCTGCCGTAGTTGTCGACTGAGGTATCCATATGCCCCGGCAGGAACAGAGCTTCCTGCTTGGTATCCACGGCCCAGTCCATATCGATCATCTCCGGGAACAGGTACAGGCCAAGGGATGTCTCGGTCTCGTCGGCGTGGCAGAAGTCGGTGTCGAAGGGGCCGCCTCGGTCGACTGTTCGGAAGAACTCCCGCACGGCGCGGTGCCAGTCGATGACCCGGAAGTAGCCGGGCAATTGATACTTCTTCATAAACTCCTGAATCGCCGACTCCAGCACCCAGAGGTGGCCGTGGTTGTTGATCATGATGATCTTGCGGAAACCGTCGTTCCACAGGCCGAGCATCACATCGATCAGCAGGCGCGTCATCACATCCTCTTCCAGCATGACCGTGCCTGGCAGGCCGATGTGGTGGTAGGGGTGGCAGCCGTAGTTGAGAGGGGTGTACGCCAAACTGCAAGGTCGCCCCTGCTTCTCGGTAAACCGCCTCAGACCCTCCAGGATCTGGGTCACGAAGAGGGTGTCCATGCCGGTGGGGTTGTGCATACCGTGGTTCTCGGTGCAACCTATCGGCAGGAAGACTATGTCGTTCTTTCGCCTGTTCTCCACGACCCGATGCCGCGGAGTGGTCTGGATGTAGCTCCCGACCCTGCCCAGTTCCGAGGAAGCGGGCATACCATATTCGGCCAGGATGGCGTCGATCTGCTCGTCGCTGGCCTCCCAAAGCTCCTTCTTCATTCGCCCGACATCGTTGTTGTCAAAAAGCAGATCGGGCCTGTCCGTAGTCAAGAATCCGTCGTTTGCTGCCAAGATACTAGTCTCCTCTCAATCTCTCGAATCTCCAGTTATCGTACCGCACTGGGTGGAAAGGCCCCTCACCCCCGCCCTCTCCCCGTGCGCGGGGAGAGGGGAAGGCTCGCCGTTCTCTCTGTCGTTACGGTTTGATCATCACCTTCGCCCCGCCTCGCTGGCCGGCTTTTTCTATGGCCGCTACCGCGTCTGCGAGGGCGAAGCGGGAGGTGATGGTCTTGGTCATGTCTATCATGCCGGCGCTCATCAGCCGGATTACGTTGGGGAAGTTGGCGTGGCCTGAATGGCCTTGCGCGCCTGCGAGCCGTGAACGCCTCACCTGAAGCGTCTCTATGTAGAGCGGCGCTATCTCTGCCGCGCGACCTACCTGGACTATTGTGCTGTCCACAGCCAACGCCTTGGTGATCTCGGGCATTGTCTTGGTCGGAAGACCGGCGCTCTCGAGGAAGAAGTCCGCGCCGTCACCCTTGGTGAGGTCCATTAGGACTTCGTGTGCTGAAGTCCCCTGCTGCAGGAGCTTCTCGGGGTCGAGGACCAGGTCCGCGCCCATCACCTTGGCAAGCTTCTGCCGCTCTTCAAGCATCTCGAAAACCACGACCTTACTCGCACCGCCGCACTTTGCCAGGGCTGTTGCGGCAAGTCCGATCGGCCCTGCTCCAAATATCACCACATAAGCTCCAGGCCGGAAGCCGCCGCCGATCTCGAACACCGCGTTATACGCAACGCAGGTAGGCTCCACCGACGCCCCCGCTTCATACATCTTGTCTTCATCGTGGTAGACATCCATAAAGCCGTCGATCTTCCAGCAGTACTTGGCGTCCACCGCCAGATACTCCTCGAACCCGCCATCGATAGTAATCCCTATCTCTTCCAGGTTCACGCACTGGTTGGGGAAGCCGTTGCGGCAGGGGGTACAGTGACCGCACCAGTTCATTTCTTCGACAGTCACCGGGTCGCCGACCTTGAGCGTCTTCACGCCGCTGCCGATCTCAGTAACCTCACCCGCAAGCTCATGCCCCAGCACCGACGGGAACTTCGCCAGGCCCGGATACAACATGTAGCCGTCCGGGGTAGTCTCCACCAGGTGGACATCCGTCCCGCAAATGCCGCAGGCCTTGACCTTGAGAAGCACATCGTTTGGCCCAATCTTAGGCACAGGCTTCTCCTGCAAGCTGATCTTCGGGTATCTCCACACGCTGCTTGCGGTGATGGACTTCCCGCTCTGCTTCTCGAACTCCGTCAGATCATAGTCGCTTTTGGGCTGCCACTGCGCCTCCAGCACAAGTCCCTTCATAATCAGATCTCCTCTCTTCTTCGTCACCCTGAACTTGTTTCAGGGTCTGTTTCTCATATTCATCACACCGCCTGTCGTGTTCAAGCCAGATGCTGAAACAAGTTCAGCATGACGACGTCACACCGCCTGTCGTGCGCCAGCCAGATGCTGAAACAAGTTCAGCATGACGTTATTCGGACTACTTCCCACGCTTCGCCGCCAGCGCATCAACCTCAACAATAGCACGTGCCAGCCGCTCTATCAACTCGTTGTTCCGGTCAACTGTCCACCCACCCGCATCCGTCAGGCCGGGGCGGTCGCACTTGTAGATGGATTCGAGCTTGAGGGTCGGGGCGCTGTCTATTATTCTGGCCAATTCTTTATCATACTTGCTCACATTCCAGTTCTTGGCCTTGGCCCTGGCGATTGCGTTCTTGAGGGTTGCGATGTAGCGGTAGTCCAGAATGCCGTCGCGAAGGCCTTCCATCTGGACCGAGTTATCTAGTCCCCCACGCGCATTCTGCCCATACAAGCTGAGCCCGCACCCGCCGATATCGTTTCCTTTCTTCGTCAGACTCCAATCGATAGTAACGGGGCCGACAGAGATATGGATTGGGTCCTTGCTTGCCTTGCGCTTGCCGGAGTTGACCCAGTACCAGATGTTCATCCCCTGGAAGCCCGACTTGGCACACACCAGCCCCGCGAAGGCCCGGTTGTACCAGTAGTTGTTCCTGAACAGCCCCGGCCACTCGGATGCCCAGAGTTCAGAGCCGGATTGCTTACAGGCATCCAGCAGTTGCTTGTTTCTGGGCATGCCGTATACGCTAAGAAGCCCCTGGCAGGAGATGAAGTCCAGGTATTTACCCACAGTTGGCATAGACTGAGGAAAGTACATGGTGCAGAACGTGCTGGTTTCGGGTGAGACCTCCTTCGACGCCTTGTAGGACGCGATGGCCTCGGCCACTGTGTAGTCGTACACTGGATCCGGTTCGTCTGTCAGATACAGTATTGTCTCAGGCCAGTTGGCTTCCTTTGCGCGCTGTACCACCATCCGCAGGAACTGTTTATAAGACTCCAACACCTGCGGTGGGTAATCCTCCGCCTTGGGGATTACAGGGTTCCAGCCGCTGAGGAACCACTCCTGCTTGAACTGCTTGTCCAGACCGTGAAGCTGAACCAGCCTCAGCAGCACAAGTCTGGGATAGTAAAGAACGGGCATCTCGTAGCCTGCAGCCTTGTAGGCTTTCATGAACTCGTCATCCGGCCCGAAGTCGAACTTGACCTTGCCATCCACCAGGCTCAGTCTAGCTTCCATCGAGGTACGCGGAGGAGAGTATATGACACTGGTCATTCCCAACTCCTTCATCATAGCCAGTTGGTCAGAAAGAGCGTCATCGGGATCATAGTAGTAGTACATACTCCAGTGCAGAGGCATCGGGTCCAGCTTGAACGGCCTCACAGTGACCTTGAGGTTGATCGGCAAACTCGCGCCGGAGTCGTCCTTCACAACCACCTTGCCGGTGTAGACGCCGGGCTTGGCATCCGCGGGTGGTTGGCAGTAGATACGGAACTGTGCGCCGTTGCCGGGGGGAATGTCGATAGTATCGAACCTGTGCAGCACCCTGGCCATCCTGGCGTATTCGGCGTACCAACTGGTGCGGTAGAAACCGGTCTCGAAGTAGTCGGCATATAGAACCCCCGCCGGCAAGACATCTCCGCGTTTGGACTCGAGAGAGCCAATCTCAAACCGGGCATTCTTCATCTCTCTGAGAGGGTAAATGGCAACAGGGATTCCTCTCAGTTCGTCGGCGCACACTGAGAGCGATACCGCATCTGATTCTCGGATGATCTCTTTCCTGATCGGCTTATTAATTGCGGGCAGCACGGACGCCCCACCCCGCTGGAACACCACAAACCCTCTCGACTTCTCTCTTTCCGTGAACTTGGTGTCTACGCTGAGCGGTGTGTCGGTCTCGGAGCGGTCGTACCAGGTCTTGCCGTCCACGGTCATCTGCCGGAAGCCGTTGCCATAGTCGATCTCTTTGACGCCGGGCTCTACCTCGATCTCCACAGGCTTCTCGACCACATGAAGCCCCACATCTCGGACTTTCAGCTTGCCGGAGGCCCCGTCAAACCCGAACCAGATGCGCACAGCGCCGAGGTCGCTTGGAGCCTGTGTCACAATCCGCACAATCTCCCATTCCCCCGTTGCAGTAAACTTCCGCTCGAAACGGCTCCTCTCACCGTTGGTTCTGCCTAGTTCCACGGAAGCTCGCGCGTGGGTGTCGGAGCCTGTGCCCGCCTTGAACTCCGTGATCTTGACCATACACTCAAGCAGGAGGTACTTGCCCGCCAGCCTGGAGGGGTTCACATCCTGGTAGACATAAGCAAGCGAAGGCTCTTTCACCATCACCTGCACATAGCGGCCCAGACCCGGGAAATAACCTCTCCTCTCGTCAATTTCCTCCCCTTGGTTGCCGGACAGCAGGCTAAGTGTGACCGGCCCGGAGGACTTCCAGCCCTTCGCACACCCGTTCGCACCCAACTCTCCGGAGAATCCCCCGTTGACAAGCAGGTTCTTGGAAGCGGCTGAAACCGGCGCAAACAGCCCAGCCATAACGAATGCCGTGAAGAGAAAGGCAATCCCCAACCCCATCATCCTGAGCCTGTCGAAGGATGGACTGGCACCTCGGTTGGAGATTCCACGCTTCGACAGGCTCAGCGTGATGGTGATACTTACTCGGTCGAACCAGCTCACTTCCCTATCTCCTTCAGACAAATCATCGCCGCTTCGGCTAAGTCCCGGCGGCACTTGTCGGCGCTGTCGGAACTCCAACCATTCTCGCCGCTTCTGGAACCCGGGACCCATGGCACATCTGCCATCAGCATTTCCAGGCTCTTCTTTGCCTGAGCAGCAATCGCGGGCCTGCCGGCAGCAATTGCTTTGTCTATGGCGACTCGCAGGGTGCGGACGTAGCGGGAGTCGTCTATCCCCTCGCGGATCCCCATCCACGGCAGACTTCGCCACATCTGGCCATCGTCCTGCCGCAGCCAGAAAGGACCGCCCTTCCACGAGTTCTCCAGAAACTGGTACGGGCTGAACGACTCATGCTGGTTCCAACCCGGCCACTGCACCCAGCACATCATCCCGTCCATCGTGCCTTTCTCAAGGGTGAAAGTGAGCCTGCGGCCCTCCCATTGGCTGTCGAACGGCCCGATGAACTCGATGCCATACAGCCTCGAGGTCCTCATTTCCTTGGCAAACTCATGCCACCGGCGGTTGGCGTCCTCATTGTTGCAGGGGTGGACGTAGTGAGCTATGTTCAGGTCAAGCAAACCTGACAAGGGCTGCCACCAACCGTGCGTGTAGAGCGTGCCGGCGGTCGAGAGCTCAGGCGCGGCTTCCCGAGCCACTTTGCCCATAAAGAGAGCTTTCTCGGTGCGCGGGCCGGGGCTGCATTCATCGACGAAATAGGCGTAGAAGTTCGGCCATTTCTTCTCCAGCCCGTGATCATAGACCCGACGCACGACCTTCTTGGCGAACTCTCGAACATCGGCGGGGATATCATCAGCCTTGACTCCCGGCACGCTCATCCCGCCCTCGTTCGCCCACTTCACCTCGCCGGACTTGCCGACGGCCTCTGTAATTCCATACATCAACCCTTCCATCGCCAGGATCGGGGGATTGCGGAAACCGGCCTGGGTGTAGAGGTCGACGCACTGGTCCCAGACCGAGAAGTCAGGCTCGCCATCCTTGGACACCCCGAACCCGAATTGCATCCAGATAGGCGAGAGCACAGCCTGCGACATCCCGATTCGCCGCATCTCGGCAAGGGTGCGCTTCTGGTCATCGAGGTTATCACCAATCTTCGGCCAACTATAGAGGTACAGCCCCCACGGCATCGGCTGCTCCAGCTTCAGGTCAAGTACTTCCAACTTGACAGGGAAGCTGGACTTGCCTGCGTCGCTCGACACCTTGATGGCCCCGCTGTACACTCCAGGCTTGGCATCCTCAGGCATGTGGATGTCGAAATATGCCTGAATACAGCAATCCCTTGACGCCGTCACAGCATTCGCCGGTCGCAGCCACTTGGCTACCCAGCGGACAACGTTGGATTCCGGCGGATACAGCCCGACCTGTTCCACAGTAGGCTCAGTGATATAGGTGTCTATCGACTCAGGCTTGATGGCCGATCTACCTGGCCCCCGAAGCTCGCCGACAGAAAACGTCACCTTGCCCAGATCACGCAAGGGCAGGATGGCGAGAGTCGCTAGCTCGAACTCCCCGGGCGCGGCAGACATCGACACTCCAGAAGCAATCTCATCCTTGGCGGGCCGATACTGAGGCAGCACTCCCTCGCGGTTCCTCGACACAAATGCGACGAACCCACGGCGGAAATCGGCCGCAGAGGGCTTCACGACCTCAGCGCTGGGCTTGGTGGGCATGAACGTCACCTTGCCCCTGCCGGTGACGTCCCACTCCTCACGGCCGTCGCTATACACCAACCTGGTGATCTTGTCGGTTATCTTCTCGGTCTTGGCAGGCTCCTCGGCACGCAGTCCGGAAGCCGCAAGACTCATCAGAACCAGGCACGCTGCACAGGTAGAAAGGACCGGTATGGTCAGCCTCATCATATACTCCTCGATAGAAGTCTATGCAATCTCATAAAGCCTCACGTCGAAACCGCGGAACCTGTCTCTGAATTGGCCGCCGGACACCGGGACGTTACGCTTACCGAACACACTCGTCACCTTGCCCGCATTGGGCAGGGTGAACACGGCGTCGACAGGCTCCTGGTCGGTGTTGACCACAAACAGGTAGCGCTTTCCATCATGGTCTTTCACGCAATACTCCAGCTTCCCGTCCGCCGGCTCGACCTTGACCTTGTAGCCTGAATACGGCGCGAGGATGATTGGCTCGATGGACCCTATCTCCCTCGCGACCTCTTTCTGCGCCTCCCATACCTCCGGCAAGTCGACGTTCCGGTAGAAACAGAAGTAGATCAGGCCCTTTGCGCCGTTCACTATGAACAGATACGACATCGCGCGGAGTTCGTCCCGTGTGGGAGCGCGGCCCGATTCCGGAGACCTCCCCTTATCGTGTGATGACCAGTCAAAGGCCTGAACAACCCCGATAACGGGCTTGCCATCATTGCAGGCTCCCCGGATCGCGTTGGTATCATTGGTTACTTGCTTGATATTCTTGGCCGGCACCGGGTAAGGATCCACCATCAGGACATCCGAAGCGTCCGCGAAATCGCCATAGCCCGAGCAGAGGCAGGAGATAGTCGGATGGTGAGGGTCTTCGGACTTCACAAGATTGTTCACCTGCCGCATCAGGTCGGCGGCGTAGAACCCCGCAGGCTCGTCGACCGTGTACCAGAACATCATCGCCGGATGGTCTCTCAGCGCCTGCACGTGCTTTCGGCTCCAACTCAGATCGCCCGACTCATACGGGTCGAGGCTCATCTGCATCATAACCCCAAGCCCATGCTCCCGTGCCCAGTCAAGTTGTTTCGTGGCTCTTCCGATATATCTGTCGAAGTCTTCGCCCATTCCGCCGCGTTGGAACTCATAGGAATGGATGAAGTCGAAGCCGGAGTCTACCAGTTCGGCCAACTTCTCGCGCTGCAACTCCTCTGGGTGCGAGAAGTCTATCCCGGTACCAACGTTCTCCTCCAAGCCACGGCCGGCGGCGATACCGTATATGCCTATCGGGAAGAACACTTTGCGGTCACGCAAGATGTTGTTGTGGTCGTCGATCCTGATGTCCATTGGCCCTCTCGCAGTCTCGTGGATTGGTGAATTGATATGCGAACGTGGACAGTATAACATGTAAGAGTTTACATGTAAACCCTGTTTTGGAGGGAATATACCGAGTGACTCGTTCGAGTTGCTCGAGGCTAAGCCGCCTGTGCGGAGGAGCGCAACCTGACCCGCCTGTAACCGGCGAACACCGCCATCGCAACCAAGACAATGATACAGCCGTTGGGCAGCCAGTCGCCGAGGCGGTTGTAGATGGTGCGGCCTTGTCCGAGTTCGACCGTGGCGATGACTACTTCCGGCTCGGCGGTCTTTGCCACGGCTACCCGATTGCCGTGGCGGTCGAAGATGGAGGAGACTCCCATCCCCTCAGTCCACACCAGCGGCACGCCGTTTTCTGCTGCCCGGAAGGCGGTGATCGCGGAATGTAGGTGGTTGAAGAGGAGGTTCTTGAAGTCAGGGTCGCTGTTGGGGACCAGCAGAATGTCTGCGCCGTTTGCAACCAGTTCCCTGTTGGCATCGGTGAACATGGTATCGAAGCAGATAGGCATCCCAGCAACGAACAACGGGGTTCGGACAGGGATCGCTTCCTCGCCCGGTTTGAACGACAACACTTCCTTGCCGAACAGGTGCCTCTTCTTGAATGACCCGACCGCCTCGCCCTTTGGCGAGATCAGACGGGCGGTGTTGCGGTATTCGCCGTTGCTTTCGGTCACGTGATAGCTTCCCACAACGTACATCCCCGCATTAGTCGCAGCTTCAGCAGCGGTCTTCTCCACGGGGTCCATAAGCTGCTCGGCCCACACCGCCACATCAGCCTTGCCCTTGGTCTTCTCGGTCAGTTCCGCCGAAGTGTAGGCGTCCAGCGCCTGAATCGCCGCCGCCCGGACGCTCGGGCCACCGCCATCCACCGGGACACGCGCGGTGAACGATCCGAGTATGAACACCACGGCCACTATAAGCGCGGGAACGGCGGCCCGGGGTTTGCGGATGAGAACCGCCACCGCAGCACCCGTAAGCCACAGCAGGAAGCTAACTCCCCAGATGCCGGTGTAGGGCGAGAGCAGTAGCGCAGCGGGATTGCAGTGTTGCGAGACAGCGAAGTTGACCGGGAACAGATGCCCGCAAACGAACTCCAGCGAGACCCCCACGGCGGCGGCAAAGAACGGCCACGCAGCGGGCCTTATCCTCTTGTCCCACGCGAACGCGGCAAACGCGGCCGTCAGCCCAAAGACCATGCCCAGTCCTCCGAATGCTGCATTGAGGTTGGCCGACTGGCCGGCGGAGTCCACAGGTCCGGCCAGTACCCATCCACTCGCCAGGCCAATAAGGATCCCACTAAGAGCACATGCCGCGGGGCCAACTATTGTGCAGATCAGCGCCAGAGGGACAAGCGATACGAGGCCGAGCCACCAGTATGGGTTGGGAGGAAAACTAAGGACCACCAAGGTGAGCGAACAAGCACAGAGGAAGAGCACAGCGAGCGACTTGACCAAGAGGTGACCGTTCATAGCCGGGGTCTCCTTTAAGTACTGCTGCAATGGTATAATCTATACGCTGCACTTATGAAATTAGTTCCGAAGTATTTGCGTGGCAGTTCAAGCCGAAGCGCGTGGAAGCCGTAGAGTCCATGAACTCAGACCACAGGATGGTTGTTTGCGACCTGCTGCGGCGTTGACGGTTAGTTGAGCGAGCCCGTTCATTGAGCGGAGTCGAAATGAACATCTCCCACATATACACGCGACCGGAGTTACTGGTTTCGACTCCGCTCAACCAGCGGTTCGATATGGTCTACAAGCTGCGGAGTAACTGCGCAGGGGTGAGTGCGGTGATCTCCGAGTACCGAGTAAAATCGGTGTTATTGAGGGTGATAATAGTGTCGATCCCGTGGCTGATCATCAAGGCGGCCAAGCGGGCGTCGTGGGCTTGCCTACCGATGACACAGTGACACGCTGCAAGCTCGCGCCAGCGTTCGGAGATGTCGGATGGCTCTGGCAGGCGAGTGAAAAGGCTTTCTATCTTGCTGAGATGTCGGTCGGCGTCCGCTGTGGCCAGTCCGAGGCCGTTGACTTCCCGAGGCCGAGTGGCCACAGACCAATATTCGATCAGCACTTGCAGGCACACAAATATCTCCTCTGTCGAGTTTGTGACCGCATCCAGAGCTTCAACGATCTCAGTGTTCCGAGGGTCTGCAATGTCAAAGAACCTCAGGAGCACGTTTGTGTCTATCAGATAGCTCACGCCCTGTCCTCGTACAGGTTCTCTCTACGCAGGGATTCGTCCGATATGCTCAACCCAGACATCCGGCTGGAGAGCAAGCTCTGCCAGGCAGCCTCGCGTTCGGGGGATCGGCGGGGCTTGGCCAGAACAACACTGATCTCAGCTTTCAATTCACTGTTTATCGGCAAGTCGACAGGTTCATCCGGTACGATGGTCTTGCCGTCAAAATGCGCCCTGATAACCACAGACATACTGACCACCTCAAACCCCATTATACCACATAGGCTCAGTACGACTCCGTCAGCTTCTCCCCACAGGTAGTCTCATCGCCTTCGCAGCCTATTTGGGTGAAGAAGCAGGTTCGGTAGCCTTCGTGGCAGGCGGCGCCTGTTTGCTGTACCTTCACCAGCAGGGCATCGCGGTCGCAGTCTGCATATACTCCAAGGACCTTCTGCACGTTGCCCGAGGTCTCGCCCTTGACCCAGTATTTCTGCCTGGACCTGCTCCAGAAGCAAGTTCTGCCACTCTCCAGAGTGCGCTGCAGGGCTTCGCGGTTCATGTAGGCCACCATCAGGACATCGCCGTTATCGGCGTCCTGCACCACGGCGGTAACCAGGCCGTTTGAGTCGAACTTCACGCTATCCAGAAACTTCTCCATCATCCTTTATACTCTCCTCAGTCTCCCATTCCACGTCACCCTGAACTTGTTTCAGGGTCTGGCCGCGTAAATGCCTGATGCTGAAACAAGTTCAGCATGACGTGTTATATGCTCCTGACTACAACCCCGCGCTCTGCGAGGTATTGTTTTATTTCGGCTATCTTGTATTTGCCGTAGTGGACAATCGAGGCGATCAACGCCGCTTCGGCGAGACCGTCGGTGAGGGCCTCGTAGATGTGCTCCAGGGTTCCCGCGCCGCCTGATGCTATCACCGGGATGCTCACAGCCTCCGCGACCGCCCTGGTGAGAGGAATATCGTAGCCGGCCTCGGTGCCGTCGCAGTCCATGCTGGTGAGCAGGATCTCCCCTGCGCCCAGGTCACGGCCACGCTTGGCCCACTCAACCGCATCGATCCCGGTTGGTCGGCGCCCGCCGTGGGTGTAGACTTCCCAGGTACCAGGCTTGGATTCCGAACGCTTGGCGTCGATTGCCAGCACCACGCACTGACTGCCGAAGAGCTTTGCGGCATCGGAGATAAGCTGAGGGTTATGGATGGGAGCGGTGTTGATGCTGCACTTGTCCGCCCCTGTCTTGAGTATGTCGCGGAAGTCGGCGGTTGTGGAAATCCCTCCGCCTACTGTGAACGGGATAAACACCCGCTCGGCGGTCCGCGCCGCTACGTCGATGATTGTCTTTCTGGCTTCGTGGCTGGCGGTGATATCGAGGAAAGTAACCTCGTCCGCGCCCTCAAGGTCGTACAAGGCCGCCAACTCCACCGGGTCACCCGCATCCCGCAGGTTCAGGAAACTCACACCCTTAACTACTCGCCCATCTTTTACATCCAGGCATGGGATAATTCTCTTCGCAGGCATCCAGGCTCCTTACTGATGATAGCCACAATACTTTCATCCCTCCAGGTCTCCGAACCTGGAGGGCTACAACATATACTTCTGCCTGCGAGGGTCAGTTCCCTTCCTGGCGTCGACTGCCCCGGAAATCCCCTGATTTACTGAATGCCTCATGTGCGGTCCGGGAATTGGAAAACCAGAGCCGGTTGGACTGTTGAACCGACGCGAGGGTCGAGGCATATCCAACCCTCTCCCAAAAATGCACCTCCATAATTATAAGGCAACTCATGTGCCGTTTTGTTCACTAGTTTTGCGAAAATAGTTTCAACTATTTTTGGATTGAGGCTGTACGATCTCTTTCATCCCTCCAGGTCCTCCGAACCTGGAGGGTCCCGTCTGATGTCCAGTGTCATTCCGAGGAACGAGTAGTCTGCTTTTCGTCCGATGGCTGATCTCCTAATTACCCCATTACCGGTCGTGCGGACAACAAATCAGGAGCGAGCGCACAATGTAATCCTCTCCCCTGGGGGGGAGCTAGAGAGAGGGCGCTATGTGACGGTCACCAGCAGCGGCATTTGTGGCAAGATGAGTGGCAGCCGACCCAAGGCCTATTCCGTGACACGAAGGCACTGTGCGTGTCGAAAGGTAGCGCCCTCTCCTCAATCCTCTCCCCCAGGAGAGGAAGTTTGGCAGGAGCGAGCGCAGATGTAATCCTCTCCCCTGTGGGGGAGAGCCAGAGAGAGGGCGCTATGTGACGGTCACCAGCAGCGGCATTTGTGGCAAGATGAGTGGCAGCCGACCCAAGGCCTATTCCATGACACGCAGCCGCTGTGCGTAACTGTCACAGAGCGCCCTCATCCCCCCTTCTCCCCCAGGAGAAGGAGTTTGGCTGTCTGTCACCGTTAAGCTGATTTACCAAATACCCCATTACCGGTAATTCAACTGATACGCCACGCCCCATCCCTCCAGGTCCTCCGAACCTGGAGGGCGACATCCATTTTATGGTCCACAATTCCCCACCAAACAAACACAGGAGTTTGCGCAGACCTTGCAGAAGAGTCATTAGGAACGTCAGGTGAAAACTAAGGACAACTCTGTGAGCCGACTGAGCTGGAACCAGATACGCGCCAACGCCGCCCAATTCGCCGATGAATGGAAAGACGCGAAGTACGAGCGCGGCGAAACGCAGAGCTTCTATAACGACTTCTTTGACGTGTTCGGTGTCCCGCGCCGCAAAGTGGCGACGTTCGAGGAGCCTGTCAAGAAGCTCGGCGGGCAACAGGGGTTCATAGATTTGTTCTGGAAGGGCGTTCTGCTCGTCGAGCAAAAGAGCGCCGGTCGGAAGCTGGCTCCCGCCAAGCAGCAGGCTCTCGACTACTTCCCTGGCCTCAAAGACTCCGAACTCCCGCGATATGTTCTCATTTGTGACTTCCAAACGTTCGAGCTCTACGACTTGGACGAGCGCGACTTCTTCACGTGTTCACTCGGAGAACTGCCCCAGAATGTGGAGAGATTCGGCTTCATACTTGGGATCGAAAAGCGGACGTTTCGCGATCAGGACCCCGCAAATATCGCTGCCTCGGAGCTTATGGGGAAACTGCACGATGCCTTGGAGCGTTCGGGCTACACAGGCCACGATCTCGAACGCCTGCTCGTGCGACTGTTGTTCTGCTTGTTTGCCGACGACACGGGCATCTTCAACCCGCTGGGTATCTTCAACGACCTGATAACGCAGCGCACCAAAGAGGACGGCTCAGACGTCGGCCCGTGGCTGGCGCAATTGTTCGATGTGCTCAACGAACCCGAAACGCAGCGGCAGACCAACCTCGACGAGGACCTGAACGCTTTCCCGTATGTCAACGGAGACCTGTTTGCGGACCGGCTGCGCGTTCCGTCGTTCACTGCGGAGATGCGCGATTGCCTGCTTGAGGCTTGCAGTTTCAACTGGGACGCCATCTCGCCCGCGATCTTCGGTTCGCTGTTCCAGTCGGTGATGGAGGCAAAGGAGCGCCGCGCGCAAGGGGCGCACTACACCACCGAGCGCAATATCCTCAAAGTCATCGAGCCTTTGTTCCTGGACGGTCTGCGGGCGGAGTTTCAGCGGCTCAAAGAACGTCGAGACACCGGCAGGCGGGCCGCACTGGACGCATTCCACGACAAGCTCGCGCAACTGCAGTTCTTCGACCCCGCGTGCGGGTGTGGCAACTTCCTGGTAATCGCCTATCGGGAACTGCGCGCATTGGAGTTGCAGGTGATACGCGAACTCTACCCCAGCGGGCAGCGGGTGATGGACATCGCGGCCCTCATCAAAGTGAACGTCAGCCAGTTCTACGGTATCGAGATTGGCGAGTTCCCATCGCGGATTGCGGAAGTTGCACTGTGGATGATGGATCATATTGCAAATAACCGCGTGTCGCTGGAGTTCGGCGAGGTATATCTGCGGATACCGCTCACTGCTTCCCCGCACATTCACTGCGCGGACGCTCTGGAGATCGACTGGGACGGTGTGCTGCCTGCATCGGAGTGCGACTACCTCTTCGGCAATCCGCCCTTTATCGGATCCAAGTTCCAGACGCCGGAGCAGCGGGAGCAGGTCCGCCGGATTGCGCAGTTGGGCGGCAGCGGTGGGTCGTTGGATTATGTCGCAGCCTGGTTCCTCAAGGGCGGCAGTTACGCGTGCAAAGGCAAGGCCCAAATCGGCTTTGTATCCACAAACTCGATCACGCAAGGTGAACAGGTTGCGCAGTTGTGGCCGTTGCTCTTCGTCCGCTGCGGCCTGGAGATCAGCTTCGCGCACTCGACCTTTGCCTGGGGCAGCGATGCGCGCGGCAAGGCCCATGTGCATGTGGTTGTTATCGGCCTCTCGCGGCGGGAATATGAACCCAGAGTGAAGCGGCTGTTCTCATATTCGGACATTAACGGTGACCCCGTGGAAAGCCCGCACGCGAGGCTATCCCCATATCTGTTGGACGCCTCCAATCTGGCCGATCCGCACCTCGTTGTGCGGGAGGAGTCCCGCCCTATCAACGGCGCGCCGCAACTCATTATCGGGTCCAAGCCGATAGATGGCGGCCACCTAATCTTCACGAGGGATGAGCGGGCTGAGTTTCTCAAGCTGGAGCCGGAGGCTGAGCCGTTCCTGCACCCGTACATAGGCTCGGAAGAACTGATCAACGGCTCCGTGCGCTATATACTTGCTCTGCAGAACGCGACACCTGCGCAACTGCGACACCTGCCCCGAGTCCTGGAGCGGCTGGAGAAGGTGCGTGTCTACAGAGAGGCAAGCACGAGCGCGCCGACCCGCGCAATGGCATCGACACCCGCGCGCTATCATGTGACAGTAATCCCAGATCGCCCATTTCTGGCGATCCCCGAAGTCAGTTCGGAGCGGCGCGAGTACGTTCCCATAGCCTATCTCGAACCGCCAGTAGTTCCTAGCAACAAGATTCGAGTGCTACCTGACGCTCAGTTGTGGCAATTCGGCCTTCTCACCTCTAGTATGCATGTGACGTGGGCGCGAACCATCGGAGGCAGGCTGAAGAGTGATTTCCAGTATTCTGTTGGCGTCGTCTACAACACATTCCCGATGCCCACGGTCACGGAAGCGGACAAGCAGCGTATCGGCGAGTTGGCGCAGAAGGTATTGGATGCCCGCGCGCAGTTTCCCGACTCCTGCCTGGCGGACCTATACGACCGAATCACAATGCCCCAAGCCCTCCGCAAAGCGCATAACGACCTCGACACAGCAGTAGACCGCCTATACCGCCCCCAACCCTTCACCACCGACCGCGAGCGGGTAGAGTATCTGCTGACGCGATACGAAGCGCTTTCATCTCCGCTGCTGGCGATTGCGCAGGGGAAGGGGAAGAGGGGGAGGAAATGACTCCCTGCGACCAGGCAGTGCAATACATCATTGATTGCTGTCCCGACATAGGCGCTCTGTGGTGTCTCGATGATGACCCCTGGCCGTTTCTGAAGACCGTCTCGACTGACATCGAGCAATCTCAGCCGACGAGATTATTCCCTGAACGCTATAAAGAACACGTAGCCTACGCTATCGACATGGTCGCGTCACACGGCTTCACAACACCCCCTGCCGCCGTTGCTTCTGTTTACTTAGCCACACGCTTCGAGTACTACTTCCGTGTGCTGTCCGGAAGGCTCAACGAGGATGGCACTTGGATCTCCGACAAGGTATGGTCGGATACGCTTGGCATGGTGCCCAGAGCAAAAGAGTTCAAGCGACGTGTAAACAGTGTCTCGCTGGCCTATGACATAATGATGCTCAACACGGCGATTCCTGTTGCTCAAAGGTGTGGCCAACTAGATAGTGTGCTTCACGGCAGACGGGGAGTACGCAACGTCGGACATCGCATCGAATTTGCCCGCAACCATGCGGGACACGGACATTGGGGCGACATTTCATCCGAAGCAGTGTTCTATGGCTTGTTGACCGCCGTCATGTTCTATAGCCAAGAGCCTTAGCTAATCCCGTATGTGGGGGCATCGTTTCGGGATTTCCGGACGGGTCGAGGGGTCGGTGCTTCTGGCGATAGCTTAGTGGTCCCGTCCTCAAATCCCGAAACACCGTTGTGAACCAGCGACCCCAACCGCCAGGACGACCCAGAATACATAATCCGCCTGATCGGCCGGGTGGTTACGGTGAGCGTGGAGACTGTGAAGTTGGTAGACGCTTTGCCGGGGTTGGGGATTGAGGCGGAGTAGGCCTGATGTACTATAACCCCCATGTGCGGCCATTCAGCCAATACGCCACATCCGGCTGCCGCTCATCGGGGCATAATTCCCAGTGCTGCGTTCTTGCCGTCATCCGTGCCAACACATTCGCTGACTTGCAGTGCGCTACCACATACTTGGATGGATACGGCGCTGCCTGACGCTGAACCCTCTAAGTTACACCTCATCTCTAAAGAGATGAGGGTTGTAGTAAACTAGAGTCCCCTCTCAAAGAGGGGGTATCGTCATGGCTTGCTTACTTGGAACAGACGCTATCGCTGATTTACTGAAACCCCCATGTGCGGGTTGAGAACAGATAACTCACGCCACACAGCAACCCACTGCGCTGATATACTGGCTCAGATACCACGAATGAGGGTTGTAGTAAACCAGAAGCAGGCTGGTGCGATAGTTTCGGGACTTCCGCTGAGTCTGTGCGAGATTGCAGCCACTGCGGAAATGAACCGCTCAAGTCCCGAGACACCTGACTAAAGCAATGTGGTATTCAGCACGGTACAGAATTATCACTTTTCTAGCGTGCTGAATGCCCCATGTGCGGGTGAAAACGCAGCACGCTTGAGGACCGCCTGGTTTTCCGGTTGAATCACCGGTAATGGGGTATTCGGTAAATTGGGGGTGGCGATTCGGAAATCACCACCCAGATGAGAGGGGCGGTCAACCACGGAGGGTTGACCCTACGATCGCTGAAGCTAGAGGGATACATCCCAGCCTGCTCGGTATACGTCGTCGCCGAAGACTGAGGAAGTGAAGGCTGTCCAGGTTACTATGCCGCCTCGAGTGTGGTTCTGGGCTTCCCCGTCGGGCGAGGTGAGGTTTCCGTATTCGTCGGTCATGAAGTAGTGTTGGCCGAAGCTGCCGTTGCCGTTACTCGCCAGACCCATATACTTGTCGCTCAGGCCGTAGGCATAGCCGTAGACCTCCGGCAGGAAGAAGCTGTTGTAGAAGGTGAGGTCGGATATCCCACCCGCTCCTGCCACGTTCATATTCGCGGTGTACTGCAGCATCAGTTCCTGGGTATTGCCGACTTTGTAACCGTTGTACAACACTGCCCACCGATCCATCCCGTGAGCCTTGGCAACCCTCGCCGTGGTTCTGTCCATAAGGTTGCCCGCCACCAACTGGGCAGCCGACCACACGTTGTTTCCGGTCACATCCGCGCAAGTCCGCACATAGAGATAGGTTCGCCCGTCGGGGGCTGGGTCCGTGTAGAAGAAGTAGTAGGTAGAGTTGTAGTAGCAGATCGATCCTATCAGGCCGAATGTGTCCGGCATCGCTGTCCCCACCTGGCTCATTATGGTGTTTCCGTTCACGTCCTGAATAGTCCGCGCGCGCCGCCACTCCATCGGCACCCCTGAGTTGAACGGCTTCCAGGTGATGACTCCGTCGATCTCCGTCCGAAGCTCCCAGTCGATCATGTCGAACGACCGTGCCTGGCAGAGGTAATGGCGGAAGTCCGGCTCGCTCAGGTCGCGGTCGCGGTCGTCATCGGTTACCGCTATGAAGAAGGCGTAGTAGTAGTTGTCTCCCGTCCGCCCTTTCACAACCATCGGATTGCCAGTCCCACCCCACCCGTTCAGGCCATGCTCCTCGGGGCTGTAGAGGATGGAGAGGGTGTCGGTGGGATGCCCGTACAACCTATATCCGATGTTGCCGGGCATGGTGTAGGTGAATGTGCCGGTCTGGTAAGCGGTCTTGACGGAGTCGCCCGGGTAGCCCATTCCAACGGGCTTGTTGGGCTCGCCGTGGAAGACGGTGTAGTACTTGTCGGGCGTCCGGATGATCTGGGTATTATACGCCGCCTGGGTCGCGGGAGTGTCGTAGTAAACCCCCTCATCGCCGACATTGTGGCTGATGTTGACCCCGTTGACCGTGTAGCTCCTGACGCCCGGGCTGGGGGCGACAACGCTGACATAGCCCTTGACCTTCCATCCGCTGCTCATCGACTCATTGTCCTGAGCAAACATCCTCACACACAGCTTCTTGCCCACCTGGCCGGCCTTGATCTCAATCGGCCACCAGACCTGCAACTGCTTGTCGGTGACACTCCACGGCGGAGGACCCATTGAGGCGAGGTTGACCTTGCACTGGCTGTTCTCCAGAACCACGGCGGCCCCAGGCGTCTGCCCGACGCCCCAACTCGTGTTGGCGTCGTTCTTGAGGAACACCTTGTTCAGCTTCGCGTCGTACATCACCAGCACTGCATTTGCCTGGCTGGATGTCACGCTGAGCTGCAGATACACCTTGTAGATGTCCGGCCAGCCGTTCTCGTCCTCGTAGACAGCCGCAAAGCCGGTCTCAATACCCGCAGTCACATTGCCACTGGACGGCGCAACCGAGAGGCACACCGGCGCGACGGGGGTGAAGTGTGTCCCCATCTTCTTCCACCCGCTGAGCAGTCCCTTGGAATCGGCGACGTACATCCAACTGAAGAGGCTCTTGTCGGTCATAGAGGGCTTGAGCTTGAACGCCCAGTTGATGGTCAGATCGTTCCCCACGCCGGCCACGGTGATGTCTTTCACATACACCACGCACTGGCTGTTCTCCAGCGCCACGTTGGTTCCGGGGACATACCCAGTGCCCCAACTGGTGTTGGCGTCGTTTTTCAGGTAGACCTTGTTGGAGGTCTTGTCATAGAAGATGAAAGCCGCGTTGACCTGGCTGAACCCTTCGCAGATCAGCACGTAGCACTTCGCCATGTCTGCTGCCCCGTTGGGGTCGCGGTAGACACTCGTGAGGGTAGTCTGTCTGTCGATTGGCAGTGGACCGGAATCTGGGTCGATGCTCACAGTCTGTGGTCCCAAGTTATGGTACAACCCCATCTGGTCCCACCCATCTGTGAGACCACCTGCATCCTGGACATACATATAGGCCTTGAGAAGCTTCGTCGCGAACGTCTTTTTCAGCCCAATGCTCCAATTGACCGTGACATCGTTTCCGGACCCGTGTGCTGTCGTATCAAAAGGATACAAGGTGCACTGGCTGTTGACTAGCGAGCCTGCTTTCCCCGGCACGTAACCTGTCCCCCAACTGGTATTTGCATCGTTCTTCAGGTACACCCGGTTGGCCGATCTATCGTACATCATAAGAGCCGCGTTCGACTGGCTCCAGGAGTCGTTGATCAGCAGATAGACCCTCTTGATATCAGCGTAGCCGTTCAAGTCGCTGTACCTGCAGTGGAATGTGGTGATACTTACTCCAACAGCACCACCCGAAGGCGAGAGGCTTACATTCACCGGAGCGACTGCCAGGTATGTGACGGTATTGTCCGTGCTTGTCGAGGCCAGGCTCGGGTTACCTGCGGCATCACTAGCTGCACCAGCGGCGATGCTCGCGATGACAGTGCCGCCGCTGGTCATACCTGAGACGGCCACATTGTAGGTTGTGCCACTGCCTGTGACAGTGGCCGTAGTCGCACCGGCTGTGCCGGAGAGTGTCACATCGCCGGCGGCAAAGTCGGCAACAACTTCGCTGAAGACCACGGTGAAGTTGATGGGACCGGAGCTAGTGGGGTCAGACTGTCCCGATGACTGATTTATGGTTACCGTTGGCTGAACGTCATCGACTATGGCCAGATTGTGGTCACTGCCTGCGGCAATAGCCACGTAGTTGTTCCCCACCGGCACGTTGCACTGATTGAATAAGTTGTCCCCCCATGCCACCAGCGATCTGTCCGCTTTCAACGCCACACTGTGAGCCCAGCCTGCTGAGACGGCGGTATAGTTGTTTCCAGCCGGGACATCGCACTCGCCATTGCTATTGTATCCCCACGCCACCAGTGAGCCGTCCGATTTCAACGCCACGCTGTGGCACAGGCCGGCAGCGATAGCCACATAGTTGTTCCCCGCCGGGACATCGCACTGACCGAAGTCGTTCCGTCCCCACGCAGCGATAGAGCCGTCCGATTTGAGCGCCAAGCTATGGTACCCGCCGGCAGCGAGTGCGGAGTAGTTGTTTCCCGCCGGGACATCGCACTGGCCGTAGTCGTTCCATCCCCATGCCGCAAGAGAGCTGTCCGATTTCAGCGCTAGACTGTGGTTTCCGCCCCCCGCGACAGCGACGTAGTCGGTCCCCGACGGGACATTGCACTGTCCATAGCCATTCTCCCCCCACGGAGCAAGAGAGCCGTCCGATCTTATCGCCACATTGTGGCCGTAACCCGCGGAGACAGCAACAACAATCCCCGACGGGACATTGCACTGGCCAACTCCATTGTCCCCCCACGCCACAAGGGAGCCATCCGACTTCAACGCCACGCTGTGGGAATAGCCGGCGGAGATGGCCGAGTAGTTGTTTCCCGCCGGGACATTGCACTGGCCATTGGAATTTCGTCCCCATGCCGCGAGATAGCCGGCGGCCGACGCCGGCACCGACCCCAACAATACGAACAACAGTAACGGAATTGCAGCAGTCACACGGATCGAGTTCGTTCTCGTTTTTATCTTCATCGCACACACTCCTTGGTGCTGTACTTGCAGTTACTTCCCGCCATTGGAGTATCCGCCAGCTTGAATCACCTTAGAGCCGCAGAAGCGGCTACTGGCCCCTCACATACCCCTTTACCTTCCAGCCGCTGATGAGGTTCTCGTTATCTTGAACGAACATCCGCTCGCATAGCTTCTTGCCAATCTGGCTGGTCTTTAGAGTGATTTTCCAGTTAATCACCAGATTGTTGGGGCCGTTTGGCGTTAGGGTTGTGGTCTTCAGGTAGACGATGCACTGGCTGTTTTGCAGAGTCACATCAGCGCCGGGGATCTGGCCCGTGCTCCAGGCGGTGTTCGCGTCGTTTCTCAGGAATATCTTGTTCTGCTTGGCATCATACAGCAGGAACACCGCGCCTGCCTGGCTTGAAGTCACGCTCATCTGGAAATAGCAGCGGGAAATGTCTATGTTCCCGTTCGTATCCGAATACTCGGTGGCGAACACCACCGGCGATCCAGTCAACACGTTACCCGCCGATGGCGTCACGCTGACGCACGTCGGAGCGGTCGGTGTGAAGTGCGTCCCCACCTTCTCCCAACCATCGAATGCGGACTTGGAATCCGTTACATACATCCAACTGTAGAGGTTCTTGCCGGTCATCGAGGACTTCAGCTTCAGAGACCAGGCGACGGTCAGATCGTTGCCCGCGCCGGATACGGTTGTGTCCTTCACGTACACCTCGCACTGGCTATTGGAAAGCACAATGTTCGCGCCTGGGGCGTATCCGGTGCCCCAACTGGTGTTGGCGTCATTCTTGAGATAGACCTTGTTTCCACCCTTGTCATAGTAGATGAATACGGCATTAGCCTGGCTCAGCGTGTCGTTGACCAGTACGTAGCACTTGCGCAGGTCGGCGAAGCCGTTCACATCGCGGTACAGACTGCTAAGGGTAGTCTTCACGCCGATTGGCAGCGCACCTGAATTGGGCGTAATACTCACCACTTCGGGTTTCACGTTGTAGTAGATACCCATCAGACCCCAGCCATCGGCAAGACCGCCTACATCCTGCACGTACATGTATGCGTTCAGAAGCTTCGCCACATGGGCGCTCTTGAGAGCGATGCGCCAGTTCACGGTCAGGTTGTTTGCGCTTGGCGAAACGGTAGTGTCTTTCACGTACACGTAGCACTGGCTGTTTTGCAGCGTGATGTTTGCCCCGGGCACGTAGCCCGTGCCCCAACTGTTGTTCGCGTCATTCTTCAGGTAGAGCTTGTTACCCGGTCGGTCGTACATAAGCAATACGGCGTTTGCTTGCCCAAAGGAGTCGTTGATGAGCAGATATGCCCTCTTGATATCCGCGAAGCCATTGGGATCCCGATAGACGCTCTGGAGTGTGGCAGCGGTTGTCTCGAGAGCGCCACCGGAAGGGGAAAGGCTCACATTGGCCGGGCCGGTCGGCACATAGATGGCCACATTGTGGAATCCGCCAGCAGATACAGCCGCGTAGTTGTTTCCCGCCGGGACATTGCACTCACCCCAGCTATTGGATCCCCACGCGACCAGCGAGCCGTCCGATTTCAACGCCACGCTGTAGTAGTTTCCAGCAGAGACAGCAGCATAGTTGTTTCCCGCCGGGACATTGCACTGGCTCTCGGAATTGGACCCCCACGCCACAAGGGAACCGTCCGATTTCAAGGCCATACTGTGGTATTGGCCCGCGTCGATAGCGGCGTAGTTGTTTCCCGCCGGGACATTGCACTGACCATAGAGATTGTACCCCCACGCCACCAGGGAGCCGTCCGATTTCAAAGCCACGTTGTGTAGTTGGCCGGCAGCGACAGCAGCATAGTTGTTTCCCGCCGGAACATCGCACTGACCATCCCAATTGGCTCCCCACGCCACAAGGGAACCGTCCGATTTCAACGCCACGCTGTGCAACAGGCCAGCGGCGACAGCGGCGTAGTTGTTCCCCGCCGGAACATTGCACTGACCATCGCCGTTCTCTCCCCAGGCCGCCAAGGAGCCGTCCGATTTCAACGCCAGGCTGTGACTGTAACCGGCCGAGACCGCCGCAAAGTTGTTTCCTGCCGGGACGTTGCACTGACCCTCGCCATTCCATCCCCACGCCACCAGGGAGCCGTCAGATTTCAATGCCAAGCTGTGCGAACGTCCGCCAGCGACAGCGGCGTAGTTGTTTCCCGCCGGGACATTGCACTGGCCACTGCTATTGTTCCCCCACGCCAAAAGAGGACCTGCGGCGAGCGCCGGCATATCCCCCAACAACCCAAACAACATCAACAAAGTTACTGCAACTACATAAATCGAACTCGTTCTCGTTCTCATCCCGCATTCTCCTCTTGCTTTTGACACTGAAGGCAGCCATCACCCGCCAAGGCGGCTACTGCGCCCTCACGTACCCCTTCAGCTTCCAGGCGCTGTTCAGATACTCGTTGTCGCGGCAGTACATCCGTTCTCCAAGCAGCTTGCCGATGAAGACGGGCTTGAGCGTGATGCTCCAATTGATGATCAGATTGTCGGAGCCGCTGGGTGTTACCGTTGTGTTCTTCACATACACGATGCACTGGTTGTTCTCGAGCGTGATATTCGTCCCGGGAGTCTGGCCGGTTCCCCAACTGGTGTTCCCGTCATTGCGCAGGAAGACCTTGTTCTGCTTCGCATCGTAGAGGACGAACACGGCATTGGAGAAGCTTCCAGTCGGGCCCATTTGGAGGTAGCACTGATATATATCAGCGCTGCCGTTGGAGTCCGCATACTCGGTTGTGAATACCAGCGGGGTCCCAGTCTGCACTTTGCCGGTTGACGGAGCTATGCTCACGCAGGTGGGAGCGGCGGGGGTGAAGTGAGTTCCCACCTTTTTCCACCCATCGAACGCAGCTTTGGAGTCCGTGACATACATCCAACTATAGAGGTTCTTGCCTTCCATCGCGGCGGTCAGTTTCACCGACCAGACAATACTCAAGTCCTTGCCGCTTGGGATAACCTGAATTCTATTCAAGAAGACCTCGCATTGGCTGTTCAACAGAACCTTCTCCGAGCCGGGCGCGTATCCGGTGCCCCAACTGGTATTTGCGTCGTTTTTCAGATAGACCTTGTTTGTCGCCTTGTCATACCACAGGAGCACCGCGTTTGCCTGATCCGTCGAATCGTTGATCAGCATATAGCATCGACGGATGTCCTCGCTGCCGTTCGGGTCGCGGTAGAGTGAGGTGATCTGGGTGGGTTCGAGGCCGTCGATAGGCAGAGCGCCGCTGTTTGGGTCTATGCTCACTGCCTGTGGCTTCACGTTGTAGTAGATGCCCATCAGGTCCCAGCCGTCCGTGAGGCCGCCCATATCCTGTACATACATATAGCCGTTCAGGTTCTTCGCGGAGAATGGGCTTTTCAGCGCTATGCGCCAGTTCACGGTCAGGTCATTGCCGCCTACGGAGACAGTGGTGTCTTTTACATAGAAGCTGCACTGGCTGTTCTGCAGGGTAATATTGGTCCCGGGGGCGTAGCCGGTTCCCCAGCTTGTGTTGGCGTCGTTCTTCAGATAGAACCGGTTGGTCGAACGATCGTACATCATTAGCGCCGCATTCGCCTGCCCAAGCGAATCGTTCAGCAGCAGGTATGCCCGTTTTATGTCGGCGTAACCGTTAGCATCTTGATAAACGGAAGTGAGTGTGGCAGCGCTTGTGCCTAGAGCGCCCCCTGCGGGCGTGATGCTTACGTTCGTTGGGGGATTCTCCTGGATGGCTACACTGTAGTATCGGCCCGCAGCCACGGCTATGTAGTTGTTTCCCGCCGGAACATCGCACTCGCCGAAGGGATTGTAACCCCATGCCGCCAGGGAGCCGTCCGATTTCAATGCCACACTGTGGTAGGCGCCGGCAGAGATGGCGACATAGTCGTTGCCCGCTGGGACTTTGCACTGGTCCCAGTCGTTCCATCCCCACGCCACAAGGGAACCATCCGATCTCAAAGCCACGCTGAATGCGTAGCCGGCAGATATAGCGGCGTAGTTGGTTCCCGCCGGGACATTGCACGCACCCTCATCATTGGATCCCCACGCCGCGAGAGAGCCGTCCGATTTCAGCGCCAAAGCGTGATAGTAGCCGGCAGCGATGGCGGTGTAGTTGTTTCCTGTCGGCACACCCAACTGGCCGTAGGTATTGTCTCCCCAGTCCACCAGGGAACCGTCCGATTTTAGCGCCACATTGTGGTCCATGCCGGCAGCTATGGCCACGTAGTCGTTTCCGGCCGGGACATTGCACTGGCCCCTTACGTTGTTGCCCCACGCAGCAAGGGAGCCGTCCGATTTCAACGTCAATATGTGGCCCCACCCGGCAGCAACAGCCTTGAAATCGTTACCCGCCGGGTCTGCAAGAAGCCAGTGGCTGCCCCACGCCTTAAGGGAACCGTCCGATCTCAACGACACATCGAGATCCCACCCGCTATCGAGAGTGGCGTAGTTGTTTCCCGCCGGGACATTACATTGGCCATTGCTATTGTCTCCCCACGCCACCAGGCCACCGGCCGCGAGGGGCGGCGCCCACACCAACAAAGCCAGCACGATTACTGCAAGCGCCAGAAATATCCGGGGTAGAGATGATCTATAGTGAAGCATTTCCAAGCAACCTCCATTAGATTTGCGCGAGACAATACCCAACCGGTTTGACGGAAAGCGATCCGTGCAGAGCAACTGAACTGGGGCAAACGGGACCGTGGCCAACGCGAGAGGAGAAAGCACATATCTGAGACGTACTTGTATTGAGGAAGAACGGTATAGCATACAGCGACTGCGAGCACTTCACGACCAGATCCCTTCCCGTACCGTGCATACCGCGCCACTAACTGCAAGCTCGTATGTAGACTGAATTATACCTGAAAAACCCACTTTGTCAAGTATACACAAAGTAGCGCGCCAATTCTGTCACGGCAACACAAAGAGACGCCGAATGGAATAGTTGAGCACATTCATCCCACTCGGCGTCTCAGTAATCCGGATCGCTGGCCCGGAAGTGTCTCGCGGTCTCGCCAGGCCATCTCGCAACGCAAGGAACAGTGCCGGGACGCATCAGGAGCTTGCAGCCACAGGCTACTTCACCCTTACATACCCCATGACATGCCAGGCGCTGTTGAGCAGTTCGTTGTCCTGGACGAACATGCGTTGGCAGAGTTTCTTGCCTACCTGGGAGGCTTTCAGTTCTATGGGCCAGTTGATCACCAACTCGTCCGAGGCTCCGGGGGCCACCGTCAGGTCCTTGACGTAAACCTTGCACTGGCTGTTCTCCAGCACCACGTTGGTTCCGGGAACCTGGCCGATGCCCCACGAGGTGCTCGCGTCGTTCTTCAGGAACACTTTGTTCAGCTTGGCATCGTAGTAGAGCAGGACAGCGTTTGCCTGGCTGGAGGTCACACTCATCTGGTAATAGCATCTGTAGATGTCCACCTGGCCATTGTCGTCTGAACAGGTAGCTGTGTAGACCTGCTTCGTGCCGGCAGGGACGTCACCACTGGGAAAGACGCTAACGCAGGTGGGGGCGGTGGGGGTAAAGTGTGTCCCTACTTTCTTCCACCCATCCAGCAGCCCGCCGGAGTCCGTGCAGTACATCCAACTGCAGAGGTTGTCCGGCTCCGAACCGGGCGCAATGCTAAACGCCCAAGAGATGACGAGGTCGTCACCAATGGGATATACCGCAGTGTCCCTTATCCATACGGATGCCCAACTGGAATTGAGGACAATGTCTGTCCCAGGAGCATACCCAGTCCCCCAACTGGTGTTGGATGCGTTCTTCACATACACCTTGTTGGCAGCCTTGTCATAAAAGAGGAAAAGGGCATCCGTAAATGCCAGCTTGTCATTGAGAAGCAGGTAGCACTTGCGCAGGTCTCCAGCTCCATTGGCGTCACGATAGAGGCTGGCCATCCTGATCACCATACTCGTCGCCAACGGTCCGTAATTGGGCGAAACATCAACCACCTGCGGCTTGGTGTTGAAGTATGTCCCGAACTGGTCCCAGCCGCCGAAGCCGCCCGTGGCGTCGGTAACATAAAGGTATCCCTTCAACTGCTTGAACATGTACGACACGCTAATATCCAGGTTCCAGTTGATGGTGAGGTCGTATCCTGCCCCTGACACTGATATATTCTTGACATACACCCAACACTGGCTGTTGGACAGCGTCACATCCGTGCCCGGCGCGTACCCCGTGCCCCAACTCGTATTGGCATCGTTCTTGAGATACACCTTGTTGGCCACACGGTCATAGTAAAGCAGCACGGCATTGGTCTGCGCGAGAGAGTCATTGAGCAGCAAATAGCACTTGCGAATATGGGAGTAGCCCTCGTGGTCGCGGTACGTACTTTGCAGGGAAATGGTCATCTTCCCGAAGTGACCACCCGAAGGCGTCAGGCTCACATTGATGGGATCCGAGAATGCCGCATCACCGGCGCGATCACGAGCAAAGACGTCCTGCAAGCCGTTGCCGTCGCCTCCCGCCAGGTTGGATGCTTCCGAAGTGAATGCCAGGAAGCGGCCATCCGGACTGAGTGATGGGTTCTCGCTGGCGCCATTGCCCTGTACACCCGAGCTGTCCACAGAGACACGGTCTGTCGTGCCGGTCTTCCTGTCTCGAACAAACACATCCGCGACAGCATTGATATCGCCAGACACCAGGTTCGAGGAATCGGAATGGAAAGCCACGTACCTGCCATTGGCGCTGATGACCGGATCGTTGCTGGCCTCATTACCCATCACTTCCGCAGTGGAAACAGACACGCACTCGGTGGTTCCGGTAAGCCTGTCTCGGACGAAAACGTCGTACGTCTCGTTGGCGTCACCGGGGACCAGGTTTGATGACCAGGCGGCGAACGCCACAAAGCGGCCGTCGGAGCTGATGGAGGGATTGCCGCTGAAATCATTGCCCTGCTGCTCCGTGGATGAGATGGATACCCTCTCGGTAACTCCGGTGAACCGGTCTCGCACGAACACATCCTCATTGCCGTTGGTATCCCCGGGGACGAGATTGGTCGCCCAGGATTCGAATGCAATGAACCTGCCGTCAGCGGACATCGCGGCAGAAGCCGTGCCGTCATCTCCCTGCGCTCGGGCGGTGGATATGGACACCCGCTCAGTGGTCTCACTGGCCCTGTCTCGCACAAAAGCGTCGATGACTGCATTGGTATCATTTGGGACAAGATTGGTCGCTTCGGACACAAACGAAACGAACCTTCCATTCGCGCTTATCCGCGGCTTCGTGCTATAGCCATCCGCCTGATTGCTCACCCAGGTGGTAGATACTCTCTGTGTGGTACCCTCGACCATATCCCGCACGAAGATGTCCGAACAGTCGTTGGTATCTCCGGACACGAGATTGCTGGCGTAGGATGCGAAGGCCACATACCTGCCGTCAGCGCTGATGGAAACTCCCCCAAAGCAGTTGTCGTTTCCCTGAACGCCCGCGCTGGACACCGACACCCTGGACATGAAACCGCCTACCCTGTCTCGGACAAATACGTCCCAGTTGCCGTTGGTGTCCCCGACCACGATGTTACTGGCGTTCGACGTGAAGACCACGTACCTGCCGTCGGCACTTATGTCCCGTTCGTAGCTTTGACTATTGGGATCACCACCGGTATCGGAAATGGATATCCTTTCGGTGATGCCGGCAGATGCCGGCAGAGACAAACAGAATGTGGATGCCAAAAGAATAGCAGCAACCACTAGGGTAATTGGGGCCAGTCTGGAAATCATCTCACGCTCCTTGATTATGGCTTGTGCGGACGCCCAGTTACGAATTGTCACAATGTAGCTTATCCTGCCGGCGGTCACTTGTCAAGAGCCTGCCAATTCGTGGCGTTCACGGGAATAGTGTGCCGCTAACGCGGATCTGCGCACCGAACTGGACTCTCTCGGGAATTGTCCTTGTGCAGTTGATATTCAAGTAGTTTCGGAGTATTATACACCTCAGTTAGCAGTTCAGGCGGCTGTCGCCACAGCGCAATATCGGACTGGAGGAGTTACTATGCCCATTCATATTACGTGTCCCAGTTGTGGAAAGGCCTATGATGTCCCGGATAGCAGAGCGGGACAGAACGGCAATTGCTCTTGTGGGGCTTCGATTCCCATCCCGGCTCCTCCGCAGCCCGCCGCCGCGCAACGGCCGCCCGCGCCGCGCCCTATCCCGACACCTCCGGTTCCCAGGCCACCTGCGCCGCAGAGTTCTTCGGTACCCAATCTGGGTGGACCGCCGGACTTGGGCGGAACCCCGGATCTCAACGCTACTCCAAACCTCAATGCGCAGCAGCCACCGGCGTCGCCTTACCCGGCGGCCCAGCCAAACCCATACGCGCCGCCGAGCACGTATTCTACCCCTGTCGGCGCGCCCTCTTACCGACCAGGTGGAGAGTATGGCAGCACGATGGCGAGATCGGCTCCGCAGCGCCCAACCCTGCTGACCGTTATGATCATCCTGGGGTACATAGGGGCCGGACTGACCGTGGTTATCGGACTGCTGATGGCAGTTGCAGGCGGACTTATGGCGCCAATCATCAACCAGGCGATGGGACAGGCGGGCAATCAGACCCCAGGGGTCGCGGGAGGGGTGGTTGCAGGGGTGATGGTTGTCGCCGGCATATTCGTGGTGCTATTCTCGGCGTTCTCGATCTTCTCCCTGAACTCTCTGTGGAATGGGCGGAACTGGGCGAGAATAGTCTGGATAGTCCTAACTATGCTGTCCGTTCTCACCACCCTTCCTGGTCTGTTCCAGAGCCATCCCGCTGGATCAGCGGGAGCAGGCGTGGCCGGCATGGCAATAGGATTCACACTGCTTGGCCTGGCGATAAACGGGCTCTTCCTCTACTCGCTGTTCATGCCGGACACCAGGGACTTCTGCAACCAGTAAACCTGGCGGTCTTTCGCTAGATAGAGCGTTCATCGGCGGTGTTGAGCTTCCGATGAACGCCTCTGAGTCGATGCTCTAGTAGTAGATCAGTTCCGCATCACCCCTCCGTCCTATCAGCCGCAACCTCCCGGAATGCCTCCCTCCACCTCCGTGTGGTATAATTAGCATTGAAGAACCGCTACACGCTTCCTTGTCGCCGGGGCGAAATGTCCCTGGTGTCCTGAACGGGAGGACTACTTCAATGAGAATCCTGGTAATCCACGGCCCAAATCTGAACCTGCTGGGCACAAGAGAGACCGACGTCTATGGCAAGACGACCCTGGAAGCTATCAACTCCCAGATTCGAGAGCTTGCGACTTCGTTGGGGGCGGAGGTTGAGTTCATCCAGAGCAACAGCGAAGGCGGGATTGTAGATGCCATCCACTCAGCTCTGAACGGCTTCAACGGCATCCTCATCAACCCAGCAGCCTACACCCACTACTCGATTGCGGTGAGGGACGCTATTGCGGCGGTAAAAGTGCCTGCCGTTGAGGTACACCTCTCCAATGTCCACTGCCGCGAGAGTTTCCGGCGGGAGTCGGTCACGGCTCCGGTAACTTGCGGCCAGGTGTGCGGTTTTGGGGTAAACAGCTATCTATTGGGATTCCGAGGACTGGTGGAGTGGGTGAAGAATGCGAAGTAAGAGACTTGCCAAGCTGCGCGGCCTGATGGCCAAGAACCGCCTCGATGCATTGCTTATTACCAGCATCCCAAACATTTTCTACCTCAGCGGGTTCACCGGCGACACCGCTGCGATGCTGATCACGCAGACCAAGTCGGCTATACTGCTCGACCCCAGATACACCGAGCAGGGCAGAGCCGAGTGCGGGAATGCGCTGGTCAATGAGTTCTTCGGCAAGTCGCTGAACCAGGCCATCGGGGAAATGGTCGACAAGCTCCGGCCGACGGTGCTGGGGTTTGAGTCGACTTCACTGAGCCTCTTCGACTACCTTTCCCTGCGCAAGTGCTGCGACAAGGCAGTGAAATTCCGGGGGGTATCCGGGCTGGTGGAGCAACTGCGGCTTGTGAAGGACGGCGGCGAAGTAGCGCTCATCAAGCAAGCCTGCAGGATGGCGGACGCAGTCTTCAAAGAGGTCGCAAGTTCCGAACTCGTGGGCAAGACGGAGCGAGAAGTCGAGCTGATGATAGTCAATTTCCTTCGCAAACATGGGGCCAAGAAGGAGTCATTCGAGACCATCGCTGCTTACGGGCCCAACTCCGCAAAGCCACACTGCATCCCGGGCGATACGGTCATCGAGCCTGGCGCGATGCTCAAGCTGGACTACGGCGCACTCTGCCAGGGCTACTGCTCGGACATAACCCGAACCCTTTTCATCGGCGAGCCAACCCCGAAGTTCCGGGAGATATACGGCATAGTGCTGGAAGCGCAGCTTGCAGCTATCGACGCCATCGCCCCCGGAAAGACCGGCCAGCAAATCGATGATGTGGCCCGCAAGCTGATAACCGCTGCCGGCTACGGCGAGAACTTCCGCCACGGAACCGGCCACCAGATAGGCATCGAAGTCCACGACGGTCCGGGGCTGTCAGTCAACAGCGACATTGTCCTGGAGCCAGGAGTGGTAGTTTCCGTGGAGCCTGGAATCTACATCGAAGGCTGGGGTGGAGTCCGAATAGAGGACGACATCCTGGTAACCACCACAGGCCGCCAGGTCCTGACCCACGCCGCGAAGTAGTTTTGGTCTGATGGTTTGATGGTGGGATCGTGGGAACTCAGGTCCAGGGGCTTGTCGGCACGATGATCTACTATATCCAACTGGGAGAACGAGTAATGCGTTTCTGGCCATCTTTGTTCACGGCGATTTTGCTCCTGTCAGCAACCATAGCCTTCGCGGATGAGCCGGAGGTTGGGTGGCGGGTTGATTTTGGCAGTCCGACCGGGTTTGGCGGGGTGCATTATGTCCAGCGCGGCGACACCCAGGACACCACCGGCATGATCATGAAGATCGGCAACGGTTCGCTGACATTCGGAGCTGAACGAGACCAGGCCGGCGCGCCGTGGGACCGGGCGGTCCTGGCCTGGGGCAAGTGTATGCCCTACGGCTTCTGGACGTTCCCGCCGTCGGAGTTCCAGCCCGTGGACATCCAGAAGTATCCGGTCATCGAGATTCGGGCGCGAAAGGTTCCGGGCGCGGACCCCGGCATGTGCTTCTCACCCATCTTCGACACTCCCTCTGGAGTCAGCTTCACCCAGATGAACCCAACTCTGACCGATGAATGGCAGACATTCACGTTCCGGTTCTCTCCACTCTCCAGCGTCCCCGGCCCCCGTATACCCACGCATGTTATCGGCCTCATATTTCTGGTGCAGCCCTGGACGACCAAACCCTCGGCATTCGAGATCAACTGGATCCGCATCCGCGCGTTCACTCCCGAGGAGAAGGTAGATGACGACGTCATAGCATCCCACCTCGCCAGCTACAAGGTTCCGGAATGGAAACAGCCGTTCTTCGTCTATGGCCCATACGGCCCCAGCATCCGCGGCACGGCGCGGCAGGGCGGGTTCGAGGGGGCGTACGGCGGGATGGTCAAGGCGCACGCCAACTACCTGATGTGCCCGCACGATCTTTCCTACTACCGCTTCCAGGGCGTATCCGGAAAGACCCAGGAACAGAATGTGGCGGAGTTTGTCGCCGTCAACAAGGAAGCCACGACTGCGGCGGCGAACGTCGGGCTGAACATGGGTCTGGACATCCGAGGCTTCAGCAGCGACCTCAAGGCCAAAGGCCGAGACTATATAATCCCAGGCATCAGGCAGGTAACCGACGCGTTCAAGAACCAGCCATCAGTGCTCGGCTACACTGCGGGCGATGAACCTCAGACCAATAACCTGTGGGAGATTGTGGGAGTCAAGCAGATATTCGAGGAGCAGGATTCCGCGAAGTTGGTCGCGTGGCCGCTGGCGGATGCCCTCTGGGCGCCGGACTTCGAGCCATACTCCACCATCCAGTGCGGCGACCGCTACCCGATCCTCTCGAAGAACCGCAACTGTTCGGACGTAGCCAACCAGATGGACGAGTTCAACAAGGCTACGACGAAGCCTCTGTGGTTCATAATCCAGTCCATCGGTGACCGCACCAACTGGACAGTGGACCGCCAGGACTACCAGATGCCCACGGAGGCAGAGTTCTTGCGGATGGCGTTCATGGCGATCTCCCGGGGGGCAAAGGGACTGCTCTACTTCGACTGGTACCACACGCCGTTCGCTGATATGGTCGACCGATACGGCAACCCCGGGCCTCTCTACTCCGTGTCGAGCAAGCTGGGAGAGCGCCTGGCGGCGGTGGGTTCGATCCTGCTGCGGTGCGAGGTTCCCAAGAATGGCTTCGAGCTTCCGGCTGTGCAGGTGGACGGCAAGCCGGCCTTTGAGGTCCGAGTGCTGAAGATGAGCCAACCCGAGGGCAAGCTATACGTGGTCTGCGGCGCTGATATCTCTTCGGAGCGCGCGATGGACATTCCGATGGGCCAGTTGACCCAGGGCCAGGCATTCTTCAACCTCGAGTCTCTGGAAGTCATCAAGCAGGGCAGGCTGAAGTCGGATAAGGTTGCCGCGGGCGACGCCAGGCTCTTCGCTCTGGTGAATCAGAAGGACATCCCCGCCCTCAAGAAAGAGATCTTCGCCAACCGCAAGCGAGAGACCGACCGCGTGGCTCAGCCGGGCAAGGTCATCGAGAAGCGGTGGTTCGGACGGCTGCCTGAGATGAAGTCCATCGATACCATTCTCAGCCAGTGCGCCATCACCCTGGGTAGGCTGGAAGACGGCCTGCTGATCGGCGACGACAAAGCCAAACCAGGCAAGGACGCCGCCTGGAGCCGCTGCAAGGACCTGGGCAGGCAGTACGACGATCTACGCATCAGACACATAACCGCCGACCGAACCGGCCTGGCCGACGCCGCCACGCAGCTTAAGACCGATTTGGACGCGCTGGATAGGGAAGCGGGGGAGTAGGTTCCGCCGGTAATAGAGAGGGAACCCATGTTCAGGCGTCGTCCACTTTCATTCTTAGATGTGTGCAGACAGTGCCATGCAGAGCACCTAAAGACCTTGGGCTTCGACTTCGCCTCGGACGGGGATCGCGACGTGATCATGGAGAACCCGCACTGCCGCCTACACATCTACTCGGGTGGCCCTCAGGTCGAGATGATCCTGTACAACCTGCATCAACCCGAGGATCCGGCTCCGATGCGCACGTACGGGATTGAGGGCGGATCGGAGGGACTCCCGCGCCGGCCGAATGACCGGACCCAATACTACAGCGTCTCACTGACAACTGCGCTGGAGGCTCTGCATCCGGATGAAGTCCTACTCGGGGAGTTCCCGCTGAATATCAACGGCAGGCACGTAGAGGACGACATCCGCAGGTGCTATGCACTGGCCGCGACTCATTGTGGGCCGCTGTTGACGGGAGATGATAGCGCCTGGCAAGTGGTCGAAGAAGGCCGAAGGCAGGCAAGTGATCTGGCGAAACACGGTTCAGCACTTGTGAAGAAAGCTGTGGGAAGTCCGGATGCGTACGATGAGATCGTCGCATTGGTGGAGCGATATTACCTCCGCCGCAATTTCCATACTGCGGGCCATCTGCTCACAGATTTGGCGAAAACAATGGAACTGCCCCCCAGGGAGCGAGTTCTTATGAAGTGGTCGAATCGCGCGTTCTGGAAACGCTGGAACCCACCGCCTCTTGCAGCAGCCGAAGAGGCCGCAAAGGGGACGTGGCTTTCGCGCCTGTTCCACAGCAGTTAGTAGCCTGAGTAGGCATTAGGGGAGTAGCTTCCCTCTCCCACCGCAGCAGGAGAGGGAAGCGAGGGCAGGCCTAGAAGCCGAAGAAGCTCTTTCTGAATGCAATCCCGTACCACTGGTGGTCGCCGTAGGTGCCGCCTTTGATCGTGAGACCGGAGTTCAGGGGCATGATTGTGATTCCGGTGATGAGGTCTTGGCCGTCGTTCTGCACAACGGCTCCCAGGGTCGGCGTGAACAGGAACTGCAAGCCACCGAATATCCCCTCGTGCCGCTTCTCGCCAAGCAAGGTCCAATCTTCTGTCCCCACGCCCAAATGAACTCTCACCAGCGGAGGTCCGGGCTTCAGGGGGTTGAAGAATATGGTCTTGGCCGCGCAAGCAAAGAACGACTGCTGCTCGCTCTTGTCCCGCTCATCGATCGGCGTAAACGGGTTGTCGAAGGTGGTTGCTGTGCCGGTGATGTTCCTGCAGCCTACCACAACATCCGGGGTGATGGGCGTCTCGGACATCACCTTGAACGAGCCAACGAGCACGGTTGAGGTCTCGTTGTTGTCGATCGCCGAACGGTGGATATCCAGTTCGATCCTGTTGGTAAGGCCCACATACAGGGTCTGATACTGAACAAACTGCGGCGCGGGCTTGGGGAAGCTCAGGTCCAGGTAGTAAGCGGCGACGTCCACTTCCCCCATCTTGAGTTGGTTGGCGGTCGGCATGGTCACGATGTCGTCCGCAAAGGCGCAGCAGCTCAGAATGAGCGCAAGCGCGACAGCAAGGAATATGATTCTCACGGGTGTTGCCTCCACATCTTAACGAATTGAGTCGAGTTGCCAAAGATGTGTTCACGAATACTGCGCCCATGACCTTCTTTTCACCGCCAACGAATGACAACTTTCTGCTGGCAGCCCATAGATCGCAGCCGTACCTCGAACCCCCACCCCGTGTTATAATGTCACATACAATCCCCCGAAGTCTTTCCGGAGTGTGACCTTTTGCTGCGTTTTTGGAGCCGCATGCGCGGTGTTGAAACTGACCTCAAATACACTTGGGCCGCCGTGTTCTTCCTGTTCTACGGTTTTGGGCTTTACAACGCCTGCTTCTACAACTATGCCACGGACCCAGCCGGCCTGCTTCACATCACGCCGATGCAGCTTGGGCATGTCGAAGCGATCAGGGAGTTGCCTGGGTTCCTGTGCGTTTTTGTCGCAGCCATAACAATGACCATCGCCGAACCCCTTCTGGCCTCTATGGCGTTCTTCCTGATGGCTGTGGGCCTGGCCGCATACGCTGGAATTACCAACATCCATCAGTTGATGATATGGTCATTTGTATGGAGTCTGGGCCTGCATACGTGGTTCCCGCTTCAGTCTTCGCTCTCGCTGCACCTCTCCAAACCGGGGCACGAAGGCCGCAGGCTGGGGCAGACATCAAGCGTGGTCTCACTCGGCGCGCTTGCAGGCCTGGGCACGGTGATGATAGTAGGCCACAACCTGCCCTATGGCACCTGGTTCACGATAGGCGCGGCTTTCTGCGCAGTCGGCGGTGTGCTGCTGCTGTTTGTGCGCAGGAACATCGGCCGCACTGACAAGCCCAGGCTTATCTGGCGCAATGAGTATTGGTTATACTACGCTCTCACATTCCTCGAAGGCTGCCGGAAACAGGTCTTCATGACATTCGCCATCTACGCGCTCACCAAGGAATACCACACCACGCTTCGGGTGGTCGCGCTGCTGATGGTCATCAACGGCGTAGTCAGCACATTCGGCGCGCCCTTAGTCGGCAAGCTCATCGACCGGATCGGCGAGCGCAGACTGCTGGTTGGCTCGTACTTAGCCTTAATACTGGTATTCATCGGCTACGCGACCATCAAACAAGTGCATGTGCTCTACGTGCTATACTGCCTGGACAACCTCTTCTACCTCAGTTCGCCATGCCTCACCACCTACATCAAGAAGATCGCCAGGCCGGAAGACCTGATGCCAACCCTTTCAATGGGTGTGACGGTCAACCACGCCGCAGCGGTGGTTGTCCCCCTCATCGGCGGCGCCCTCTGGGCCACAATGGGCTACCCGGTCACGTTCTTCGGCGGTGCGGTGGTTGTGGCAATATCAGTGGTGCTGGCGAGCCGGGTGCGACCTACGCAGAAGCGCGTCATTTAGCCACGGGCGCGGTTTTCTGATATACTGTATCTGATTAGTCGGCCTGTGATACAGGCGGCATCATCAGATGCCATTTCGGAGGACACCCTCGCGACGCGAATCGAAAGGAGCCCTCAACCCATGATCTCCCAAGACCCAAAATCAGGACTCTTGCGCAATATCCCGAGCTACGAGGTTCAGAAAGTCGAGCAGCCTAACCTGCTGCGCGAAATGTACCCATACACGGACATCCCGCGGCTTACGTTCGACGGCCTTTCCGTGCCTATGGAGCCGGCTCACGACTTCTTCATCACGGACACCACGTTCCGCGATGGCCAGCAGGCCAGACCGCCATACAAGGTAGAGCACGTTGTCAAGATATACGATATGCTCAGCAGACTCGGCGGGCCGAACGGGATAATCCGAGCCAGTGAGTTCTTCCTTTACACCGCCAACGACAAACTGGCCGTGGAGAAGTGCCTGGAGTTGGGGCACAAGTTCCCGGAGGTCACCGGCTGGATTCGGGCGTCGAAAGAAGACTTCAAGCTCGTGAAGAGCATGGGGCTGCGAGAGACGGGCATACTTACCTCGGCCTCCGACTATCACATTTACATGAAGTTCGGCAAGACCCGTGAGCAGATGGCCGACCACTATGTGGATATGGCGACCACCGCTCTGGAAGCCGGCTTGGTTGCAGTGCGGTGCCACCTTGAAGACATCACCCGTGCAGACTTCTACGGGTTTATAGTCCCGCTGGTGCAGAGGCTTATGGAGGTTGCGCGGCAGTCCGGCAAGGCTGTGAAGATCCGCCTGTGCGACACCATGGGTTACGGCGTGCCGTATGCGGAAGCTACCTTGCCAAGGAGCATCCCGAAGATGATACACGCTCTCCGGTACGAAGCCGGGGTACCCAGCGAATGGCTGGAATGGCACGGCCACAACGACTTCCACAAAGTGCTGGTAAACTCCACCACTGCGTGGCTGTATGGCTGCGCCGCCGCCAACACCTCGCTGCTTGGCTACGGCGAGCGAACCGGCAACCCGCCTCTTGAGGGCGCGATAATCGACTACATCTCCCTGGTGGGAGACAACAACGGCATCAACACCCAGGTAATCACAGAGATAGCCGACTTCTTCAGGAATGAGATCGAGGCTGAGATCCCGGCCGGGTATCCGTTTGTGGGGTCCAACTTCAACTCCACCAGCGCGGGTATCCATGCCGACGGCATGCTCAAGAACGAAGAGATATACAACATCTTCGATACCAGCAAGATTCTCAACCGGCCCGCGAGAGTGAACGTGACCGACAAGTCCGGTCTGGCCGGCATTGCCCACTGGGTCAACAGCTACCTGGGTCTTCGCCCGGAAGCCGCTATAGACAAGCGCAATCCGGGCCTGGCAGTTATCAACGATTGGGTCCGTGACCAGTATGCGGCGGGCCGCGTAACTTCCATCTCGGACCGCGAGATGCTGCTGCAGTCGCAGATGCACCTGCCGGAGTACTTCAAGAGCGACTTCGACAAGCTCAGAGAGCACGCGTGGGATATCTCGGAGAAGATTATGGCGGCGTTGGCGGAGCATCCCGAAGTCCGCAGCATGGACCACAAGCGGATAGAGCCGGTGTTGGAAGAAGACGTGCGCAAGCACGCTTTCATCCAGTTCATATATGTGACCGATATCAAGGGCATCAGAATTACCGAGAATGTCACGCAGCCCAAGTATCGCGAGGAGTTCGGCAAGCTTCATCCCAACGAGGACCTCTCAGACAGGGTGTGGCTTAAGGGGGCGTTGGACGATGGCGCGGTGTTCATCACCGACTTCTACAACTCCCGCATAACCGGTGCCCTGTGCATTACGGTCTCCGCACCGATATTCAATGACGACGGCAAGGCCATCGGAGTAATCGGCGCAGACCTGAGGTTCGAAGAACTAGTGCGCACGCACGAGGACTAGTTCTCGGGGAAGCATAGAGCATATTATCATCCCTCCAGGTTTCCCAACCTGGAGGGATCAACACAACTGGCGAACAACGCATGCTAGAAGAGCTTCGTGAGTTCTACAAGTACAGAAACCTGCTGGTCCAGCTTGTGGTTCGCGACCTCAAGGTGAGGTACAAGAACTCCGTGCTGGGGTTCTTCTGGTCGCTTGCCAACCCCCTTGTGCAGGTCGCAACCATTACCATCATAGTGAAATACGTGATGGGCATCGGCATCCCGAACTACTCCGCGTACCTGTTGGTAGGCTACCTGCCGTGGGTGTTCTTCCAGATGGCTCTGCTGGACTCCAGCGACACCATCCTCGTCCACCACCGGGATCTGCTGAAGAAAGTGTACTTCCCCCGGGAAGTGCTCCCGATATCGGCTGTGGTGGCCAACCTGATCCACTACCTGCTGGCCTTGCTGGTGTTCTTCGCATACCTGCTCTTCTATTTCCTGTTCCTGCACGGCTCGCCGATCATGCCGACCGCAGTCATCCTGCCGATGCTGATGGTTATGCAGCTTCTGCTGATCCTGGGGCTGTCGTGCTTCATCTCGTGTCTGAACACATTCTACGAGGACACCAAGTATATCATTGTAGTACTTTTGAACGTAATGTTCTACATAACTCCGATCATGTACCCGGCGGAGCTGGTTCACGACATTCTGCCCGCAGGCTACCGGGAGATCGCTTACAAGCTTTACCTGCTGAACCCGGTTGCCATGCTGATCGATGCCTACCGCAAGATCCTGCTTCCGCCCTTCGAGGGGACTATCAAGGGCAAGTATATGACGGCGCTTCCACTGGACTGGGCAATGCTGGGAGTCTGCGCGATTGTCTGCGCGCTGGTGGCGGTGTCCGGATATGCATACTTCAACAAGCGCAAGTGGGAGTTCGCCGAAAGGGCCTGACGTGGAATCCGCTATCTGCTTGGACAAGATAAACAAGGTGTTCATGCTGACCAAGGGCGCGCCGATGTCGCTCAAGGCTGCGGTGCTGTCGTTCAAACGGCCCAAGCCGACCGTGCTGGACGCCCTCAAGGACATTAACATAACCATCCATAGGGGCGAGGCCGTGGCAATAATCGGCAGGAACGGTTCCGGCAAGAGCACTCTGCTGAGGATCATCGGCAGGGTCTACCGGCCTACCGATGGCACGGTGTGCGTGTACGGGCGGATGTCCACAATGCTGGACCTCGGCGCAGGCTTTCACCCTGAGCTTACAGGCAGGGAAAATATCTACTTCAACGGCGCTATCCTGGGCTTGGAGCCTGCCGAGATACGCGGCAAGATCGACAAGATCATCGAGTTCTCAGAACTGACGGACTACATAGACGCCCCGGTCCGCACCTACTCGGCAGGTATGCTGATGCGCCTGGGCTTTTCGATTGCAACGGAAACCGACCCCGAAATACTACTGATAGATGAGGTTCTGGCGGTGGGCGATGCGGCTTTCCAGGAGAAGTGCTACGACCGCATAGCAGAGTTCAAGACCCACGGCCACACCATAGTCTTCGTCACCCACGACTTGGAATCAGCCAGAATGGTGGCCGACAGGACTATCTGGGTGGACAAAGGCATAGTCAGACTCGACGGCCCCACCAACGAGGTCATAGACACCTACCTGGCAGCCCAGCCAATCCACCACCACACCGCGTAGCCGTCTCTTCGCCGAGGAAGCCGCACCACAAGCCCATCACCTGGGTGTGGTATAATAGCTTCGGAGGTACTGGATATGTCCGTAGTCATTAGAATGCATTTTGACGGGAAAGTCTTCATTCCAGAGACGCCCGTTGATCTTCCCCTGAACGAGTCGCTTGCCTTCGAGCTCAGGGAGACTGCTGCCACAGCAGCAGCTTGGGACCCGAAGATAGCAAGAGCCGCCATTCGTCGAATAGCCGGACGCGCCAAGCCGGTCGGGATTGCTCTGGAAGCGCTCCGAAGAGAGAATCTGTATGAGGACCGCGGCGCGTGAAGCTGCTCCTGGACTCCAACGTGCTTCTGAGATGGGCGGACAGCAGAGCGCCCGAACACGCCGATTGCATGGAAGCCGTGGTCCGAGTGGCCACTGCGTCCAATGTGGTATACGTGTGTGCGCAGGTTATGATTGAATCATACGTCGTTGCCACACGACCGACGGAAGTAAACGGACTCGGCCTCGCTCCTAAAGAGGCACAGCAGTTTCTTGCGGATATTGAGAACTCGTCCCCCTGTCTACCCGAGCCACCGAACATCGGCAAGCTGTGGAGTGATCTCATCACTCGGCACTCTGTCATGGGCAGACAAGCCCACGACGCCCGTCTGGCTGCCCTAATGCTCAGCCAAGGTGTGGACGCAATCATCACCCTCAACTTCCAGGACTTCGCCCGATACCCCGAGATCACCCCGCTCACTCCCGCTCAGATTCTCCGCAATTCCTAGAGCGCGTGACGAGGTGTCGCCTGGTACTGCGAACCCGCAAAGGAAAACCCCAAGTCATCGCCTAACTATCATGATTGGTATTGACCAACATCGGAGGTGACACTATGCCCTTCTTCTGCGGAAAGAACTACACCAGGAAAGAACTGCTGACCAAGGTCGGCCACATTTCTCAGGTCGGCGGCGCGAGACAGATCAAGCTTGCCGGCGGACAACAGGAAGGCGTGGAGGCGTGCGAGTTCCGCACCGGCTCCGGCTTCAACTTCCTCGCAATGCCCGGCAGGGGACTCGACATCTCAATCGCCGAGCACAATGGCCGCGCTATAGCCTGGCGGGCGCCGGTCGGCGAGGTGAACGCGGCATTCTATGAGGAACCCGGGCTTGGGTGGCTTCGCTCATTCCCCGGCGGGCTCGTGGCAACCTGCGGCCTCACATACGCGGGCGCGCCCAATGTGGATGAAGGCGAAGCCCTTGGTCTTCACGGCCGATACACCAACACCCCCGCATCCAATGTCTGGGTGGACGGCGCGTGGGAAGGCGATGAATACCGGATATGGGCACAGGGCAAGGTGCGGGAGTCGCGGCTGTTCTTTGAGAACGTGGTTATGAACCGCCGCATATCCGCGCTGCTGGGCCAGAGCAAGCTTTGGATAGAAGATGAAGTGACCAACGAAAGCCCTCGGACTCTGCCGCACATGATCGTCTACCACATCAACGGCGGCTTCCCGGCAGTCGACGCGGGTTCCGAGCTTATCTCGCCGACCAAGAATGCAGTCCCGCGCGACGCCGAGGCGGAGAAAGACAAGGAACACTTCTTCCGCAACGATCCGCCGACCGAAGGCTTCTCGGAGCGATGCTACTATCACGAGATGGCCGCTGATTCCAACGGTGATGTCTACGCGGCGCTGGTCAACAAGAACTTCCCCGGCGGGCCGTTTGGGTTCTACATCAAGTACAAGCTGGCTCAACTGCCATACTTCGTGCAGTGGAAGATGAACGGGATCGGGGAGTATGTGGTAGGTATCGAGCCTGCCAACTGCCGTGTAGGTGGCAGAGACGCCGAGCGCAAGGCCGGCACCCTGCAGTTCCTGGAGCCTGGGGAGACCCGCAAATACAACATTGAGATCGGCGTCATCACCAATGCCGAGGAGCTGAAGTGGATCGAGGGTAAGGTGAGGGGTTAGAACATAGTTCATTTCGACTCCGCTCAATGAACGGCTGCGCTGGTTGAGCGGAGTCGAAACCAGCAAGGGGCAGACAATGGCGACTGTGCAGGCGAAAGTGGCAACAACTTCAAGAGGAAGCAGAATCTTGAGGCGGATTCTGGTGGGTGCAGCCCTTCTTGAAACAGTATTCGTTACTGTGCCTTTCTTTGCGCTGGGTATTCACCGGGCGGATCCCAAGGATCTGATACCGAGCAAGATCACGTACTCATTTCTGGGTGGCTACGGGGCCATTGTCGCCTTTTTTATGGAGGTATTCGCCGTCTACTTGCTGGTGCCACTGGTTCTGATCTCTGTTGTGATGGCGATCAAGCAACGCATGTGGTGGATGGTCGTTGTGAGCCTATCCACCGTGCTGCCCTGGCTTGTGGTGCTGCCGTACTATAGTCGGTATAGGGACTGGGTGTGGCTATGAGGGTTGATAGGATTCCCCAGCCCGACGGCGGGACGAGGTAGGATAGATTGGAAATGTTCGAACTCTCGCGTGAAGTCTTGCACGCGCTTAGTGAACGGCTGCGTGGTTGAGCCGTTGACCGCAAGCAACCCCTGGCGAAGCGGGGGTTGCGAAAGGCGGAGTCGAAACCAGCAAAGACCGGACAGGCGAGGTGAAGACCATGGCGACTGTGCAGACAAAGGTGGCAACAACTCCAAGGAAAAGCAGAATCTTGAGGCGGATTCTGGTGGGCGCAGCCCTTCTTGAGACCGTATTCGTTACTGTGCCTTTCTTTGCGCTGGGTATTAACCGGGCGGATCCCAAGGATCTGATACCGAGCAGGATCACGTATTCCTTCCTGGGTCACTTCGGAGCCTTTGTCGCCCTTTTCTTGGAGTGCTTCGCCGTCTACTTGCTGGTGCCACTGGTGCTCCTCTCAGTTGTGATGGCGATTAGGCAACGCATGTGGTGGATGGTCGTTGTAAGTCTATCCACCGTGCTGCCGTGGCTTGTGCTGCTGCCGTATTATAGTCGGTATAGGGACTGGTTGGGGCTATAGCAAATCACGTTCCCCTGCATGACGGCGGGATGAGGTAGGATATTTTGGACATGTTTGAACTCTCGCGCGAGGTTTCCTACGCGCTTAACAGAAACAAGCCGGTGGTGGGGCTGGAGTCTTCGGTGTTTGCGCAGGGGCTGCCGCAGGACGCTGCGATGGATGTTGCGCGGGGCGTGATGGAGGCTGTTCGGGTTGGCGGGGCAGAGCCTGCTGTGATCGGGGTGTTGGACGGGGTTGTGCGGGTCGGGCTTAGTCTCTCGGAGATCGAATCGCTGGTTACCGGCGACTCGATGAAGGTTACTTCGCGTGACCTGCCGTTGGCCGCATTTCGTAAGCTCAGCGGGGGTACTACCGTCTCAGCCACCATCAGGATAGCGAGCGCGGCGGGGATCAGCGTTGCGGCTACGGGCGGCATCGGCGGGGTGCATCGGGGGTGGAGCGGCACTTTGGACATATCCGCCGACCTCCCCCAACTGGCTTCCACGCCTATCCTGCTGGTCTGCTCGGGGATCAAGGCTGTGTTGGACGTGGCTGCGACCGTGGAATGGCTGGAAACATACGGCGTCCAACTCTACGGCTACCAGACCGACGAACTGCCGGCTTTCTACTCCCGCCATTCCGGCATAACCGTGCCAAGGCTGGAGGGCGCTGCAGAGGTCGCTGATCTGGCTCGGACGGCCCGGGGCGCGTTCGGTGTGCGGTCGGCGATGATCATAGCCGCGCCTGTCCCCGAGGCAGACGAATACGACGCCAACCCCGCAATCGAGCAGGCATTGTCCGAAGCTGAGCAGTCGAAGATATCCGGCAAGGAACTGACCCCGTTCCTGCTCAAGCGAGTAGCGGAGCTTACCAGCGGCAAGTCTCTTGCGGCCAACATATCGCTGCTCAAGAACAACGCCAGGGTTGCGGCAGAGATTGCGTGCGCTATCCAGCGGGACACTGAGCGGCGGATGGGGTTCATGGTGTAGGACAGATGGCGGTTAGTGATTCGATTCAACTTGCGGGGCTGGGAGGTTCGCTGCCTGAGGTGGTATCCATCGGGCGGTCGAACTTTGACCCTGTGTACACCGAAGCTGAGCACGTGGACGACAAGTGTGAACTCATGCATGTCCTTCGCGGGGCGGTGGAGGTGGTTACACCCGGCTACTCCATAGTTTGCCGCAAGGGTGACACTATTATGCTGCCGTCGGGTGTGCCGCATCGGGATGTCGGCGCGCAAAGCCCTTTCTTTGAGGTGTACCTGGTGCAGTTCCACTGGAAGGACGAGCGGGCGGTATGGTCCCGGTTCAGCCCGACGGAAATATCAGCCGCCGCGCAGAAGGCCAAGCGCAGGGTATCCGCGATGTTCCACCAGCTCTACCAGGACTTCGTCGCCGACCTGCCATTCACCAGGCAGCTTGCAGGCGCGCGGATACTTGAGATAGTGCTGACGCTGTGCCAGGAAGCAGGGGCGGACTACGCCGGCAGCCACCCCGACACCGAGAAGACCGGCGATGCCCGCAAGCGGCAGATTATGACCCAGGCGCAAGACTACATCCGCCGGAACTTCGCAAAACCCGTCCGACTGGAGACCATTGCCTCCGAACTCAACATCAGCCCCTACCACCTCTCGCACGTCTTCAGCGAGCAGAGCGGGTTCACTCTATCCAGCTACCTGATGGATGTACGGCTAGAAAACGCCGCAAGCAGGTTGAAGGATACCCGGATGAACGTCTCGGAGGTTGCCCTGGCAGTCGGCTTCCGCGACATCGGCTACTTCAGGCGGGTCTTCAAGAACAGGTTCAAGATATCCCCGATGCAGTATCGGTCCAGGTTGCTCTCGGAGCAACAGCCACTTGGCTAGGTGACTCATGCTAAGTTGCGTACATACGTCACCCTGAACTTGTTTCAGGGTCTCCCATGGATCGCAAGGAGATGCTGAAACAAGTTCAGCATGACATTTGTGAGTGAACAACGTAGAGCGCTATTGCCTGCGAGCGGCAGGCACAACAAGGAGAGGTATTTGAAGGACGCAGCAAGATATGTACTGATTGTCGTAACCATAGCCATAATGATGGCTGCCCCGGCGCTGTCGATGGCGGCCGCCACCAAGGCGCTGGTTACCCTGACTTTGACTCACCCGGCAGGCAAGAGTCCAAAAGTCTTCACCAAAGGCTGGGTATTCGGCGCCAACTGCGAAGTCAACGGCAAGGATATGTCCAAGCAGATCAGGTGGAGCGGCAGCGGGACATTCTCCCCGAAAACAGGAAGCAGGAGCAGGCCCACATTCTCCAAACCCGGAGTCAACACCATTGTCCTCACCATAGAGCTCGGAAAGAAGCAGAAGGTCAGCAGGGCTTTCAAGGTCAACGCTGTCTCGCCGGACAATTACGCTTCGGTGGGCAGCCCTGTATTCTGTCCAAACGATTCCCACAAATGCCCCAAGTGTCCGCATTCCGTGAGTGGCTCCATAGAAACAGGGAGTTCCAATGTAATTGTTCGTGGCAAGCCCGCGGCGCGCGTCGGGGACACCGGAAAGCACTCGTCGTGCTGTGGGACTAACACTTTCAAGATCGTCGGCGGCGATGCGTATGTCCTGATCAACGGCAAGCCCGCTGCCAGGTTCGGGGACACAACCGAGCACTGCGGCGGAATGGGCAAGATCACGGCCAAGCCGGCAGAAGCCGAACCCGAGGAAGATACCGCAGGCAAGACCCGCATGCCGGGCGGCGAGTGGCTGGACCTCTCCAAGTTGCCGTGGCAGATCGAGGCAACCTGGCCCAACGGACAGACACGCCGGAGAGCCGCGCGGATAGAGAAATACCAGTTCTATGAATACTACCTGGATGATGGAACGCTCAGCGGAAGAGATATTGAACCGATAAAGGCTGGCGAGGGCCGGACCGTCTATGGCTACAAATATCATACAAACGGCCAACTGAAGGAATCGAGCCATATTGCCGTCGGACTTGGGAACATAGGCCCCCGCCTGGAGTTCTTCGATGACGGCGAGCAGAAGCGCGTGGCCAAGTATCACCCGGCAAAGTTGGACAAGAACGGGGCGTATGTGCGAACCAACAATGAGGCATTCAGCGACATCGAGTGGTTCCGCACCGGAGGCGTCATGCTGGAGATAACAAGAGACATCAAGGGCAACGGCACCGGGAAGCGAAACCTGCCTGACGGGCGGCTTTGGTATACCGACCATTACGAGAACAACGTCATAGTCGAGCACGAAGAGCATCTCACGGCCGAGGAACTCAAGGGTGTGCCGATATGGTGAGAGGCTGAGTTAACAAAGCACAGGTGGAGGTGGCAATATGAGTTACCTGGGGAGTTCGTTGCCGGGCCGGTTGGTCTGGTCTCGCCTGATGGTCATTGTTCTTGCTGCCCTGGCGCCGGCTGCGGCTGGGCAAGTGAATGCCGCCGACTACTACCTGTGGATGCTGGACGAGCAGCAGGGGAATGCGGCGGTGGACTCCGGCACTCGCGGGATCGACCTCGATATTGCCTCGCCCGCCTGGAGCAAGGACTCTCCTCTGAACGGGGCGGGTTCTCTCAGTCTGGACGGCTCCGGTAAGACTTACCTCGGCAAAGAAACGCATATACAGGCGGACGAGATGTCCGTGGAGATGTGGATCAAGCCCGCAAGCGCCACTGGCGAGTATATGCTCTTCAGCAGCAGATACACTTCCACCTCCCGGTTCTACTTCTACATGTCTGCCGGCAGCCTGCACCTCTCCGACCAGTGGTGGAGCGAGCACAGGGACCTCACTGCGCCTAACGCATTCACCCCGGAAGACGCGGGGAAGTGGATCCATATAGCGTTCACATCCGGCGGGAGGGGCTATAAGCTCTACAAGAACGGCAAGCTGCTGGCGGAGAAAGAGGGAAGACCGCTGGGGACGCCGTCAGACTATATGGCCATCGGCATCAACGCGTGGGACCGCAAGGCTTCGCCATTCAAGGGCGAATTGTCACAGGCGCGGATTACGCTCGCTCAACTTGAGCCGGGTAATGGTACGGGAAAGGATGAACTGGCGTGGGCCGCGTCTCTTGCGCCGCAGCGGATTGTGCGGCCAACTTTCGAGTGGCAGCCAGCCCCGCGCGAGGGGAACCTGTTCATTCGGCAGGAGAAGCCGGTTCTTGGGCTGAAGGTGCGGAATCGGTTCTACGAGCCTATTCCGAAGTCGATTATCACACTTTCGCGCCGAAACTTATACACGGGCCGCACCCAACCTCCTCTGAAACTTCAGGTCGCCGCACTTGCGCCTCGCGAGGAGCGGACAATTACGGTCGATCTGGGCATTTCGCAGGCGGGGGTGTACCAGGTTAGCGCTGTCTCGGATTCGGGAGTCGAAACAGGGACATCCGTTACTCGAATTCTTGGACCGAAGCCGCCCGACGCCACCGGCCCCATCTCATTCTTCGGCAACTCCAGCCACCACGCCTTTGCCCGGGAAGACTTCCAACTGCGGCGAGAGTTTGGCTCCAGGGCGGAACGCGGATCGCAGCTTCTGTGGCCGGAACTCAAGGATGGCAAGCTCTCTTTCGATACCAGCCATCTCGAAATGGTGAAATCGGAGGGGTCGGAAGCCTTCGCTTTCACCGGCTACACTCCATCGTATGCGAATCCTCTTCCCAAAGAGAAGCAGCAATACGACGACATGCCCATAATCGACAAGTATCGCGACTGGGTCGAAGCCGGTTCCAAGGCGTTCAACGGTCTTATCCGATACTGGGAGATATGGAACGAGCCCAACGGGGACGGCGCTTTCTTCCGAGGCAGCGCTGAGCAGCTTGCCGACTTGCACAAGACGGCGTATCTGGCCGTCAAGCGCGTCGACCACAAGCTCAAGATAGTGGGCGCGAGCCTGGTGTATGTGGATCCGGAGTATATGGACCGCCTCCAGGACGCCGGCGCGGTCGACTATATGGACGTGATCGCATTCCACCACTACTGCTGGGACTATCCCCCGGACAGCGGTATGCTCCGCCGGCTCAACACCATTCTCGGGTGGCGGGACAAGAACGCGCCCGGCCGGCCGATGTGGGATGATGAGTGGGGCTACACGCCCGATGCCAATATCACGCCCACCCGACACGCCAACATGGTTGCGCGGCAGCTTATCATCACAAGAGCAATGGGAGTGCAGCACTCCGACTACTACACCTGGGACGGCGCCGACAGCAGGCTGATGGCATACAGATGGGCCACCCCTTCTGCCCTGGCGTACCGCACGGTGGCCCAGCATCTCACCAATGCAACGCCCCTGGCGGCGGTCGCGGAGGGCAAGGATGGTTACTTCGCCTACGTGTTCCGAACCGGCAAAGACCTCACCCTGGCGGCATGGTGCCCACTCGAAAAGCAGACCCACACCCTGAGCGGCATCCCGGTCGCAGGAGGGAACGCGACTCTGTACGACACCATGGGCAACGCGTCCAAGCCAACAGTCAACCGGAACACCGTCAACCTCACTCTGGGCAATGGGCCGGTGTTTCTGGTGGGAGTGTCGCCGGAGTTTCTGAAAGGGGTCAAGAGGCTGCAACCACCGCCCAACGGCGCTCCGCCCAAGAGGCACCCTTCGCTGTGGTTCTCATTCCACTACCCCACCGGTTCGGAAGTGTTCAGCTTGCCCACCGGAGCCACCCGCTTGATCGATCTGACGGTATACAACGACGGCCAGGAGCCTGCGTCTGGGAAGCTCTCGATCTCAAGCCCGGATGGCGCGCTGACACTTTCCGTGAATGAAATCAAGGTGTCCGTTGCGCCGCGGTCATCGACGATCTACAGGTTCAGAGTCACTGCGAGAGATGGCCTCAAGGACGGTGTTCACCGAATCCGGATCACCAGCCTGGCGGACAAGCTCAGCTTCGGCAACATGAACATCCGCTGCTATGTGTCGGGCGGTGATACGAAGCTCTTCCACATGGCAACCTGGGAGATGGCCGAAAACCTGCTCTCAGCCGAGGGGTACGGCCAGGGAATCCACATTCGCTGGATCAGCCCGGGCGGGTTCCTGAAGTTCAAGTTCGATCTCACGGGTGCCACCAAAGCGACTCTCTCCAGCTACATAGACTCCTCTTCCCCCGCCCTCACCGACGGCGGCAACTTCCGCTTGAGCGCTTCCACGGACGACAAGACTTGGGACATCCTGCTCGAAGGCATCGGTGAGTTCGCCTGGAGGGATGTCAACCTGTCGCCATACGCAGGCAAGCAGGTGATAGTGCGCTTCGACAACGCCAGCGAAAAGGGAGAGGCCCGGATTCGGCAGATGAAACTGACCACGTTCCCGGCCAAATAGTGGCAGGAATCCAAGCCGTGACAGGGTAATCCATTGACAACCCGCCAACCTGCGGATAGAATACGGCAAGGCTTGGCAAAGAACAAGCTGTAAGTAGACTCGTCTACGGAGGAGGATTCTGATGAACAGATCAGTTCGCTGTGCAGTCGTATTCGCTTTCCTGGTATTGTGCGTTTTCCTGGGGGCAGCCTCGGCGTTTGCCGCAGTCACCGAGCGCGAATCGGTCTCTTCCACGGGGGAGGAGGGGAACAACGAAAGCGGGTACTCGTCGGTCAGCGCCGATGGAAGGTTTGTCGCGTTCGAATCGTTTGCCAAGAACCTCGTCGCGGGAGACACAAATGACAGATTCGACGCGTTTGTTCGAGACAGGCTGACCGGCTATGTCGAGCGGGTCTCTGTCTCGTCAGCAGGCGCGCAAGCGGATGGGGGCAACATGGGCGCGTCGATCTCCCCCGATGGCAGGTACGTGGCGTTCTACTCCGATGCCACCAACCTGGTCGCTGACGACACGAACGGCGTCTCGGACGTGTTCCGCCACGACCGGGAGACCGGCATTACCGAGCGTGTATCCGTCTCCTCCACCGGGGAACAGGGAAATGGCGATTGCGCCTACCCAACAATGAGCGCGGACGGCAGGTACGTAGCGTTTCAGTCCATGTCATCCAACCTCGACGCCGGTGATGCGAACGGCGATAAGGACGTGTTTCTTCGCGATATGGTCGGCGGTACAACGTTGCGCATCTCCAATAATCTTGCCGGAATGGCAGGAAACGGCACGAGTAGCCGGCCGTACATCAGCAGCGACGCCAGTTGTGTGGCGTTCGGGTCTACAGCTTCAGACCTGGTTTCGGACGACACAAATGGCAACAAGGACGTGTTCGTCTTTGACACGGGCACGGTCAGCATAGAATGCGTTTCCGTATCCTCCACCGGGGCCCAGGGTAACTCGACCAGTGAACCCGGGGTAATGAGCGCAGACGGCAGATACGTGGCATTTCAGTCCATCGCCTCTACCCTTGTCGGCGGCGACACCAATGCTGCATTTGACGTATTCCTTCACGACAGGCTTACCGGAATCACGGAGCTTGTTTCCGTGTCTTCCAGCGGGGAGCAGGGGAATCTCGGGAGTTACGAACCGGGGATCAGCGCGGACGGCAGGTACTTAGCGTTTAAGTCATTCGCCACCAACCTCGTCCCGGGCGATACGAACGGAACACTCGACGCATTCTTTCGCGACAGGATCAGCGGTGCGACAGAGAGGGTGTCAGTCTCGTCCACCGGAGAGCAGTCCAATGCCGAATGCCACGGCATAAGGATGAGCGCCGACGGCGGGTGCGTAACATACTGGTCCGTTGCCACGAACCTGGTGCCGGGAGACACCAATGGCTTGGCTGACACATTCCTCCGGGACAGGTTCGGCAACGGTTACCCCAACCCGCAAGACGTGAGTCTGTCGGCGTCTGTTGGAACGCCTGGCGCTGCGCCGTTCACTCTGACCACGCAGTATCGTGATGCCAACGGGTTTGCCGACATCCGCAGGTGCTATCTGCTTGTCAACGACTCGCTCGCGCAGGCCAATGCGGCGTTGCTCTATTATGATCGCACCGCAAACAAGCTATACCTCAAGAACGACGCCAACACAATCTGGGGCACAGGCTATGCCCCGGGCACAAATGTCACTCTGGAGAATAGCCAGTGCTATCTCTACGTGAAGGACACAACAGCGGGCGGCAGCGACAACAACTTGACCGTCAAGTGGAGTATCGCTCTCAAGGCCCCGTTCTCCAGCAAGCTGCTCAAAGGGTACATGTACGTCCAGGACTCCGCCGGCCATACTGACGGCTGGGAACAGATGGCGACTTTCCACAACGTAAAACCCGAAGCCCTCAGCATAACCCCCTCGACCGGCCAGATACCCACGGACACCTGGGTAACACTCACGAGCTTCTACCGCGACATGAACGGTTACGAGGACTTGCGCAAGTGCTATCTGCTCGTGAATGATAAGCTTGTTCAGTCGAATGCGATGTTCATCTGGTATGACAGGGCGTCCAACAAAGTCTACCTGAAGAACGACGCGAACACCAGTTGGGGAACCGGCTACGCTCCCGGAACAGACACCTTGCTGGAAAACAGCCAGTGCTATGTGCGCGTGAAGGGCGTTACGGTGACCGGCTCCGGCAACAACTTCGCGGTAGCTTGGCAATTCGTGCTCAAGTCCGCAACAATGGGAAGCAAGAACCTCTACAGTTGGATATACGCAACCGACTCCAAACTGGAGAACTCAGGCTACAAGAAGGTCGGTACCCACTTCACCCCGGTTGCCCCGGTGTGCCTGAGCCTCTCGCCCAACAGCGGTAACGTGAACACGGGTCTTGAGACGCCGTTTATGGCGTTGTACGAGGACACCAACGGCTGGGCAGACATCTACAAGATATACATCCAGCTCAGCGTGACCTCTAGCCAGGCCAATGCTGTTTTGTTGATGTATGACGCCAAGCAGAACAAAGTCTTCCTGCGCAACGACGCCGGCACAAGTTGGGGTTCGGGGGGCGTTCCAGGCTCGGCAGCGATTCTGGAGAACAGCCAGTGCAAGGTAAACATGGCCTCCTTCGGCCCGCCGCCATGGTCGGTAACGGACACCCAATTGCAGGTTTCCTGGCCAATCGAACTCAAGCCCAGCCAGATCGGAAAGAGACTCTGCGAGCGGCTGTTTGTGCAGGACAACGCTCTCTTGAACAGTGGATGGCACGTATTCGGCTACGTCAGGGCGGAGTAACCGTACGCGCCAGAAGGACTAAACCAAAGAATGTGCGAATAGAATGAGGCATTACCAGGAACAACAGGGAGAGTGCGCGATGGGTACGAGAACGAGTTCGATCTGTGTATTTGCAGTGACTCTGTTGGTGACGTTTGGGTTGCTGGGGTCTGTGCCGGCGTTGGCGGCAGGCTCACTTGTGGCGTGGGGATGGAATGAGTCTGGCCAGTGCGATGTAGCGGCGGGAAACAACTGCGCCGCTGTCGCCGCCGGCTACATTCACAACCTAGTGTTGAAATCGGACGGTACCCTGGCGGCCTGGGGAGACAACACGTACGGCGAGTGCGATGTCCCGGCAGGAAACAACTACACCGCTGTCGCTGCCGGAGACTATCACAGTCTGGCGTTGAAATCGGACGGCTCTCTTGTGGCGTGGGGGTACAATGGCTCCGGTCAGTGCAATGTCCCGTCAGGAAGCGACTTTGTGGCTGTCGCTGCCGGCGGACCGCACAGCGTGGCGCTGAAGTCGGACGGCTCGTTAGTGGCCTGGGGAGAAAACGCAAGCGATGAGTGCGCTGTCCCAGCGGGAAACGACTACGTGGCTGTCTGTGCCGGCTACTACCACGGCATAGCGTTGAAATCCGACGGCTCGCTGGTGGCTTGGGGAAGAAATCTCGAAGGTCAGGGCAATGTCCCAGCGGGGAACGACTATGTGGCTGTCTCTGCCGGAGACTGGCACAGCGTGGCGTTGAAATCGGATGGCTCCCTTGTGGCGTGGGGTCTGAACGCAAACGGTCAGTGCACTGTCCCGGAGGGAAAAGACTATGCCGCTGTCGCTGCCGGCTCCTACCACAACGTGGCGTTGAAATCGGATGGCTCCCTTGTGGCGTGGGGAGACAATAACTATGGCGCGTGCAATGTCCCGGCGGAAAAGCACTTCGTGGCTGTCACTGCCGGGCGCGGGCACAGCGTGGCCGTCGCCGATGCCCCGAAGAACGTAAGCGTGACGCCATCCGGGGGTTCTCTACCCACTGGAGCACCGTTTTTCATTCAGAGCGTGTATTCTGAGACGAGAGGCTATGCGGTTATCAAGAGAGTCTACCTGCTGATAAACGACTCGTTTGGGCAGGCGAATGCGGCGCTGGTTATGTACGACCGGTCGATCAACCGCCTGTATCTGAAGAACGATGCCAACAGCAGTTGGGGAACTGGGTATGCGCCTGGGACGGCTGTCACACTATCCAACAGTCAATGCGAGGTGTCCGTCGGCAGTACCACCGTTTCGGGCAGTGGGGACAACCTAACCGTGAACTGGCGCATTACACTGAACAGCCCGTTCTCGGCGAAGAACCTGAATGCCTATATGTATGTGCAGGATGTGGGTGGACTTACCGACGGCTGGGATAAGATGGGCATTTATTACAACGTGAAGCCACAGGTGGTAAGCATTGCCCCGAACAGTGGGCCTGTGCCAATCGATACGCAGACAACTCTCACCAGTCTCTACCGCGATCCGAACGGGTTTGCCGATCTGCGCAAGTGCTATGTGCTTGTGTGCGAGAGCTTCAGCCAGAGCGATGCGATGTTCATCTGTTACGACCGGCTTGCCAACAAGGTGTATCTGAAGAACGACACCAACACCAGTTGGGGGACGGGCTACGCTCCGGGCAGCGCGATAACACTGTCTAACAGCCAGTGCGAAGTCTATCTCGCGGACACCACTGTCTCCGGCTCAGGCAATGACCTCACCGTTACGTGGTCATTCAAACTCAAGCCCGGCATGGATAACAAGAACCTCTACAGTTGGATGTACGCCACCGACTCCAAGCTAGAGAACTCCGGCTACAAGAGAGTCGGCACGCACTTCACCCCGGTTGCCCCGGTGTGCCTGAGCCTCTCGCCCAACAGCGGTAACGTGAACACGGGTCTTGAGACGCCGTTTATGGCGTTGTACGAGGACACCAACGGCTGGGCAGACATCTACAAGATATACATCCAGCTCAGCGTGACCTCTAGCCAGGCCAATGCTGTTTTGTTGATGTATGACGCCAAGCAGAACAAAGTCTTCCTGCGCAACGACGCCGGCACAAGTTGGGGTTCGGGGGGCGTTCCAGGCTCGGCAGCGATTCTGGAGAACAGCCAGTGCAAGGTAAACATGGCCTCATTCGGCCCGCCGCCGTGGTCGGTAACGGACACCCAGTTGCAGGTCTCGTGGCCAATCGAACTCAAGCCCAGCCAGATCGGCAAGAGACTCTGCGAACGGCTGTTTGTGCAGGACAACGCTCTCTTGAACAGTGGATGGCATGTGTTTGGTTACGTCAGGGCGGAATGATAGCCCGCGCCGGGAAGGAGTGAGCCGATGAGTGTGCAGATGGAATAGATAGTAAGCGGCAATACCAGGAACCACAACAAGGAGAGTGTGCGATGATTACCAAAGAATGTCCGATCGTTTGTGCAGTGGCAATTGTGTTGATGATGGCTTGCGTTGTCTTAGGCGCTTTGCCCGGAATGGCTGCGGTTACCGAGCGTGTGTCGGTTTCTTCTACGGGAGAAGAGGGGAACAGCGGCAGCGAATACCCTGCGGTAAGCGCGGACGGCAGGTTCGTGGCGTTTCAGTCCTTTGCCTCAAACCTTGTCGCGGGAGACACGAATGGCACCACCGACGTGTTCGTTCGCGACAGGCTCACAAACTCCGTGGAGTTGGTCTCTGTCTCTTCCGGTGGGGCTCAAGGCGATAACGAAAGCCGGTGCTCAGACATCTCTCCGGACGGCAGGTATGTCGCATTCTACTCCCCGGCGACCAATCTTGTATCGGACGACACCAATGGCGTTTGGGACGCCTTTGTTCACGACCGGTCAACAGGGGTTACGGAGCGTGTCTCCGTCTCCTCCAGCGGTGAGCAGAGCAACGATGATAGCTACCTGCCGAAGATCAGCGCGGACGGCAGGCACGTGGCATTTGAGTCGTGGTCCACCAACCTCGCCGCCAATGATGCGAACGGCACTAACGACATATTTGTTCGCGATATGACCGATGGCCTCACCTGGCGCATATCGAACAACGCAGTCGGAGAGGCGGCGAATAGCTGGAGTAATCGTCCGAACATAAGCGATGATGCCAGTTGCGTGGTGTTCACGTCCCTTGCTTCCGACATTGTCCCCAATGACACCGCCGGCCAATTGGATATCTTCGCATATGACATGTCCACCGGCAACGTCAAACGCGTTTCCACAAACATCACGGGGGACGAGGCAAACTTGACCAGTCAGAATGCCAGCGTCAGCGCAGACGGCAGGTACGTCGCATTCGCCTCGTGGGCCAGTAATCTCGTCGGCGGCGACACCAATTCAGCATTCGACATATTCGTATTCGACAGGCTCGCCGAGGTCACTGAACGTATTTCTGTTTCCTCCGGCGGAGCGCAAGGCGACGGCCACTGTTACGAGACGGCCATCAGCGCGGACGGCAGGTACGTTGCGTTCAAGTCCGATTCCACCAATCTCGTAGCAGGCGACACGAACGGCAAATGGGACGTATTCGTACGCGACAGGCTTACCGGCATTACTGAGCGCATGTCAGTCTCGACCGCCGGGGCGCAGGCGAATGATGATAGCCAGGACGTAGCTATCAGTGGCGACGGCAGATGCGTTGCGTTCTATTCTACTGCCTCAAACCTGGTCTCAGGTGACTTCAACGGCAATATGGACATATTCCTTCGCGACAGGTTAGGCAGCGGTTACACGCAACCCGAGAACGTGAGCATATCGCCGTCCGGGGGGACACTCGGAGCCGCCCCTGCTACCCTGGTGAGCACATATCGCGATGCCAACGGCTTTGCCGATATCAAGAGGTGCTACCTGTTGATCAACGATTCGCTCGGGCAGTCCAACGCGGCGCTGTTCTACTATGACCGCGCGGCAAACAGGCTATACCTCAAGAACGATGCCAATACGAGTTGGGGCACAGGCTACGCCCCAGGAGCGAACGTGACCCTGGAGAATAGCCAGTGCTATCTTTACGTGAAAGATACGATAGTCACCAGCAGCGGCAACAACCTGGCCGTGAAATGGCGTGTCGCCTTCAAGGCCCCATTCTCAAGCAAGCTGCTGAAAGGGTATATGTACGTGCAGGACTCCGGCGGTCTGATTGACGGCTGGGATCAAATGGGCGTCTACCACAACGTGAAGCCGGAAGTGGTCGGTATAGACCCGTGCAAAGGCCAGATACCCATTGACAACTGGACGACGCTCACAAGCTACTACCGAGACCAGAACGGCTATGAGGACCTCCGCAAGTGCTATCTGCTGGTAAACGATGCATTAGTGCAGAAGTATGCGATGTTCCTTTGGTATGACAGGGTGTCCAACAAGGTCTACCTGAGGAATGACGAGAACACGAGTTGGGGTACCGGCTGTACTCCTGGAGTGGACTTAGTGCTCGAGAACAGCCAGTGCATTGTGGAAGTCAAAGGCACCTCGGTATCGGGTTCCGGCAACAACCTCGCGATTACGTGGTCGTTCGCACTGAAATCCGCGGAGATGGGGAGCAGGAATCTGTACAGTTGGATGTACGCCGCCGATTCAAAGACCGAGATCTCAGGCTACAAGAAGGTCGGCACGCACTTTGACCCACTTCCGCCGGAATGTCTCCTTCTGCTGCCCCATTCGGGCGACGTGGACACGGGATATGAGCAGTCATTCGCCACTGTCTACTCGGACCCCAACGGCTTTGCGGACATCTACAAGATATATATCCAGCTAAGCGTGACCTCCAGCCAGGCTAACGCGGTGTTACTGATGTGGGATGCGAAGCAGAACAAGGTGTTCTTGAAGAATGATGCTGGAACCAGTTGGGGGACGGGCTACGCTCCGGGTGCAGCCGTGATACTCGAGAACAGCCAGTGCAAGTTAAACCTGGCATCCATGGGACCGCCCTATGGGGTCACCCCAGAGCAACTGGAGGTCTTCTGGCCAATAGAACTGAAAGCCAGCCAGGCTGGGAAGCTCCTCTGCGCGCGGATGTTCGTCCAGGACAACGCGCTCCTTAACAGCGGCTGGAAGGTGAAGGGGTACGTGCGGGCGAAGTAGCTACGGCGAAAATTGGTCATGAGTCAGAGCCCCCGGGGATGTTGTCCCGGGGGCTTGGTTTGCTACTACTATGCTGCGGAAACGCCTATCTGCAAGACGCCTGCGAGTTCGCACACCGGCAGTTCCCGCTGCCGCCATCATACCATCAGACATTCCCGAAACAAAGCTTATAGTCTGCGGGGTCTGAGCACGTCATACGGAGGCTTTGTTTCGGGGTTTCCGGACGGGTTGAGGGGATAGTCTTTGTGTCGAAGCTGTAGTGGTCCGTCCTCAAATCCCGAGAAACACCTGAAATCGCTGAGACGCTGAAAGGACGCGTAGTTGCATCAGGGAACGCGGTTCTCGCTAAGATCCAGCACACACCACTGACCGCGCTCAACCATCAGGGGTAGGTGTGTCGTTGTACCCGTAGTGGTATCCACTAGGAAGATGAAGCTCTGGCCAGACTCGGCCGGCTCGGCTTCGCACGCGAGCACCTGGGTTCCTGGAACCCACTGGACTCCCCCTACAATACCCATTCCGAGAATCGACAGACCCACAAGAGGCAAGCCTTCTACTGTGCTCCACACTCGGAAATTCCTCGCAGGCCCACCCGTAAGCGGTACGACCCGAACAGTGCTGTCACCGCTTCTGAACGCCACGTATCTGCCGTCCGGGGAGATTGCCACACTGAAGGAGCCCTCTCCGAGTTCATTGACCGTGCCATCGCTCTCGCGCAGCAATACTGCTTTCGACTCCGTTTCCCCCGTGGGGACGAAAAACGCCAGCCAGCCATGGGAGCGCGAAACCGTGGAATACCACTCGCCAGGATATTGCGCGCTGCCGGGCAGAGACCACATTCCATCCTTGCGCCACTTGCCCTTGGCGGTCTGCGACCACAGCTCGGCAGCGTGCCGCTTGCCGCGGATCTGCAACAGTTGCCGACCGTCGAACCCCATGTCGTTGGGGTTGATATCGAGACTGCTTTCTTCGGCAGGGGTCTTGCCAACGTATATCCCAGCAGAGGCTTTGCCCAGCCGTCTCCCGCTTGTGTCAATCTCGAACAACCGGAAATAGCCGTTGAAATCGCGGTGGAAAACCACCCCACCCAACGAACGCGAACAGCCCATCCATAGGTCCAGTGAGTTGTACCCGGCAGGATTGGTCCCCAAAACCGAGTCCTTGCCCGCGCTATAGAGGTGTATCTTCGCCTCCTGGGCATACAGGACAGAGACATTGGCACTGAGTTCTGGGTGCGGGGCCACTGATCCCCTACTCCGCCACGCATAGCTTCCCACGATCAGAATGGCGACCACTGCAACCAAGACACCAGTTCGTTGTCTACGCTTGCTCGACATGCCTGCACCCCTATGGCCTTCGTTCGTCGTTTGGAATTCTCAAGCCCCGTTAGCGTCGCCAAGATTGTAGCACTCGACAACGCACAACGCAAGTTAACCAAAGCAGCAGATTTGGTGTCTCGGGACTTGAGCGGAGCGGAAGTCCCGAGACAAAGCTTGTAGTTTGCGGGGTTCCGTTTCGGGATTTCCGGACGGGTTGATGGGATAGTCTTTATGTCGAAGCTGAAGTGGTCCGTCCTCAAATCCCGAAACACCTGAAGACGTTGTTCTCGAGGCTGCTGTGCATAGCTTGACAGCCGATTCCATAGAGAAACACCGGAAAGACAGACAAGAACAGCAAGAATATCGGCATCGCCGTCCTCCGGGTGTGTGCAATCTATGGTTGGAAGTATAGCTGGTGGGTGGGGGGATGGCAAGCTAAGCATGTGGCGAAGGCAGCGTATATGGATCGTATGTGAACGTCTCATATCTCACATTTGGCAGCATATATCGCAAGCCCCACAGCCATGTCCATCGACCCTCGAAGAACTCCTTTTCGCCTTCGCCGGTTATCACCGTTTGGGCTCTGAGAAGCTTGCTCCTCCAATGCCACGACTCGTCCTTGACCCTGCCGTGCAGCACGGCTTCCACGATTCTTTCCACGCGATCCGGATATTGCGATGGCTCTGCGTCAACCGTCGATCCGTGATATGGGATCATCATGAAGCCTCCGAATCTCCCGACACTCCCTTGACAAAAACACTCGTTCACCCAGAGCTTCACGGAACACAAGCGTTCGCTCAGCGGAGCAATCTCAAGCGCCAACTGCCTCGCGCCGTAGTCAATGTCAGGGTCTTTCTCTTCAGACTCACTGATGATTGCGACGTCGCTGGATATCCCGCTCACGTGGCGGTAGAACATTTCCCGTATCGGGATCTGAATCCCTTCCCACTCCACTGCCATCTCAATGCTCCAAGTCCCGGACGCCAATTCGCGCCCGACCCGCGCCCTCCGCCCAAAGTCTGCCCTTATCATAGCACTAACCCCTCATGTTGTCACCAGGAGAACACCCCTACGCATTCCCATCTGCGTCATCTGTGGTTACTTGTCGCCTTTGAGCCATTCGCGATTCGGACCCGTGTGCGGTATTATGGAGTATCGCGCCGCAACCGGAGGTTAGAAGATGGTCTATACGCGCATGATGCTCACAGGACTTCTGTTGGCTCTGCTGTCCTCGGCAGCCAGCGCGCAAGTCGGCCCGGCTATCCCTAAAGAGAAGAAGCTGCTCGGCTGGGCCTGCGACTGGACCGATGCCAATTACTTCGCCTCCCATATCCGCGACCTCGAGAAGTTGCCGCTGGATGGGTATGTGATCACGGTCTACCCGGACGACAAGCGCGGCCAGACCGAGAGCCGGCACTGCATGTGGTTCGGCGGCACTCGCTATACCAAGGCCGACTTCAGCAAGACCGTCGCCAGACTCCGCTCCGCCAGGTCAAAGAAGCTCACGGACAACTTCATCGACTTCGAGACCACCGTGCGTGACACCTCCGGCAGGCCGGTCACCGACTCCGACGCCAACCTCGACTGGTTCGATCCTAGTTGGCCGGTCATCACCCAAAAGGCCGGCATCGCAGCCTGGATCGCGAAGCAGGCGGGGTTCAAGGGCATCTTCCTGGATGTCGAGCCTTATGGCGGCGGAAAGGGTACCTGGCGGTATCCGTTCCAGTATGACACGTTCGCCAAGTACCAGACAGAGGGATCAGCGCCGCTCAAGAGCCTCTCGGAGTACGAGCGGATGGTCCGAATCCGGGGACGAGAGTTTATGCGGGCGATGGTGAGGGAATACCCAACCATCACAATCGTCGTGATCCCAAACACCGGCTGGGGCGCCAGCGACCTGGTAGCCACGTTCGTAAATGGAATGCTAGAGGTTCGGGGTAAGGCCTCGATTGTCGATGGCGGCGAAGAAACCTATCCGGCAATCACCTATCAGGATTTCATATCCATCCGCAACTTGGGCGATTCATACAAGAATACCCCGCTCCGAAAGTCCATCACACACGCGTTCGGGGTATGGGTGGACAACAGGGCGGACATCAACGTCTGGCAGACCGCCCCCGCCAACTTCGACAAGAACTACCGCACCCCCAACGACCTCGAAAACACCCTCTACGGCGCGCTGAGCGCATCGGACAAGTATGCTTGGCTCTTCATCTGGAACTCGATCCCCTGGTGGAGCCCCAGCTTCAAGGACGGCAAGCTGGAGAATGTCCCGGAGGAGTACGTCGAGGCAGTCCGCAACTCCCGGAAGCCCCACGACCTCGCCTGGACCCCGCTTGTCACCACCCCGCGCACAGCCTACTTCGACGACGCAGTACTGGTAGAGGGAGCAACAATCACCGACGCCTCCCCCAACCTCCTCACCAACCCCGGCCTGGAAGACTGGACAACCTCCGACCCAATCGGCCCGGTTGGCTGGATTGTCTCCGGCCAGTCTCCAAGAGCCCACAAGGAACTGACCATCAAGCGTTCCGGCAACTGCTCTGCAGCCATCACCAGCACCCTCCACCAGGCCCATGTCTTCTTCGACCAGCACATCCCAGTTGCCCCGTTCGCAGGCAAGACCATCACATTCGGCGCATGGATCAAGTCCGACTTCGCAGGTATGGGCGATGTCCAGATCCTGGACTTCATAAACAACGTCCCAGACGTAGCCTCCTCCAACTCCCACCCCGGCAACGGCGAGTGGGTATTCCAAACCGCCACCAAGACAATCCGCCCCAACGCCACGGGAGAAGTCCTGTTCAGATTGGGAGCGAGGGTGCCGTTTGTGAGGGGGAAGGGTTGATGGGTGGTGGATGAAGGTATCACATACAAGGATAAACCAGGTTATCTGCCGAACACTATGGTGAGAGTATTGACAATCAAGGATGTAAATTTGCCGCCAGAACGTGGAATTCCAGTAAATGTTTCAACAGTGCCCCAGCGCAGTCCCTTTCGTTATCCTGGAGGCAAGTCTTGGCTTGTGCCATATATCCGCTTGTGGCTCTGTGCACAGCCTCAGACACCCAGGCTGTTGGTAGAGCCATTCGCTGGCGGCGGAATAGTGACTCTCACGGCTATCGCAGAGAACCTCGTTGAGAATGCCGTGATGGTTGAGCTAGATGAGTGCGTGGCATCGGTCTGGGAGACGGTGCTTAACGGGCATGGTCTGTGGCTAGCGAACCGCATATCGAGTTTTGAGCTAACGCCGGAGAGTGTTGCCACTGAGTTGGCGAGAAGTCCCAGGGCGGCAAGAACCCTGGCGTTTCGGACAATCCTGCTTAACCGAGTTCGCAGAGGCGGCATACTTGCTCCAGGCGCGGGCTTGCTGAAGAACGGCGAGGGAGGAAAGGGACTTGGCTCTCGCTGGTACCCTGAAACCCTCAAGAAACGGATCGAGAGTATTGTGGAGGTCAAAGACCGCATAGAGTTCGTCAAGGGCGATGGCATCCAAGCCCTGCGGGAATACAAACGTCACGCATCGACGGTGTTCTTCATTGATCCTCCTTACGTCGCAGCCAACAAGAATCGGCTCTACACACACGGCACAGTCGACCATGAGGCCATCTTTGCGGCGGCAGCTGAACTGGAGGGCGATTTCCTTATGACCTACGATGCCACCGACGTAGCAGTGAAGCTTGCAGAGAAGCATGGATTCGACACGGACACTGTGATCATGCGAAGCACCAATCACTCGAGGATGCAGGAGTTGCTGATTGGGCGCGATCTGGGGTGGGTTTTGTAGCTCAAGGCACGTTCAGGAGAGGGAGGGAAACGCTTCCTTGCACCAATCTGCGCAACGCCTGTCGACGATATTGCTTTCCGACTTCTGCGCCCAGAACGCAATACGACACCGGTCGAACAGAATGCCAGAATAAGATGCGTGGTATACCCAATCCCGGAGAGATATCCGGTGAGGCATGAAGAATGATCTCAACAGGGTACTGACGTTGCCGTCTGCGATCCAGAGTTTCCAGAATACCTCAGGTTGCATCTCGCTCACCTTGTCCGCCCAGTTCGCTCCTGTCGCGCACTGCCCGAAAAGCACAAGCTGGCTGGGCCAACCATCGCAGAATGGCTTCCAAGCGACTATGTCCACCTTGTCATCTTTGGGCTTCTTGCCGCTTATTACTCGGTAGCCACTGCCTTCCCGCAATGCGATGCAGAGCGCGTCAACTGCTGTCTGGAAAGGAGAAGAGCCTCTCTCACAGTCGCGCCCGAATGACATTGAAGATCCGTGAATGTACTGCTCAGCCGCAACCGCAGAAAGATCCTCGAAAAGCTTCCTGGCGATTAATGCCCTGCCGGATTCCTGCATTCGCGCGAAGTATGACAGGCAAAGGCAGAAGACGTACGGAACACAAGTATGCCAGTCGGTGCTGTATTGGAGGACGCTGGAATGTATAACTTCAAATGGGTAGGCTTCCAAGGTTGCTCCCTGGCGATACTCCAACTCACGCATCGCCTCCAGCACCACCTGCTCTTGAGAGCCACTAGTGCTTGCCATCTGTAGCGCACTCGTGAGGTCACCTGCACTGGCATTGCCATCATCCGCTTCCATTGCAGACAGTTCGAGCCAATCGGCCAGCAGGATTGCGTTGTCCAAGTCGTCTGGCAGTCTAACCATCAGCGCTTCGCCCTACGCTGGACATTTGAGTGCACCCGTTTCATCTCACGCTGCAGAACACTGAGAATGTCCTGAATATCGTTCAGGACCAAGTAGAGGGACTCATCGCCATCGTATCCTGTGGCCACCGTCTGGTTGGCTTGCTTTAGTTCCTGTCGCGTGTTGATCAACGCACGCCTGAACCTGGGTTCATCACCTACGCTCGTGTTATACGCGATCTCAAGCGAGTATCCAGCTTTCAGCTCCTCCAAGGATTCTGGCTTGCTGATTGCGTCCCTCAGGCGCACAAGGTCCGGATTCTGTTTCTGTACCAAAGGAGCTTTGCTTTCCGACTTGCTCCCGTAGAGCCAAATCATCAACTGGGTCAGATTGCCAAGGCACGAAGATGCAACGGGGTTATCTTTGTCGGGCTCGTCTCCACTGATACCAAGGAATGACTGAAACTCCGGGTAGTCCAGTGCCGTGTATAGATGTGAGAAATAGAACCGATTTCTTACTCTATCCTCCTGATCAAACCCAGCTTGAGCTTCAGCCTGTTGGAGTACCTTATAGCCTCTATACAAGCGCGAAACCGTTGCATGCCTGTCACCGATCCTGTTTGCTATGTCTTGCAGGGAAACTTGGTAGTCGTCATGCACATGGGCGACGTACTTCGCCTTACTGAACGAATCCCAGGCCTTGGGGCTATTAATATGACGAAAACTGAGATACTTCCAGAGAACTTCGCGGTTCGGATAAACAGAGACAGGTAGCGAACGAAGAGCCTCTTTTTGTGCTGCGGTAATAGACGGTAAGTTAGTCGCCTTGAGTTTCTCGCGCCATTCGTCTTTCAACAAGATGAGAACTGCGGCGAGGCGCCGGTTGCCCTCGAGAACTACTAGTTTATCTGCGTCGTATTCGGCGTCACACTCATTGCAGGGGATTGCAAAAAGGGGTTCCTCAGGGAAATAGCCGTTTGCAGCAATCGAGTAGACGAGTTCGTCTACCGCCATCTCGGTCCACAGAACCTGTATGATCTCAAACTGGCTCTTACCTCTGACGCTCGTGGCTAGTCTAGGGTTCTCTGCGTCCAAAAGCAGTCTCTCGACCGGCATCATCTGAATCTGCTGAAGACTCGCATCCATACCTGGCATATCGGCAGACACCTTTTTCTCGCTCATACTGGCCCCCCTCTGTATCCCTCCGCAAGTATACATTTGCTAACATTGCCTGTCAATTGATGCGCATCCTCCCCTGCCCTGCTCGCTACCCAAACATTCCCAAAAGTAGTAAAATATACTCCACTAACGTTGAGACCTTTCAGCGCAGAATGGTAAAGGAGATACTTTTTCGTTATGCGACACATACCACTTGATGAGTTCAAAGCCAGGCAGTTGAAGGTGCAGGGGCTTGTTCGGGCGCAGGGGCTGGACGCTGTGTTGATCCACAGCAATGAAGCCGACTTTGCCAACGTGCGGTACTTGTCCGAGTATTGGCCGATATTTGAGAGCGCGGGGGTGTTTGTGCCTGCGGAGGGTGATGTCAGCCTGATCATAGGACCTGAGAGCGAGACATTCGCCCGGGACCACAGCGTGATCCCCGATATCAAGAAGATCCTCTGGTACCGAGAAGCCGCCGAGCCGGATTACCCGGACATCGTGATCGACTCTTTCGAGGAACTCTTCGCCTCCGCCAACAACGGCAAGGGCGTGAAGAAGCTGGGTATCGCCGGGTTTACCGCAATGCCGATATCGGTTTATGAGGCTGTGAAGGCCGCTCTGCCGGGCGCGCAGATAATCAAAGCCGACGACATAATGCACGAGTGCCGGATGGTCAAGAGCGACAATGAGATCGCAGTTCTCAAGGAAGGCTTCAAAGTCTGCGACAAGGCAGTTGAGGCAGTCCTCGGGAAGATCAAGCCGGGAATGACCGAGCTCCAGGTTGTGGGCGTTGCGCAGGAAGCGATGTATGCCAACGGCGCGGAGTATGAAGCCCACCCGACCTACGTGCTCTCCGGAAAGAACAGCAGCCACGCCATCGGCCGACCCGGTTACAGAGTCATCGAGAGCGGCGACCTGGTTCAGCTCAACATCGGCGCGAGAGTCGGCGGGTATTCGCCCAGCGTCGGCGTGCCGGTCTGCGTTGGCAAGATGAGCCCGAAGATGAAAGATCTGGTTGGATTCGGACTTGAGGCCCACCTGAAGACAATGGAATGGATGAAAGTGGGAGTTCAGGCTGGGGAAGTCGCGCGGAACTTCTTCGACTGGGTCAAGCAAAAAGGCTACGGCGAATACCTGCTCTACGGCCCGTGCCACGGGCTTGGAATGATAGAGGTTGAGCGGCCCTGGATGGAGACCACATCCGAGTATCTCCTCCAGCCCAACATGACCTTCCAGGTGGACACTTTCCTCTATTGCCAGGAGTTCGGCCTGCGCTGGGAAACCGGCGCGGTAATCGCCGAAGGCGGAGTAGACCAGATGTCCACCAAGTTCCGGGGGATTTACGAGATAGGTTAACGGGTTGACGGTTGACCGTAGGGGCAACCCTCCGTGGTTGCCGTGTGCATTAACGGGACGAGCAGGCACGGAGACCTGCCCCTACGGGATCAAGGTACAATCGTTTTGTGCCCTCCAGGTAGGATACCTGGAGGGATGACTCTTTAGTCGGGAATGTAGTGAGGTCGGTATGATTCGTGTTGGTATAATTGGGGCTTCGGGGTATGCGGGGGCGGAACTTGTTCGCTACTTGCTGGGACACCCTGGCGCTCAGATAACACTGTTGGCTTCGGATAGCTCCGCGGGCAAGCCGCTTTCGTCGGTCTACCCGTGCTTCCTTGGGCACAACTTGCCCATCTGCGAGAGCTTCGACCTGGAGACCCACGCCGACCGCGCCGACCTCTTCTTCCACGCCCAGGCCAACGGCAACGGAATGCGGGTCGCGCCGGGCCTCTTGGAATTCGGCAAGAAAATGATAGATGTGCCGGCGGATTTCCGGCTCAAGGACCTCGGGGTCTACGAGGAGCACTACGGCATCGACCACAGTGCCCCGGAACTGGTGGCGGAGGCTGTCTACGGTATTTCGGAGCTTCACGCCGCCGATATCAAGGCTGCGCGGGTGATCGCCAACCCTGGCTGCTACGCTACTTCCGCAATCCTCGCTTTAGCGCCTCTGGTGACCGGCAAACTGATCGATCTGGGAAGCATAATAGTGGACGCGAAATCGGGAGTATCCGGCGCGGGGCGGTCGAAGCTGAGCGTTTCGGGTCTGTTCTGTGAGACCAACGAGGGCTTCAAGGCCTACGCAGTCGCCAGCCATCGGCACACTCCGGAGATAGAGCAGGAACTCACCGTGCTTGCGGGCGAGGGTGTCACGATCAGCTTCACCCCTCACCTGATCCCAATGAACCGGGGCATCCTGACCACCGCCTACGCGTCGTGGCCGGGGTCCAAGGCAATGGAGACCGGCGAGGTTATCGATGCATACCGCAAGTTCTACGAGCGGCAGCCGTTTGTGGTGGTGCTGGATGCGGGTGAGCAGCCCAACACCAAGAACGTCTTCGGGACCAACTTCTGCCACATCGGCATAGTGTCCGATAAGCGCACCGGGCGGGTGATAATCACCTGCGCCATAGACAACATGGGCAAAGGCGCCGCCGGCCAGGCCATCCAGAACATGAACATTATGTGCGGCCTGGACCAAACCATCGGCCTGATGGGCTCGGCAGTTTATCCGTAGAGCACGGAGTAACGGAATCACGAAAGCACGAAAACTGGAAAACACGAAAGGGAACGAAGGAACCGCCCCCTAGCCCCCTCCTAGCGAGGAGGGGGAATGCTGGCTGATCTCCCCGCTTTCGTGCTTTCTCCCTTTCGTGTTTTCGTGATTAATACGTTCCTTTTTCTCACGAGGTAATAGACACTATGAAACAAGTCTCAGGTTCAATCACGGCTCCAGTGGGGTTCAAGGCGGCGGGGGTTCGGTGCGGGATTAAGTTGAAGGGCGCTGACTTGGCGGTGATATACTCCGAGCGCGAGGCCTCCGTTGCGGGCGTGTTTACTACCAACGCTTTCAAGGCCGCTTCGGTGCTGGTGAATAGGGAGAAAGTCATAGACGGAAAGGCTCGGGCGGTGGTGGTGAACAGCGCCAACGCCAACGCCTGCACCGGCAAGCAAGGGCTGGCCGATGCGCACGAGATATGCCGGATGGCCGGGGAACTATTGGGCGTGCCTCAGGAGCAGGTGCTCAACGCGTCCACAGGCATCATCGGCGTGCCTATGCCTATGGACAAGATGGCTTCGGGAGTGAAGCAGGCTGTTGCTGAACTGTCACCCGACGGCGGAGAATCAGCATCATTGGCGATTATGACCACCGACACAGTGCCAAAGGCCTTTGCGTATGAAATCGAGATCGGGGGCAAGGCTGTGCGGGTCGGCGGTATATGCAAGGGCGCGGGGATGATATGCCCCAATATGGCGACTATGCTGTGCTTTGTGACCACCGATGCGGCCATCGCGCCCGACTTGCTGCAGAAGGCGCTGGTCTCCGGGGTAGAGTGCGGCCTGAACAGCCTCACCGTCGACGGCGATATGAGCACCAACGACCAGGTGCTGGTGATGGCAAACGGCGCATCGGGCTGTCCGCAGATTCTAGACGGTACGCCGGAGTATAACGTATTCGCTGCCGCGATGGAGCGGGTTCTGATCGATCTGGCCAAGGCAATCGCGATGGACGGCGAGGGGGCTACAAAGTATGTAGAAGTTTCAGTCAAAAACGCCAGCACATACGCCGACGCCAAGGCCGCCGCAATGAAGATAGCCAACTCCCCGCTGGTCAAAACCGCCATCTTCGGCAAAGACCCCAACTGGGGCCGGGTGCTGTGCGCGGCAGGCGGAAGCGGTGCCAAGGTTGTGCCGGAGAAGTCTTCGCTGTGGTTTGGCGACGTGTTGATAGTCAAAGATGGCGAGCCGACCGGAGTAGACGCAGAAACCGCCCGCAAGCCAATGCTGAAGCGGGAACTTGAGATCACCCTCGACCTCGGCCTGGGATCAGCCTGCGCCAGGGTATTCACCTGCGACTTCAGCTACGACTACGTAAAGATCAACGCGGAATACCATACTTAGAGGTCAGAAGTTGGAAGTTGGAAGTTAGAAGTTAGAGGTTAGAAGTTAGAGGTTAGAGGTTAGAGGTTAGAAGAACGTGGTCATTCCGAGCTTGCGAGGAATCTGCTTTTCGCCACCTCAGACACAAACAGCAGATTCCTCAGTCGCAGGCTCCTTCGGAATGACAACTAGCGGACATCTGCCTGCATTACTTCACCCTCACCTCAAGAGCTTCCATCACAGGTGGCTTCGCTGAAGTGAGTTTAGTCATAGTTATGCCTAGCTCGTTGTCTCCTCGGAACCTGGGGCAGTCTTCCAGCGCGATCTCGAAGCGCAGATGCGGAGGCCACACGAACGAACCGCCGGGTAGCGTGGGCGATCCTGCTGGCTTCTCGAACGGCTCGCCTTTGGGCATGTGGGCTACTTTTAGCTTGCTGACGGGGATGGTGTTGCCGTTGAGATCTATGGTGAACTCGTCGGCCGCCGTCGCCCCGTATATGCGGAACCGCAGGACGCCTTTGAGCTTCTCGCCTTTGCGGCCGTCAGCCATTCGGAACGTGAATGCCTGTCGCTTTCCGATTGTGTCCGCGCCAAAGGTCAGAATCTGAGCGCTCGTGCGGCCTGTCGGGTTATCGCCATCTTTCCAGGTGGGCAGATAGAGGTAGAACCTCGGCCCGGCCATTGGCTTTCTGCGGTCGGACATTATCTCGATGGCCTGCTTGTAGAACTCCTGCTCGCCGCTCGGCCAGAGGTACATGTTGAACGCCGATCCGCCTTTCGCGCCCCATGCGAACCAGTTGGCCGCGGTTGCCCGGAACTCATCGAGCGTGCGCATCATGATCACTTTGTCGTAGTCGGTCCGGTCATCGTAGCCGACATCCACGTGCCCGAAGCTGTATTTGGTGCTCCCGAAGCTGGGGTAGACAAGGCAGTCCGTACCCTTGACGGCCTTCACAAACTCATCGGTGCGGACATTGGCGTCGTTGAACAGGAAGTCCATCGGCGAGAAATAGTCGGCGTAACCTCTTTTTGCCCACGTGGCGACGTCGCAGCCTATGTTGAGGCTCTCTTCCAGTGTCACCGGCACCCGATGACCCAGGACCATCTTCCCCCGCCCTTTCTTCGCCGCGACCTCGTCCAGCATCTCTCGCACTTTGCCTACGAAGCTGGTGAGGTCAGCCAGATGCTCGCGCTGCTTGCCTGCGGGGAAGTGCCTGCACCACCGCATCCAGTCCAGTTCCAGCCCGTCTATGTCGTAGTTGGTCGCCATCTCGCGCAGTATCTGAAGCCTGTGAGCCTGGACTTCGGGCACTGCGTAGTTCATAGTGGCATCGCGGCGGCCATCCGGCCAGGTGTTGCACCACTCCGGGTGATCCATAACAAACTGAGCAAACAGCGGGCTGTCCGACTTTGGCTGCCACGTTGGGCCGTGGTGGGCATCGCTCATCCTCATCCCGGCCAGCACGAGACCACCAGCCTTCCGACCCTCCTCGCACGCCAAGTGGAGCACATCGGTGCCCTCTGCAAATAGTTTGAGATTGGTTGCATACCAGCGGTCGCCTTCAACCGGCACGCCTCCGGCGGAGACTGTCTTGCCGTCTGCATTCTTGCCAAACCGCTCTCCGATGCGCTCGCCCGTGGGAGTGTCTTTGGTCTCCACGACATCCGGCAGGGCGACATCCGCAACCAGCACGTCCGCACCGGCAGCAAAGGCCCGGCTGAACCAGTCCCGGATGTACGCCTGCAGGTTGGGTTGGCCGTATGCCATGTAGGTGACGTCATTGCAGTCCTGGTTGAAGATGAAACGATGGTTCTTCATCGGGTTTCCTCGCTTCTGAGTCACTTGATTCCCATTAGCCGGGGCAGCCTGGCAGGTGGCGGCAGGAATCACACCGACTACAATTACCAACGCCAACGGCAGGACTAACGCGCAACCGAGCAACTCACCCAATTTCAAAACCAAACGGGTCACACTAGCTCCTGGCACTCGGCCACCTCCGGTTGTTTCGCGCTCAATACCGCCTACTTCGACTCCCGCAGGCGTATCACCTGCGGGGAATATGCCGCTACTTCCGCTCTGAGTGTCTTGGCAAGCGCAGTCTTCCTCGGGGCGGTCCAGGAATCGCCTTGCCAGACCGATATGTCGTAGTCTGCTCCAAGCTTCAGGCCCCAGTCTTTGGTGTTGATGGGGATTTCCACGGTCTGAGTGGTCGGCATTGTGTTCACAAGAACCAGGCCAACAGAGCCGTCTTCGGCCTTGTACGCGCTTGCGAGCACGTTGGGAAATCGGATCGGCTTGGGGTGGGTGCCCCAGACCTGTGACCATTCGACCTGGTGAGCAGGGTTGGCGGACATATCCGGTTCTCTCAGGAAGTTACCAAAGATGAGATACTCTCTGCAAGCGCGACGGCATTCGCCCAGCTCATGCAGATACCTCATCTGCGGCGCAAGCTCCGGCTTCCACGGGCTGAATATATCTCCCGCTATCAGCCACCCAAACTGCTTGCCCCGAACGAAGCAGAACCCCTGCTTGGCTGCCCACATATCCATCGATGCAGCTTCCGGCTGCACCACCCCCATGCCGGTCTCCACGATACAGTCGTGCATCACGGCCTGTAGCATCGGGTCGGAGAATGGGTCGAAGTCGTAGTGGCCGACGAGGTTGCTGGTGATCTTGTCCGCGAAAGCTTCGGTCCCACATTCGCCCATCATCACCAGGTCCGGCTTACCCGTCTCGGCTCTCATCCGATCCAGGATAGTCAGGTAGCTGGAAGTGAGGTAATTGCCGCCCTGGGCTTTGTGTTTGTGGTTGGTGGCGAAGCAGAGCCACGGATGGACGTGGATTTCGTCCAGATAGAGGCTGTCCGCGCCAACGTCGTTGATGATGTATTTGGCCAGATCGACCATTGTGTTCTGCCAGTAGTCGGTAGCGGCGCACATATGGATGTTGTTGTAGAAAGGCTCGGCAGCCATTCTTGGGGTTATCGTGCCGTCTTCGTTACGATTGGCCCACTGCTCCGGCTTATCAACTCTCCATTTCTCAGTCTTGGTGTCGAAGAGAGAGAGGTTCATATAGGGCATCACGTGGATTCCACCGGCTCTCAGCTTGGCTACAGCTTCCTTGAACCCATCCTTGGCGTGGTAGTCGGGCGGGCATCTGTCGTCCTCATCCGCGCCCTTGTACCACTTGTAGGCGTGGACAATATAGTCTTCCCCAAGGGCCTCGCGGGTCTTGAGCATATTGTTTGCCACGGCATCCATATCCGAGGGTTTCTCGCCACGGAACACTGCCTCCAAGACAGTCGCAGTGTCGTAGAACCACGCCGGGATATCGGTGCGATCGCGCAAGAGCTTGATGACGCCGGACTTCAGCGCCCACTTGCGGTAGAGTTTCGCAGCGTCGTACCAATCGCCCTGGATCGGCGCAACCGCCACCTGGTATGGCAGTGTCCAGTTGCCCTCTTTGTCGGACTCGCCATCGTAGTAGTAGAGGATGTTCCAGCCGAATGCCTTCTTGGACTTCATCGGCTCGGCACAGAAAGCCTTGCGGCCGCGTGTGGTATCCTCAACTGCCAGGTACAGGCTGCCCTTGTTCATTCCGTCGCTGTAGCAGTGAAGCTGTATGGCAATCCCGTTACCAGGGTAGTTGCCGAACCCCTCGCCAAACCCCAGTGATTCCCTCGGCTTGGCAATCTTGTAGCTCGAGCAGTAGGAACCGAGGTAGTAGTCTGTCTTCTCGCTTCCCGGAAGGCTGCTGCCGAGGCCCTGGAGGGTCGGGAAGCGCAGCGAATACAATGGGATTCCGGAGGAATTCCGAACTTGCAGGCCGAACCGCAGGACGGGGTCATTGTCCAGGAGGGACACCGTCACAGCAACATCCGCCCCCTGCCCAAACTCCCCGACGCCGCAGCCCAGGTAGTTGAGCGTCAAGACTCCGCCGGAAGCTGTTCGCGCGAACTGGTGGGTGAGCTTGTCGGCATTGCGCCCATCGATGGAGTAGACTTTCCGCGTCTGCCAGTACTCGTAGGGTGGTTGGGTCAGGCCGATATTGAACAGGCTTCCGCCAGGTTCCTGGACATAGTTGATCTTCTGCTTCACGTCATGAATCCCGACCAGGGTGAACCGGGAAGCGTCCACGGAAAACTCGGTCTGTCCATTGGACAACACCAGGCATTGTTTACCCGCGATCCTGGCTTGATGGAGTTTGGTTTCGCCTGCGTATGCTGAACAGGCCGAGAGTGCGAGGGATGCGGCTATGAACGCAAAGAAGAGGCATCTGGCTGGTCTGGTCATTGGGCAGTTACCTTTCGTATTGGGGCTATTTGGGGAATACAACGCAGGCTCGGGTCAGGCCGTCCTCGCCTGATGACAGGCTAAACTCGCCCATCAGGTTGTCGCGGACCAGGCTCTGGACTATTCTCAGGCCCAGGCTGCCGCCCTGTTTGAGATCGAAAGTGGAGGCTATTGGCTCGCCGTCGTTGACGACCTCCATGCGGATGTCGAAATCGCTCTCAGTGACTGTAACGAAAAGCTCGCCGGTCGTCCGCCCTCGCAGACCGTGCTCGACCGCGTTCTGGATGAGTTCATTGAGAATCAAAGACACATAGGTGGCCTGCCCGCTTGGCAGCAGGAACTCGGCGCCCTCCACCTTCATCCGGACCTCGTTGCCGTCCGGCAGCAGGCCCCTGGCGGTGGCGAAGAGGATGCTCTCGGCCAATTTCTTGAGGTCGACGTTGTCCAGGTTATCGCTGGAGAGGAGTTCGTGGACCGTGGCGATGCTCTGGATGCGGTTGATGCTCTGGGCCAGAGCCTGCTGGGGAGAAGCGAACTTGCCCGTGCGAACCTGCAGCCTGAGCAGGCTGGCGATGGTCTGGAGGCTGTTCTTAACCCGGTGGTGCATCTCCTGCAAGACCGCCGTCTGCACCATCAGCTTCGCGTTCTGGATGGAAATCGCGGCCTGGTTGGCGAGGGTCTTGAGTATTTCGATTTCCTCGTCGTCGAACTCACGCGGTGTGCTGGTGTAGCAGTTCAGAACGCCGATGATCTCGTTTTTCACCGACAGCGGCAGCGCCACCAGGGAGCACAAGCCCTCTTTCTTGGCTATGTCGGGGTATTGGTAGCCGGGGGTCTTGCGAACATCTCTTATGACAATCGGCTGCCGCTCCAGCACCGCCCGCCCCGCCACACTCTCGGTGAGCTTCACGTTGGGCTTGCGGACATAGTCCCGGCTCTTACTTTGGGTGGCCTTGATGACGAGTTCGTTCTTTGCCGGGTCCAGGAGCATAATGGAGCAGATGCGGAAGTTCATGCTTTCCGCAGTCATGGCGACTATAAGCTGGAGGATTTCCTCCAGATACATATCGGAGGTTATGGTCTCGCTGATCTGGCTGAGGGTGCTGAGCTGCGAGGCGTGCATCTCCATCCTGCGGTGCAGACGATAGTTTTCCACCGCCCCGCCCACCTGTCGCGCGATGCTGTCCAGCAGGCTGACCTGGGTCTGGGTGTATTCGGCGGGAGTGTCCGTGCGGACATTGATTACCCCTACAAGGTCATTGCGGCCTTGCAGCGGGACCGACATCATCGACTGGTACTTGTCCTGTATTAGCGCCGGAACAGGCTTGAAGCGCTCGTCCCGCCATGCCTCGCGGTTGAGAACAACTCTTGTCCCCTTCTGTGCAACCCACCCGGTGACACCCTCGCCAACCTTCAGCCGAATCTTGCCGACTACATCTTTGGACTGCCCGCTCGCGCCTCTGAGGATAAGTTCATTGGTGGCGTTGTCGAGGAGGTAGATGAGGCAGAGGTCGGTGCCGGTGACTTTCGCCACGATGTCCGCAACTCGCTTGAGCATTTCGTCGAGGTTGGGGACCGAACCAATCGCCTGGCCGATCTCCCGGAGGGCGTCGGCTTCAATGGTCTTCTCTGCGACGCGGGTCTCAAGGTCACCCACCCGCAGCCTCAGGACCTCGAGTTCCTGCTCGGGAGGAAGCTCGCGGATGGCTGCCGCGGTGGCATCATGTTCCTGTATCTTGCCTTGTCTCCAGGGGCTCATATATCGTGGGCTATGAGGATGGCTTCGGCGATTTCCTTCATTGGCCGCCGCTGGTTCATGCTCTGCTGCTGGATCCGCTTGAACGCGTCAGCCTCGCTCATGCTGTACTTGTCCATCAGGATGCCCTTGGCTTTGTCAACAATCTTGCGGGTCTCCAGCTTCTGCTCCAGGTCGCCGATGGTGTCTTCCTTTTCCTGGATCTCCAGGTAACGGGAAACCGCGATCTCGATGGCCGGCATAATGTCGGATTCCTGGAACGGTTTGACTATATAAGCAAAGACTCCCGCGTCCTTGGCGCGCTCTATGAGGTCTTTCTGGCTATACGCGGTGAGAAGCACCACCGGGGCGATCTTCTCTTCCGAGATGGCCTTGGCGGCGTCGAGGCCGTCCATTATTGGCATCTTGATGTCCATTATGACAACGTCCGGCTTCAGAGACCGGGTCAGCTCAACAGCCGTACGGCCATCAGCGGCCTCTCCGACAACCTGATGGCCCATCTCCTCGAGAAGCTCCTTCAGGTCCATTCGGATGATAGACTCATCGTCAGCGATGACTACTCTAATCTGGCTCATGCCCTGTTTACTCCTGCCGGTGTTCGGGGTTGTAGATAGTGGCGTTGGAATTGCCAACTGAATTCTATACGTTCGTGCGAAATGTGTCAAAAGCCAGCCCATCGCCGCGGGTTCAAGGATACAGACCGGTCGATCCGAGCGCATTTGCTCCAAGTGGTCGGGTTCATGTGATATACTACCTTTGGCCGCAATGGGCGAGTGACTCGTGGCACCCTAGATTCTCTATGCCGGTTATGGGACGTGGTTGTCGAAGCCCACCAAGGAGAGAAGCAATGAACGCTCGTGTTTGGGAAGCTGTTCAAGAGACCGTCGGTTTGTTCAAGGCTGTCGCCCTGGCTGCCGTCCTGACTCTGTCGCTGCTGGGCGCTGTCTCCGCCAACGAAGTCAATGTAGACATCACTCCGCCAACCGTGACCAACGTCACCAGCAATGTGGCGAACGACATATACAAAACAGGCGCGGTAATACCCGTTCGCGTGACGTTCAGCGAAGTCGTGACCTATACCCCCGGCAGCGGCGTCGCCCAGTTCCAACTGGAAACGGGCACTATAGACTCTCAAGTCGCGTATACCAGCGGCAGTGGGTCGACTACGTTGATCTTCAACTACACGGTGGCACTCGGCGACTCTTCGCCCGACCTGGATTACGTGAGTACCGGAGCGCTGACCCTTATCCCCTCAGCGACGATCAAGGATGCCGCCGGAAACAACGCTGTCCTCACTCTGCCCGCGCCCGGCACAGTCGGTTCGCTTGGCTTCAACAAGTTCATCGAGGTCGACGGAATTCCTCCGACCGTGGCATCGGTGAACCGCCTGACTCCCGTCGCTCAAAGGACGACAGCAGCCTCGGTGACATGGCGAGTTACATTCAGTGAATACGTTGACGCGGCGACGGTGTCGGCATCGGACTTCACGCTGACCGACGTTTCGAGTTCCGTCACGGGGGAATCGATCACGTCCACCACCCCGACGTTCGGCGGATCGACAACGATTGACGTAACGGTCAACACCGGTTCCGGCGACGGGACCCTGCGGCTCGACGTCCAGTCACCGGCCACTATCAGCGACCTCGCCGGGAACGACTATGGTTCCAGTTTCATGACCGGCCAGACATACATCATCGACCGGACCGCGCCGACCGTGACCGCAGTGGAACGTTACACTCCCACGGATGAGTACACAAACGATGCATTTGTGACTTGGCGCGTGAAGTTCAGTGAGACCGTTAACGCGACAACGGTGGGCACCGCGGATTTTGTCCTTGTCGATGTCTCGAGCACTATCACAGGGGAATCCAAGACCTCGACCAGCCCGACCACAAAGTCCACAGACTACATAGATGTCACGGTCAACACCGGCACGGGCGACGGCACTCTGCAGCTCAACGTTCTTGCGGCGGCAACCATCCAGGACCTGACCGGCAATGACTACAACTCCAACTATACCTCCGGCCAGACATACAAGATCGACAAGACGGCGCCGTTCGTGACTTCAATCACTCGCAACGATCCCAGCGAGCAGTATACGCACGCGGCGCAGGTCACGTGGTCAGTACAATGCAACGAACTCATTGACATGGACACAGTTTCCATATCGGACTTCACCCTGACCGACGTGTCGGGTACGATCACTGGAGAGTCGATCACCTCAGTTTCCCCAGGCGAGACGGGAGATGCACCCCGCTACATTAATGTGACCGCGAATACCGGCAGCGGCGATGGCACTTTGCGCCTGGATGTGCTTCCGGCGGCGGCGTTCTGTGACTATGCAGGTAACGACTGCGACTCCAACTTTACTATCGGGATGACTTACATAATTGACTATACTCCTCCCACCGTGCTTTCAGTGAACCGGCTTGTTCCGACAGACCAGCGGACGAATGATTTCGAGGTAACGTGGAGGGTGACATTCAACGAGACTATAGACGCAAGTACTCTTGATGCTCCGGACCTCACCAAGACCAAGACGGGTTCCATCACGGGGGATACCATCACCGAGATCAATCCGAACGATGGGCCATCCGCGACCGTCGATATCACGCTGGATACCGGTTCCGGAAACGGCACCATATGCATCGATATTCTCTCAGCGGCGACAATCCAGGACCTCAGCGGCAACGACTACAACTCCAACTTCACCTCCGGGCAGAGCTATATCATCGACAAGACCCCACCGACGGTTACCATAAACCAGGCCGCGGGCCAAGCTGATCCCACGAACACTTCTCCTGTTCAGTTCAGGGTGGTCTTCAGTGAGGCTGTCACGACCTTTGGAACCGGAGATGTGACTCTGTCCGGCACCGCAGGAGCGACTACCGCAGTGGTCACTGATTCCGGCGACCACATCACCTACACGGTTGCTGTTTCCGGGATGACCGGGATTGGGACAGTGATCGCCCAGGTTCAGGCGGGGCGCGCAATAGATCTGGCTGGAAACTCCAATGCCGCATCCACGAGTACGGATAACCAGGTGACGTTCGATAACGTCGGGCCGACGGTCACCATCAACAAGGCCTCCGGCCAGGCCGACCCGACCAACGGCTCGCCGATCCAGTTCACAGTGGTGTTCAGCGAGGCGGTCACGGGGTTTGAGACCGGGGACCTCGCCTTGTCTGGCACCGCCGGGGCGACAAACGCCGTGGTAACCGACACTGGAGACCACGTCACGTACACGGTCGATGTGTCAGGGATGACGGGTGATGGGACCGTGACTGCAGGGGTCGTGGCTGGGGCTGTTACCGATGCCCTCGGCAACCCAAGCTCAGTCTCGACCAGCGCCGACAACACCGTAATCTACGACACAGTTGGCCCCACTGTCACCATAGACCAAGCCGAGGGACAGGGTGACCCCACTGGTGGCTCGCAGATAAACTTCACCACCGTCTTCAGCGAAGTGGTGACTGATTTCGATCCCGCGGATGTAACGCTTACAGGCGGTGCCCACCCGACCACGGCTGCGATCATTGACATGGGCGAGCACAAGACCTACAAGGTAGAAGTAACGGGAATGACTTCGCAGGGAGGGGTAATCGCCAAGCTCCTTGCCGGCGTTGCCCACGACGCGGCAGGCAACCCCAATGCCGCCTCGACCAGCACTGACAACTCTGTGATATACGACAGCGTCGCCCCGACGGTGACCGTCAACAAAGCCACGAGCCAGCCCGACCCGGCCAAGGCCGCGCCCATCAACTTCGTTGTAGTTTTCAGCGAGCCCGTCTCTGATTTTACCGCGGAGGACGTGACTCTTTGGTCAGCCGCCAGTTCGGCCACGGCGACTGTAATGGGCAGCGGGAAGATCTATTCTATCGCTGTGACAGGCACGATCGAACAGGGCGTGGTGGCGGCAACAATTGGCGCCAATGCTGCTCACGACGCAGCCGGAAACGGGAGCCTTGCTTCGACGAGCACGGACAATATCGTAGTGTACGACAGCGTCGGTCCGACCGTTGAGATCAACCAGGACCCCTCCCAAGTGGACCCGACCGGCTCATCGCCCGTCAACTTCAGGGTGCATTTCGGCGAGCCCGTCAGCGATTTCACCGCAAATGAAGTAACCCTCTCCGGCACGGCCTGCCCCACGACGGCAGCAATCACGTGGTTCGACGCGTACACATTCACCGTTGCGGTCTCAGGCATGTCGCACACCGGCACGGTTGTAGCTACTATCCCGTCCGGTGTAGCCCACGATGCGGCAGGCAACGCCAACCGGGGTTCCACCAGCGTGGACAATACGGTCACTATCATTCTTGCGCTTGAGAACCTCAGCATCTCCCCGTCAGGTGGGTCTCTTGGGACCAGCCCGATTACAATCGCAACTGTGTACAGAGATACAGCGGGATACTCCGACATCAAGAAAGCGTTTCTGCTTATCAATGATTCGTGGAGCCAGGCGAACGCGGTCCTGCTCTACTACGACAGGGTAGCGAACAGGGTGTATCTGAAGAATGACGCCAACACCAGTTGGGGAACGGGATACGCTCCTGGAACGGCGGTCACGCTGGAGAATAGCCAGTGCTTCTTCTATGTGGCGGAAACCTCGGCGGCTGACATTGGGGACCTGGCAGTCAACTGGCGAGTCGCCTTGAAGAGCCCGTTCGATATCAAGTTGCTGAACGGGTACATGTACATGCAGAACGTCGGTGGCGTTACGCGCGGCTGGGATTTGAGGGGCATCTACTACGGGGTCAAGCCGCTGGCAGTCAGCATTACCCCTAACGATGAAGTCTTGCCTATCGATGAACCGATTTTCCTCAAGAGCCTTTACCGCGACCCCAATGGCTATGCCGATATCCGCAAGTGCTACATGCTGATATGCGAGAACTTCAGCCAAGCCAACGCGATGTTCCTGTGCTATGACCGACCCGCAAACAGGCTGTATCTGAAGAACGATGCAAACACCAGTTGGGGCAGCGGATACGCCCTCGGGGCCGACATAACGCTGGAGAACAGCCAGTGCATTGTGTACGTCAAGGATATAACTCCCGAGATCGTGGGCAACGACCTCACACTCATGTGGGTGTTCAGGCTCAAGCCAAGCATGACCGGCAAGAACCTCTATAGTTGGATGTATGTCACCGACGCTGCCTCGCTGTATGACGGATGGAAGAAAATGGGAACGCACTTTACCCCCTTGGCCCCTGTGTGTGTCAGCGTTACCCCCTCCACGGGGGATGTGCAGACAGAAACGCCTCTGGTCTTCACAACCGAATACTCCGATGGTAACGGCTACTCAGACATCGGCACGTGCTATCTGCAGATGAGCGTGACATCCAGCCAGGCAAACGCCGTGTTCTTGCTATACGACACAAAACAGGACAAGCTCTTCCTCCGAAACGACGCGAACACAAGTTGGGGCGTCGGGTATGCCCCCGGAACAAACATCACGCTGGAAAACAGCCAGTGCATCGTCTACGTCAAGGATGTGCTTGTTGCCCCCAACGGTACCGAGGGTCTGCTGCTTGACTGGAAGATAGCTCTAAAGGCGAGCTACGCAGGCCAACTGCTTGCCCAACGGATGTTCTGCCGCGACAACGAGAACCTCAACAGCGGCTGGAAACTGAAGGGTTACGTGAGGGGCCAGTAGCTGATGCAGCCAAGGAACACGAGTCGTGGCCAAGACTATTGCAGACGCGTAAGGCGGGTTCACCGGTGATGAGACCGACCAGATTTGGCAGATCAACCGGTTTCCCGCGCAACGATATCAGATTGCGAAAGGAGATGCATCAATGAGGATCAGTATCATGCCTTGTTTGGACATGCAGAACGGACGGGTTGTTAAGGGTGTGCATTTTGTGGACATCCGCGATGCGGGAGACCCGGTGGAGTGCGCGCGGGCGTACTGCGCGGCAGGAGCGGATGAACTGGCAATGCTTGACATCACTGCAACCGTGGAAGGCCGTGCGACTATGCTGGACGTGGTGAAGCGGGTCGCGGAGGCGGCAACTGTGCCGTTTACCGTCGGCGGCGGCATCAGCGACGCGAAGTCGGCCGGGGCTGTGCTTGAGGCGGGGGCGGACAAGATCTCCACCAGCAGCGCGGCGTTCCGACAGCCGGAAGTAATAGCGGAGATGGTGCGGGAGTTTGGCGGTAACAGAGTAACAGTTGCGATAGATGTGGATCAGAACGCCGCAATGCCCTCCGGCTACGAGGTCTACATCGACGGCGGCAGGACCGCCACAGGCTTTGACGCGGTTGAGTGGGCCAAGCGGGTGAACGGCTACGGCGTCGGCTGCATCCTGCCCACAAGCAAAGCAGGCGATGGAGCCAGAACTGGCTACGATCTGCCTATCATCCGCAAGACCGCTGAAGTGGCTTCGTGCCCGGTAGTGGCGTCAGGCGGCGCAGGGAAGCTGGAGCACTTCGTCGAAGCAGTCGAAGCCGGGGCCACGGTCTTGCTTGCAGCGTCAGTCTTCCACTTCGGCATCATCAGAATCCCGGAACTTAAGGAGTATCTCAAGGGGAAGGGTGTTGATGTGAGCGGCTAAGCTGCGGATAGCGCGAGAGGCTAAACAGGCCCTCCGGGCAGGATTACTGGTGGCGTGGCAAACCCTACCCGCCCAACTCCTGCCTAGACGCCTCGACAATGCGGTCCAGTTCGCGCTCCAGCGACGAATCTATGGGTTCCGGCTGATGGGTAGCGAGAATGTCTTGCTTGCGGTCTCTGCAGCGGTCTTCCATGCTGGTTGCGCCGTGCTCGAGCCAGGACTGGTAGAACTCGCGGTCGAAGAGTCTGGGGAACCAGAGTTCTTTGCGGAAGTGATCGGCTGTGTGGTCGGTGGCTATGAAACTGCCTCCGGGACCGACCTCCTCGACTATATCCAGACCGAGAGCTTCATCGGAGAAGTCTATCTCCCTCATCGCGCTGTGCATATATGAGATCATCTCATCCTGTAGCACCAGCATATCCAGCGACGCAGCCTGGTCTACCCCGCAGATGCCCATGTGGCCCAATATGTCCGCTCCGGCTGAGGCTGCGAGGAGCATTGTTGCGGCGCACTCCATCCCCGCCTGGGCGTCCGGGCGCTTGGAGTCTGTAAGGCCTACGTTCACATACACCGGCAGACCGTAGCTCTTGCCCATCTGGGTCATCGCAACCCCGAATATCGCCTGCTCAGGGCCCGCGAAGATCATCTGGGTTGTGCGCATGTCGAACGCGTGGCAGATGCCGCCGTAGCAGACGGGAGTGCCCGGCTTGATGAGTTGGGTGATGCAGATTCCAGCCAGAATCTCGGCGTTCTCCTGGGCCATGGTCCCTGCGACGGTAGCCGGGGCGGACAATCCCATCTGCGCCATCGGGCCTATCGGGACAGGCAGGTTCAGGCGGGCGGTCTCAAAGAGCAAGTCCACCCCGTTGAACGCAAACCTCAGAGGGCTTATCGGCTCCAGAAACGGGTATGTGACCGGATACTTCTCCGCCTCGGACTGGCTGCCCCTGAGGGCGATTGTCATATCGACGAGGAACCTGGCGGAGGGGCGGTCGTGGAACCAGAAATGGATGGGCTTGGTGGTGTTCTTGAGCATAGTCGCCATCACTTCCACACACCGGTAGCTCGCGGGAACCTCGTGAGGATCGGACATCGCGCCGGCCATGTCTATGCCGGTCAAGGCGTCGGCGAATCGGGAGGCCGTGGCAACATCCGCCATTGTCGCATACCGCCGCTCTCCCCCAACCTCTTCCAGCCACAAAGCCTCGCCCGCGATGCTGTTGAAGCTCTGCCTGCCGAAGCCGAACTCTGCGGTCCTGGACTCGTCCCGCCCATAGACGGTGAACTGCTTCCCAGCCTGGGCGATGCACCTATTGACCAAATCGGCTGGGATTCGCACGCGGTTGGCGGGGAAGTCCACAGAAGCGCCCGCATCAGCGAATAGAGACAACATCTCCTTGTGCGGGACCACCACCCCCACCCTCTCCAGAATTGCCAGTGAGGTATTATGTATCTTTTCAAGCTGGTCTTGGGTAAGGACGGTTGTTTGCACGGGCACCTCCTGGGATGGGACAAGCAGGCATATCCGACCTATAGGACTGAGACTACTGCCTGAATCTTGGCAGATATTGCGCGTGGGCCGTTAGCAATTCATCGGCCAGGTTGTAGGCAGACTCTATCGACTCCACTGCCCCGTCTATCACCAGCGCCTGCACGAACTTCTCCCGGCTGCCTTCCAGCGCAGCTTCTACTATGGTCTCCTGACAGGCAAATCTGTCTGCAAGCGTGCCTACCAGCGCTGCCGGGAGCGGTGGTTGCGCTATCGGGCGAAGGCCGGCGGCATCGGCAACGGCAGGCCCCTCCACGATTGCGTTCATCGGCAGGTTCGGGAGTTGGCCGGTGTTGGGCAGGTTGGCGCTGAAGATCAGGCCCTTGTCCTGCCGGATGCTCTCGATGATGTCGGTGACCTGCTCGTGCTCACCTGCGGCCCTGTCGAAGTAGTTTTCGGGCAGAGGTTTGTCCGGCGCGGCATCGCTCTTCATCTCGGCATACACCTCATCCCCGTAGCGGATGAGGTCCTCCATGCTGTAGCAGTCCACGCCAGGGGTCTTGCCGTAGTAGCTGCCCTTTCGCGCAAGCATCTGCGGAAAGAACTCCATCACGTGCCTGTCCAACACAGCCGGGAATGCGCCGAAAAGCTCGAACAGCCGCCAGGAGAATGTGTTCGACTCGTCTGTGATCTCTTTGCATTCCAGTTCCTTGAGCTTGGCTCGCGCGACCTCATGAAGCTGGGGCATCGCGTCCGTGCCGTCGACTCGGAATTCGGTGAACCAGGTGAGGTGGTTCATACCGACCGATGTGTATCTGGTCCTCGCAGGGTCCACGCCAAGCGCCTGAGCCAGGAATACTCCAACATGGTTCACCCCATGGCACAGGCCAACCACGTTCGCACCCGTGGCCTTGCGGATGCCCCGGCAGACCGGGCCCATGGGGTTGCCGTAGTTGAAGAAGAGGGCGTTGGGTGCCAGGTCCAGAATGTCTTCAGCCACTCCGACCATCGCCCCGATCATCCTCAGAGCCCGGCTCGAACCGCCCGGCAGAACGCTGTCGCCCACCGGCTGGAATATGCCGTACTTGCGTGGAATGAGGACGTCGGTCATCCATGCCTGCCTGCCTCCGACACCGACCGTGCAGATGATTGCGGTGGCTCCGGGGAGGGCTTCGCGGCGGTCCAGGTAAGCAGAAACCATAATGGGAGCCTGCCTTGCCGCGACCATCTTCCGGGTAAGGCCTTCCGCCGCGGCGAGGGCTTCGGGGTCGATGTCCACGAGCGCAACCTCAGCCTCCCAACCACGCAGGATCATGTCGGTCACCAGCCCACGGGTAAACATAGCGCTCCCCGCGCCCACAAGCACAATCTTCTCCCGCATAGTCCCCACCTCCGTAAAAGCGCCTAACCGATTCGGCGGCGATATGATAGCGCGGGGGAAGACGGGTTGTCAAGACGGCGGAATGGTCAGACGGCGGAATGGTCAGGTGTTGATAGTCAGATGTTGATGGTCAGGGACATGTTGTCCCTGACCCTGTTCGACAGGCATATTGCCTGCGCATTCCCTTGTCTGGTTAGCTGATTTCCGGACAGCATGTCCGGAAATCGGGTCAAGGATAACATATCCTTGACCATCCGCGAACCAACCATCAGCGAATCGGCGTGTTGACTGCGCTTGGGTGGGCGTGTACAATCAAGCAGGAATCACTTGGGGGAGCCGGTAATGAAAACGGAACTTCTGACTTGCCACAGGCTGACCGCGGGGATAGTGTTCCCGCCTGTGCCTTTGCAGCATAACATAATCAACAAGATCTACGCGGATGTGACCGAAAGATACCCGTTCCAGAGCCTGCAGCATCTGCCGGACGGGGCTCGGATGGCCAACCCGGAATCCGACTTCTTCATCCAGGCCACCCGTCTCCAGGTCAATGACCAGATGGAATACTTCGAGGCAGTGAAGCGCAAAAGCGTCGACCTATTTGCCGCAGCCCAAGCTCGCTTACAGATACCGGAGTTCGGCACGCTAGGAGTAAAGATGACTGCGTTTCTGCCTATGACTGGCGAACAGAACGCGGCGCAGTTGCTGGAGCGCGCGGCTTTCAGCCATATCCAGGATGCGCTCGACCAGTTGGGCGACGGCAGGCGGGGGTCCGGGATACGGGTGGTCCTGCACCGGGACGGAGTTCACGACCTGCGCATCGAGCCGTTCTTCGGAGACCTGAGCAGGCTCTATGTCGAGCTGGACATCCAGCACCCGGAACCTTTCCGGGACCTGGGCCGCGTCGAGGAGAAGATGGACGCCGCCTACAACTACATCCAACATGAAATCGCTGCTTTCCTTGAAGCCCTTGCTTAACTGCCTATCCTACACGGTTCTTTCGGGGGCCAAACTGTCTGCCGTACGCTGCGCCCTCACCCTAGCCCTCTCCCCCAGGAGAGGGGATTCCGCTGGTATGGGTAGACTGGTAGGGGCGCTATGAACTACCAGGAATCTGTCAGCTATCTTTCGGGGTTGTTGCGGTTTGGGATCCACTTTGGCCTGGACCGGACTCTTGCGTTGGCGAAGGCGTTCGGCAACCCTCAGGACAAGTTCCGCGTGATCCACGTCGCCGGAACCAACGGCAAAGGCTCCACCGCTACTTTCATCGCATCCATCCTCAACGAGGCAGGATACCGGGTGGGGCTGTACACCTCGCCATACGTGTACGACCTCAAGGAACGCATCCAGATAGACCGAGTTCCCATTTCCGAGGCGGACTTCGCGCGGACCATTTCCATGATCAGGCCGTTTGCCGAAGACATCGAGGCGAGTGGCTTGGGGAGCGTCACCGAGTTTGAGGCCAAGACCATGGCCGCCTACCTCTACTTCGCCGATGAGAAGGTGGACTTCGCGGTGATGGAAGTCGGGATGGGGGGCAGGCTCGACGCAACCAACATTGTGAAGCCGCTGGTCGGTGTGATCACCAGCATCGGGCTTGACCACACCGACCGCCTCGGCAATACCCTGGAGAAGATAGCGGCAGAGAAGAGCGGGATCGTGAAGACCGGGGCGACTATGGTGACCGCCGTTACCGAACCGGGACCTTGGAGAGTTATCTGCGACAAATGCCGCGAAGCCGGGGCAGTACTTTGGCAGGTGATAGAATCCAGCGAGAAGCCCAAATCGTCTTGCTCCGCCGATATGAGGGTATCATACAAAGAGCAGGATGGGGCGCTATCGGTAATCACGCCCGAGTCCTCATACAGGAACCTGAGGCTGGGGCTGCGCGGGCAGTTCCAGAAGACCAACGCCGCGATGGCCGTGGCGGCCATTCTGGCGCTGAAGCGGTTTGGGCTGGTGATCCATCGGGACTCCATCGCCGCCGGGTTGGCCAAGGCGTATATCCCCGGCAGGCTGGAGGTCATTCACCACAAGCCCACAGTGGTGATAGACGGCGCGCACAATCCCCACGCCGCCGCCGCGCTTGCACTGGCGGTCAAGCGCGAGTATGCTTATGATAAGATGTATCTGGTGATAGGGATGACCGACGGCCACTCCATCGACGGCGTGCTGAGCATACTCGGGCCGATGGCGGACACTGTGATTGCGACCAAGTCCAGGTGGGACAAAGCTGTGCCGTTTGAGATGGTCGCGGAAACCGCGTGGAGGTACTGCCGCAAGGTGGAGTCTGTCGCGGATGTACCTGAGGCCGTTGGGCGAGCGATGCAGTTGGCCGGACCGAATGATCTGGTGTTGGTGACGGGTTCGTTTTACACAATCGGCGAGGTGCCGAGGGACTACGAGTAGATCCAAAGGGATTGTCTCTTCCCCTCACCCCAACCCTCTCCCCGGGGGCCGGGGAGAGGGAGTCAACAGGAGGAACAGGGCAATGGCAAAGCGTGTTGGGCGGACGATTATCTTTGTGGCGGTTCTGCTGATTCTATTCGGTAAGGGGTTGGTGGGACTGTATACCGACTGGTTGTGGTTCGATTCCCACAGCTACAGCGTGGTGTTCACCACAATACTGATGTCTCAGATCAAACTCGGGCTGCTATCAGGCCTGCTGTTCCTGGCCATCATCTACGGCAATCTGTGGCTGGCCAAGCGGCTGGTTCCGGCCCCTCCGAAGTCGTTATTCGAGCAGAGACTGCTTGAGCGGCTTGGGAAACTGGCGCGGCGAGGGGTCGGGATAGTCATATTCGTGGGCAGCGTGCTGGTCTCGATATTCGTCGGGTTCAACTCGGCTGCGTTCTGGCAGGACTGGCTCAAGTTCCTCAACCCAACGCAGTTCGGCATCCTTGACCCGCTCTATGGCAGGGACATCGCTTTCTATGTGTTCACAATGCCGTTCCTGTCGAAGCTGTATTACTGGCTGTTTATGGCGCTGTTTCTTTCCGCCGTCGCCACTGCCGCTCTCTACTATGCAGAGGAAGGCATTGGGATGACCAACGGCGGGACCCGGCTCCGGGTGCATCCCAAGGCGAGAGTTCACCTTTCGATCCTGATTGCCGCGATGTTCCTGCTGAAGGCGGGCGGATACCTGCTTGACATGGCGGTGCTGGGGCTGCGGCAGGGCAGCTTGTTCTACGGGGCGAGCTACGCCGACGTCCATGCAACCCTGCCGGGTCTGTGGGTTCTGCTGGTGGCGACGGTGCTCGGAGCGATAGTTGTGCTTGCCTCGTGCAAGCGGGACTCCATCAAGCCGGTGGCATGGTCATTCGGAGGGCTGGTCGGCCTGTCGATACTTATGCTTGGGGTCTACCCGGCTGCGGTGCAGGGGCTGGTTGTGAAGCCTAACGAGCAGGCTCGCGAGCGAGAGTTCATATCCAGGGCAATCACCGCTACCCAAAAGGCCTACGGGTTGACCGATGTTGCGGCGCGGGAGTTCCCGGCGGACACAACCCTCTCCACGGATCAGATCGGCAGCAACCTGGCAACCATCCAGAATATCCGGCTCTGGGACCCCCAGCACATACAGGAAGCATACTCCCAGATCCAGACCATCCAGCAGTACTATCAGTTCCCGGACGCCGATGTGGACCGCTACTGGCTCACCGACCCAACCACCGGGGACAAGAGCTACAGGCAGGTGTGGCTTGGGGCAAGAGAGCTTGACCAGGACGCGCTGCCAATGGATTCGCAGACCTGGGTCAACCGCCACTTCCAATACACTCACGGCTACGGCTACGTTATGAGCCCGGTAAATGAAGTGAGCTCAGAAGGGATGCCCAAGTTCTTTGTGAACGACATCCCGCCCAAATCCAACACCAGCCTGGAGATCAAGAACCCACAGATCTACTACGGGGAAATGACCAGTTCGCACGTGTTTGTGAAGACCAGCACGCCTGAGTTCGACTACCCGACCGGCAGCACCACCGAGACCACAATCTACACCGGCAACAGCGGGGTGTGGGTGGGCAACCTGTGGCGGCGGCTGCTATATGCCGTCCAGCTCTCCGACATCAATATCCTGCTCAACAAGAACTACACATCCGAGACCAGGATACTCTACACCCGCCGTATTACTGAGATGGCGAAGAAACTTCTGCCGGTGCTGTCTTTCGACCGTGACCCGTACCTGGTGACCGTAGACGGCAGCCTTTACTACATCCTGGACGCCTACACCACATCGGATATGTATCCATACTCCTACAAGCTAGGACAGGAAGGTGGCTCGGGCCTCAACTACATCCGCAACTCCGCGAAGCTGGTCATCAACGCCTATACCGGTGAGATGAATGCCTACATCAATGACCGGCCATCCCCAGACCCGATCATCCAGACATACCAGAAGATGTTCCCCGGGGTGTTCAAGCCGATGACTGAGATGCCCAAGGAACTGCTGGACCACGTTCGCTACCCTGAGGACCTTTTCAGGATACAGGCGGATGTATATGCCACCTACCACATGACCGACCCGACCGTCTTCTACCACAAGAGCGACCTGTGGCAGGTACCGGACAAGGCGAGGCTGGGGCAGTTGCGCGAGGGCGGCGAGATGGAACCTTACTATGTAACCATGAAGCTGCCCAACGGCGATAGCGAGGAATTTATCCTCATGATCCCGTTCAACCGCGCCAATAAGACCAACATGGTGAGTTGGATGTGCGCGAAGTGCGACCAAGGTGACTACGGTCGGCTGGTGTTGTTCAACTTCCCGCAGCGCAAGAACATTGCGGGGCCGGGCCAGATAGCCGCCCGGGCCAACCAGGACACGCTCATATCCCAGCAGATATCGCTTTGGGACCAGTCTGGGTCGCAGGTCAGCACCGGCAACCTGCTGGTGATCCCGATAGACACCTCGTTGCTGTACGTGATGCCTGTCTACCTGGAATCGGTCTCGACCAAGATTCCGGAACTAAAGCGGGTCATCGTCGTCTTAGGTGACAGGGTCTCCATGCAACCGACTCTGGCGGAGGCTTTGGCTGAGGTGGTCGGGGTTTCGGTGAAGACGGTCGCGCCCGCGGGCGGGGCGTCGGTATCGACAGCCACGGCAGGAGGGCAGCCCGCGGGGCCGGGCAAGCCTGTGGTGCGTCAACTCATCGACCAGGCGGCCTCCAGCTACGACCGCGCGCAGGAAGCCATCCGCCGAGGCGACTGGGCCGAATACGGCTCCCGAATGAAAGAACTAAAAAGCACCCTGGAGTCGCTAAGGTCCGCGGCGAAGTAGGGCTTGTTGGGGGAGGTAGGCGGATGAGACTAAAACCTGGAATCTCTGTTGCCGAAGGGCTTGTGGCTGTGGCGATTACCGTCGTCGTGGTGGCCGTGCTTTTGGCTCCGGCGAACAGGTACAACCGGGAGTACGGGGCGAGAAACCATTGTTTGAGCAATATGAAGCAGTTGGGCTTGGCAATCTTGCAGTATTCCCACGACTATCATGAAACGTTCCCGCCGTCCAAGACGTGCCTCGGCACGGATATCTCAGACCAGCAAGCCACCCTAACCATCGTGAACTTCCTTGACCCGTATCTGGGAAGAAACAAGAGGCCAGGGTACTCCCGTAGACTATGGCGCTGCCCCTCCCAGCGCGGTCATGGCCTATATGTGAAGCCGGAATCAGACGGGCGCGCCGTCGCAGGAACCGTATGGCCACTGCACTACGTGTGCAACATGAACCTGCTTAGGCCGATGGGTGGAGTATACTCACATTACCGGTATCTGAGCAAAGCTGAGCGCGCAAAGAAGCAACCAGGCTCGCCGACCTTTGCCCTTGCCTCGGATGGCACCGCGCTCACCGAACCTGTAAGGACAAAGGATGTTGAAGACTCGGCTCACACTCTGGCTTTTCTAGACTGGCATCAGACCGGCGACAGCCCCGACGCATGTATCGACGCCCAGACCTGGGATCGCCGGATGGAAGAAGATGCCAAGTCCCTCGCTGTCCACTTTGTTATGGACCGTCCACGAGCAAATGCACAAGTAAGTGACTTCCTTTTCCTATGTTACGCCGATGGCCACGCGACAGGGAGGCAGGTTATGGACGTGAAAGTCGAGATGTTCTACCCGGATGAGAAGCGGGAGCGCTAGAGTAGGGAGGCAGGGTGATGGGGTCGAAGTCTGGTGGTCTTGCGCTGAAGGCTGTGCTGATCGTGGCGATAGTTGCCGCGGTGGCGTTCATTCTTGTACCTTCATTGGTCAAAAGGAGCAGAACTGAATCAGAGTTCGCGTGCTTGAGCAATATCAAGCGCCTGGGTACGGCCGTGCTGCAGTATGCGGATGACTACGACTGGACCTACCCGGCCTCCAAGACATGCGCCAGCACAGATCCAAATAGCAGACAAGCCACTCAGACCATCGTAAACCTGCTCGATCCGTATCTCCACAATGACCGCCGCTCCTGGCGATGTCCTGCCCAGAAAGGTAACAGCCTTTATGTGAAGCCGGAATCTGACGCCGACGGCATAGCAGGCACTATTTGGCCGATGCACTTTACCTGCAATAGGAACCTGCTGAGGCCGATGGGCGGAGAGTTCTCGCGCTATCGCTATCTGAATGCATCTGAAAGAGCCGCAGCGGGGCCGGAATCTGAAGGGTTTGTCATATCCAAAGCCGGCACACCTTTCAGACCCGTAAGAGTCGCGGACATTGAACAGCCAAGCTCACTGATCTGCATTATCGAGTGGCATCAGGATGGATCGAGTCCCGACATATCCATAGGCAGCAGAGGATGGAATGAGCGCCAGAGATCAGACTCGGAGTTTCTCAAGATACACCCTCGGGGGATTCACGCGTGCTACGCGGCAGGCAACGCCTATTACGATCCATTCAGCGCAGGCGACTATGGGTTCTTCTATCCAGATGAAAGACACTAGCGAGGGAGGCAGGTTATGGACGTGAAAGGCGAGATGTTCTACCCGGATGAGAAGCGGGAGCGCTAGGGTTGGGAGCTGCTCGTGAGTGCAGAAGTCAGCGGTCCGTGCTGTTCGACGTTCCCGCATAGCAAAGGGCGTGGCAAGCAAGACATCTCAAAGAGGAGGTCGGGAATGAATCTCGCCAAGAGGAACGTCGGCGTCATCGCGGTGCTGATAATACTAGCCATGATAGGGGTAACTTACGCTATCCTGAGGCCCGTGTTTCAAGACGCGCGAAGAATGCAAAAATCAGCCACTTGCGTGAGTAATATGAAGCAGTTGGGACTTGCGATTTTGCAGTATAGCCAAGACTATCATGATACTCTCCCGCCGTCCGTGATCTGTCACGGCTCTGACCTCACGAACCGGCGGGCCACCGCAACGGTAGTGAATCTGCTTGATCCCTACCTGACAGAACCAGGCAGCGGCTGGGATTCCCACAGGCTTTGGGACTGCCCTGCCCAGCCCGGTAGTGCTCTCTACACGAATAATGAGACTGACGCCAACGGTCTCGTGGGCACGATATGGCCACAGAAGTATATCTGTAATATGAACGTGCTAAGGCCGATGGGTGGCGCGCACTCACACTACAAGTATTTCAGTCGGGAGGAAAGAGCGCATCTTAACCCGGGAGCACCGGATTATGAGATTGTACCCGAGAAAGCCGCGAGTGGCCCACCTGTAGTGAGAACAAGTAACGTCATAGACCCAGGTTACACGCTGGCCCTCATAGAATGGCATCACAAGGGCGACCACCCTAATGCATTCATCGACTCCTCAGACTGGCAACGGCGGCTGGCGGAAAAGCCACGCTCACTTGGATTTCATAAGTCGAATACTGTGGGCATAAATGTTTGTTTCGTGGATGGGCACGGCTCCTGGTGCTCCGTTGACGATCTGTATCGCAAAAACCACTTTCATCCAGATGACGAGCCTTGGAAGCCAGGGTGGCCGGGCGTGCCCGCATCCAGGCCATAGGTTCGATCGACACAGGTATTCCCAAAGGCAAGGAGGCAGGCGGATGGGATCGAAGTCGGGGCTTACGGTAGGTCAGGGGCTGGTGATTGGGGCGGTCCTCGTAATCCTTGTGGGTACCCTGCTATTTCGCGTGTACAAGAACAACTGGGACTACCAATCTCAACCCCAATGCACGAGCAACATGAAGCATCTGGGCATGGCAATGCTGCAATATGCGCAGGATTATGACGGGACGTTACCACCGTCGAAGATGTGCAATGGGTCGGAGGTGACCAACCGGCAGGTTACGCAGACCATCGTGAATCTTCTTGACCCCTATCTGGGGAAGACCTCTTCCGGCGAGCAGAGGAATCCTCGCACTACGTGGCGCTGCCCCGCACAACGGGGACACGGGCTTTATGTGAAATCCACCGCAGACGAGAAGGGCGCCGCAGGCACAGTCTGGCCGCTGCATTATGTGTGTAACCGGAACTTGTTGAGGCCGGTGGGCGGGGAGTTTTTGCGCTACAGATACCTGAACGCGAAAGAGCGAAAAGGACTGACGCAGCGCGGGACCGATTATGTTGTGGAGTCACGAAAGGCGTTTCCCATATCGACCGGTATGAAAGTCACGGACGTGAAGGAGCCAGCCTCAACCATTGCGCTGCTCGAATGGCATCAGGAGCCTTCGTCTTGTCCCCTATGTCCGGAAGACGAGAGCATTGTTGCAGACATCAGCCAACCTGACTGGGACGGTCGGGTTAGCAGCAGCGCTCCCTACCTGAAAGTACACGGATACGGCCTCAATATAGGCTTCGCCGACGGTCACGTGAAGTGGTTCATAGCCAGCTCTCGGCTGAAAGATTACCAGATTACATTCTACCCTGACGAAAATCCACAGAAGCCCCGCTGACTCAGGACCTCGCCCCAAACAGCGTCAGCATAAAGGCCAAGTCTTCAACGGCAGTGATGGCGTGGATGAGGCCCTTCTCCATGAAGAATGTGTCGCCCTCTTTGACTCTGTGCCACTCCTCGCCCAACAGCCACTCAGCTTCTCCACGCAGTATTTGGACAGCGGCATCGCGGGAGGATGTGTGGCCGGAGATCTTGTGGCCTTTGGGGAGAGTGAAGACATCGATCTCGCCCGATTCGCTCTCAATAAGAGTCTTGCTCAAAATCCCCTGCTTGGGGAACTCCATGGTCTCGTAGAGGTTGGTGATTCGGCTCATGAATGTCTCCAATGGCTTTGATGGTATATCATACCCAATACCGAGAACGACGGAGTCTCAATTGACATGGATATACAGGATGAACAGGATAGGGTAACGGGAGCAGAAGATCGTGATTGATGCTTACACCGCCCTTCGATACGCCGCTCGTTCCTCGCGGCTACTCAGGGCTAGCGGATTCCCGTCTTCGCTTCTCCGCTCTCGGCTTCTCTGCTCTCTGCTCTCTGCTCTCTGCTCTCTGCTCTCTGCTCTCTGCTCTCTGCTATTGGCTATTGGCTATTGGCTATTGGCTATTGGCTATTCGCTCGATCACTGCCCCCGCAATCAGGGGGAGCATTAGTTCGTGGTGGCCGGTTAGGACCAGGCCTGTGCCGCCGATTTCCTTTACCCTTGCGACTACCTGGGTGTTGGAACGGTAGGCTTGCACGAAGTCCAGGTTGAAACCGGTCATACCGCTCAAGTCGTAGCCGAGGTTGATGAGGGTGGTCATTGCTTTGAGGACTACCTCCGGCAGGACTACCGCCGAGCCAAGGTTCATCAGAACACCGCCGCCCCCAAGCTCGCGCATCGCGTGAGTCAGGATGCGGAAGTCTCGCATGGAGGCGTCACCGATGGCCGCGCCTGACGCGGACGGGTGCATGTGGACTATATCACAGCCGATGCAGACATGGACCGTCACGGGCACGCCCAGTTCGTAGGCCGACGCCAGCAGGCTGACCGAGGCATTGGGCGCGGCGCGCTCTATGAGGCTTCTTCCCAAGCATTCCCCGAAGCCCAGTTGCTCATCGGAGGCGGTTTGGGCGCAGCCGTTGAGGAAGTCGGCGGTGTCTTGTGCCATACCGAACATGCCACTTCGCATGCCATCCACCACATCCTCGGAAGTCTCGCCGAACAGGGCTATCTCGGAGTCGTGGATGGCCCCCGCGCCGTTCATAGCCAGGGCTGTGATGACCCCGCGCTTCATCAGGTCGATAAGCACCGGGCTGAGGCCGCACTTGATAACATGCGCCCCCATGGATACCACCACCGGCTTGCCTAGCTCCCTCGCCCGCGCGATCCTGGATGCCAGGGTCTTGATGGTCTGGCCGGCGAGGATGTCGGGCAGGGAGTCTATCAGCGCGCCGATATTGGCTCCCGCGGCGATGGGTTTGGCGAAGTCCTTTGCGCTGACCTTGCTCTTGCGGTCGGCAATTGGCATGGTGCGAAGGTTTGTGAGGTCGATGGATTGGTATCGTGATGGCATAGATCAGTTCCTTGGATGTGGGTATGTGGCGTCAAGAGAGGCTTTGATCGGAGTTGAGGATGGTTTGCACCTGTTGTCGCAATTGGGGACATTCCTGAATGGCTGCCATCCAGATAAGCTCAAAATCTATATCGAAGTAGCCATGCACAATACGATTGCGCATCGCAGAGATAGCAGACCACTTAATAGCTGGATAGCGGGTCTTCAAGTCCGGGGAAAGCCGGGCAATCGCTTCACCGATAACGGTCAATTTCTGGAGAACTGCAGAGGCGCGCAGTGCGTCAGACATAAATGACTGCTCGTCTGTACCTGCAACAAAGGCCGCTATGTCTTCGCATGCTTCTGCGATATCCGTAAGGTAGGCACCATCACGCCGCATAAAGCAGTTCCGATTCGCTGATCACACGCTCACGAATTCGAGGCTTAAGGCCTTTTTTCGTGACCAGATCAACCTCCCGTCCGAGCATCTGTGAGAGCTCGATCTGCATCTGCGAAAAACCAATCAGGCCGATTCTGGCATCCGGCTCGAAGGTCACCATCACATCAACATCGCTATCCGGGCGGAAGTCGTCACGAAGCGCCGAGCCGAAAACCGACATCTCCGCCACGTGCCAATTGCGGCAGAAATCCGCTATCATTTTCTTGTCCAAGTCCAGTCTGATCATCGTCATCCAACCTGCATTACAATATACCGTTACGACCGCACAAAATGCAAACATCGACGCATTGCGCGCTAGTCTGCGTCACTACGGTTCGGACATCGAACCTCGATATTATCCCGTAAATCTATATTTAATGAGCGTCCAGATGCACTCTATTCCGTCTTGCCAGGTGATCTTCTTGCCCTGGGCGTGGGTTCTTGGGTAGTAGCTGATCGGGACCTCGGCGTATCTGTAGTCGCGCTTGAGGAGCCTGCCGGTTACCTCCGGGCAGAACTCGAAGCGGGAACAGTGGAGGTCCAGATTCTTGATCACATCGGCGCGGAATGCTTTATAGCAGGTGGCTTCGTCGGTTATATGTCTGCGGTAGAGCACGCTGGCCATTAGCGCGAAAACCTTGTTGGCTATGAAGTTGGCAAGCTTCATCTTCGGCCTTGCGCCGATGAACCTTGTCCCGTAGACGATATCCGCCTCTCCTCTTTCTATCGGGGCGATCATTGCGTGGTAGTCCTGCGGGTTGTATTCCAGGTCTGCATCCTGAATGATGATTATGTCGCCGGTCGCCGCCGCGAGAGCCTGCCTTATCCCCGCGCCCTTGCCAAGGTTGGTGGGATTCTCCAGAAGCTTGATGTCCGGCTGGGTGCGGAGGAACTCGCGTGTGCCGTCCGTAGAGCAGTCGTCAGTCGCGATGATCTCCTTGTCGACATCGACCGCGCGAACCCTCTTGAGGACTTCATCGATGGTGTCTATTTCGTTGTAGACGGGGATGATAACGCTTAGTTTCATCTGGCCAATTCGTACACGCGCACCCTTCCGTAGTCCGGCGTATTGGGGAACACCTGCTTTAGTTTACCGCGATTGATGGCATCTAGCAAAGCGGGGGTGTTGCCGTCTTTGGGAAGGAAGGCCGTATTGACCATAACGTGAGTGTTTCCGTTAATTGCGAGTTCGGTTATCAGCTCGTCGCCGTCTGAGAACTTGCGGCTGAACTGGGTGTTGTGGCCGTAGTCGCACCAGTCAAAAGGCTTCTCCAGGTAGAATGCTCTGGTGTCTCCAAAGAGTGCGACTCTGGTCTGCCTGGGAGAATAGCGGTTGATGTAGTCTTCGGCGAGATAGATGTCAAGAGAATGCCTGAGGTATTCGTGCTGTGTCTGTGCGCCCGACACCACCGGCCAACGCTTCGCCAGCATCACCCCGAGGCTCATTGGAGAACCGGAGAACCAGCCGATAGCCAGGCCTCCGATGAATACCGCATAGGCTGCAATCTTGAGCACGCGGATGTCGCGGTTGGCCGCGCATACGCCCGCGATCAGCGCGGAACCCAGGACCAGCGCGGGGATGAGGTATCGGCTTTGGTGGGTCAGGACGAACCAGACAGCCAGAAACGCCACAAAGCACCCTACAAGCCCCAACAAGGCGCGGTTCCGCCTGCGGATGACCAGCAGGGCGAACGGGACGATTGCGAGCATAATCGGGCCAACGTAGAGGCCGGGGGTGTCGTAGAATCGCTCCGGGCTGACCATTAGGTCGTAGGGCAGACGCAGAAGCGAGATCAGAGTGTGGCCCGTGCCGAAATGGGCCTGTGAGTTTGAGTAGATCTTGGCGAGCTCGGGGGTCCAGTCTCGGCCTCCAAAGATTGAGTAGAAGAACGGGTATACCGGGTTGCCGGTATATATCCACGCCCGCAGATACCACGGGAAGCAGGCAGCGATGCCAATGAGGACTATTGTGAGAACCGCCTTGAGTAGCTGAGAAGCTGAGGAGCCGAGAAGCCGAGAAGGAACCGCGTCTTCTCCGCCTCCCTCTGCTCTCTGCTCTCCGCTCTCTGCCCTCTGCTTTCCACTGGCGATTCCGTCGACAACCAGCCACATAACCGCTATCCCCAGCACCGAGAGCCCTGTCATCTTGGTTGCCGCGGCGAAGCCGCACGCCAGCCCGCATCCGACCAATGTCTTAGCCGATCGGCTTTCAAGGTACTCCGTGACGAAATAGATGGCAAGGACCGTGTAGGCGGCGGTGGCGAGGTCGTTGTAGGCGGTGGTGGCTTCCCATAGGATCATCGGAATACTTATCACGCCGACCGCAGCCAGCGCCCCCGCGTCACGTCCGAAGCGGCGTTTTGCCAACAGGGCTACCGAACCCACCAACATCACTCCATACCAGAAGTGCATCAGCTTGGCAGCCACCGGCAGCCCCAACGCAACCCCCGGAAGAAACAGCATCTCCTCCAGCAGAGGAAAATTGGAGTGGGAGAACGTGGTTATGTGATAGATGCCACCGTGTTCCAGATAGAGCCTGGGCAGGGTGAGATGGTAGGCGAGGGAATCCCAGTCGTCCATAGCGGATGGGGCGAGAGCGCAAATCAGGACAGCGATCCCGGTAATCGCACAGACAGCAAGGACAATCCAAGTCTCGATGGAGGTCGCGGCGGCTGGTGCGGCCATCTCAGCCTGGCGTTTGCCTGAGCGGGCTTTCTGCGATGTGGCTTCCTGCTTCTTCGGCCTTGCAAGCAGTGCTCTGACTATTACAACACCGGCATACACAGCCAGCACTACAATCAGACCGATGAGAATTGACGGCCAAATGGCACCAAGAAGCCCCAGAATGCCAAAGAGAAAGATCAGGTAGGAGAGAAACCCGAGGCCGAGTAGGGTGGAGATGAGAGTAGCCGAGAAGCTGAGGAGCTGAGGAGCTGAGGATGAGGTCTGGCGGCTGCTCTCTGCCCTCTGCTCTCTGCTCTCCGCTTCCGTCCACAGCCGCCTCAGCAGGTGGCCGGCCCCAAATCCCGCCAGCAGAACTATCGCCGAAACAAACACCGCCAGCAAGCTTGCCGACACTACCGGGCCCCTACGTCATCGAGCGGGATCACTTCCTGACTGACACTCACCGACTTACCGTCGAAGTCTATCACCACTTTGCCAACCCAGTGCGCCCTGTAGCCGTGGTGAACTATCAGGCTGTCATTGAGTTTCCTGTGACGTTTGCTGTGGCTGTGTCCGCCAAGAATGACATCGATACCGCTGACCTTCTCAGCCAATTCCTTGTCCTTGCGCATTCCGATATGAGTGAGGGCAACCACCACATCCGCCTGCTCTCGGAGCTTCGGAACAAGTTCGGAAGAGGTCTCGCGCGGGTCAGCGAAATACACGCCATACATCCTGCTGACAAAGGCCCCGGTCCTGATAGCCGGAACGGTCAGCCCAAACACCGCCACCCTGACGCCGTTGACCTCGAAGATCTTATACGGTTCCACCTTGGTGTCAGACACATTCTCCAGCCCCCGCAGGTTAGCTGTGAGGATCGGAAACTTGGCCTTGGAGAGCTTGGAGCGGATGCCTGTTCGGGAGAAGTGGAACTCGCGGTTGCCCATGCACATAGCATCGCATGGGACGGAGTTCATCAGGTCCAGAATCGGCTCGCCAAATGGCCGCCAGAAGATATTGCCAGCGGAAAGAGCATCGCCGGAATCCAGATATAGGCTTCCAGGCTCAGCTTTCTTGAGCTTGGCAATCTGGTCGGCAATATCGGTAGTCAGTTTGTTGTGCATATCGGAGGTGTGGAAAATACATACTCTTGCCATCAGGCCACCGTGCCTCCGGTCGGCCCCTCGGCATCTTCAGCTTTCAGCATTTCCAGAAACTTGTGTAAAGCCATGTCCCATTCTCCCCTGGCCTTGAGTATACTCTCAATAGCCTCTCTAACTGCTCCGTCGCCGCCCGCCCTCTGTGTGACGCAATCGGCCTTTTCTTTCACTTCAGCCGCGGCATTAGCCGTGGCAATACTCACTCCAACTACTTCAAACGCAGGCAGGTCGTTGAGATCATCTCCGATGAACGCGACTTCCTCGGGCGCAAGTCCCTTGCGGGATATCAGCTCTGCCATCGCCCGGGATTTGAGCCGCACCCCCTGAAGCAGGTCCGTTACTTCCAGCATCCTGGCCCTGTCCGCGACCGCCTGGGAGCAGTTGCCCGACACCCACGCAATATCCAGCCCGACTTTCATCGCCAGCCGGATTCCAAGGCCGTCATACACGCTGAACTGCTTGATCTCGCGGCCGTCTATGAATAACAGCTTGCCGTCGGTGAGGGTGCCGTCGATATCCATCGCCAGCAGCTTGATCCTGGCCAGCCTCTCGGCGATCATACTATGCCGGCCGCGACAAGGTCTTTGAGCATCAGCATCCCGACCGGCTTGCCGCAATCCACCACGGGAATCTCGCCAATCGGCCTGGGCGGGGATTCCAACGCATGAAGGCCTTCGGTGGCAAGCTTGTCGGGGCTTATGGTCCTGCAGCCTGCGGTCATCACCTCGCCCGCCGGCCTGGAGAGGGCATTGTCGTCCGCGAGAAGAGCGCGCCGGACATCGCCGTCGGTTATTATCCCAGCTAGCGAGCCGTCAGGCTCAACAACACAGGCCGCACCTGCTCCGGCCTTTGTTATGGCGAACAGGACATCCCTCAGTGGTATCTCCCGGGTCACCACCGCCATCGCTTCACCGGTGCGCATAACATCAGATATTCTTAGCAGCAACTGTCTTCCGAGGCTCCCGCCGGGGTGAAGCAGGGCGTAGTCGTCCTTGGTGAAGTGCCGCGCCTCCATCACCGCAAGCGCAAGGGCATCGCCCATGGCAAGCGCGGCGGTGGCGCTGGTAGTTGGGGCAAGGCCGAGCGGACATGCCTCGCACTCAACTTCCACGTTCAGACACACCTGCGAATACGAACCAAGGGTGGAGTCGACCCGACCGATGAGGGCGATCAGTTTTGCTCCGATTCGGGCTATTGCAGGTAGGATGCTGACTATCTCCTCTGTCTCTCCACTATTGGACAAGGCCAGCACAACATCTTGTGAAGTGACCATTCCAAGGTCGCCGTGTATACCCTCGGCGGGGTGGAGGAATAGGGAAGGCGTGCCTGTACTGGCGAATGTGCCGGCGATTTTGCGGCCAATCGCGCCGGATTTGCCCATCCCCGTGACCACCAAGCGCCCCTTGCACCCCAACACCAGCTTGACTGCGTCTACAAACGACTGGTCCAGCCTGGGGACGAGGCTGAGTATCGCTTCAGCCTCATTTCTGAGGGTAGCTTCAGCCCTGGAGAGGGCGTTTTGTATGTCAATATCGGTAAACTGAGTCAATTCATCACTCCCGCCAAGATTATACCAGCACTACGATGTTTTGACAATTCTGCGACAGCCGCTCCCTCTCCGCGAAGGTGAGGCTCTCCCGTCGTCTGGTCTGTCGGTTAGGCCCGACGTCGAAGGAACCGCCCCCTAGCCCCCTCCTGCGACAGGGCAATCGCTTTAGAAACTTTGGAGGGCTTTTGGGGGCAAATTCGCAACTTTGCGTGGTCCGATGATGGTTCTGGTGGAACCGGTTTTCGGCAGTCCACGCCTAGTTGGCATGTCCAACACTGTCTCTCCATGTGCAATTCGGGTGCTATAAGTTGTATCGAATCTCTAAAGCGATTGCCCTGCTCCTGCGAGGAGGGGTAATTGGCTACACGTGCACGTACATTTCCCAGTCTTCTATGTTTATCGGAAGCGGGGCGCCGAGGCGGATTGAGTCCATCGCCCTTTGGCTCAGGTATGTAGCCTGGGTGCCGGCTACCTCGTCGAGCGGGGACGGCAGGTCATCGATCACGGCGTCGGCGAAGGCCTTGAGCAGGTTGAAGTGGCCTTTGTCCGGGAAGACATACTGCAGCTTGCCGGTTGCGACGTAGTCGTTACCCATCGCGTCGATCTTCTCCAGGTAGCCGCTCATGCCGCCCTGTTGGCCGATCTCCGGATGGAAGTCGAACTGCAACGGGAATGTCTTGACCGTCCGCTCGCCCAGCCCAAAGCACTGGTTCTCCACAAAGCACTCACTGCGGAATATCTTACCGTGATCCTGGATCTCCACCAACTCCTTGGGATACTCGAATGACCCGCCGGCACAGAAGAAGAGGCAGCCGATCGAGCCATCGGCGAACTCGATATTGATCACATAGTTAAGCCTGGTGCTGCCGACCGCAGTCACCCGCACCGGCCTCTGCTCAAGCATCCAGCAGATGAGGTCCAGCCAGTGGCAGCCTTCGCCGATAATCTGCCCCCCACCCTCGCGCCAGTCGATGTGGACTCCGCCGTACGTGGCGCTCTCATCGTTGATGCGGACCAGCATCATAGTCTCGTGCTCTTCGCTCCACGTGGGCCGGTTATTCTCCTGGGTATAAACCCTGGCCTTGCCTCGTGGGCCTTTCTTGTGGGCGTGGTAGGCCTGTTTCATATCCATCATCGCGGGGCTGAAGCGGCGGTTGTAGTCCACACAGAGCTTGAGGTTCTTGCTCTTGGTCAGACGGACTACCTCGTAAGCCTCGGCCATGGTCATGGTCATAGGCTTCTCGCAGAGCAGGTGCTTGCCCGCCGACAGGACTTCCTTGATGTAGAACAGGTGCATCTCGTGAGGAACGCTGAGGATCACGAAATCCACATCCGGATCGGCGAGGACCTCCCGGTAATCCGCGGTTACTTTCTGTGAGCCGTAGCGCAGGGCAGTCGCCCGCCCATTCTCGCTTCGGGAGGAGCAGTGGTACAGTTCGACGTTCTCTGCCTTCTGGCAGTTGGGGAAATGCTCAGCCTCCGCGAACTTGCCGCAGCCTATGAGGCCAACTCTAGCTTTCTTCATTATCTCAACTCCTGAGTATTCATCGTAAAGGGCTCAGTCTCATTCCCTAGCCTGCAATATGGTAGTGCGTGGAGGGGTATTGCGTCAAGGCGCGGTTGCCTGTCGGCGCGCTGAGGGGGTACAATCGTACAGTGATGCAACTCCAAGCGACTCCCCAAAAGAATGATATTCCTGACTTGTCTGCGCTGCTGGGCGCAGGCAGTGTAGTGGTCGACGACCTCGACACCCGGTCCCACACTGGCCGCACGTATCTATTCAGCGATCCCGACCGCATTCTGGTCGCCCACGCCTCCGAGGAAGTCCCTGTTCTGCTGGGCGAGCTAGACGAAGCGCTGGCATCCGGCAAATGGGCTGCGGGTTACCTGGGGTATGAGGCCGGTCTTGTCTTGGACAAGCCCATTGCTCCAAGACACACGTCTACTGTCCCCGTGGCCTGGTTCGGTATATATGACAAGCCTGTCCAACTGGAATACCAGAGCTTACGGCTGGGCGGACTGGGCAGCGCGGAGGATATTGGGGATGTCAGGCTCAGTGTGGATGAGCGCGAGTACTCCGACTGCATCGAGAGGGTGAAAGACTACATCGCGGCCGGGGATGTCTACCAGGTCAACTACACCTGCAAGCTGCACTTCACCAACGACTCCACGGCGCTGAGCCTTTTCGCGCGATTGCGAGCGGCGCACCCGGTGGGTTACTCGGCATACATCGACACAGGCGAGTTCCATGTCGTCTCGCTATCCCCGGAGCTCTTCCTCAGGCGCACCGGCAGCACGGTCCTCACCCGTCCGATGAAGGGCACCTGCAAGCGGGGCAGGTGGTTTGAGGAAGACGAACGGCTCGCGGCTGAGCTTTCGGCAGACATCAAGAACCGCGCCGAGAACCTGATGATTGTGGACCTGATGAGAAACGACATCGGCAGGATAAGCGAGTTCGGGTCCGTGAAGACATCCAGGATGTTCAGCGTGGAGAGGTTCAGGACGCTTTGTCAGATGACCAGCGATGTGGAAGGGAAGCTGCTGGGGCAAACAACACCCTCTGGGATACTCTCCGCCACGTTCCCGCCCGGGTCTGTTACAGGCGCTCCAAAGATACGCGCGCTGGAGATCATCAACGAGCTTGAGAAGGAAGCGCGAGGGGTCTACTGTGGCTCGATCGGCTTCTTTGAGCCAGGTGGAAACTGCCTGTTGAATGTGGCAATACGCACCGTTGTGCAGACCGGCAATCAGTGCGAGATTGGAGTGGGCAGCGGGATTGTAGCGGATTCGGAGGCGGAACCTGAGTACCGCGAAACGCTGCTGAAAGGCTCTTTTCTGAAGTTGGAACCTGCGGACTTCAGGCTTCTGGAGACGCTGCTCTATACCCCGTACAAAGGGTATGCTTTCTTCGAATCCCATCTAGCCAGGCTTCGGAAGTCGGCGGTTTGCTTTGGCTGGCGGATGGACGATTCCCTGTTGAGGGCTAGGCTGGATGAAGCCCTGGATGAAGCCGAGGATGAGATGCGCGACTCCTCTTGGCCTAAGCGCGTCAGACTGCTTGTATCAGAATCAGGCACTGTCGACGTTCAGTGGTCGCCACTCGGCGATGCAGCCGCAGGCACAGTGAAGCTGATACTTGCCAGGGATCAAACGGACCCGGAGGACGTCTTCCTCTACCACAAGACCACCCGACGAGATGTCTACGACCGGGGCACGAAAGCCGCCAAAGCAGCAGGGTTCTTCGACGCCGTGTATCTGAACGCGCGGGGCGAGATTACGGAATGCTCGATATTCAACTTTGTAGTGGAAATAGATGAAAAGTTATATACGCCGCCGCTGGATTCCGGACTACTTCCCGGTATCTGGCGGGCGCGGATGCTGGCTGACGGCGAGGTGACGGAGCGCGTCTTGACGCTTGATGACCTCCGGAGCGCCACGCGAGTTATCGTTGGCAACTCGGTGCGTGGGGCGATTGAGGTGGATTCTATAGAGACGGCTGATGGAGAGAGACTGTTCCGGCGGGTCAGTCCTTGACCACCAGCCACACCGGCCTCCATATTCCACCGGCTCCTGCTTTGTCTTCGACTCGCACTGACAGGTTGTTTGGTTTGTCGGTACGGAGGTAGGGCTTGATGTCTATGTCAAAGGCTTCCTGCCAGGAGTTCATGTTGCCCTGGAACGGGAATGGGCGGTCGAGTATCTGTTTGCCGTTGAGGAAGACTTTGCACGCTTCGTCCACTGCGCCGAAAACCAGTTTCACGTTCTTCGCGGCCTGCTCCGGGGTCACGCTGAAGTCCTTGCGATACCACGCGTGGCCATCGTACGGGCTTCCGTGCTCCGCCTGCCAGGCTTTGCCGACTGGCTGTTCTTCCCATGGGCCGTTGGTTGTGATGTCCAGCCAGTTGGAGGTGTTGGCGGTGTCCGCCTGCCAGTCCTGGGCAAGGCCGACATCGTTGGGGTCCCACTGGAACTTCCATGTCCCGCCAAGCTCATCGCCGGGAGTATCCATCACCTTGAGCAGGTTCCGGTCCCAGGTCATGCCCTCGAAGTATGACAGGAATCCCATATTGGCGATGTTCCAGGGCTCGCTGTCCTTTCGGAAGGAGTCCAGCGCTCGCATCGCATTGCGGTAGGAGTCGATGGGGGATCCGGCTTTGTATGCGAGGAACGCTTCGTGGGCGGCGAGTGTAAGCGACGCGTTCTCCAGACCGCGCGAGAGGAACTCGACGCGCTGCTTCGCCACGGGGTCGGATGCGGCGGCTTCGGCGGCCTTGTCCAGCAGCCTCTTGCCCTCCGCCATCACTTGCGGGGTAAAGAATCTTCCCTGCATTCGAACAAACCTGGCCCAGTCGCCCTTGGTCTCCTCGGCGGCTTTGTTGTAATCTTTGTCGCTGATACTGTCGGAGAACTCTTCCCAGTATCCGAAGTATGCCCTGACCGCGCCGGATGCCGGGCCGAAACCCGAGTAGTATTCATCCAGGACCCGGTTCACGCTCAGTTCCGGCTGAAGCTGCATTCTGGTAAGCACATAGAGGTTCGGCCCCTGGGTTGACCACTGGCCGGTGAGGCTATCGAAGTCAGTGGCGATCATTCCATTCTTGGCCGCAAATCGCAGGTCTTCGCCGAGCTTTCTGGCGTAGAATATGGGCATATTGCCGCCATCGAGAGTGTAGTTTGGCCGGAGCATTAGCCTGCAGCCGGTCTTGGCCCACCCCTGCCACTGCGCGCGGAAGGCCTTGATCTTCTCAGCAGTCCACGGGAACATCAGGCCCGGGACTATCGCTACTATCACATTCTCATTGAGCTTCGCGCTCACGGGCGGCACGGTGTAGTTAGCGTACGCGAAACCCATAACAACCACATCGGGGTCTGTCTTTCGGGCTTCATTCTGCACTTCAAGGTAGTATCTGGCGTAGCGGTCCGAGACGTTGCCAAGCTTGCCGACCCAGTTCTCATCGCCTTTGGCGAAAGCTTCCTTTGCCTTGGCCAGGCGCTGGTCGAATGGGAAATCCAGTTTGCCATTGGGGACGTCCCAGGACATGCACCTGTCGCAAGTGCAGCTTCCGGGGGCATCGTCTTCGCTGGCATCGATATATGGGGCGAGAACACTTCTTCTCGCTTTCCAGTTTTCCACTATCTGCTTGTGAAGTCCCGGCTCACTGACGCTCATCGATACAAAAGAAGGGTCTCCGCCGCCATAGTATGGGTTGGGTCTCCGGGTGCCGTCGGGAAGTTGGTTGAAGAACTCGGGGTGGTTCTTGGAGTAGCGGCTCCACCAGTCTGTGAAAGAATGATGTATATCCATATTCATAGCCATCGCAATGCCCTGCCGACGCAGCCAGATCGACTGCTCGGTGGTATATCTTGCATACTCAGCTTCGGATGACCACCCCGCCGGGTTAGCCACGGTGTAGATTCCGTCACGAATGCGTGTGTGTATAAGCTTGGGGCCGGACAGCTTGTTCAGTTTGCCAATCTCAATGCTGTTCCGCTTTGGAATCACCTCGCCCAGCTTCCCCGGCCAGAGCCACTTCACCCCAAGCTGGTTCCGCAGCAGGTCATAGACTCCCAGCAGGGTCCCGACGTGGGTGTAGTTCTCGTGGAGAACCCGATACGGGCCGAAGACATCGCCAGATGTGTCATCCCCAAGAATGAACAGATTGCTGCCAACGGTCCGCAGAACGTACTGGTTAGGCCGCTTGCTGTCGAAGCGTATACCAGCCTTGACCGCAGCCTTAGTCGGGCCGAGCAAGATAGCGGGAGTGGACAAATTCCAGCCTGCTTCCGAGACTGTCTCCAGCCTCGAGCCGGTGGCTTGCTCGACGTGGTATTGCAGTTCTTGAGCCGCGTATGCCACCACAGGCGTGGGGTTGTCCGGTATGACTATTACGGCAACGGGCTTGCCGTTTTGCACGAGCTTCACGGCTGCAATGGCGGGACACGCGACGGCGATTGCGAGAATCATGGTCAGGATTATTGTTCTTGTTGATGGCATTATTTGCTCCTGGTTGACTGCTCCCTCCCTCGCAGGGGAGGGTTGGGGAGAGGTTCTTCTGGCGTAGCATCGTGCACAACTGTTACGTGAAGAGAACCGCCCCCTCGCCCCCTCCTAACGAGGAGGGGGAAGTGGCTACCACCACTTCGGCATCGGTAGGCCGCCGTGACTTGCTCGGACTCCTCGGCATCTGTCGAGGTAGGTTGGGAGGGGTTCTATTTGGAACTCTTTGATTAGTTCGGCAACCTCCAGGCCTTTCTTGAGGCTGGTGATTACGGCAGTGGCTTCGTCTCGCATGTCTTCGATCAGAACGTCGCATGCATATTTCTGACGCATGTTCTCAATGCCAGGCCAGTTGCCGTCCATGTGGACCACGCGCCGGTTGAGGTTCAGGATGGCGGTTGCATAGGGCAGGATGTCGCTGCTGCTTGCAACTGTCCGACCGGTGCAATCGATGATGCGGTTGTAATCGTACCAAGTTGCCCCGACCACGTTCATGCCATATCGCAGCGCCCAGATGTCCAGCAGCTTGCCCGCAGGGAATGCCGAGCAGAACAGCAGCAGTTCGACCGACTGCCTCTGGTAATACTCCGCCATTTCCATGAAGTTGATGTCGAAGCAGATCGCGCCGCCCACCCGGCCAAACTCGAACTCCAGCGGCTGCGGCAGAGCCCCGGGGGTGACTCCCCAACCTGTCATCTCGATGGGCATCGGGGTGAACTTGTCGTAGGTCCAGACCTGCTTGCCGTCGCGGTCCAGCATCACTATGCTGTTGTAGAACCTCCCCTGATGCTCCCGCAGCAGACCGAATGCAATATAGCAGCCGAGCCTACGAGCATGTGCGGCGACTTCTTCGGACACAGGCCCCGGCACGCTTTGGGCGAATGCCTCGGCGGACTCGCGGGTGCAGTCGGTGGGGTGGTTGGCGAAGAGCTCAGAGATAAGGATGAGGTCGGGCTTATCCGGCGTAACCGCGACCAGCCTGTCATTCATGGTCTTGAGGATATCGGCGGGCTGTTCGCTGCACGATGTCCCACGGGCGTTGACTGTCGAAACTCGTATCTCTCTCATGTTCTACTCATACTCCTTCGCCACCGCAATCAGCGCGCGCACGTTCTCCGGCGGAACTCTGCGATGGACCACGCTCAGAACAATCCTGTCCAGGCCACTATCAACATAGTATTCGTATCGCTTGCGGATGGTGTCCGGGTTACCGATCAGCAGTTCCAGATCGAGGTAGTGCCAACTGACGCCTATCCCCAGGTCAATCGCCTGCCTTGGGGTCACGAACGGGTCCTGGCCGTAGTCCACGACCGTGATCGGCAGTTCGTGGAGGAACGGCAGATGCTCCGGATGCATGACCTCACTGTGAACCATCACAGTCTCGCATCCCTTGCCCAACACCTCCAGAGTGCGCTTCCAGTATGGTATCACGAACTCCTCAAATAGCGGAGGCGAAACCATACCGGCGAAGTCGTCAGCTATGTGGAAGAAGCTCGGCTGATCGATGCCCTGGTATCGCCAGAGGTCCTGGGTGCAGAGTATGTGGTTTTCGGTGAGGAACTCAAAGAGCCTATGGCACCACTCGGGGCGCTCGTACATGTCGCAGAAGATGTCGTCCCCACGAAGGTTGCGGGCGGTAGTGATGTGGGCGTTGCCGACCATCCCCTCGTGCAAGCCGCCAGCATCCGGCCCTGACTGTGCCTGTATGTAGGACCGCATGTCCCGCAGGATCCTGGTGTTTGGGCGGGACATGAAGTCCGTGACAAGTTCCAGCTTGTCGATGTCTTCTGGCTCTTTGAGTATAGTGTCGGCAGGCGCGGGCCAGCTATCTTCGGGCCAGTAGATGCTCTGCCCCAAAGACTCGGACTCCAGGAACGCATGGGAGGTAGACCCGGGCTGGGTGAGAAGGTCCATCCCAAAGGCTTCCGCAATCCTGGGCCGGGCGCGCCGCCAAGTCTCAACGACCACCTCAGGGCCTGCAAGGTAGTCGTTGAGCTTGGACCCACCGTATTCGGTTATGACGTCTTCGTTAACGCCAAGAGACCATTTCATTGGAGACCCCTCACCCCCGCCCCTTTCGCAACCCCGCTTCGCTAGGGGTTGCTTTCGGGCAACGCCTCTCCCGCAAGGGGAGAGGGGATTGCAGTTCTGCCATTGGCCATAGGCCATTGGCTATCTGCTAGAGGGCCGCTTTCACGATCGCCGCGAAGTCAGAGGCTTTCAGGGCTGCTCCGCCTACCAGGGCGCCGTCTATGTTGGGTTTGTGTAGAAGCTCGTTGGCGTTGTCGGGTTTGACGCTGCCGCCGTACTGAATGCGAACGGCCTCAGCGGTACCCGCTCCGTACATCTCGGCGACCACTGAGCGGATGACACCGCAGACCCTATCGGCCTCGTCGCTGTCGCAGACTTTGCCAGTGCCTATCGCCCATACCGGCTCATAGGCTATGACCATCGCGTTTGCCTGTCCGGCGGTGAATCCAGCGAGGTCGGTGCGCATCTGGCACTTGATGACTTCGTCCGTCTGTCCGGCTTCACGCTCGGAAAGCAGTTCACCGCAAGCAATGATCGGGATAAGCCCGGCGGCAAAAGCGGCCTTGGCTTTCATGTTCACGGTCTGGTCGCGCTCGCCGAAATAGGACAGCACGCAGCCAAGCTCGTCATCTACTGTCCCGAAGCGACCGCGGGTCTCGGAGTGGCCTACTATGACCCACTTGCAGCCGACATCCATCAGCATGCTAGGGGCTATCTGGCTGGTCCACGCGCCGGACTCTTTCCAGAAGCAACACTGCCCACCGAGGTCGATATTGCTGCCCTTGATGGCCTCGCCAACTTTCTGCAGCGACACAAAGGTCGGGCACACTGCAACGTCCACGCCCTTCACATCCGCTATCATCGCCTTGAGTTCGTTCGCCAGCGCGACGCCCTCAGCGATGTTCTTGTTCATTTTCCAGTTGCCTGCTATGAATGGTGTTCTTGACATGTTTCCTCCAAAAGAGACTAATGGACAAAAGGGGAGCGCCAGATGGCGCTCCCCTTCACGTCTACATTGCTTGTTCGATTACTTGTCCTGCAAGGCTGCCACGCCGGGGAGTTCTATGCCTTCCAGGAACTCCAGGGATGCGCCGCCGCCTGTGGAGACGTGGCTCATTTTGTCGGCAAGACCCATCTGCTCGACCGCCGCAGCGGAGTCTCCTCCGCCGATTATGGTCACTGCGTCCGAGTTGGCCAGCGCAACCGCGACCTCGTGAGTTCCGGCTGCGAACTTGGGCATCTCGAAAACACCCATCGGGCCATTCCACACGATAGTCTTGGACTGCGCGATAGCTGCCTTGAACAGTTCGATGGACTTCGGACCTATGTCCATTCCCAGCCAGTCGGCGGGAATGGCGTCGGCGTCTCCCACCTTGCTGTTGGCATCGGCGCTGAACTGGTCTGCCACGACAATATCCACCGGCAGGATCAGCTCAACTCCAAGCTTCCTGGCCTTTGCTATGGCGTCTACTGCCTTCTCCAGACCCTCGGCATCCAGGATGGACTTTCCGATCTCTTTGCCCTGGGCCTTGAAGAATGTGAAGACCATCCCGCCGCCGATCATCAGCTTGTCCACTTTGGCCAGCAGGTTGTCTATCACCGGGATCTTGTCGGCGACTTT
>CAZTAO010000001.1:92150-115347 GCA_964611645.1 uncultured bacterium | reverse complement strand
GCCGGTCAGAGCCTTGCCAAGATACCTCATTTTCTTCTCCATCAGGAAACCGCCGACTGCCGGCAGAATATGAGCCACACCCTCGGTTGAGGAATGCGCTCTATGGGCGGTGCCGAACGCGTCGTTCACATACACCTCGCCCAGATCGGCCAGCTTGGCCGAGAACGCCGGATCGTTCTTGGTTTCCTTTTTGTAGAAGCGGACATTCTCCAGCAGCAGCACTTCGCCGTCTTTGAGAGCCATCGCGGCCGCTTTGACCTCATCGCCCACGCAGTCGCCCATCTTCTTCACGGGCTTGCCCAGAAGTTCCGACAAACGCTTCGCTACGGGATCGAGGTTGAACTGCGGCACGCACTCCGGCAGCAGTTTGCCGTCATCATCGAACTTGGGGCGGCCTAGATGCGACATCAGGATCAGCCGCCCGCCGTTGTCAAGCACATACTTTATGGTCGGGAGAGCGGCAGCGATCCGACGATCGTCCGTGATATTGCGATCGGCATCCAGCGGGACGTTGAAGTCGGCCCTCATCAGAACCCGCTTACCCCTTACATCTATGTCCCTGACAGTTTTCTTGTTCATGGCCTACAGACCCTTCTTGACCATCATGTCGATCAGGTCGGCGACTCTCACCGAGTATGCCCACTCATTATCGTACCAGGACATAACCTTGACGAACTTGTCGGTGAGACACATGGTGCTCAGAGCGTCGAATATAGAGCTTCGGCCGTCGCCCTTGAAGTCGGAGGAGACAACCGGGTCCTCGGTGTATCCGAGAATGCCCTTCATCGGTCCGTCGGCGGCAGCCTTCATCGCGGCGTTGATTGCTTCAACCGTCGCGGGCTTCTCGAGGATGAGGCTCAGGTCGACGAGCGACACTGTCGTGGTCGGCACTCTCAGCGCGCCACCGTTCATCTTGCCCTTGAGCGCAGGTATAACCAGCGAGATCGCCTTGGCCGCGCCCGTGGTGGTCGGGATGATGTTCGCAGCGGCAGCGCGAGATCGGCGAAGGTCCTTGTGGGCCTGGTCGGCGGTCTTCTGGTCGTTGGTGTAAGCGTGGACCGTGGTCATGAAGCCGTTCTCAATGCCGAACGTATCCTGCAAGACCTTGCAGACCGGCGCAAGGCAGTTGGTCGTGCAGCTTGCGTTGGAGATGATGTTGTGGCTCTTGGCGTCGTAGATCTCGTCGTTCACGCCCAGCACTATGGTAGCGTCCTCATTCTTCGCGGGGGCGGAGATGATGACTTTCTTCACGGTGTCGTGGATGTGAGCGGATGCGCCGGCTTTGCCCTTCGCGGGATCGCCCTTGGCGTCCGTGAAGATTCCGGTGGCCTCGACAACGATCTCGATGCCGTGATCCTGCCAGGGTATAGCGGCCGGATCCTTGTGGGCGTAGACTTTGACCTTCTTGCCGTCGATAACGATGTTGTCGTCTTCGGCGGACACGGTTCCGGGCCATGGGCCGTAGTTGGTGTCATACTTGAAAAGGTGAGCGTTGGTCTTGGAGTCGAAAAGGTCGTTGATTGCCACGACCTCGATCTGACCCTTGTACTCCTGAAGAATAGCGCGCAGGGTAAGGCGGCCTATTCTCCCAAAACCGTTGATTCCGACTTTGACTGCCATATAGAACGTTCCTCCTGGTGGTTTATGGGGCGGGTTGGCTGTGCTGAAGTCACAGCAATACGGCCAGCCGAGTCCCCGACCCGCCTGGCAACAACAGTAATTCTATACGTCGCGGGCGCCTGTTGTCAAACTTGCGACCGTTTGGGTTGGGTCTGCAGGCTCGATTGCAGTATAATGTATCGCGCGGCAGGGGCGATTGTGGGAGAAAGTGCGAAATACCCTCCACAGGGACTTGTGTAACTTAACAATTCGTGGCATAATTTACACGCACGTGTCATTGGCTGGAGGACGTTTCTACTCCGAATCGCCGCGCTTGACCAAACAGAGGGCTGGTGAGCAGTATGAGCTATTGGGAACAGGACAAGGAGTGTCTGGACAGAGAGCGCCTGAGGAAGCTTCAGAGCGAAAGGCTGGCCAACACAGTTCGGCACGCCTATCAGAACGTGCCGGCATATCGGAAGAAATTCGATGAGATCGGCCTGAGACCCGAGGACATCCGCACCATGGATGACCTGACAAAGATACCATTTACCACCAAGACAGACTTCAGGGACAACTACCCATTCGGCATGTTCGCGGTGAGCATGGAGCAGGTGGTACGCATACACGCCAGTTCCGGGACAACGGGCAAGTCCACCGTGGTCGGCTACACCCGAAATGACATCGATATGTGGGCCGGAATGATGGCACGGACCCTCTCAGCCGGCGGGACCCACAAGGGCGACGTTGTGCAGAACGCCTACGGCTATGGCCTGTTTACAGGTGGCCTCGGCGCCCACTATGGGGCGGAGTTGATAGGGGCGTCAGTTGTCCCCATATCCGGCGGCAACAGCAAACGCCAGATTCAGATAATGCAGGACTTCGGTTCCACAGTGCTCTGCTGCACCCCGAGCTACGCGCTTCTGCTGGGAGAGACGGCTCGCGAAGAGGGAGTGAACATATCCGACCTCAAGCTGCGGGTTGCATTCCTGGGAGCCGAACCATGGACCGAGAGCATGCGCGGGGAAATCGAGGCCTCGCTGGGCATAGACGCTCTGGACATATACGGCCTGAGCGAAGTAATGGGGCCGGGGGTCTCGTTTGAGTGCCTTGAGAAGAACGGGATGCACGTCAACGAGGACCACTTCATCGCCGAGATCATCGACCCGAACACAGGCGAGGTGCTTCCGGACGGGCAGAAGGGCGAACTGGTGTTTACTTCTCTCACCAAGGAAGCCCTGCCCCTCCTGAGATACAGGACCAGGGACATAACCTACCTGATGCCGGGTATCTGCCCCTGCGGGCGAACACTGAGCAAGATGCACCGAGTCATGGGCCGGACCGACGACATGCTCATCATCCGCGGCGTCAACGTCTTCCCGTCCCAGATAGAGGGCGTGCTGATGGAGATGGAGGGGACTGCCCCTCACTACATAATAGTGGTTGACCGCAAGCCCGGAATGATGGACAACCTGGAAGTCTGGGTTGAGGTATCTCCGGAGATGATCTCGGACGAGGTCAAGGATATGGAGAACCGCGAGCGGGTGATCCAGTCGGAGCTGATGTCGGTGCTGGGCATTGCGGTGAAGGTGAAGCTGGTGGAGCCGAAGACCATCGCGCGGAGCGAGGGCAAGGCAAAGCGAGTGATCGACAGGAGGGACGTGTACGGTGAAAGTTAGCCAGTTGACGGTTTTTATGGAGAACAAGTCCGGCAGGTTGGCTGAGATCATGCGCACCCTGGCGGATAACGGCGTAAACGTGCGGGCGCTGTCCATCGCGGATACCAGCGAATACGGCCTGCTGAGACTGATAGTAAATGATCCCAACAAGGCAAAGCAGGTCCTGGTGGGAGCGGACTTCACGGTTGCGCTTACCGACGTGGTGGCAGTGGAAGTGCCGGACACCCCCGGCGGGCTGGCGGGAGTAATCGACGCTTTCGCGGACGCCGGCCTCAACATCGAGTATATGTACGCGTTCGTGGGCAAGTCCGGCGAGAATGCGATAGTCATTTTCCGCGTGACGCCGGTAGAGCAGGCAATTGAGATGTTGAAAAAGCGCGGAGTGAAGCTTCTTGAAGGGGAAAAAGTCTACTCGATGTAGAATACTACAATAACCAGTCAGAAGAGAACCCGAATAAGGATTTGCGGGCCAAACGCCACGCAAATGAGAGGATGGCGGCGACCATCCAGACCGACGAGACGAAACACAAGAACAGGGAGGGATTTGATGGTAAGAGCAGCGTTATTCACTATCTGTATTGTCGTGCTTCTCGGCGCGGCAGCCTGCGCGGCAGACTTCGGCCCCGTGCAGATTCACGGCTACATGCAGAACCGATTCTATGCGAACCCGGACTCCAGCGCCAGGTTTGCCACGGAGCGCGTCTCACTGAGCGCAAAGGCAAAGACGGGCGAGAATGCCGAGACATACGTTGAGGTATACTTCCACCCGCAGTTGCCGAATGCGCTTCCCGCAGAGCAGTATCGGACCTACGTTGAGAGCGCATACTACGACATGGCGCTGGGAACCGGTCGCCTCAGAGTTGGCAAGGGTCGCCAGCTCAACTTCGGCATCACGCCCAGCTACGGAGCCAGGAAGACCACCCAGTACGGCATCGTTCCCGAGACATTCACTCAGGACAGGACCAATGGTATACAGTACTACTTCACCCAGAACGGCTGGGAGGGTGGCGCATCACTGTACAATGACCTGCGCGTGGGAACTCGTGGCATAGGCGATTTCCCCGGAGCGCTCAGGACTGTTCCGCACATCTCCGAGCGCGACGTCCCCGGCTCCAGCACCGGCAATCTGGCCATCACCGCCAAGATCGGCCAAGCAATGCCTAATATCAAGTGGCACGTATCCTATATGACAGGCAAACTGATCCAGGAAGATGCCGACGCCCTTCCCAAGATCTGGTGCCCTGGCGTTGCATTCGTCAACAACGACCGCGACCACAACAAGTGGGGAGTGGACACAACCTACAAGAACGGTTCGTTCTTCGCGCAGGCCGAGTATTACAGAGGCAAGTTCTCTTGCCTGAAGATCGATGGCCTTGGGCTTACAGTTGGCTACGAGCCGGCCAGTGGCAAGAAGGCCTACATTCGTTACGGCCAGTTGGACAACAACCAGCCGTCCAACGCTAACCCCACCACCTGGGAAACCCAGCAGGTCATCCTGGGATACGTGTACCCCATCGACAAGACGGTGTGGGCCGAGTTCCAGTATGAGCGAAACATGGAAGACTCGCCTGCCGGCATCCCCAGCATCGACAACGATCTTCTGTTCGTCGAGCTCTTCGCGGGGTTCTAGGACATCGCTCCATACCGAGTATATAGGCCCCCAGATCTGAGACCTGGGGGCCTTTTCTTCGTGTGCCAAGAAGCTGGGATTGATCAGATGAAGTACATTGGGGTCTTGGCCAGTTCCCGCGCGCGCTGGTCGTTGGCAAGTCTGGACAGGGTAAAGGACTGGAAGACGTTGAAGAGAGCCTGGTTGGCTTCGGCGAAAACGTCCTTCAAGGCGCAAGCATCGGGCTCAACACAGCAATTGGGCACATCGACGCAGTCCGCTATGTCCAGCGGGCCTTCGAGGCATTCCACGATCTCGGCAAGTGTCACATCCTCGGCATTCCTGGCCAGCACATAGCCACCCTTGGCGCCGCGCGTGGCCGTCACCAGACCGGCCTTGCGGAGAGTCAGCATAAGCTGCTCCAGATAGGTGGCGGGGAGGTTCTGCCGCTCGGCAATCTCCTTGGTCATCAGCGGATCATCGCCCTCGTGCATAGCCAGCACCAACATAGCCCTAAGCCCATATCGTGACCGCGTAGACAGCTTCATATCACCCTCCGAATCCCAACAAGCCAACCGCTCGATTTACTATGCTTTTATTATAGCGCATTTGAGGGAGTGTGGGAAGGGGAAGGCAGGAGGGAATGCGGGACGTGCCCACCGCGCAAAAAAGGAGAGGGCGGGTGCCCTCTCCTTATGTATCAGACTATCTCGTTCCGGGTTTCGCTTTCGCCGGATGGCTGCTGCTGACTACGGCTGCCCACCAGGCTGAGGCTGCATCATCATCGGCATCTGCGACTGGGGAGGCGGCGGATAAAGGAAGCCGTATTTCACGTCCTCGAACCGCTTGATCTCGATGTCGATCTTGGCTGCTTTCTTCTTGGTGTTGAACCTGGTCTCGAAATCGGGGTCGCTCTGCGCCTTCTGAAGGAGCACTGCGCCAAGAATCTGCTCTTTAGCATCGGCGAATGTGATATTGTCCTTGGGTCGCTCCGCAAGAACCTTGAAGACCACATACTGGGAGACCGGCTTGCCCTCTGCGCCTATGCCGATCACATCGCCATACTCGCCGACTTTGGTGGCATTGATCGCATCCTGCAACGGCTTGGGCATACCCTTCTGCTTCTCCCCTGCCCAGAAGGTGACCGTGTTCTGTCCGCCAAACTTAGGGTCGGTAGTCTTTGCAGCGACTTCCGCCATCGACTTGCCGGCTTTCAGCTCGCTAAGCGCGTCCTGCATCTTCTGCTGGTCCTTGTCGCCCATCAGCTCAACCTGCTTGCCTGCTGAGTGTACAAACGTCTCGCCCTGCTTGTTCATCCCATCATACAGGTCCTGAAGCTGCTTGTCTTTGACTTCCTTGCCGTAGAACTTCTTCGCCAGGTTGACTCTAGCCTGCGCTACCTGCAACTGGTATTTGAGCAAGCCCTCGCCTGCCTCTTTGACGGCCTGGTCATACTGCCCAACCCGCTTCATGTCGGCGATCTGCTTGTTGACCTGATCGTCGGTGACCGGAACTTCCTCGTCCTTGGCCCACTGCATGAGGATCTTGCCTTCCAGCAGAGCCTTGAGGGCATCGCGTCCCCGAACATCCGACAGCCATGTCAGGTATTCAGAGGACGTGATCTTCTCTCCGTTGACGGAAGCGACCGCGCTGGGCACCTCAACCGCCTTGTTATTCCCGCATCCAACTCCAACCGCAATCATCAGGATGACTGCCAGCAGAATACAAAAGTGCGATAGTTTCATTGAAGCCAGGCTCCTTGTTATTGTTGTTTTCACGCGTTACCGTGCGACGACAGGCGCACCGTCATCATCTATATAATAAGCTCATTTGGGCCTAGAATGCAAAAACGGTCATCAGTTGACAGTCAGGGCGGTGGCCGGATGGCCACCGCCCTGACTCTACGCAACTATTGATCGACTGAGCAACTTACGCTTCGGCTTCTATACCGCCGCGTTTGCTCCACATTGTCGCGCCGGCCAGCGCGAGCACCGATATAACAACGATGATCGTCCTGGCAACATCCGAGATGTCGGATATCGCGATGGGCGCGATCAAGATCGCGACCAGGTTCATGACCTTGATCATCGGGTTCAGAGCGGGTCCGGCTGTATCCTTGAACGGGTCGCCGACGGTGTCGCCAACGACTGCTGCCTTGTGCTCAGGGGTTCCCTTGCCGCCGAACATCCCATCCTCGATCTTCTTCTTCGCGTTGTCCCAAAGACCGCCCGCGTTGGAGAGAAGAACAGCCATAAGCTGCCCAGACAGAATCGCGCCGGCGAGGAACCCGCCCAAAGCGGCCGCGCCTCGCAGTGGATCGCCGTAGCCCAGGCCGAAAGCAACCAGGACCGGGGCAGCCAGAGCGAGAACCGCGGGGCTCATAAGCTCTTTCTGAGCTGCGGCGGTGGAGATAGCGACGCATCGCTGATAGTCGGGCTTGCCGACATCAGAGCCGGAGCGAGGGTCATAGTCCATAATGCCCTTGATCTCGCGGAACTGTCTGCGGACTTCCTCAACCAACTGGAATGCCGCGCGGGTGACCGCGTTGATCGCAAACGAGCAGAACAGGAACGGCACAGCGCCGCCTATCAGCAGGCCGATGAAAACCTGCGTCCACTCAATGCGTATGCCAATTTCCAGCAGGCCAGCATCAGCCGCAAACGAGCGGAACAAAGCAGTCGCGGCAATGACAGCCGTTGCAATCGCAAGCCCCTTGGTCAGAGCCTTGGTGGTGTTGCCTACTGCGTCGAGCTTGGCAACGATCTTGTTAGCATTGGAGTCTTCGCCCACGTCCTTCAGCGCTCCGGACATCTCGAAGATGCCGTTTGCGTTGTCGGAGATCGGCCCGAAGGTATCCATCGCGAGCATGAAGCCCGTGGTCGACAGTAGCCCAAGACCGGAGAGAGCGATACCGTATGCGGCCAGTGAGGGCTCGCCCTTGAACAGCAGCATGGAGGCCAGAATGGCCAGACAAATCGCGACCACACTCCACACGGCCGACTCCAGACCGGATGCAAAGCCACTGAGGATGATCGTCGCGGGGCCGGTCTTGGCGGCCTTGGCGCACTCGGTGACCGGTTTCTCGTCGATGGCGGTGTAGTGCTCGGTCAGTTTGTCTATGACCAGGGCGAGCAGGATACCGGTAAGGTTGGCAGCGGCAAATCTCCACCACTCAAAACCGGCAATCGGCACTCTGGTGAACACCACATAGGAGATAGCAAAGAACCCGACAGTGGCAATAGCTGCCGACACAAAGAAACCGACATTGATCGGCTTCATCGGGTTCATGCTCATGTCGTCGGTGCCGGTGACGGCGTAGACGCCTACTATAGAAGCCAACACACCGACCGCTCTGATGAGCAGCGGGTAGACAACCATCGCAAGAACGGCCATGGTCGCGGCTTCGACGCTCATAATAGTCTTGAGGAATGGGAATGCGGCCGCTCCGAGAATGATCGCGGCAACCAGGGTTACCTCGTAGCTCTCGAAAATGTCCGCAGCCATACCGGCGCAGTCGCCCACGTTGTCACCGACGTTGTCGGCGATTGTGGCGGCGTTGCGGGGGTCGTCTTCAGGGATGCCCTGCTCGACTTTGCCGACCAGGTCAGCGCCGACGTCAGCAGCCTTGGTGTAGATGCCGCCACCGATTCTCATAAAGAGGGCAGCCAGACAACCGCCGAATCCGAATCCGATAAGGACCTTCATCGACTGCTCTCTGAAGATGAAGAAGACAAGGCACGCGCCCAGCAGGCCGAGGCCAACTGTCGCCATGCCGGAGACACCGCCCGCGCGGAAGGCAACATAGAGGGCTTTCTTGAAGCTGGTCAGAGCGGCGTTGGCAACTCGGACATTAGCCCTTACGGCCATATACATTCCGATAAGGCCTGCCGCGTAGGATGCGAACACACCCAGCACGAATGCGAACGGAACTCCAAGGTAGACCGGTATGCCACCCACGCCGGCTTCGCCACCCTGCTTCACTCCCAGATCATCGAACCAAACGACGCCGAAGCCGTGGACGTTCTTATACATGAAGAAGAGACCAATCGCAATGATGATCACGAACCAGATCATAGTGCTGATCTGCTTCTTCAGATAAGCCGACGCGCCTTCCTGGACCGCGCGAGAGACCTCAACCATCCCGCGTGAACCCGGGTCTTCCTTCATGATCGCGGTGAACCATTTTGCCCCGAAGACCAAGCCGATGATCGCACAAACAAACACGATCCAGATCGACGGCCACATGAGGTCCAACTGGTCGAACTTCGGCAGCTCGATTGCTTCCGCCGCGGATGCAGCGCTGGACAATAGCACTGTCAGTAATCCGACAAGCGCGATAAGTCCAAAAACCATTGCAGAACGCCCGGAAAGACGCCCGTATCCGCGTTTCGTCTTAGCTAGACTACAACGCATTTCGCTATTCCTCCTACTAGATTTTGACAAACAAAACGCCGCCTCCTGGCGTCCCAGACAAGCGGCGGCAGGCTGACTGATGTCATAACTTGCCTAGGAAATTATAGGCATTGAGGCGTCTCATGTCAAGGCGGCCACGGTTGTTTTCGCGTGTTTGGGGCCTGTATCGATGGGTAAACATGAATGTGACAGACGGATCAGGCGATTGGTGACAGCCATGCTTAGGATTGCGAGGCTGAAGCATAGACTCGTCTGTGTCACACCTCCGACAAACTGCCTACCCCTGGGGGTAGTGTAGAGGTTTGGGCACTGGTTCTCACTTATGCACAGGGTGTGGATAAATTGTTGAACAACCGCCCGTTTACCCGCCAGTTTGAGCCTGAACACCCCCACCACAACGACTTGAATAACCCTGAATAACGCACAAGTTAGACAAGGGGGTGTGGGTGTTCAAGTTGCGACCGATAATGGTTCTACAGCTCCTGGGAAAGCGTTTCTAGCCAGACAAAGTGAAGGCCAAACCGCTGAAGGAACCGCCCCCTAGCCCGCCTTTCGCAGCCCGCTGCGCTAGGAGCTGCTTTCGGCCAGCGCCTCCTGCGAGGAGGGGGAATGTTGCCCAAAACCGTCAGGTCAGCCTCTCGAGGCGGACATTGGTGAGTTCTTCGTCGTCTGCCTCAATGGCCAATCCCGGGAATGGGGCTAGCGCGCGTTCCAAAATGCCGTGCACTTTCGCAAGAAGGACCCCGTAGTTGGTCATCGGCACACCGGCGTCTGCCGCCACTCTCTGACGGTATAGCATCTCTCGGCGGTTTAGCATGCATCCCCCGCACTGAACTATCAGTTTGTAGGACGCGACATCCGGGGGGAAATCCCTGCCGGAGCAGAAGCCGAACTGGATATCGCCGCCAACCATCTGCCGCAGCCATCGCGGGATCTGGACAGTGCCGATGTCGTCCGCTTGCTGGTGATGCGTGCAGCCTTCGGAGATCAGAACGCTGTCCCCCGCTTTCAGATTGTCTACTGCCCTGGCTCCCTCCACGAATCCGGCCAGATCACCCTTGTATCGCGCCATCAGTATAGAGAAACTGGTCATCGGGATGTCCGGAGGGGTGTCGGCGTGGACTTTGAGGAATGCCTGGGAGTCGGTAACCACCATCCGGGGCTTGCGTTTGAGGTTTCGCAGGCTGTTGTAGAGTTCTCTCTCTTTGACCACCAGCGCCGAGGCATCGTGATCCAGCAGGTCGCGAATGGTCATCACCTGCGGCAGGATCAGCCTTCCTTTGGGGGCGGCCTTGTCTATCGGGACCACCAGCACGACGGTATCTCCACCGGTCACCAGGTCACCTATCACCGTTGGCTCGTTCAGACTTATCGGCGAAACTTGGACAATCGCGGACTTCAGACGGTCTATTCCATCCTTAGTAACCGCGCTCGCGGCCACAAACACCACGCTGTGCTTGACCGCCCATTCGCGCACCAATGGATAGTCCGGGGTGATGTCAGTCTTGCTGGCGCAGACCACAATGGGCAGGTTTCGGTCTTTGATCTTGGCCAGCAGGTCCTCTTCAAACTCGCCGGCGCCGACTCCCGGGTCTACCACAAGTACAGCAACGTCCGTCTTCTCCAACACCCTGAGGGTCTTTTCGATGCGAAGCTGGCCAAGATCTCCCACATCATCGATGCCCGCGGTATCCGTGATCACCACAGGGCCGATCGGCAGCAGTTCCATGGACTTGGACACCGGGTCGGTGGTGGTGCCTGGAACTTCCGAGACTATAGCAAGGCTTTGGTTGGTGAGGGCGTTGATCAGGCTGGACTTGCCGGAGTTGCGCCTGCCGAAGATGGATATGTGTATTCTCTCACCCGAAGGTGTATCATTTAGTTTGGTCACTTCTTGCCCTCGCTTGCGTCTAATATATACGGTAACCCGATTATACCACTTGCTGTAAGCGCCCACCAAGCCAATGGGTTCACCCGCGCGACCAAGTACGACTAACTATATGGAGGTAATCTTGACCAGACTGTTTGTTACCCTGTTAGCCCTCGTTACTCTGTTGAGCACAGTCGCCAGATGCGAGGAGTTGATCGACTATGTAAACAAGCCCGACGCCTCGTACGCGTGGGAGAAGACCTCGGAGAACTCAACTCCGCTAGGCAAGACCATCAACCTTGCCATGACCAGCCAAACCTGGGAAGGCATGGCATGGAAGCACGACCTGCAGATCATTATCCCCACAAACCGCGACTTTGATGACCTCTGCGTGCTGATTGTCACCGGAGGATCCCCCGGCGGCAGAGAGGATATCGTGATGGGGACGCTGGCTTCGGCGTTCAAGTGCCCGGTGGCAGTGCTCTGGGACATCCCCAACCAGCCGCTCTATGACGGCAAGCGGGAAGACGCCCTCATAGCCTACACGTTCCTCAAGGCACTGGAAACCGGCGACTACGAGTGGCCGCTGCTTCTGCCGATGACCAAGGCTGCTGTCAGGGCCATGGACGCCGTTCAGGCATTCTCGCAGACCGGTATGAAGTCCAAGATTACCCGTTTCATCGTATCCGGAGCATCCAAAAGAGGTTGGACAACATGGCTGACCGCCGCCGCTGACGGCAAGCGGGTCAAGGGTATTGTGCCTATGGTCTACGACAACCTCAACCTGCCGGCCCAAATGAGGCACCAGTTCATGTCCTACGGTGGCTACAGCGAGGAGATAGGGGACTATACGGACAACGGGCTTATGCCGGTGCTTGAGTCGGAGAAGGGCAAGAGGCTGACGGGAATTGTTGACCCCTACTCCTACATCAACAGGATCACCATGCCCAAGCTCCTTATCAATGGCGCAAATGACCCATACTGGACCTTTGACTCGCTCAACGTCTACTGGCCCAAGGTTACAGGCCAGAAGAACGTGCTCTACATGCCCAACGCCGGACACGGGCTGGGAATGGAAGGCAGCAACTTCAAGAGTATCCAGTGCCTGATGAAGATAGCCGGGGCATGCTCGAGCTTTGTGCGAAGCGTCGCCACAAACAAGGCCCTGCCCACAATGGAAATGAAGAGCACGCAGAGTTCCAAGGGAGCCAGAATAGTGCTCAAAGCCCAGCCTGACCTGACCAAGGCCGTGCTCTGGGTAGCTACTTCGGACATTCGCGACATGCGCAAGGCTGAGTGGAAGCCGGTTGACATGAGCAAGACCGGCAAGGATTATGTTGCATCCGTGCCCAAGCCTGCTAAGGGCTGGTCCGCGGCGTTTGTGGAAGCTGAGTTCGTAAGCGACCTCGGCAGTTTCTCGCTTTCATCGCCGATGGTGGCCGTGGAAGGAAAATAGAGGAAGAACCCTGCCCACTCCCTCTCCCGCGGCCCGTGGGAGGGGGTGCAGCATTCCCCCTCCCGCCAGGAGGGGGCTAGGGGGCGGTTCCTACCATCTAATAGTTCCGAACAACCTTACGCCAGAAGCCCCTCACCCTCCCCTCTCCCGCTGCGGCAGGAGAGGGTATTAACTCACGACATCTATTCCTCTAGCCCAGACTCCCTTGATCGCCATGTTGGAGTCCAGCACCAGGATGTCTGCGTCTTTGCCCGGGGACAGGCTGCCTTTGGTGTCGGCGAAGCCTATTACTTTGGCGGGGTTGACGCTGGCCATTTTCCAGGCGTCGGTCAGCGGCAGACCAACTACCGTGTGAGCGAAACGCAGCATCCCCACCAGCGGAGTGATAGAGCTGGCGATTACCCCGGGCCTGTCCTTGATTATGGCAATTCCGCCCTTGCAGACGCAGACCTGGCCGCCTATGAAGTGTTCCCCATCCGGCAAGCCGACTCCCTTCATCGAGTCCGAGACCAGGCAGACGTTGTCCACACCCTTGCACTTCACCGCCATCCGGATAAGGGCAGGGTGGAGGTGAAAGCCATCCGCAATGACCTCCGTGGTGATCTCATCCTGCAGGAGAACAGTCTCAATCACACCCGGCGCAAAACCTTTGCCAGTGCTTTCCCTGAGGGGGGCGAAACGCAGATTGCCCATCGCGCAAGCGAAGTGGGTGCAGTGCGACAGCCCGGCATCCACCGCCGCCATTATCTGTTCATAGGTTGCCTGGCTGTGGCTGACCGAGCATACAACACCCTTTTCCCGGCACGCCCGGATCAGTTCCAGGATGCCGGGGAGTTCCACCGCCAGAGTCCATTCGGTGATGAAGTCACCGTGCTTGTCCAACAGGGGCATGTAGTCCTCGGGGTCGGGCTGGTAGAGGTAATCCGCCAGATGGCCGCCGCGATACTCCATGTCAAGGTAGTTGCCCTCGACGTGATAGCCCAAAATACTGGCCTGCGAGCGCCTGGCGGCCTCTTTGGCCGCGGATATGGACCGATCCATCTCCTCGAACGGAACGCTCAATGCAGAGGGCGTAATCGACGTGGTTCCCTGTGACAGATGATAGGCCACACCTTGAGCTATCTCTTCGGGGTTGTCGCTGACAAAATCGTGTCCCGCGCCGCCGTGGACGTGTATATCCACCAGGCCGGGACCGACCCAGCAACCGGCGCAGTCAACGACGTTGCCGGACTCAACGGCATCTCCGGGCGGCAGGATTGCCGCCACCTTGCCGTTCTCGATCACAAGGTCCGCCTTTACCTGGTGGGTTGGGGTGACTATCGTGCCGCCTGAGAAGAGTGTTTTGTCACTCACTGTCGCTTCATCTCCATCAAAATCGAGCCGTCATCGACGCTTACGATGCGGATCGACTCGTCTGTGATTATGCCCGCCGATGGGATCAGTTTGCCGTTGACTTCGTACTTCGGGAGCGATGTGCTGCCGGGGTTCATCAGAATGACCCCGTCGCAGCGCTCGAGGACAGGAAGATGGGTGTGGCCTGAGATCACAAAATGGACATCCATCTTGCGTCCGAGTTCGCCCCGTTGGCTGCTGCTAAGCAGGTGGCCGTGGTTGACCAGAACCCTCGTGCCCTCGCAGGAGGCGTAGGCATAAGGGGATTGGACAGGGAACTGCAGGAGTTCCTCGTAGACCTCGGAGTCACAGTTGCCGCGAGCCGCAACAATCGGAACTCCGAGCGTGTTGAGCGCCTCAACCATCCCCATCAGGTCGTAGCCCTCGGCGCATCCGAGCCTGGGGGGATGGTAGAGTATGTCACCGGCATGCAGCAGCAAGTCTATATTGCCCAACCGCTCTATCGCTGTGCGGAACGCCTGAGCGTTGCCGTGAGTATCGCTAACGACTCCTATCCGCATCTGACCGCTATTCGCCAAGGTCCGTGGGCATCTTGCCCAGGATGACTCCGGCGCTGCTGGTCGTGCCGTTGGCGGAGTGCCAGACTTCCAACGTGATCGTGTCACCTACTTTGCCTGCGCCCACCTGCTCTCCGAGAGACACTTTCCCGGCCTCAGCTTTCCCCGAAGGGGAAATCGGCTTGCCCTCAAACTTGAGAATCACATCGTACGGCCTAAGCCCGGCCTGCGCGGCGGGTGAGCCCTGCACCACATCTATCACCAGCACACCGTCTTCCTTAGGCGGCTGAGCCTGCCCGCTTCTCGCCTGCAGCATCTTCCTGGCCTCTTCATCGAACCCGGTGTACTTGATTCCCAGCCACGGCCTCACAACCTCGCCGGTCTTCATGATCTGGTCGGCTATGGTTCTGGCTGTATTGCTGGGAACCGCAAAACCTATCCCAATGCTGCCGCCATCCGGTCCGGACGATGCGATGGCAGAGTTGATACCAATGAGGTCGCCGTTTATGTCGGCCAGTGCGCCACCGCTGTTACCACGATTGATGGCGGCGTCTGTCTGGATGACCTTCTCCAGCGTCTTGCCCTGGATGTTGATGGGGCCTCGCTTTGTTGCGCTGACGACGCCCACGGTCACCGTCGGGCCGAGCCCCAGCGAGTTCCCGACCGCTATGACCCAGTCGCCGACCGTGATCTGGTCGGAATCCGCGAACTTAGCATAGGGCAGGTCTTTGGCGTCGATCTTTATGACAGCGAGGTCTGTCTTGGGGTCTCTGCCAATCAGTTTGGCCTGGAACTGCTTGCCATCGTGCATGGTCACCGACAGGGTCGCGGCTCCAGCCACCACGTGGTTGTTGGTGAGGATATAGCCATCCGGCGTAAAGATAACTCCGGAGGCCGACCCCCTGGGTGTAACCTCCTGCGGCTGCCCAAAGGGCATCCCGAACCCCGGGGGCATGCCTGGCATCGGGCCGCCCATCTGGGCCGGAGCCATCTGGGGCCTGCCTATCGTATCTATGTTGACGACGTATGCGCTGACCTTTTCGGCGGCCTTGGCGACCTGATTGTTGCCGGACCTGGCAACTCTCAGCCCGCCTCCGGTAGCCTGGTTGGAGGACTCCGTACCAAAGGAAGCCGGAGACCCAAAGAAATGGTAGATCGAGAAAGCGCAGAGGACGAACCCCAGCACAAACACTAACAAGTACGAGATAGTCTTGGACATATGCGTAACCTCCAGTCAGAGAAGTATATACCCAAGTTTGGCGCCGGGGCACATTGCTCCTGTCTAGCTGGAAGGATCTGCCCCTGGCCCCCTCGGGAAATGCTTATCCCAGTTGCTTCATCAGGCTGGCCATTTCTATGGCGGACATGGCTGCATCGAAGCCCTTGTTGCCTGCTTTCGTGCCCGCGCGCTCTATGGCCTGCTCTATAGTGTCCGTGGTGAGTACCCCGAAGATCGTAGGGACTCCCGTTGCAAGCATAACATGGGCGATGCCCTTGGACGCCTCGGCCGCCACGTAGTCGAAGTGCGGGGTCGAGCCGCGTATAACCGCACCCAGGCAGATCACGGCGTCGTACTTGCCACCCTGAGCCATCTTCTGAGCCACCAGCGGTATCTCAAAGGCCCCAGGGACCCATGCCAGGTCTATTGCGTCTTCGGCGGCTCCGTGTCGCTTGAGGGCGTCCATTGCCCCCTCGATGAGCTTGCCGGTAATGAACTCGTTGAATCTGCTCGCCACTATGCCAAACTTCAGGCCCTTGGCTACAAGAACGCCTTCGATTGTTTTCGCCATTACTACCCTCCTATGCGGAAGAACCTCACTCCATTCCCCCTCCACGCCAGGAGGGAGCTAGGGGGCGGTTCTTTTCACCTATAACTTCTGCATTGCCCTACGCTAGAAGAACCTCTCCCCTGCCCTCTCCCGCGAGGAGAGGGAGGTTGGGGCTACTTCTCCCCTTTTGACTCTGCTTCGCAGTCGTCGAAAAGGTGGTCATCCATCAGGTGGCCCATTCGGTCGCGTTTGGTGCGCAGGTATCGCGCGTTGGACTCGTTGGGTTTGCATACTATCGGTACCCGTTCGACTATCTCCAGATCATACCCCTGCAGCGCCACGTACTTGCCGGGGTTGTTGGTGAGAAGTCTGATTCGCTTGAGACCCAAGTCCACCAGTATCTGCGCGCCCAGGCTGTAGTCTCTCATATCGTTGGGGAAACCGAGCATGTGGTTGGCCTCAACTGTGTCCGCCCCGTGATCCTGCAGGACGTATGCCTTGAGCTTGTTGACCAAGCCTATTCCACGGCCCTCGTGGTTATATATGTACACCAGCACCCCGCGGCCTTCTTCAGCTATCATACGCATAGCGGTCTGCAACTGTTCCCCACAGTCGCACCGCAGCGAGCCGAGGACATCACCCGTAAAGCAGCCGGAGTGGATGCGGACCAACACGTCGGAGCCGTCTGCTACGTCACCCATTACCAAAGCAACATACGGGCTGGAGTCTACTGACGCCTGGTACGCGTGCGCCATAAACTCGCCATATTCGGTCGGAATCTTGCAGCTTGCGACCTTGGTAATGAGCCTCTCGTTGATTCGCCGATGCTTGATGATATCGGCAATGGTGACTATCTTGAGGTTCCACTTCTCTGCCATTTCCATCAGGTCAGGGAGGCGGGCCATCGAGCCGTCTTCCTTGAGAATCTCACACAGAACCCCGGCCTCACCCAGGCCCGCCAGCCTCATCATGTCCACCACTGCCTCTGTGTGGCCCGCGCGGACCAGCACACCGCCCTCAGTAGCCCTCAGGGGATGTATGTGACCAGGCCTTGCAAGGTCCGACGGCTTGGCGTTGGGGTCCGCGAAGACCCGGATAGTGGCTGCCCTGTCGTGGGCTGAGATGCCGGTCGTAGTACCGTGAGCCGCGTCAACACTGACCGTAAATGCAGTCCCCAGAAGAGCTGTATTCCGCTCGACCATCATCGGCAGCCCCAACTGCTCGAGCCTCTGGGAGGTGGTGGGGACGCAGACAAGGCCCCTGCCATAGGTCACCATGAAGTTGACCGCTTCAGGCGTGGCGTGTTCCGCCGACATCACGAAGTCGCCCTCGTTGGCACGGGCCTCGCCGTCCACCACAATACGTATCTTGCCCGCGCGCAGGTCTTCCAGCGCGGCCTCAACATCTGCAAACACTCTATCTTTGCCTTCCATATCTACCACCGCGGGCGCGACGCCCGCGAATTCCTCTCGTTATACGAAACCTGAATCTCGGAGCAAACCATCCATCGATTCGCCCGAGCCATCTGATCTGCCGAGCAGCTTCTCAACATATTTACCCAAAACGTCCGCTTCGAGATTGACCTTATCCCCTGCCCTGCGCTCGTGAAGCGTTGTGGCCTCGATTGTGTGGGGGATCACGGCAATGGTGAAGCCGGATGCATCATAGGATGCAACTGTAAGGCTAATACCGTCGACCGCCACCGAACCCTTGTCCACAATGTACTTCAGCACGTTCCTGGGCGCTCCAATGCGGATCACCCGGGACTCGCCAACCGCGCTCACAGATTCTATCGTACCAACACCGTCCACATGCCCCAGCACGAAGTGGCCGCCCAATGGGTCGCCCGCTCTCAAGGCCGGTTCGAGGTTCACCCTCTCGCCGACGCGCAATGAGCCAAGGGCGCTTTTCGCGATGGTCTCCTGCACGGCATCGAAGCTCAGGACACGATCGGCGGGTTTGGTGAGGGTCAAGCAGACACCGTTCACCGACACGCTGTCGCCGACCTTCACTCCCAGCCTCACGAGTTGAGACGCAACCTCGATCCGGGTAACTGTCCCCCGCTGCACCGAAGCAACCGTGCCTATCTCAGCTATGATTCCCGTGAACAAGTGGTTTTCCTTGGTACATGAACTCGGGCGATCCGCCAATCTCCCCGGTTAAGAGGAAATCCTCTCCGAGTCTTCGAATTGTCACTTTGGATAGACGCGGGCAAGTTGCCATACGTTCCTCGCCTACCCCGCCGATTCCCGGCACCGCGTCTTTTCCGCCAATGATGACCGGTCCGTAGAAGAACGCAACATCGCAGACCGACTCATCCTCTATGAAACTGGCCGCCAGCTCTCCCCCACCCTCGATCAGCACTGACAAGCAGCCCATCTCTCCGAGAGTCTTGAGCACGTCATCCAGGTAAGGCTGGCCTATGTCGTCCTGAACTGCTATGACACTCGCCCCGACTGCCTCCAGCCGCTGCCGATTCTCTGCCGGAGCTAGACCCGTTGTCATAACTATTGTCTCGCCGGGTTCACTGAACATAGCCAGGTCCGTCGGCAGATTGCAGTCGCTGCTCAGGATGACCCTCTTCGGGTACAGAGTCTTCTTTCCCAGCCGAGCAGTGAGCCTTGGATTATCGATGCGCGCCGTGTTGGCGCCGATGAGTATGGCATCGACATTTGCTCTAAGCTTCTGGACATACGCCCGCGACTTCTCTCCCGTTATCCACTTGGAATCGCCCGTGCGCGTGGCTATTCGGCCATCCAGACTCATCGCCAGCTTGAGGGTCACCCACACCAGTCCGGTCTTGCTCTTTCGATTGTAGATGTATGCCCGGTTGATCCTGGCACACTCTTCCTCAAGAACCGGACCAACTACCTCGATCCCTGCCTCGGTCAACTTCTCGATGCCCTTGCCGGCGACCTTTGCGTCGGGATCTTTCATTCCGATGATAACTCTGGCGATCCCGGCCGCGATTACGGCATCCGTACACGGTGGGGTCCGTCCCCAGTGGCAGCAGGGTTCGAGCGTCACGTACAAGTCCGCTCCGCGGGCTTGCTCGCCGGCTTTGGCCAGCGCGACAACTTCCGCGTGAGGACCTCCCGCGTACTGGTGTGCGCCCTCGCCGACCACAACCCCGCCCTTCACCACAACCGCACCGACCTTTGGGTTTGGGCTGGGTCTGTGCTTGGCGGCAAGCTTGAGGGCACGCCGCATGAAGACTTCGTGAACCGGTTCTATGCGAGTCATCTTTTGTCGCTGCTCTCGCCGTGGAACGTCGATCGGACAATCCGACGGGTCCCCTTGAGCACTTCGCGCAAGTCCAGCCACGCCACGATCACCACCGCAACTCCCACCAACGTGCACCCGCTCCAGTAGCTGAGTTCGGCCAGAGGATCCAGCTTGCCATCGAATAAGGCCCCGTATACCATCAGCCCCATCAAGAACTCCGCCAGCACGAAAAGGACTACCCTGACCCCTTTGTGGTAGCGAGTGATGAATGACTCGCCGCTATACCACCTGGTCAGCTCCAGAATGAAGAATCCGAATGCCGCAGCGATTCCAGCGATGGCAACCACAAGGATCACAGTGTCCAACGGCCCACCTCAGCCCGATGTTGCAGTCTTGATGGATTCCCTGATCAAATCGCAAGCCTTGGTCACGCCCAGCTTCGACGAGTACACCGAGGATCCCGCAACCAACACATTTGCCCCGGCCTGCACAACTTTGGCAGCGGTGACTGCGTCTATGCCGCCGTCGACCGCTATGTCCAAGTCGACTCCGGCCTTCTCCGCCATCTTTCGCAGCACCTCGATCTTCGGGAGCATGCTTTCAATGAACGCCTGGCCACCAAAGCCGGGGTTGACCGTCATAATGAGGACCTGGTCAATGTCGCCCAGTACGTGTTCGATCACGCACAGCGGGGTCGCTGGGTTCAGGGCAACGCCGGCAGGCAGGTTGCATGCCTTGATCTGCTGGATGACGCGATGTAGATGCACGCAGGCCTCAGGGTGAACCAGTATCTCGCTGGCGCCGGCCTCGGCAACGTCGGATATGTACCGGTCCGCATTCTCGATCATCAGGTGGACGTTCAGCGGAAGGTTGGTGCGCTTCCGAACTGCCTTGACCACCATCGGCCCGAATGTGATGTTCGGCACGAAATGGCCGTCCATGATGTCGCAGTGCAAGCCGTCCACTCCGGCGGCTTCGGCTGCGGAAATGTCTTTGCTCAGTTCGCCGAAGTCCGCAGACAACAGCGACGGCAGGAGTCGGATATTTCTCATCATTGCTCTCTAGTAAGTATTATCTCCGACCAGTTCTTCGCCGACGAAGACCTTTATCCTCACTGGCGATCCCTTGCCGGTAACTCGTACGCTGAAACTGTCTCCAGGCTCGTGCGGTTCGTCGTAGGCTACCTGATCGTCCGCCACCTGGTCGCTCACTACCACTCTCACCTGCTGCGCTTCCGATGCCGTCTCCGGCACCTTTACCTTCACATTGAACGCCTGTTCCTTGAGGTCGGTGTCATCCTGCGCTGGCGTCGGCGTTGGCTCCTCGGAAATTGCCTTTGGCCCCGTGCTGAGGGTGAGAGTAACCGTGGTCTGCGGCGGGACTCTGGAGCCGGCAGGCGGTTCCTGGCTGATCACGCAGCTCACAGGCACAGTCTCGTCGCTCTTCTGTTTTGGCGGACCAAGCGCGAAACCATCTCGGGTTATGAGGCTGTTGGCCTCTCCCTCGGTAAGGCCCACCACATTGGGCACCTGCGCCTCGCCGGAACCAGCGCTGATTGTCACGTGCACAACCGGGTTACTTCTCGGCACAGTCTCATCTTCCAGGGGATTCTGAACGCAGATCTGGCCTTCAGGATAGACCTCGCTGGCCCCGGTGCCATCCTGCTGAATTCTGAACCCCAGACGCGCAGCTTCTGTGTTCGCCTGTGCAATAGTCAGCCCAAGAAGCTTGGGCACCTTGATCGCCGCCGGAGGCGGATTCTTGATTCGCAGAGTGGCAAACAGTGTAACGACCACCACAGCCACGAACAGCAGCACCAGCCCCGTCAGACGAAGGGCTACCGATCGCTCAGGGCGAACGTACTCATCCTGTTCCTCGTCCTCATCAGCCGTCCTCTTGGGAGTCGGCGCGGGGGCAACTGTCGGACGTCCGACCCTTATGCCCTCGCGAACCGCCAACACTTCGGCCAGCATGCTGCTGACATCCTTGAACCTGCTGCCTGGCGCGACTTCTATGGCCTTGAGGATCAGATCGCTCAACGACTTGGGCACGCCGGTGTTGTGCAGCCGTGGGGCTATCGGAGGCTCTTTCATCCGCTTTATCGCCACAGCTACCGCCGTGTTGCCTGTGTAGGGCAGATTGCCCGTAAGCATCTCGTAGAGGATAACGCCAAGGGAGTAGACGTCAGACGCAGCGCTGATCGCGCCTTCCTCCGATATTTCCGGGGCTTCATAGTGGACGGAGCGCATCACGTAGGTGTTGGCAATCTCCGGGGATGCGGCAAGGGCATTCGCCAGGCCAAAATCGGTGACTTTGACCTCACCGTCCGGGCTCACAATAACGTCCTGCGAGCGGAGGTTGCCGTGGAACATTCCGGAGGTGTGAGCGTATTCCATCGCCTGAAGAACCGGTACAGATATGTCCAAAGCGAGCGGGACGGCAAGCGCGCCCCCGCGAGTAACGCGGTCCTTGACGCTTACCCCGCGCACATACTCGCAAACCACAAAACAACCGGAAGCGCCGTTGTCGGCATCCAGGACTCGCGCAATGTTGGGGTGATTGAGGCTCGATGCGGCGCGATAGCCCGCGCACAGACTGTCCGCGAAGTTCTTGTTCTGCTGCAGGTCATCCTTGAGCATCTTCAGGGCAACGAGACGATTGAGCATCTTGTCCCGCGCCTTGTAGACCGAGAAGATGGCGCCCTCACCGATCTTCTCCATTATCTCGTATCTGTAGTTTACGACTTCACCAATCAAGGTTCATCTCCCAGTCACACAGGTTCTCGGATGATATGACCCTCGACTCGGTCAGTATCCTCATTGTTCGCGGCATTCTTCGATTGCCGCCAGCACCGCCTGGACAGGCACTCCGTCCACAACACTGCATCGCCCTATCCTATCCGGCAGCGCAAACCGCAGCGCGCCGCCGATGGTCTTCTTGTCACGGCTCATAGCCGATACGATCTCTTCTGCCGACAGAGTTGCCGGAACTGCGGTTGGCAGACGCAATCTGCTGACCGCACCCGAGACTGCACACGTCAGACCGGGTTCGCCAACCCCAGCAAGCTCGGCGATCCGGGCTTCCACGACCATGCCAATAGCGATGGCTTCGCCGTGCCTGAACAGAGAATACCCGGTAAGCGACTCAATGGCATGGCCGACCGTGTGGCCGTAGTTCAGAATGGCCCGTATGCCCGATTCACGCTCGTCTTGCCCAACGACCTCGCTCTTGATCTCCACGCTTCGCCTTACTACGTGCCCGAGTGAGTCGGAGTCCCCGGCAAGCAAACGAGCTGCATCTGTCAAGCAACAATCGAACAGCCCCTGATCGAAGATTATACCATGCTTGACCACTTCAGCCAAACCAGCCCGGCGCTCGCGAGCAGGCAGTGACCGGAGGGTCCGAATATCCGCCACGACCAGGATCGGTTGATGAAAGGCCCCGACCAGGTTCTTTCCGCTCGGGAGATCGACCCCGGTCTTGCCGCCGACGCTTGCGTCCACCATGGCCAGCAGGGTCGTTGGCGCCTGAACGCATTTCACCCCCCGCATATACACAGACGCAGCAAACCCGGCGATGTCCCCAACCACTCCGCCACCGAGAGCTACCACAACACTGCCACGATCCGCTCCGACGCACACCATTGCGTTGAGCACTCGCTCAAGTG
>CAZTAO010000001.1:0-92140 GCA_964611645.1 uncultured bacterium | reverse complement strand
AAGTGTGCGGACAGTCTTGAACCGCTCCCCGGCCGGAATGGTAACCCGGCTGACTCTCAGCCCGGCGCCTGCTATGCTGCGTTCGGTTTCGTCACCATAGAGCCGCCCAACCACGGGATTGGTTACCAGGACAACGCTGCTCGCATTAGCTGCGGCCGCTATCCGCTGCCCCAGAGAGCCCAGCGCGCCGGCCTCTACTATTACAACGTATGAACGATCACCAAGGTCAACAGCAATTTCGGACATTTTTGGGTTTTACTCATCCTAGTGAAATCATGGCCCGTACAGAACATAGGGGGATTGCGCTGTGCAACCCCCCTGAATGCTAACTTGTTAACCCGAAAACTACGGGGTTACCGAACCGCTTCCGCCGCCGGAGACCAGATTGGTCATCGTGTCCGGAATGATGGTGGCGGTGATGAAGATGAGAAGTTCTCTGTCGTCAGAGTTCTTGTTGCTCACCGTGAACAACTGGCCGATCAGAGGCAGATCGGAGAGGATCGGAATCTTGTTGTAGCTCATCGTTTCGTTCTTTCGGATGAAGCCACCAAGGACGATGGTCTCGCCGTTGCCGACTCTGCGCATTGTGGACAGAGACTGGTCTCTCTCTTCCGGAACCACCTCGCCATCGGGGCCGGTGACTATGTTGCCGGTGTCGGAAACCTGCGGGTCAATGAACATCGTGATCGTGCCGTCGCCGTTGATCCGGGGGGTAACGTCGAGGTAGGAGTCGATGTCGATGAAATTGACCTCTGAGTTGGTGATAACGGTCCCGTTATCGGAGGTTGTGGTGGTTGTGAAATATGGAATCGACCTCGTAATCTCTATGGAGGCTTCCATATTGTTGATCGTCGAGATGATCGGAGCGTTGACGACGCGGCCAACATTGGTTGAGAGCTCGGCTGCCATCTTAGCGGTCAGGTTGCCCACGCTAAAGCCCACCAGCACGTTGCCGGATGGCCCGAATGCCGTGGCAAATGACTCATTGAGTCTGTTCAGGCTCCAGTCGATTCCGAACTTCTTGACGTCGACCGTGCTGACTTCGACAAACTCCGCTTTGATTTGAACCTGCTTCGGCGGGACGTCGAGCATGTGGATGATCGTCTTGAGTTCGGCTATGCCGTCTTCAGTTCCCTTTACGATCAGAGAGTTGGTAAGGGAGAAAGGCTGGATCTGCTCGATGCCGTCCGGCCAAAGCATACCACTACCGGTCGATCCCAAGGTCCCCTGGTTGCCCAGAGTGCCGCCACCGACTCCGCCGTAGCCGCCAGTGGTCCCGCCAGTCGTGCCGCGGATTCCTCCGCCGTAGCCGCCGCCCGCGCCACCGCCGTAGCCACCGGTCGTGCCGCCATAGCCGCCACGTCCACCTGTGTTGCCACCGTATCCGCCATACTGCGCAACGCCGGTGTCAGGGCCGGACCATCGGTTGGCCGAAGGCGATGCCATGCTTGGATCCAGCGTAGGAACAACCGCGCTGTGGTTGATAAAGGTGGTGGACGGGGTGTTGCGTTTGCGCTTCTTCTCTTCGCTCTTTGCCGCATAGCTGAGGTATCTATCCTTGATGGCAAGATCCTCTTCGCCCTTCAACTGTTTGACCATGAGGCCGGCATCCGAATGTCGAAGCTCAATCTTGGTGAACTTGCTGGCCGGCTTGACCGGAGCGACGTAATCCTCAGTGGCGAGATCCGTAGGGAGCGGAGTAAGCTCTGAGGTCGAAACCAGAGGCTCTTCGCTCATCGGACCGCCAACAATATATATGCCGTCTTCAGTCTTCCGATAGTTGACTCCTGCAGACTTGACAATATTGTCCAGGGCCAGCTCCAGCGACACGTTGTTCAGGGTCGCGGTAACGTGCTTATCCAGCTTGGCATCATCACCCATGATGATGTTGGTGCCGCTCTTCTGGGTCAGCACATTGACCACATCCCGCAGCGGAACGTCTTTCACAGACAAAGTGATTCCGCCGGCCGCCAGGACCGCGCTCGATAACAGCGCTATCGCTGCAAGAATCAAGCATATACCTGCCGCCAATTTCCTAGCCCGGTTTAGTTTCAAGGAATACCGCATAAGTCTCCTCCTCGGATCAGTAAAGCCCAGATTGCGCACAAGCGCCATATACTATCTAGTATCCGTAACTGCTGTAACCGCCGCCGCTGTTTCGACTGCCGCCACTGTTTCGACTGCCGCCACTGTTTCGGCTGCTGCCACTGTTTCTGCTGCTGCCACTGCTGCCATAGCCACCACTGCTGCCATAGCCACCACTGCTGCCATAGCCGCCACTGCTGCCATAGCCGCCACTGCTGCCGTAGCCGCCGCTGCTGCCGTAGCCGCCACTCTGGCCGTAGCCGCCACTCTGGCCGTAACCGCCCTGACCATAACCACCGCCGCCGCCGCCACCGCTGAGGTCCATAAGCAGCTCATACGGGTCCGAATGCTGAAGCTGGATCATCGTGATGCGCTTCTCTTTGGTTGTCACGGCTGTAGTCACGCTACCGGGCTGGTTTGTGCCCGGGGGGGTCGTCGGGGGGTAGCCGCCTCCACCGCCGCCGTAGTTCGGGTATTGTATAGTCTGCCGCTTGACGCGGATCTTGAAGATGCCGTCTTCTTCGACATACTCAAGTCCTTGAGCCGCGAGCAGCGTCTTCAGCGCGGTGCGGAAAGGCACAGCCTGATTGAAGCTGACGGGGGTGATGAACGTGTCAGGCACACCCTGCTCAATTATGTAGTTCAGGTTGAGTCCCTTGAAGAGCGTATCGACTGCGGTCCGCAGGCGAACATCCTTCAGGTCCAGCTTGATCGGCTTCTCGGCCGCCTTGTTGGCATCGTCTTCGGTCTGCGCAATTGCCACCGATGCGAACAGCGCGAATGCTGTTGCCACAATGCAGACCACCATAATCAGTTTCACTATTCTAGCGTCCATTTTGAACCTCCGTCCCTAAGGACTAATACGCAATCACAAGCTCAAACTCTCGAAGCAAGTCTTTTCGCCAATTCGGCGACTACATGTTTCCTGGACCCATCGGCATCGGAGGTCCGCCAGGTCCCATCGGTCCGCCGGGCATCATTCCACCGGGTCCCATGGCTCCACCCGGTCCCATCATACCGCCAGGCCCCATAGCTCCACCGGGCCCCATCATACCGCCGGGACCCATCGGACCGTTGGGCATACCGCCCGGGCCCATCATTCCACCACCGGGCATGTTTCCGCCCGTTCCCGTGGTTCCCATCGGGGCGCCGGTGAGGTAAACAGTCATATATCTAGGTTTCGGATCGGTGGACTTTAGGATCACGCGGTCTCGCATGATCTTTTCCACCGTAGCAAGTTTATCAGTCAGCATGTCTCCAGGCTTAACTATGTCATACTGACCGTTTGTTTCGATGATCGCAAAGACGCGGCCATTCATGAGGATACCGGCCATACGCCTGTAGGGCTGCGGTGTGAATGTCGGTTCCTTGCTGACGGGCGGAGTCGGACGAGGACGAGCAGACGATACCCACTCCCAGGGATAACTGGTAATCTTCTGAGGGAACTTCGCTATCCGAATGACACCCTTGCCAGCCTTACTCTTAGGAGGCTTCTTGTAGCCTATCGGCTGGAACGGGTCTGCTCTCCAAGCCTCGATCGGCTTAACCGGGGCTGCGGCAACTGCCTGCGGGGGAGTCGTGGCCGCTCCACCCATCGGGTTGGGTCCCATTCCCATCTGGCCTGGTCCCATTCCCATTCCACCAACTCCGGGCATACCACCGGCAGGAGGCATCCCCGGCATTCCTGCAGGAGGCGCCCCTACGCCCGGCATTCCCGTGGGCATTGACGCTCCAGGGCCCATGCCCGGAGGCATCTGCGGTATACCCTTAGGTCCACCGGATACCGGAATCTCAAGTCTTGTTCCCGGAACGCCCAACCCCGGGGGTTGACCCGGAACTCCTGGCCCCGGCATACCGTTCGGCCCCATACCCATACCCATACCAGGCCCAGTAGGCATCATAGGCATACCAGTTGCCGCTTGGGGCTTCGCGGCCCAAGGCTGCCAGAGCATAAGCGCCGCGCCCACAATCAGCACCGCAACGCCTGCAATGACGATGGGCAGGTTCCGTTTATCTGTTAGCCATTCTCTGACTCGGTCCATCTAGGCTAGCTCCCTGTCAATCCCGACGGCCTAATCGCCGCCGATATCCATACTCTTTTTGCCAAGTCCGCCGCCGGCACCCATATCGTCACCGCCGCCACCGCCACCCGCTGGCGCAACAGGAGCGCTTTGGCCGGGTCTGGGGGGACCAGGCATACCAGCCGGCCCCATGCCGGCGCCAGGACCCATACCAGCGCCAGGCCCCATACCACCGGGCGTGTTAGCCATGCCACCGGGTCCGGCAGGCATCGGCGGTCCGGTCATAGCCCCACCGGCCCCCATTGGTCCAGGTCGGCCCGGAGGACCTGCTCCAAGAGGCATTCCTCCCGGCATACCCATACCACCGCCTGCAGCCCCACCGCCGGATCCCGCCATCTGGATCATCGGGCCGCCGGTGTTGATCGGATATATGTAGCAGGTCAGCGAGTAAGACACTCTCAGGTCCGGGCTGGTGCCCTGCAGCGAGACTCCCTCTACTTTCACGAGTCTCTTGCACTGGCTCCATCGCCGCACATGGTTCATCAGGCTTCTGTAATCGCCCGCCGCAGTGACCGTTCCGAGGTTGAACTCAAGATACGGGCGGTCAAAAGTCGGATCGTTAGGCGTATACGGCGGATCCGGAATACTGAACGACACCGGGTCGACCTTGACCGTCTTGTCTGACATAACGAACTTTGTCAGAAGAGGTCCAAGTGTATGAAGTTGTTCCTGCCAAAGAGCAACCATTCCGACCTCGCGCCTGGCGAAACTCAGAACCGGCATCCTCTGCTTCATCTGCGCATCGAGGCTGGACTTGATAGCCTTCACCTGAGCGATGGCATCCTTCAGGTTCTTATTCGCCGCAGCTTCAGATGCAGCATTAGCAGTCATACTGGCGGCACTTACTCTAGCTTGAGCAGCAGCCAACGCTGCTTGCGCAGGTTTGATCTGCCAGTAGAAAAGACCGATTCCGGCACCGATGATCAGAACCACTCCGATTATCAGTACATATATTGGACGCACTTTCTGCAATTTCTATGCCATCCTATTTAGAAAGAATTGTCCCTTTTCTCAAGACACATATACCGGCATCCACAGGCGCTTCCTGGGTGCCGACTGCTCGGGACATCCCGAAGCGCAAACTATCTCGGTGGCGCAGGAGCGGCTGGCGGTCCCGCCATTCCAGGTCTCATCGGGCCGGCCCCACCAATTCCGCCGGGACCAGGCATAGGCGGTCCGCCAACACCAACGCCAGGCATTGCACCAGGCGCGGGCATTCCAGGCATTCCGCCAGGACCAGGCATTCCGCCGGGGCCAGGGATACCAGGCATCATACCGGGCATTCCACCAGCCGCGGGAGCGGCAGCCGCTGTTCCGGTCGCCGGAACAGGAGCTGTTATCTTGAGACCATCAACCAATGTACAGGTCACACTGAAATCCACACCGGAAGCCGAAGAGCCTCCACCGGCGGCACCTGCTCCAGCCAATCCAGCGCCAAGCATTCCGGGCATTGCAGGCATTCCACCGGGCCTGGCCAGCGGGCCAGCCATCGGCATCGGGGGACCAGCGGCCCCTCCGGGACCCATCCCAGGCATCCCGCCGGGTCTGGACAGCGGCCCAGCCATCGGCATCGGCGGTCCAGCAGGCGCTACTCCAGGCATACCGGGCATTCCGGGTCGACCGGGCATTGCCCCTGGCCCCATTCCCGGCATCGCGCCGGCAGCAGCGCCGCCTGCTCCAGGCCTGTTGACGGTGATGTTGGAAATGGTTACCTGGGTGAACATATCTGTCGCTCTATACATGTTGAGCATGTATCTGGCGAAGTCTTGCAGATTGTTGGCGTGAGCCTGCATGGTAACCGTCGATCCGTCTGAGCTCATGCTCGACAGGGTCACGTTCTTGTAGGTCCACTTCACGACTTTGTCGTAGAGGGCGGGGTATTTGTGGTTGTACCCGAGGACTGCGTTGAAGAAGTTCAGCTTCTCGGTTATCGGGGCAATCTCCGACAGGGTAGACGCAGCCTTGGCGTTGATCCCATCGACCCTGGATTTCCATGCTTCCAGGAACTCAGCCTGTTGTACGGTCTGAGCCGTTTCACCCTGGATCTGCCCAAGCCACATGAACTCAACCGAGAGCACACCCACGAGCACCACAACGGCCAACAGAGCCAACTGCGCACTCAGGTGTCTTCCCGCATACCACGCCGGTAGTAGGTTTAGCTTTATCATCAGTCAGGCCACTCCAAAAACATCGCCTACTTGCTACTCCACCATATCTCTGACAGCAAGCCCAATGCTCACGCAGAACAGCGGAGCGAGTTCTCTAATCTGGGTTTCGGAGAATCCCGGAACCTCGTGATGCACGCCTTTGAACGGGTCGGCCACCTGCACCGGAACTCCGAGTTCCCTGCTCAGGAACTCATCCAGCATAGGTATATTAGCTGTCCCACCACAAAGGTAAATCCTCGCAGGCATCTTCTGATACCGCGTGTAGTAATACTCAAGTGAAGTTCTGACCTCTCGGGCAAGATCCACCAGAACATTTGCGATAGATCTGAACACCTGCCCGCTCATCTCGGTGCGGTCAACTCCGTGATGCTCGCCGCCAAAACCCGCCGCCCCACCGTGGACTTCGCCGAGTTCGCTCATATCGAAGACGGGGCTACTGTCTTCAGGCGCGGCAGGTGCCGCAGAGGGCACTACCGTGGTGTTGGAGGCGTCTGTCTGGTCGTCCAGGTCAAACTGCTCTGCAGGAGCCTTAGCAGGCTCTTCCGCGTCCAGATCGAACGAGGGCCCTGCCGGTGTCTCTGCCGCGGGCTCATAGCCGGCAGGCGCGGGAGCGGCAGTCTCGCCACCCATATCAAAACTCGGTCCGCCCGTTTCTTCCACGTCGTAACCGGTAGTCTCGGAAGATTCGCCCCCAGGGCCACTGTAGTTCTGGGAGGGAAGCTCTTTGTCGAACGGTGTCTCGTAGGGCAACCCAGGCGCCCCGAAAGTGTCATAAGTGGTAGGCTCTTCGGCGCCATAGAGGGCTCCGAAGCCATCCAGGTCGACAGCCGCATACTCTTTCTTCAGCGACTCGGCCTGCTCACCGACCATCCCCATCGCCTGGGAAATCTCGGTGGTGAGGTTTGCGCCCGCTATTCCGATAGGAGGGCTGGGGAAAACAAGCACGCCCTTGTCGAAGAAACCGACCTCCGTGGACCGTGCGCCTATGCTGATAATCCCGACCACTTCATCTGTGTCGCCCAAACCCTTGAGGTTGATGAGCGCCCGACCGTTGGCCAAGGCTTCGACATCAATGGCATCTGGCTTGAGGCCCGCCGCTTCGATGGTCTTCAGGTGTCCGTCCACCATCTCACGCCTTGCCACCGCCAGCAGCACTTCCATGTTCTGGCATTCAGGGTCGGGGGCCGGGGTGTCAAGCGTGGCATAGTCCATCTCTATCTCTTCGGGAGAGAACGGGACCTGCCTCTCGACTTCATACTTCACGGTCTCGGCAAGCTCTCTGCCCTCGGTCTTCGGGATCTCTATGACTCGGACAACCACAGTTGACTGTCCGGCGACAGAGCTGACCGACCTGCGGGTTTTTATGCCACTGGCCACGAGAACAGCCTTGACAGCCTGACCCAAAGTCTTCGGGTCTATGATGAGGTCACTCTCGATCGTACCTTCGGGAGTCTTGCCCATCCCAAGGCCGGTGATTACCACACCGTCCTTAGTGTACTTGGCTTCGGCCACTTTTATAGTGTCCGACCCAATGTCGATACCCACAACTGCCGAAGGCGCGTTTTTTATAGCACTCATACGCGGTATGTCCCAATCTCTACTCGATGAGCTTAGCTTGTGCACTATGCTAACACCAAACTCAACGGCATGTCAACAATAGCCCATTACGTTAGTATACGGCCTGCTTTGCAGGATTACCTCTGTAATCTTGCACTCAAAGCAGAAAAAACTTGGAAATTATGCGAATTCGCCGCCAACAGGCCAAAAAAATGTTTTGTCAGAGTTCATTCAGGCACGGTCGGCGCAACTTACAATCCGGCCCCGGGACCCACCTCGCGGGTCCCGAGGCCTGAATACTGCATACCGGAACTAGTTATTGCCAACGCCTACTTCATTGACGACTGGGCAAAAGTGGCCCAGAACAAGTCGGAGTTTCCACCACGAGTGCTGGTCCAGAACACCCATATTTTCGGAACGCTTCCGGGCGCCATCGGATCGGCAAACGCCGTGATGCTGTCTTCGTTGATGTTGCCTTCCGAGGCGAACCCAAGCAGCGACTGCTCCGGAACTTCGGGAATCCACGTAACGTCTTCCGTGGTCACAGAGCGGCTGGCTCCGCTAAGGTCGGTATAGTTGATGGTTATTGGCCCCGGAGGGGTCCCCATAACCGCAGAACTGCCATTGAGGGCAAGCGAGCGATATCTCTCGTCCACTTCCATGAAGTAGACCTTGGTGCCCGTCTTGTCCACTTCCCACGCGCCCAGGTTGCCGGTAACCGCGACCGGTGCAAGCGGAACGCCGTTGGGGTTCATCCTGATCGCCGTCGCCCCAGGGATTCTGGCCAGGTCCACGCCGATGCGCATTGTCCGGTAGAATATGGTGCTCACATCCATCCCGGAACTGGCCTTTCTCCAAAGGACCCACAGCCTGTCGACCGACGGAGCCGGAAGCGCATTGCCGAGGGTGTCGGTCCACGCGCACATACCGGGGTTGATCAGCGGCGTCATCGGCGACCGCTCGATGAACGCCTTAGGGCTGTTGTCTACCGCTCTGTCGGTGGTCAGCCTGAGCGTCTGTGGCGTGTATTCGGCCCAAACGCTGCTCACTGCCCCTGCCTGCTCCTTGAGCGGCTTGGTGAAGCGCACAACGCCCGCAGAGGGGTCTATGAGAGCGCTGCCCAGGATGGTCTTCGCAGCCGAGCCATCGGGATACTCGTAAGTGAACACGCCGGTCGACTTGTCTATCTTCGGAGTAATGGGCGCGCCGGCCTGAATTGTCGCGCCGGGAGTGCCGTCAGGGTTGTATGCCACCACGCTGCCGTCGGTCGCGCTGACGTGAGTTCCAGGAGGATATGCGTATCCGGTTCCAAGAATCACCTGCACGAACGGCAGATCGGTGTATGGAGCGCCAGGATCGCTTCCGTTCCAGTTGTCCAGTATCGGCAACTGCGCGCCCGATCTCATCGTCTCAGACACGAGTCTGAGCCAACCGATATTCCTGGAGGTGTAGAAGCCATACTTCGGATGCTTCTCGAGTCGCTCGGTATAGACTCTCGCAAACGGCTGCCCCTTGCGGTCCGCTCCGGCAGTCGGGGCCGCGCCATCGTTGGGGCCGACGGCCAGATAGCGCGTCAGCAGGATGTCCGCATTCTGAGTCACGCGGTTGATGCCTGTGTATATGACATCCAGCATCCTCTGCTGGTTGCTTGTGTATGCGCTGGCACTGCCTGCAAGCTTCTCCCAGAGCAGTCTCTGGACAGCATTGGGCGAGCTTACCGCATTCAGGGCATTGGGCGTGAGCAGAGGTTTGGGTTCCGTCCACGCGCTCGCGGGATGCGCTCCCGGCGAAGCGCCATCGTTCACCGAATAGTAGAGAGCCCAGTTCCCGTTTGTGGAGCCGGCCCACAACGCCCACAGGCGGTTGTTAGCGGCCACCATAGTCGGTGTGCGCTTGGTCATACCCGGCGCGAGGTCTATGGACTGTATGCCCGTTGTGGTATTGTCCAGCGCGCCTCTCGATATGTCGGTGTAGAACAGCCGTGACTCGGTGGTCATGGTCAGGTCGGGATTCCGGACGTTCCCTAGCCCCTGCCAGATCAGCCATGTCCTGCCAGCGGCGGCGTCCGCTGCCACGTCCAGATTCTCCGCCACAAACGGTGACTGATGCCTCACGGACTTGGTCGGCGAGCCGGAAGCCGGCCACGACTCCACAAACGCTCCGGGGAGCGGGTTGAGCAGCGTCGCGGGCCACTGGAACGCAGGGATTCTCCCTGTCGCGGGCTGATAGTTCCACCACCGACCATCGGTATAAGGCGAGAACCAGGTCGGAGTCCCTCCCCACCCCAGAACAGCCTTCTGCAGGAACCACGGCGCATTGGCGAATGTTCGCAGCATCGGGTCGGTCGGGTCGTTCCAGTTCGGATAGTCCGCGGTATTGGCGGGCTGGTTGGTCGCCAGGAACAGGTTCACCTGCCCCGAATAGTCTCTGTAGGCAGCCGGCGTGGTAACGCCGATCTTCGGATAGCCTGCAGGGAGCCTGGTATCGGCCAGGTTCTGGAACATAAGTTCCGGCCTGACCGCATTGAGTTGGTTGGGGTCGGAAGGCCTGCCCGTTATCTGGGCTTCCTTCACGGCCACTTTCAACTGGAATCCAGGGTCGGAGAACGGCTCGCCGGCATCGCGGACTTCGTTGCCGTTGAGGTCAGCAAACACCCGAACGACAGGCGCTGTGTAGGTTCCGATGGGCTGAGATACCGGTATCCGCACACTGATCTTCGGGTCCAGCAGTGGATACGTGCCCAGTATTCCGGTTCCGTCCAAGCCATACGACTCATACTTGCGCATGTCGGGGATGGTCATAACGCTCGGGTCGGCGTCGCCCACTCTCGGCTTGGTGATCGTAAACCGAAGGTTGCTTGTGCTCAGTTCGTCGCCGGGGTTGATGTTCGTGCCGCCGAGGGTCTCGTCCAACGAGGTGATTATCTCAGAACCCTGGATGATCACGGGGCTGCCGTCACCGTTGAACAGGTTCACACCGTGGTCCACGCTGAGGTTGAACAGGTTCACGTTGCCCGTGTTCTTGATCGTGAGGGTCTTGAACCAGCTTGCTATCTCCGGCACATCGTTGAATGCGGTGAACCGGCTGACAGGTATGGTCAGGTTGCCCAGCGGATTGCCAAGACCGTGAGGCGCAATGCCCGTGTCCACAAGCTGCTGATCGACCTCTATTCTTGGATCAGGCGGGACTCTCAGGTCGACCTCGAAGCTTCTGTACGCTTCCTGGTACAGGCTCTGACGCCCGGATGTATTGTAGCCGGTGTCCAGCCTGCCGTTGCCGTTGGAGTCCACGAATGCGTTCATCCTGCGCTTGTAGCCGTAGGTGTTGTTCGCAGGCTGGTATCTCGGAACGTTGACATGAACTGTAACCGTGTCCGGCCTGAGGGTCGATGTCTCATAGGTCGACCCAGGGACTATCGGAGGAATCGTGCAGTGCACATTGGACGGATCGCGGTCCGAATATGCGCTTCGGAAATCCTGGGAACGAGACGGAATGCCCGGGTAGTCAATCGAGTTCAGGCTAAGCTCCCAAGGCATCTTTATGCCCATGCTCAAGCCCTGAACCCGAGCTATGGCCGGCTGATCGGGCAGGCCGCCCTGGAAACCGAGCTCACCGCCCGCTATCCGGAACCTGTTGATCTCAGCGCCGGTTTCAAGGCCCGTGGCGCTGCGGTCCATCATGCCAAGCCTTGCCACTCGGGAACCAGTGTTGTGCATAACGCTCAGCAGATCGATCAACGGCAGTTTCCGCAGGAACTGGTTTGAAGCGTTGATGTAGTCGTTGCCGTTGAAGTGCGCTTCCGCAGTGTTGCGGTTGGGCGTAGCGGTCCAGGCGATCGTGCCTGCGCCGCCGGACCTGCCGGTGTCATCCGCGATAGCCAGCGGGTTGTTGATTCCGATGGTCTGGTTCTTGTCGGGGTCGGGAATCGGAACTGTAGTTGTGGCAACCGTGCCGGACTTGAGTTCCGCGAGCGGGATCCTCAGGACTCCGCCTGCTTTCAGCGACACTTCGGCAGTGAGATACCATGCCGAGCCGGGGCTGAGTGGCCTGGTGCCCGTACCCTTGATGTCTACCTGCGCAACAGCATAGCAGCGCTCGACCGGCTTGGTCTGCGCGATATCCTGATAGAGGACCTTGTACTTGCCGGCACCGTCGGGCTGCTTGGCGTCGAGGACATTGTACCGCCACAGCACCTTGGGCCTGAAGACCTGCTCAGCGCCCGCGCTCTGCCCCGCACTCTTGTTGTTCAGAATGATGCGAATGTTGTTCTTGGCGGTTGCCACGTTACCGGTGTCTCCACCGGAGAGGTCCGCAAGCCCGGGCAGGTTCCAGATGATCAGGTTGATCTTCTCGCCCCACTCATAGTAGAGGGTGCCAGTTCTGGCGTTGCCCGTAAGCTGCGCCGCCTGCCTGCGCCTCAACTGCGCCTGCTCTTTGAGAGTTTTCTTGATCGCGGCGAGGCGGTTCGCGTCCGTATCGACCGGCCATGCAGCAACTCCCGACGGAGAAGCTGTCTTCATGTCCTTGCTGAGAATCCAGTCGTCCGGGTTATCCGGTATGCCACCGGTGGTGTAGTAAGCGCTGGGATCAGGATCGTAGAATGTGACAGCGTCCGGAGTGGCGATGAGGCCGGGGTTCCGGTCCAGGCTGGCCTGGTAGAGCTTCTCAATCGTGCTTCCCGTGGTCCCGGCAGGGAACATTTCGACTTCGGGCGTGGAATCGTCCCCCAAGGTCGTAACCTGCACCTGCTGGTCAACACCCGGGTCGGTAACGAACGGCCAGAGCGTATCGTCTATGAAGTCTCCATTCCAGGGGTTATCCCCAGCGCCCTTCATCGCGAGGCCATAGATGCGTCCGTTGAACGGTGTCTCCGGATTGCTCGCCTGGCCGACTATCACGTATGTGAAAGAGGTGAGTGGGTCGCCCGCGCTGTACTTGTCCGCAAACAACACCGAGTCTACTATCGCCGGGGAGCTGAACAGCGGCCCGAGGAACTTGTAGCCATTGTAGTTACCCCAAGTGTTGCGCATACCGCCGGTCCTGGAATCGAACCAGTGCAGGATGCCTTCCGAGCCCATATCGCCAACCAGCGCAATCGGGCTTCCGGCTGTGCCGTCCAGAGCTACCGAGCCCTGGATCGCCGAGCCGAGATTGGGTATCACGTAGGGAGACGGGGCCGACGTTGTTGACGCAGGAGGAATGTCCAGCCGCCTGTCATTGCCGTTGCCCGTGGCCCCGGCGGACATTTCGAACGACCACACCTTGCCGTCCATACCGCCGATCCAGCTTCTGAGCGGGAAAGGCCCCGTGACACTTGCGATTGCCGCCGTCGAGAAGTTGACTCCGCCCAAAGGCAGGCTATCTCCGGTGGCTACCTGCGGGTACTTCCACAGAAGCTGCGAGGCCTTGACAGCAGGAGTGCCCGAAACATTCGGGACTTCCTTGAGGCAATAGACCACGCCGTCCTGCGAACCGATGAACACCTGCTGATTTGTCGCATCGACCATAGGCGAACCACTAAAGCCCGCAGGTTCATCCAGGTCGCCAACAGAGCCGTCCGGGAACCTCCAGGCGAGGGCCGGCGCAGGCTGGCCAAGGTCTGTGAGCGAGTAGGCCACGCCGTCCATGCTGGAGAAGAACAGCTTTCCACCATCGATCATGTTGTGGAAGGACGGTGAAGACGCGATCACACCCAGGTTGGGCTGATCCGCATCCCCGGAGCCGGTGACTACAAGCTTGGTGCGAACAGTAGGATATATCCAGTTCACCGCGCCTGTCTTCGCATCCATCGAAAGGACACGACCGTTGGGGTTGGTCAGGTAGACCGTACTCGCCAGGATCGTGGGATCTTTGGGATTATTGGTGTCTGCGACTGCCGTGCACTTATCAAAGCCCAGCATAGTCTCAGGCACAACCATCAAGGCGTCGGCCACTACACCGAGGTTGATAGGATCAGCGCTTGCGCTCTTGTTGGTAAGGACTACCTGTTGGGGTTTGAAGTATGAACCCAGATCAACCCAGCGTCCCTGGTACTTGGGGTCGTTCTGGTCGATCCTGACTTCCTTTGTGGCAGTGCCACCGGGAATGGCATAGGTGACGGTGTAAGCGGCGTCCGAGACTCTCCCGGCAGCCATTTCCCCACCCTTGTTTGCAGGGAGCCACACATACACTTTGTATGCCCACCCCGCAGGGTTCGCCGGCTCGCCACCGGCCTTGCGCGCGGCTTCACTGATTGTCCAAGTAATGGGTCGCACGTTTGCGGGGTCGCAGTTGGTGAACAGGAACTGTCCGCCAAACACATCTTCCCTGGCTGTTACGGCGGTCCATCCCGCAGGCGGCGTGTCGTAAGGCTCACTGACTGTCACGCCGGGACCTTTCCACAGAAGCTGCGGCGGACGCTTCACTATGCTTCCGACAACGTTCGGGTTGACCTCATCGGCCTCCCACCCTGTAGCATCGAATGCATAGACCTGTCTGTCCATGCCGGTCATGAACACAACCTGCCGGATGTCGGTCGCGGGAGGAACGCCGAGGTTGACATAAGCTATGGTTGGCGATGAGTAGAACCCATTCTCCACCGGGCCTTCTATTGCCCTAGCTGCCCTCTTTGCCAAATCCCCAACGGGCGCCTGCGGGTCTACATTCATTCTCGGGTAGCGCCAGAGATAGTCTCCGACCTGCCTTCTGAGACCCTCCATAATACCGGGGGCAATGCCGTTGGTTGGAGTTACAGCTTTGACACAGTAGGCTGCGCCACTGTCCGGCGCGGTAGGCTCATTCACGAACGGAGGCTCTATAGTCCCTGAATAAACAAACTGCGCCAGGTTCTTGAACTGATCGCCGCTACCGAATTTCCAGTGAACCGCGAACTCAGCTTCCGCCGGGGAGGCATAGACCTCTATGCCCGTGTTGGAAGCCGGCACAAACCTGATAACATCGGCCACCACCGTCGCATTCGGGAATGGAATACCACCCGGGGAGTTGTTGAACAGCACAACCTGATTGCCCGCAGCCTGGAAGTTGAAAGCCTGGTCCGCAAGGCGAACCCAACTGCCGGACTGATCGGACTGATCCAGAACGAAAGGCCCGTGAGTGCCGTCAGCATCAACTACCTGGTAGACAGCCTGAGTTGTGAGTTGCCTGGTGGCAGCCTCGGTCCCCGTGAAAGTCCCGGGGACGCGGACATCCACATAGTACTTCGCTGCCGGAAGCAGAGCGGACGGGGCAAACTGCCAAACTGCCTGAGCAGTCGGCGCAAGCCCGACCTGGGTGTCATAGTAGAATATCGCGCCGGACTTGTCCGGGGAAGTGAACACGCCGTCGGCGTCAGCGGTCCAGCCCGCCACAGACGACGGCGACTTGGTCGCATTGGCTTCCAGCGGCGCATTGACTGCCGTCCTCGGGAATATCCAGATCAAACCTAGCTTGGCCGGATCCGTGATGTTGTTGGAGTCCGGGTTCTGGCCTGCTCTGTAGCTGTTGCTATGGTAGGTCGACCACGCGATACGAGGGTCGGGCCACGCGGCATACGCCGATACCGCCATACACAACAACGCCAGCGCCAATACTGAAAGGATCAGGGTTTTCTTGCTACTCATATCATCCTCCGGGTAAAGACCCACAGAGCAGTACGTATCTTGAGCTATGACTCCGGCGAATACCGGAGGTTGTATGTGAACGCGTACGCAGTATACCCGCCTACGCCAGTAAGTCTATACTTAAGACTGTACGCCCGGTTCAATTGTTCCGAATTGCTCCGGCCGGCGAGACGCGTAACGCTTATTATAGCATGTGGGGCGATGAGACTGGTAAGATACCCGTAATGGGTTACTCCGCGTGGGCGGTCGGCGCGGGCATTGTGAAGTCCGACTTGTCGAAATCCGGGCTTGGTGGAATGATCACGGTGTAGTTGCGAGTCTCATCGTAGGCGGCTTTGACTGTTCCCGTAGTCAGATCCAACACGTGGCCGCCGGCTTTGCGATCCTTGGTGATGAAATGAAAATGATAGCCGGGGAGGTTGGCGCCCTTTACATAGTATGGGCCACGGATACCCACTACGGTCCCGGCAACGTCGGAGAACTCGAAGACCGCCTGCTTCGGCGTTACCTCAGCCAGCGGCGGGTAGGGTTTGGCCTGCGCGGGAACACTGCGAGTCTTCACATAGCTGAACACGCCATCGATCCTGATTGCCTGGTATACATTGGATGTAGGCAGCTTGGAATCCAGAAGGGCGGGCAGCGACTTGAGATCGGTGCCCGCCGGAATATCGATAGCGCCGTCGTTATCGAAGAACGTGATGCAGGAGAATGGGGTTGTCTCCTTGCCTGGAACCAGGTTCACTTTGCCGTCGAAAGCCACCCGGTAGAACCTGCCATCCAGGGCAATCATCTCGCCGTCAAGCCTGTCGAATGTGCCTATGCCGAAGTCTCCGTGGGCCTTGAGTTGGTTGAATGTCCACGAGCCGTCGTACAGGCCCGCCATGAGGCCGTCGAGGGTCGCCACCTGGAACATTGTCTCGCGGTCTCGAGCACACACCCCGCCCGATAGCAACGAAACCGCAACCAACACCGCCAGACACAGACCAAGTACTCTCGTCATGCTGCTTCTCCATCACCCATCTTCGTTCTGTCGCGCATCAGAACACCGGATACTCCTCGCCTGGCCTGAACTCGCCACGGCGGATGTCGGCCAGTTCGATCTCAAGCGCCGCGACTATCTTGCCCCACTCGGCCTGGAGCACCTCGCCACCGTAGGCGACCGGGAACTGGCCCCGGTGGGTCGAGTCCAGCCGGACCAACTCTCTGTACTCATCCAGAGCTGCCTCGGCGTGCCGGATTGCCTCAGGCTCATCCCCGCGACCGTGCGCAAGAGCTGCCGAAACCCGGCCAACCCAGAACTTGCCCAGCTTGGCGCAGCAGAAGGCATCGCGGCTCAGGAACGGCAGCTCCTTCTCGCCGGAATCGTTGCGCATACCCTTCTCCGCGGCCTCAAGGGCCAGGTCGGAGAGGTCGCCAATCTCCCCAAGGAACTCCTCCACGCCGTAAAGCTCCTCGTCCTGGACCCCGCTCAAGTGCTGCGCAAGGGATTGGGGCCGCTCGCCAGTCAGTTCCTCCCAAAGAGATTGGCCGTTCTCCGGCGAGTAGAGATTGGGGGAGAGCAGGTCTGAAAGGGATAGCAGGGACCGGTTGCTCTCGGTATGCCTGGCGCATAGCTGCGGAAACCACGCCCGCGCGTTGTTCGGCCACAGGTAGAGACCCGTGAGTTCCAGGACACGAGACCCCGAGCTGAACCCCGGCACCAGCTTCTGGTTGCGCTTGAGCCATTTTGGACGGCCTTCTTCGGCCATCTCCAGGAGATCCTCGCCCGCCCAGGTATACAGCCAGATGAGGTCCCGCTGCCACTGATACTTGAACCCGGTATCGGATGTGCGGGGCCAGTCAGCCGGAGATATTGAGCCAAGGAGGAATCCGCCAAGCTCCAGGCCAGCCATCTGATCCAGCGCACCGGTGATTGTGTCGTAGGAGAAGCTGGTCCAGGGCTGGAAGTTGGCTGGAGAGACTTCCGCGATGATCTCGGAGTGATCGACTGCTTCCGCCCAACGGCGAACGCCGGAGTCGGGGTTGTAGTCCAACAGGCCCTTTCGGCAGTACTCTACAATATATGTAATGCGACGTCCACCCCGCCGCGCCAGAGCTGATACATCCGAAGGCCCCAGATCGCCTGCCCTCAGCCATACTGTGGCGTCGGGCCTGACCGCATCGATCACATCCAGAGCGCCCGCACAGCCTGCCTGGTCCGCGCCGAATGAATGCAGCAGAACTCCGGCTATCTCGGTGTACTCGTCCACCAGCCCGTGAGCATTCCTTGCGAGATCGGGGGCATCCGAGCGGCAGGCAAGGCTGAGCATCGGGGCGATCTCGTAGTCCAGGGCGGTGCCCAGAATCCAGTGGTGCATGGCTCGGACATCTTCGCCGAGGTCACGGCAGCCGTCGCTCTCGAACACCATTGTGTCGTATCCGCAGCCTGACATTGTCTTGAATAGTTTCTGCCAGACGCTCTTGTCGAAAAACCATTTCGCGGTAGTCTCATCCGCTGGGGCGCAGCCGTTCGTCCTGGTCCAGAACGGGCACCCCGCAAAGAAAGCCCTGAGCATATAATCGTTACCTCTTCGCCGCACAGCGAGCATTTGTCTTTGCCAGCCACGATTCGATGACGCGGCCAGTTGTGAGATCGGGCAGCTTCATCACCGAAGCCGCTGCGTCCACCAGAGAGCACAAGCTGATCGCGCCGATGAGTTCGGACTCCACTACCTCGACCCCAAGCTCTCTTGCCTGGGTGCGAATGAAATCGAATACTTCAAACACGCCGACCTGGTCAGGCTTGGTGATGTTGGTGGAAACCTGCGCAAGATCGCGGGAGCGCAGGTAAATACCGAGAGCCTTCACACCCGCCATGCCCCGGCCGCTGTCCCGCGCGGAGCGTATCAGCTCGGCAACCTTGCGGGCGATTCGGATGTCGTTGGTACCAAGATTGACGTTGAACGCAATAAGCGGGCCTCTAGCGCCGACCACCGCAGCTCCGGCGGTTGGGTGGAGGCAGAGTGGGCCAAGGTCGGGCTCGTTGTCGCCCGCAAGCCCGGAAAGCTTGAGGGCTTCGTAGCCACCTTTTCTGATCGCGGCCAGGTTCTTTCGGTGGTCGTGATTTGCGGACTCTTCATAGAAGAAGACCGGCACCTGAAGCTCATTGGCAATTCTGCGACCGAGGTCGTAGGAAAGGTCGATCGCCTCACCCATTGTTACATCGCGAACAGGGGTAACTGGAATGACATCTACCGAGCCGATGCGGGGGTGCTCGCCTGTGTGCTTGTTCATATCGATGAGGCTGACTGCTTCCGCAGCGCCCGCGAAAGCCGACTCGAGCACATCGTCCGGATCGCCCACAAATGTCACCACCGAGCGGTTGTGATCCGGGTCCATCGAGTAATCCAATACATCCACCGGCGCCGCATCGGCGACTGCCCTGACTATCTTGTCAACAGTTGTGGCATCGCGGCCCTCGCTGAAGTTGGGGGTGCATTGGACGAATCGTCTCACATCACTCAAACTGAAACCCTCATTTGCTCTTGGGCCTTACCGGCTGGGTCCAGGCATAGGTGCCGTCCGATGCGTCTATGCGGACTCGTACATAGGCCTCGCGGCCGGTGAGCTTATACTCGGCGTTTGGCCCTTGAGACTCCTTAAGCAGGAAGCCGCTCTTGCCGACAAACGACATGGTGTACTTCACTCCCGGCTTTGCCTTGACTATAACCCGGACGGTCTTGCCGTTGAAAGCATTCTCGGTTAACTCCACACCGGTTGAGGCGTAGAACTTGCCCTGTCGAATGCTGCTCAGAACGTTCTGCACAGTGAGCTTATCCACATTCACCCATATCCAACCTCCGCCGGGATTGCCGACTTTGGCTTTGAAGTCTTTGTACTTGTGGGCATCATCGGCCGCTACACCGTAGAGCTTTGCCCCATCGGAGAGCGCGGTATCCCAGGCGCTCTCAAATGCCGCGACCACGAAAGCAGCCTTGTCCGCGCCACCGTAGTGGTTGTAGACCTCAATCAGGAACGGACCTTTCGGCGCGTCGGGACCAGTGCACGCTTTCGTGAGCAGGGTATTGTCCATGAAGTGGAAACCCGGATGGTTGATCTGCGCTATTCCTCCGGCGTCCGTGATCTCGCGAAGGGTCTTGCTCAGAGCGTCGAGGGGACTGCTGCCAGTCGGCTTCGACAGGACCGCGGGGATGCCAAGGGCGTTGCAATGCAGCTCGATCTTTTCATAGCTGGTCGTGACTTCCTCGCCGGCAATGAGGATAAACTTGCTGTCGCGGACGGACGCCAACTCCGCCGGGTCGCTCCTCTTTTCGTGGTCTGTGATGAAGAGGAAGTTGTAGCCGTGGTCTTTGTACCACTGCGCAACCTCTGTGGGCGAGACGTCACCATCACTGCGGGTGGAGTGGCAGTGGGTATTGCCCTTGACCCAGATACCCTTTGCCGCCGCGCAGGGGAGGGGTAACATCGCAGCCATCATCACCAGCGCGGCCAGAGCCAGGAAACCTCTTGTTTTCAATAGTAACTCCTCTACTGTACAGCGATTCCGGAGCCGGAACGCGCCGACCCCTGGCAGCCCTGAGGCGCCCCATCACTCAGCCATCTCGGGCAAATCGCTTAATACAGTATAGCTCGTATACTATTGTTGACCCATTGAGCGCGCTGAGAATGGGCCCATGCTTGAAAGGGGTCCTTGTGTATTGTAGAGTTTCGAGCGAAGAACAGTCAACCGTGGCTGGCTCATAGGCAAGGCTGATCTCGACTCCCGGGTTGCGGATGTGCGCGAATTCGTGCACGACCGCTCGCGGCCACCGAGGCATGTTCGGCCAATCACAGAGCCTCGATGGTGGCCCTGCCGCGACGCCGCATTATCAGCTTTGGGACTTCAAACCAAGCCACGCTCGCCAAGCCGGCGAGCGCGCAGAAGATACTATCATACGCGCTGAGCTTACTGAAACGGAAGAACTGGCTCAGGAAAGGCACATATAGCACAAGCGCGAGGAACGTGAATGCGCCCCCGACAACCCACCACATAGCCTGGTTCTTGGAGCGAAGGGTGCCCAACAGGCTCCGGGACCACGAGGCATTCGCCAGTATCAGGGCTAGATTGGCAATTATCAAGGTGGCGAAGGACATGGCGCGAGATTCCTCCGTGCCCAATCCCCTGGTCCGTCCTACTACGAATACCAGGAGGGACACCAGCAGGACGGCCAAGCCCTGCAACAGACTCCAGATAACGGTCCGTCTGTCGAATATCGATTCGCCGGGGTCTCTCGGCGGGCGCTTCATAACATTGGCTTCTCCCGGCTCGGCCTCAAAGACCGTGGAACACGCGGGATCAATGATCAACTCCATGAACACGATGTGGACAGGCAGGAGTACCAACGGCCATCCCAATGCTACCGGAATAAGCGACAACCCGGCGATAGGAATGTGCACTGCGAAGATATAGGCCATCGCCTTTCGCAGGTTATCGAAGATCCTTCTTCCCATCCTTATTGCCGCGACGATTGACAGGAAATCGTCATCAAGCAGCACCAGACCTGCAGCTTCCCGGGCGACGTCGGTCCCCCGTCCTCCCATCGCCACGCCGATGTCCGAAGCTTTCAGGGCAGGCGCATCGTTGACACCATCACCTGTCATCGCGACTACTTCGCCATTGGCCTTGAGAGCCTGAACCAGACGCAGCTTCTGCTCCGGCACAACCCTGGCAAATACATTGACGCTCCCGATGCGGCTGCGGAGGTCCGAATCGGTCATGGCGTTGAGTTCCTCGCCGGTGATAATGCTCTCCGGATCCTTCAGGCCTATCTGTTTGGCGATGTTGCGCGCTGTTGCGGGGTAGTCCCCGGTGATCATCACTACTCTGATACCTGCCTCGCTGCACTCTCTCACTGCGTCCGGCACCGATGGCCGCAGGGGGTCGACCAGCCCGACAAGACCAATGAACTCGAAGTTGAAGTCGTGCTGCTCACCGGGCAGTTCATCGGCCTGGGTAAAGTGCGCTTTCGCCACACCCAGAACTCGAAGGCCGTTCTCCGCCATCACACCGATCTCCTCGGATAGCGCAGTCTTCTGATCATCGCTGAAGTGGCAAAGATCAGCAATAGCCTCAGGGGCTCCCTTGGCAGCTATCACGTACTCTTCCCCACTGGCGGATTGCCAGACCTGCGACATCGCCAGGAGTTCATTGGATAGGGGATATTGCTGGACCAGAGACCAGTCCCGGTGCACGTGCTCTGTCTGGGCAAGATGCTGTTCGCCCAGCTTGTGGAATGCCTTCTCCATGGGATCGAAAGGGTCCCGCTGGCTGGCCAGTATACTGAACTCGACAAGCGAATGGAAGTCTTCTGGCAGAGCCTGCTTGCCGTCGTACACCAGCGGCAGGTGCTTCTCCTGGGCGTAGAGCTGGCCAACCGTCATCTGGTTCAGAGTGAGTGTTCCAGTCTTGTCGACGCACAGGACCGTCGCTGACCCCAGAGTCTCGATTGCGGGCATCCGTCTGGCCAGAACCTGCTTCCGAGATATTCTCCACGCGCCCAGCGCAAGGAATATGGTAAGGACTACCGGGAACTCCTCCGGCAGCATGGCCATGGCCAAAGCGATGCCGGCTAGTAGGCCTTGCAGCCAGTCACCCCTGGTAAGGCCGTATGCTATCACTACCAGGGCACTCAGAGAACCGCCGATGATCGCGAGGTTGCGCACAAGCTTGCCGGTCTGCTTCTGCAGCGGGGTTTTCTCCATCTCGATTGATTGCAGAGATCGCCCAATCTTCCCCATCTCCGTGCGAATGCCGGTTCCACTGACCTCGATAAGCGCCTGACCCTGGACTACCAGCGTCCCGGAGAATATGAATGGCTGACCGTCGCCACCCGGCGGCTGGATTGTCGATACCCCGTCCCAGTCGCATTTCCGCACCGGCACGGATTCCCCGGTCAGCAGCGACTCATCAACGGAGAAGTTCACCGACGAGCGGACAACCCCATCCGCGGGAACCCGGTCGCCCTCAGAGACTATTACGGAGTCCCCGCGAACGACATCGCGCCCAGGTATGCGTATCTCTTCGCTGCCGCGTATCACGCGCGCTCGCGGGCTGGACAGATTCCTCAGCGCCTGGAGAGCATTCTCTGTCTTGCGCTCCTGGTGAAGCGTGATGCCGATCACCGCGAACACGAATCCCAGCAGCATCAGAGCTTCCTGGACATCACCCAGCAGCAGATATATGGCGCCACCGCCTACCAGCAGGAGAAACATCGGCTCGCGGACAACCTCGGCCGCTATCGCAAAAATGCTGCGCGGCTTGGCCGACGGCAGTTCGTTGGGACCGTCTGCTTTGAGTATTCTCTCTGCCTCGTCGTGGGTCAGGCCACTGACGCCGCTGGTGCTAAAGCCATGTGTCACTAGGAACTCCTCTAATCGTTGTCGAGGTCAACGGGTAACGGTTCAGTATTGATGAGTACAATATCCGCCAGATAGTGCGTGCCCCTCACCCCAACCCTCTCCCCGCGAGGCCGGGGAGAGGGAGTTGCTCACGAAGACTGAGCCATTACGTCAATGGGTTATCCAGCCCCGATAGCTATGGTAATCGGCCTGCCATTCCCGAGGACCAGAGTAGGAACGGCAGGCCATTCGCGCGCAGGCTGACGGGGGGGGTCAGTCGTCGCCTCCGCCGAATCCTCCAATGATGTCTCCCAGCCACGAACCCTTCTTCTTGCGCTCGCCGTAACCGCGCTCCCCGCTCTCGCGGCGATCGTGGTCGCTGTCATGCTCTCGGCTTTCGCGTCCGTGCTCATCGCGCCCTTCGTAAGGTCTGGGCGCCTGGTAGCCCGGCGAGCCCGTTTCGGGTCTCGTGGTTCCACCGGCTGCGCTTAGCTCCAGAAGTTTCTCCAGTTCGCCCCTGTCCAGCCACACACCTTTGCAGCCCGGGCAGACATCCAGTGTTACACCGTTCTTCTCGACTTCTCGCATTCGTTCTTCACATACCGGACATTTCATGTTACTCTCTCCCATACCCATTGCTAGTGATATTCAACTGTATACTATCTTGTTGCTCGCCGCCTGACGCTCCGCTAGAGCTTGCCGGCCCGCTTCCCTTGCGCCAGAGTCCTGATTCTACCGACCCGCGTGTTCCTGCCTGTTTGAGTTACAACGAACGTTCCTCTTCCCTGGACAACCGCTGTATCCATGAACACACTGTTCTTGCTCTCCCCGGTCGGCTCGGCCGGGTTGGATGGATGCAGAGCATCTTTCTTGACCGGCTCAGGGCTGCCCGAGACCGACTCCTCCCGGACCACAAGGTCCACGGCTTCTGTCAGCCGACCGTCCGCCGGCACAGTCTCACCGGCCCTGATCCGCACTATGTCCCCCGGCACCAACTGATACACAGGCGCCTGCAGCAACTTGCCACCCCTGATCACGGAGCACGCGGCAGGTGGCCCCGAGGCGCAAGAGACTCGCTTGTATCGAGCCCTCATCGCTGAAGTCGCGAGGGCAAGACAGGCGCTGAGCGCGGCCATACCCAGGGCATACGCCAGCAGGCCATCTATCGCCAGCACCGTGCCGGCAGCGAGGCACAACAGAGCCGCGCTTCTCAGCGCCACAAAGCGCATGTACGGCCTCTCCAACTCGTTCGCGCCGTACCTGCGCAGCCGACTGTAGGCCTCCACCTGCGACAACCCATGGTCCGGATGAGTCCCCAGATGCTCCAGCAGACGCCCTATGTCTGTTTCCTCTTGGATGCTCAACAGATATCAGCCTTTCGTTGCCGGTTCCCGGAGTACGTTTCACGCTTTACACTCGGTTACTCCGATGCTACAATCAGAGTATGAACCACCAAGGTTACCTCAGGGTAGCCATCAGGTAAACTTTGCGGGAGACCACAAAGTCTCGGCAGATGCGAGCTGTCTGCCGCTGGAGAGAACAGTTGCCCGGAAAGAAGATACTCATAGTTGATGACGATGCGGCTTTGGTCGCGTCGCTTGGTGCCGGGCTTCGCGATGAGGGGTTTGCGGTCGTCTCCGTTACCAGCGGAGACGACGCCCTGGATACCTTCAAACGTGAGTCCCCAGACCTGGTCATCCTCGATCTCATGCTGGGCGGGATGGACGGGACTGTAGTCTGCCGTATGATCCGCCGGAGTTCCCCTGTTCCCGTGATCATGCTGACAGCGAAGAAGGACGACATCGACAAGATCGTGGGGCTGGAAGTCGGCGCGGACGACTATGTTACCAAGCCTTTCAACTTCCGCGAGCTTGTTGCCCGCGTGAAATCCGCGCTCCGCAGGCCGGAGATGGACGGTTACGAAGGCTCGGAGAAGCCCGACGTCTCCACTGTAGGAGCGCTCACAGTGGACTTCTCGCGGCGGGAGGTGCGCGTGGGCGGCAGCCTTGTTCTCCTGCCTCTGAAGGAGTATGAGCTTCTCGCGATCATGGCGCGAAAGCCGGGAAGGGTCTTCGAGCGAGACGATCTTATGTGCCGCGTATGGGGTGATGATTTCTACGGCGAGGAGAAGACCCTCGACGTTCACATTCGAAGACTCCGGGCGAAGATCGAGCGCGACCCTTCAAACCCGGTCTACCTCTTGACAGTCCGTGGTGTGGGATACAAGATGGCGGAGGCCTGAGGATGGCATTCGGCATCAAATCCCGACTGGTGGCAAGCCACCTGGCAGTTGCCACGGTTGCCGCGGTCGCTGCGTCCGTCTACCTCTACATATCTTTCAAGGAGCTTCAGGTAAAGTACCAGGAGCACGCGCTTACCTCCAGCGCGTACGCACTCGCAGACGCCCTGGAGGCTGACTTCGGCACTCCCAATGGTCTTCGCCAGGCAAGGCATGCCATGCGCAAACTGGCATCCGAGGACCCGGGCGTTTTCGCCGTTGTCGACAGAGACGGAAGAGTCCTAACGGCAAGCACTACCTCGACTCCGGAGGGCAGCAAACTCAGTGGAGTCGATCTCGCCCTGGGCGGCACGCCGCAGGCTCAAGTCAAGCCCGGAACCAGGGACGACGATGAGCACATAGTGGCCTCAGTTCCCATCGAGCACGACGGCAAAGTAGTGGGAGCTGTCAGAGCGTGGCTTCTGGAAAAGGACTACAGGGCTTCACTAGCGCCCATCAAGAGGATCACCGCCCTCGCGCTTTTCGGCGTGATAGTGTTGAGCGTTGTTGTTTCACTTGCCTTGGCACAGGCCCTGATCATACCGATCAGGAAGATGCGCCAACTGTCGAGGCGCATCGCCGGAGGCGACTTCAGCACTAGGGTCAAGAGACCGGGCGGAGACGAACTGGGTGAACTCTCGGCGGACATGAACACAATGGCCTCGCGGCTTCAGGAGCTTGAGAGCGTTAGGCGCGATTTTATGGGCAACGTATCGCACGAGCTCAGATCGCCGGTAAGCAATATCCGGGTTACAAGCGAGGTCCTCCAGCGTCGGGCGGAGAGGCTCGGGGATGACTCGGCGGCGCTCTTTGGAACCGTCATATCGGAGACCGAGCGGCTTGAGGCGATGATCGATGAACTGCTGGAGCTTTCAGCGATTATGGCAGGCGCTCTGACGTTGGACAAGGAAGTGTTTGATCTCAAGCCGATGCTCGAAGAGCTAATTGTGAGCATTTCGCCAAGGGCGCAACAGAAGAGCATCACCGTCAGCTTGTTGCCAGAGCCGGACATCAGCATCACTGCCGACAGAACGCGATTGGCCAGGGCGGTCGGCAATCTGCTGGACAACGCCGTCAAGTTCACTCCCTCCGGTGGCCAGGTGACTGTATCAGCCAGGAAGAGCGAGAGCTGGGTTGTGATAGAGGTGCAGGACACAGGCGAGGGAATCGCTCGCGAAGACCTGGCGAGAGTGTTTGAGCGGTTCTACAGGGCGGATAGGGTGAGGTCTCGAACGGGCGGCGCCGGCATCGGTCTGGCGATAGTGAAACACACCGCCGAAGCTCACGGGGGAAGCGCGGAAGCGTACAGCAAAGAGGGCCAGGGGAGCACGTTCACTATACGACTCCCCAGCGGCAGTTGAGTCCCGACTCACATCCTGGGCGACGTCTGGCGCTGCATGCCCGCGAAGTAGCCCTGCCGCTTCAGCGTGTTCATAGAGCGTAGAAGGAACCGCCCCCACATTCCCCCTCCTCGCAGGATGGGGAATGTGGGGGCTGCTTCCGTATTGCGCTATTTGCTGTCGGCCAGATCCGCGTGGTATTCCTGCAGGCTCTTTACGCCTACTCCCTTGCCTCGGACAGTCTCCATGCCCAGCAGGGTCGCCTTTGCTCCGGCCATGGTTGTAATGATAGGTATGCCTCGGGCCACGCAGGTGCTGCGGATCTGGATCTCGTGCATTCTGGGCTTCTTGCCTGATGGGGTGTTGATTATCAGGGCGATCTCGTCGTTCTTGATCATATCGGTGGCATCCGGTCTGCCTTCGCCTATCTTTGGAACCAGCGTTGTTTCCACTCCGGCCTCGCGAAGCGCGGCGGCTGTTCCGTATGTTGCCACGATCTCGAAGCCCATCGCTGTCAGCTTCCTGCCAATCTCGCCGACCGATGGCTTGTCATAGTCAGAAACACTCAGGAAGACCTTACCCTTTTCCGGCAGGATCTGTCCCGCCGCAATCTGGGCTTTGATGTAGGCACCGCCGAAGTCGGAGTCTATGCCCATAACCTCGCCAGTGGACCTCATCTCCGGCCCCAGCACAACGTCAACTCCCGGGAACCGCACAAACGGGAACACAGCTTCCTTTACCGACACGTACTTCGGCTGTATCTCCTTGGTGATTCCCTGGTCTTTGAGTGACATTCCCAGCATAATTCGGGTAGCCACTCCCGCCCACGGGATTCCGGTGGCCTTGCCCACAAATGGGACGGTGCGGGAAGCCCTCGGGTTCACTTCCAGTATGTACACTTCACCGTCCTTGACGGCAAACTGCACATTCATCAAACCCCGGACCTCCAGTTCTTCCGCCAGCAGGTAGGCTTGCCTCTTGATCTCCTTGATAAGCTCATCAGAGAGGCTATAAGGCGGCAGTGAGCAGGCGCTGTCACCGGAGTGGACCCCCGCCTGTTCGATGTGCTCCATCACTCCGCATACAAGAGTGGTCTCGCCGTCGGAGATGGCGTCCACGTCAACTTCGATGGCATTGTCCAGGAACTTGTCAATGAGAATAGGACGCTCCGGGGAGGCTTCGGCGGCGAGGGTCATGAATGCCTTCAGGTCGGTGTCGTCGTAGACAATCTCCATCGCACGACCGCCGAGCACGTAGCTTGGGCGAACCAACACGGGGTAGCCTATTGCTTGTGCTTTGGCCAGAGCTTCATCGACAGAGGTGGCGGTGTCATTCACAGTCTGCCGGAGCCCCAGCTTGTTCACCAACTCGCTGAAGAGCTTCCTGTCTTCCGCGCGGTCGATGCTTTCGGGGGATGTCCCCAGGATGTTCACTCCCGCGCGCTTCAGAGGCAAGCTCAAGTTCAGCGGAGTCTGGCCGCCCAACTGCACGATCACCCCCATCGGGTTCTCGCGGTCGACTATGTCAAGCACGTCCTCGCGGGTCAGAGGCTCGAAGTAGAGCTTGTCCGACGTATCGAAGTCCGTGGAGACCGTCTCCGGGTTGCAGTTGATGATTATGCTCTCGTAGCCTGCCTCGCGCAGGGCGTAGGAGGCGTGAACGCAGCAGTAGTCGAACTCGATCCCCTGCCCTATCCGGTTGGGCCCGCCGCCAAGAATAATCACCTTTTTGGGGTTACTGGACGCGCGGCTTTCGTCAACTGAAGCGTAGGTGGAGTAGAAGTAGGGCCGCTTGGCACTGAACTCACCCGCGCACGTATCCACCAGGTAGAATGTGCTCTCGATTCCCAGCACCTTGCGCCGGATTCGCACCTGCTCCTCGTTTGACTCCAGCAGATGCGCAAGCTGGATGTCTGAGTAGCCAAGTTCCTTGGCTTCGCGCAGCAGATCGCCCGGAATGCTTACCAGCGACTTGCCCGCCAGCTTCTTCTCGAAATCTACCAGTTCCCGCACGTTCTCCACAAACCACGGGTCGATCTTGCTGAGGCTGTAGATTTCATCGGTGGACATTCCGTTCTCGATTGCGTAGCGCAGGAAGAAGAGCCGCTCGGCAGTCGGCCTTGCCAGCCGCTCGCGAATGAGGTCCATGTCGCGGCGTTCTTTCTCCTTGAGGTCCTTGCCGTCGGAGCCGAGGCCGTATCTGCCTATCTCCAGGGAGCGAATGCCCTTCTGGAGCGATTCCTTGAAGTTGCGGCCGATAGCCATGGACTCCCCAACAGCCTTCATGCTGGTGTTGAGCGTAGTGTTGGCCTGTGGGAATTTCTCAAAGGTGAACCGGCAGACTTTCATAACCACGTAGTCGATGGTCGGTTCGAAGTCGGAGTATGTCTGGCCGGTGATGTCGTTCTTGATCTCGTCGAACGTGAGGCCGACGGCCAGCTTAGCGGCCACTCGCGCAATCGGGAAACCAGTGGCTTTGCTTGCCAGGGCGGAACTGCGGCTGACGCGCGGGTTGATCTCGATTGCCACAACGTCGCCATTCACCGGGTTCACGCCGTACTGGATGTTGGTGCCGCCGCCAGTGATATCCACCGCCCGGATGATTCGCTTGGAGAAGTCGACCAACCGCTCCATCTCCGGAGTGGTGAGGGTCTGAGCGGGGGCGACCACTATGGAGTCGCCGGTGTGAACTCCCATCGGGTCGATGTTTTCCATGCTGGTGATGAGGATCACGTTATCCTGGCAGTCGCGCATCACCTCAAACTCTATCTCTTTCCAGCCTAGCACCGACTCCTCGATGAGGGTCTGGTGGACGGGGCTGGTGTCGAGCGCAAAGGCAAGCATCCGCTCGAACTCTTCGGCGTTGTAGGCTGTCGCCCCGCCCGCGCCGCCCATTGTGTAGGCCGGTCTCAGGATAGCGGGGAAGCCTACTTCCTTTATAATACGCATGCCTTCTTCAAGAGACTCCGCGATGCCGCTCTTGGGAACTCGCAGGCCGATGCTTTCCATCGTGTCCTTGAAAAGCTGGCGATCTTCTGCACGGGCGATGGCTCGCTCACTGGCCCCGATCATCTCTACGCCGTACTTCTTGAGCACTCCCTCGCGCTCCAGGAATGTGCCCAGGTTCAGGCCTACCTGGCCGCCCAGGGTCGGAAGCACCGCGTCCGGGCGCTCTTTCGCAATAATCTTGGTGAGCGTTTCGATATTGAGCGGCTCAATGTAGGTGTGATCCGCCATTACCGGGTCGGTCATGATGGTGGCCGGGTTGGAGTTAACCAACACAACCTCATAGCCTTCTTCCCTGAAGGCCTTGCATGCCTGGGAGCCGGAGTAGTCGAACTCGCAAGCCTGTCCAATAACAATCGGCCCGCTGCCGATGATGAGAATCTTTTTGATGTCGGTTCTTTTTGGCATGTCAGTTCACTCTCACAGATGATAGAAGTAGTTCAAACCATTCCGGGCCAGGCAGGAAGTTCGTGCCGGCGGCCTTTGCCGACTTGATGCAGAAGCCCTCGCAGGCGCCGTCGTGGAGGTTGGTGAAGAGGCACTGGGTCTCCCCGCCGGGCTTCGCCGCATAATTGTGGTTCTGGACCGTGATCTCGTTCCTGCCGCCCGCGGCGCTCTTGACGGGAACGTTCACGCCGTGGTCGCCGAACGGCAGTCGCTCGACCTCGCCGCCACGCGCTCTGGCCGCAATCGCCGCCCCGTGGCCGAAGCCTATGAGAGGCAGATTGCCGGAAACCTTGCGGACCCATTCTATGGTGGCTTCATCTTCAACCGAGTAGTAAGGGGCTTGAGTTACGACTACGAAATCCACATCATCGATCAGGGAGTTATCGCCAGGCCTGATGACTTTGTCAGCCGAAACAGATACCCCAAGCGACGCAAGCTTCTTGTAGAATGTCTTGGAAGCGCCGAGGTCGATGACCGCTGCTTTGTACTTAGGCTGTTCGGCTGCAACGGGGCTGTTAACCGATATTGCGGGCCTCTTGGAGGCTGCGGCGAGGGTGCGCACTTGTGCAGGGTCGAGTTGCTTCTCCGAAACTGCCGCGAGCATCTCGCCGTGCTCCCTGATATGGAGCATCACCGCGCGGGTATCAAAGGCTGTTCCGAAGAAGACCCCTGCATCCTCGAGATAATCTCCCAGGCTGCCTTCCGCGCGGAAGTTGCTGTAGTAGGGCGGGTATTCGACGGTCACAATGCCGTTTACTTTCGGCCCATCGCTTTGCGCATCCGCCGAGTTGACTCCGGCGTTGCCGATAAGCGGATAGGTAAACATGACAATCTTGCCCGCATTGGCCGGGTATGTGATTACCTCCTGGTAACCGACCACTCCGGTAAAGAACGAGAGCAGCCCGGCGCACTCGCCGACGTCGCCCACACTGCGACCGGCGAAGACTGCACCGTCTTCGAGGGTGAGGAAAACTGGTTTCATAGTCAGGCCCACTCCATTAGGTGATTTGGCGAGGAACACGAGGCTGTCCTGCGACGGACACACGGGCATGTATTCGGCGTGGAGGGTCGGGTTTCCTTCTGGGGCGGGTGATCTTGAAAAGGCGGAAAGCAGAGGACGAAGGAACGGAAGCAGAAAACCAGAAATTGAAGAAAGCCAGAAAAGGGGAGAGCAAGGACGTTGTCATTCCGACGGAGGCATAGGTCGCAAGCCATTGGCCGAAAACAGCTTTGCGGAGCAAGGCTGCGAAAGGCAACGCCAGCGAAGCGCGTTGCGGAAGACAGGAATCTGCTTGTAGCTGGTTGAGCCGTCGGACCGCAAGCAACGGAACGAAGTGGAGTTGCGGTAGGGCGGAGTCGAAACCAGGTCTGCGTGCGGGGCCATCGGCCCCGGCTCCGGCAGCAAGCTACACGAAGCAACGAAATCCCGAAAGGCCGGGAATATGGTATGATGGTCCCGGGCGATGATGGCTGACGTTGGAACACGTGGAATCGACTGGTTCGCAATCAGCAATCGCGCCCGGCCGTAAGCTATAGCGAATTGCCGAAACTGAAGCGCAAACACAAAGGAGTCATCCATGGGAGACAAAGGCGGAAAAAAGGACAAGAACAAGATGCAGAAACAGGAAGTCAGCAAAAAGGAGAAGTCCAAGAAAGACAAGCAGCCGCAGAACACGCAGTAAGACGGATGACAGTGGATGCCAAGCAGAACAATGTCTTCCTGCGGAATGACGCCCATACCAGTTGGGGCACAGGCTATGCGCCGGGGACCGATGCCACGCTCGAAAACAGCCAGTGCATACTTCGAGTGAAAGACACCACGGTCTCCAGCAGTGGCCTCGACAGCATGGTAATAGACTGGAACATAGTCCTCAAGCCTACCGTGCTGGGCAAGCTTCTGGGCGAGCGGATGTATTGTCGGGACAACGAGTATTTGAACTCCGGCTGGAGGCTGCGGGGGTATATCCGGGGCCAATAGCGACTGTCTGAACAAGATCTCTCGGATCCAACGATGGGCAGGATAGCTCTTTGTGTGCAAAGGGCTATCCTGCCCATCCGGCAATCTGGGGAATCGTGTTCAAGACTGTACTTCCATCTTGACAAAGCCCCTGGGCGGGGGTAGACTACCTCTACGGTATCGAGAGGATGTAATCAGCTTCGCGCAGTCTCACTACTCGAGGAGGTTGTATGCGATGGAAAGCAGTAACAGACTCTTCACCTGGGCGCTCGCGGTCCTCCTTCTTGGCCTCCTGTGTTCGGCCTCCACTCACACATCAGCGGCGGTTACCGAGCGGGTGTCCGTCTCATCCGACGGAGACCAGGGAAAGGGCGCCAGTTTCTCTCCGGTGACCAGCGAGAACGGCAGGTTTGTCGCTTTCGTGTCAGCCGCCGCCAACCTTGTCTCGGACGACACAAACGCATCTATCGATGTTTTCGTCCACGACAGGCAGACCGGGACCACCGAGCGCGTATCGGTCTCGTCAGCCGGCGAACAGGGCAACGATGATTGCCACAACCCATCGATAAGTTACGATGGCCGCTATGTGGCATTCAGTTCACACGCAACCAACCTTGTCGCCGGGGACACGAATGCTGAGCGGGACACATTCGTGCGCGACCGTAACACAGACACAACCGAGCGGGTCTCCGTTTCCTCAAGCGAATTACAGGGAAACGCCGAAAGCACTATGATGACCTCGATCAGCGCGGACGGCAGGTTCGTCGCGTTCTGCTCCGCAGCCTCCAACCTCGTCGCAGGTGACACGAACTCCAGCGTGGATACATTCGTTCGCGACCGCAAAGACGGAACAACGGAGCGTGTATCGGTCACCTCCGCGGGGGCAGAGCAGGATGATGGCAGCATCACGGCCGTCATCAGCGCGGACGGCATGTGCGTGGCGTTCACATCCTGGGCGACCAATTTGGTTGTCGACGACACCAACGACCGGCCGGATGTCTTTGTCCACAACCGCAAGAACGGCCTTACCGAACGTGTCTCGGTATCGTCTGACGGAGTCCAGGGAAGCTCGACCTCCGAAGACCCCTCCATCAGCGCCGATGGGATGTACGTCGCCTTCTCCTCCAGTTCGAGCAACCTTGTGCCCAACGACACGAACTCGACGGGCGATGTGTTTGTTCGTAACAGGGACAAGGCAAGCACCGAACGCGTCTCCCTCTCGTCCAGCGGGGAAGAGGGAAATAGCGTGAGTTTCAAACCATCCATCAGCGGGGACGGCAGGCACGTAGTGTATACATCATACGCGTCGAACCTGGTTGAATACGACACAAACGACTGCCGTGACATCTTTGCCTGCGATAGACTCACGGGGACAGTCGAGCGGGTGTCCGTCAACTCCGCCGGGGAACAAAGCAACGAAGTCAGCAATTCCGCATTGATCAGTGCGGACGGCGCGCACGCGGTGTTTGGCTCAGACGCCTCGAACCTCGTTCCTGACGATGACAACGGCACACAAGACGTGTTTGCCAGAGAGACTGACAGCGTGGGGCCGTCGGTGACCATCGACCAGGCGCCCACACAGCCGGATCCGACCGTCAACTCACCCGTTAACTTCAGGGTGGTCTTCAGCGAGCCCGTTTCCGACTTCGCGACGGGCGATGTGACCCTGACCGGGACGGCAGGCGCCACCACGGCGACAGTCACCGGAGGAGGGACGGTCTTTACCGTAGCTGTGACAGGTATGACCGCCGGCGGCACGGTGCTCGCATCCGTCAGCGCAGGTGTGGCGCACGACGAAGCTGGTAACCCGAACCAAGCCTCGACCAGCGCCGACAACACCGTGACCTACGATCCCTATCCCCACAATGTCAGCGTTTCACCCTCCGTAGGCACTCTTCCTGGCGGGGCATCGTTCAGCATCCAGACAGTCTACTCCGACCTGGGAGGCTGCGCAGACATCCGGCGGGGATATCTGCTCATAAACGATTCGCTGGGGCAATCCAATGCTGCGTTCCTGTACTACGACCACGTGGCCAACCGTGTCTACCTGAAGAACGATGCTAATACCAGTTGGGGAACCGGCTATGCGCCGGGGGCCGACATCATTCTTGAGAACAGCCAGTGCTCTGTGTATGTCAACCAGGTAACAGTGATCGATGGCATCAACGAACTGACCGTCAACTGGCGGATAAGACTCAAGGCCGCACACTCGGCAAAGAACCTGAACGCATATATGTACGTACAGGACATTGCCGGCCTCATCGACGGCTGGGAGCGGATGGGCATATACTACAACGTGAGGCCGCAGGTGGTAAGCATAGCACCGGACGACGAAGTCCTGCCCATAGACACCCAAGTATGGCTCAACAGCATATACTCCGACCCCAATGGCAACGACGACATACAAAGATGCTACCTTCTGGTCTGCGAGGGATTCAGTCAGGCCAACGCGGTGTTCCTGTATTACGACAAGATATCCAACAGAATCTACCTAAAGAACGACGCCAATACCAGTTGGGGGACAGGCTTTGCTCCCGGGACCGACGTTACTCTTGAGAACAGCCAGTGCATCGTACACATAGGGAACTCCACGGCAACCGCGGATGGCAGCGAGGCTTTCGTGAGTTGGTCATTTGTGCTTAAGCCTTCGATGGCAGGAATGAACCTGTGCAGTTGGATGTACGTGACCGACGCCGCAGGCTTGCATGACGGCTGGAAGAAGACGGGCACCCACTTCACCCCGCTCGCGCCGACCGCCGACAGCGTTACCCCATCCAGCGGGAGGGTGACTTGCGGACTGCCCCAGGTCTTCACAACACGATACTCGGACCTGAACGGGCATGGCGACATCTACCTGTGCTACCTCCAGCTAGGACAGACCGGCAGCCTGGCCAATGCTGTCTGCGTATTGTACGACCAGAAGCAGAACAAGGTCTTCCTGAGAAATGACGCCCACACCAGTTGGGGCACGGGCTATGCTCCGGGGACTGCTGTAGATCTGGAAAACAGCCAGTGTACGGTCGATGTGGAAGAAACCACAGTCACTCCAAGCGGCTCCAACACCCTGATCATCGACTGGTACATCACCCTCAAGCCGGCGCTGGTCGGAGTCCTGCTGGGCGAGCGGATGTATTGTCGGGACAACGAGTTGCTGAACTCCGGCTGGAGGCTGCGGGGGTATATCCGGGGGCAGTAGGGACTGTCTGAACAAGATTTATCGGAGACAATGATGGGCAGGATGGCTCTGGTTTCACGACGGGCTGTCCTGCCCATCCGCTTGTCTGGAGAATCGTGTTCAAGACAATAGTGAACGCAATAGCAATAAAGTGTTGACATTCCTGCGGGAATCAGGGTAGTATATATGTAGATGCAACACAGTCGCAGGTAGTGGTTATGTTGGTTAGTAGTAAGAACTCAGTCTTGGCAGAGAAGCTCTCCGATGAGGGAGTGCGGCTTACGCGGCAGAGGCGTATTCTTCTGGATGTTATAGAGGGAGCGTCGGAGCATCTGCACGCGAGCGACCTTCTGCGGCTGGCTCGGGAGCAGGACAGCCGGATCGACCGGGCTACTGTGTATCGAACCTTGTCTCTGCTCAAGCAGCACGGGATAGTTGAAGAGCTAGACCTGCTGCACCTGGATGGGTCTGAGCATCATTATGAACTCAAGAAGGGCAGGAGCCATGTGCACATCGGGTGCACACGGTGTGGCAAGATTGTCGAACTGCGCACCGGCGCTGTCACCCGACTTGAGAATGAGATCAGGAAGCACACTTCGTGCGAAGTGATCTCCATGCGGATCGAGGTCAGCGCGGTGTGTCCGGATTGCAGAGTGGCTAACTAGAGTGACTCTCTTTTTTTGAGAACAGTTGCGACTGGGTCGCAGGAAGTACGGGAGAATGGCAATGACGCTTGATATGGCAAGACGAGGATCTGAGATGGAAATACTGTCTATTGCAGACCCGCACAGCAGATCCATGCTGATGAGAATGGGGATATGCGAAGGCAGCAAGGTGATATGCCACGAGAAGCTGCCGCTGGGGCCGGTTGTTCTCCGATCCAAAAGGCAGGAAATCGCTGTCGGCCGCAAGTTGGCCAAACGAATTACAGTCAGGTAGACATACAGAATATGTCGGTTGAGTGCAAAGGAACAAACAGCGCCCCGCAGCCGGGTGAAGAGCCATGCGGAAAGAGAATAGTCCTGGCCGGCAACCCAAATGTCGGCAAGTCTGTGTTCTTTGGTTACCTGACCGGAGTCTATGCCGAGGTCTCCAACTACCCCGGCACCACAATTGAGATATCCAGCGGCAAGTCCGGCGACGACATAGTCCAGGACACCCCCGGCGTCTACGGGGTATCTTCGTTCAACGATGAAGAGCGAGTCGCCCGGGATGTCATCCTCGAAGCAGATGTTGTTGTAAATGTAGTAGACGCAGTCCACCTCGAACGCGACCTCTTCCTCACATTCCAGTTGATCGATATGGGCATCCCATTGGTGATCGCGCTGAATTTCATGGATGAAGCGGACAAGGCCGGGCTTACCATAGACCACCAGAAACTCTCCGAACTGACCGGCGTGCCGGTTATCTCCACTGTGGCCGTCAAGCGCAAGGGCCTCGAGCTGCTCAGGCCAGCCCTGGAGCAGGCAAGGCCGGGATCCATGGACCCCTACGTTCAGGCCAAAATCGCCGAGCCCCTGCCAAGCGTGGGGTCGGCGAGAGACAGCCTGATGGTGCTGGAGGGTGACGAGGTCATAGCCGAAAGGCACGGCGTGGAGCCTCTGAACTCCCGCGAGGACCTCTATGTCAGGCGGCGGCAAAGGGTGAATGAGGTTGTGGAGCAGGTGGTGAGGGAGTCGGCATCGGTTCGCCGGTTTGCCTCGCTGTTTGGCCGGGCCGTGATCAACCCCTGGACGGGCATCCCCATCCTGATCCTGGTGCTCGCGCTGATGTATGAGATCCTGGGCGTGGTAGTGGCCCAGGGGGTGGTTGGGTTCACCGAGAAGACCCTGATGCAGGGATACTGGGAGCCGGGAGTGAGGGCGGTCGTATTCCACTTCGTGCCGCAAGGTTCAGTGGTTGGCACGATGTTGGCGGGGGAGTTCGGCATGCTGACAATGACCATAACATACCTGCTGGGCCTGCTGCTGCCTTTGGTGGTGGGGTTCTACCTTGCTCTCTCGATTCTGGAGGACAGCGGATACCTTCCGAGGCTTGCGGCGCTGGCGGACAGGTCGCTCAACGGCATCGGCCTGAATGGCAGAGCGGTTGTGCCCATTATTCTGGGCTTTGGGTGCATTTCTATGGCGACGGTCACAACCCGACTTCTCAGCACGCAGCGCGAGAAGACCATCGCGACCGCCGTTCTGAACTTCGCCATCCCCTGCTCCGCGCAGTTGGGAATAATCGCCCTGCTGCTGGGGCGGATTGGGCCGGGATACGCGCTGGCCTATATTGCAATCATCGGAACATGCCTGGTGTTGGTTGGGACGGTGCTCCACCGCGTGCTGCCGGGAGAGTCTTCCACCCTGCTGATCGACCTGCCTCCCATGCGGCTGCCCCGGATCGAGAACATTCTCCGCAAGACCGCCACAAGGGTGACGTTCTTCATGAAGGAAGCCTACGTGTGGTTCTTTGTGGGGTCGTTCCTGGTGGGGTTGATGCAGGTGACGGGCCTGCTGAAGAGTTGGCAAAACGCGTTCGCTCCGCTGACCACCGGCTGGCTTCAACTGCCCAAGGAAGCGGCCAACGCATTCGTGATGGGAATGGTCCGCAGAGACTTCGGCGCCGCCGGGTTTGCCGATATGTCGCTCACCGCCCCGCAGACGCTGGTTGCGCTGATTGCGGTGACGCTGTTCGTGCCCTGCATAGCTTCGGTGGTGATACTGTTCAAAGAGCGGAGTTGGAAGGAAGCGGCGTATATCTGGTTTGGCTCCTGGGTGGCTGCGTTCCTGATTGGCGGAATAGTCTCGCAGATAATCATACGGTGAGGTTGATATAGTGGACGAGAAGAAACCGAACACCGGCGAGATAGTCTGCGGCAACTGTGGAGCCAAGTACAACAAGCTCCCCGCTTTTACCTGCCCCAGGTGCGGAGCGGCGCTGTGCAAGAGTGGGTGCGAAGGCTGCACTAGGAATTGTGCGGCGGCGGGTTCCAGAGGTCAGAAGCAAGAGACTAGAGGCTAGACCTACAGACGCCCCTCACCCCGACCCCTTTCGCAGCCGCGCTCCGCTAGGGGCTGCTTTCGGGCAACGCCTCTCCCGCGCGAGGGAGAGGGAGAAGTTAGCGCACTTGGGTCCACGAATCTCAGACCATCCGCCTCTCAAACCATCACACCATCAAACTCCTCAGATACTCGTATACCACCTGCATATTGCACTCCGGCAGGGCGTCTGGCATTGCTGACAGGTATAGCTCCAGGGGTTCGGTGATCAGGATTGCTTTGCCATCGCCGTAGTCGTTTTGGAGGATGAGGGGATTGCCTGCGTTGTCTACTGCGATGACCTCTGAGGTTGTGGGTTCTATGACCAGTCGCCAACTCCCGCTGCGCTGATACTTGAACTCGCTGCCTTTGATCCCATCCGGGCCCGCGATAAACTTGCCTTTGACGGAGCCTGCGGGGTCCTTCTGGCGGGTGAGGGTTTTGATGCCGAAGAACTGGTTCTGCTCGGGGAACTGCATGCCGTTATATGTAAAGCAGGCAACCCCGCCTTTAGCAACCCACTCCCGCACGAGGTCGATCTCGCTTGCCCACAAGCCCTGATGCCCGAGGCAGGGGAAGATGAGCAGGTGGCGATCTTTCAGGGCCTCCATAATCGGATAGATGCCGCAGTCCAGGCCTGCCATAGAGCCAAGAATGTATGAGTTGAACAGCACCGGCTGGTTTTCCTCACGCTTTGGGAGCACAATCGCAGTGGACGGCACGGAAGGCAACACGCGCTTTCCGCCCTTTTCATCCAGGAACGCGGCAAACTTGCGGAACTCCTGGCCGACCAGATTTGGCGAGCCGTCTTTGTTGAATAGCCCCAAACTCCCCTCCATCGGGCAGTATTCATAAGGCGGGTCGCAGCGGCAATCGAAATCAAACCCGCACCACCACAGCGCGCCCAGGCTGCCGACTTCGTAGAGGCGGTGAAGGATTGTCCGAACATACTCCGCCGCTATCTCCTCACCCACCGCGCTCATCCCAAGCGTCCCGAACTCCTCCGCCATCACCGGCTTGCCGCCGATGCCTTCGTAGAGCCTGTTCTGAAAAGCGGCGAGGTAGCTGGTGCGGATGTTGTCGAAGCGGTCGGGGCACTCCCTTGGGAAGAAATACGGGTAAGGGTGGACGCAGGTGAAGTCACAGCACTCCGCCACATCCGTGATAGCAAAGCCGGACTTGCCTCCGGGAGTGTTGTCCAGGCAGTGCATACCGGATGTGACTGGATGGTTCTTATCCCAGCGTTTGAGTTCAGAAGTAATGGTGTGGGTCCAGAGCCAGCCGGCATCGCGGCTAGGGCAGGTCATCGCGCAGTTCTGCTCATTGGCCAGGTCCCAGGCGACTATCTGCTCCTCATCGCAGTACCTCTGGGCAAAGAAGCGGGCGTAATAGGTCTGGTACCGCAGCATTGTGGGGTCGGCGAAGATGTTTCGGCCCTGGCGGAAGTCCGGGTCGAAGTCGATGCCGCTCATCCACATAGTGAACAGCGTGGGGATGAGACGCAGCCCGTTTTGTTTAGCTATGTCTATGACTTGATCAAAAAGCTCTACTTTGCGCAGGTCAACAGGCAGAGGAGACCCTGAAACAAGTTCAGGGTGACGTGTGTTTCGACTCCGCTCAAGAAGCGTGTGGCTCCAATCGGCCAGGCGGACGTCGAAAGGTATGTCCTGGTCCCAGGCTCCCGTGCGAAACTCCCGGATGTTCTGGAAATCCTCCCACAGCAGGAACATGCGGACGGTATCTACCCCCACACTCGCCAAAGCTTTGAAGTCGGCGTCTATGTCGGCGGCGTTGAAGTCCTTCCATATCCGAACGCCGGTCTTCCTGGGCCAGTAGTTTACTCCGAGAGAGAACTTGTTGAGCATTGAGTTGTCCTTTCTATACAGGGGCTATACCATGGCGAAACCAGCGTCACATCCCCCTTGCCCCCTTCAAGGGGGGAATTGGGTTGCTATGCTGCGGGAACGCCGGTTCGCACGAACGCTGCAAGTCTGCATAGCGTGAGTTCCCGCAGCTACATCATTGTCGCCTTGTCGCGCCCTTCTGCTTCAGGGTCTGGGCGTAGTTGTCTGGGATCGGTGTTTCGTTCTGGATAAAGCCTGCGCCCCATGACTTTGAGTTGATTACAAACTGATCGGCCATTGCCTCATAGTCGGTCGGGTATAGGGAGCCGGGCGCGAAGCGGTCTATGTGAGTGTTCAGAAGCCACGCATGATCGAGGGTCACCCGCTCGATCCGGACACGGTGCAGGAATGCCGGCGAATCTTTGACTGCGGCTTCGGCTTTGTTGAACAGGACCGTGGCTTTGTTCATATCCGCGAGGGTGAGGAAGTCGTCATCCGGGCTGAAGCAGGTGAGCTTGGCTCTGGCGCGCTCGACAGCGTCGCATGTGAGGTCGATGTACTTCTGCAAATACGGCGCGGCCGGCCCATAGTAGCCGCGCAGGAACTCGGAAGTGAGCTTGCGTTCGTCCGCGTTGGGGTTCCAGAGCAAGTGAGATACCAGCCATAGCTTGAGGTGGTTGAAGTTGGCGTTTTCGTTGGATCCGTCTCCCTGCTCGAACACCCCCACCACCTTGTTCGCGGCGAAGATTCGGATGTTAGGCGCGATAACCCGGAAATTGGGGTGCGGGACGAGGAAGTTGGAGAAGTTGGGAAGGTAGTCCCAGATAAAGAGCTTGGGGGATATGGCCGCCCAGTCTTTGAGATCCTTGTAGAAGCCGGCGTTCGATGGGCTATCGAGCGGCTGGGCGAAGTTGCATTCAATGGAGCACAGGCGCACAGTCACGTTATGTCGCGGCCTTGCGAGCTTGGGAACACGCCGGGTGTACATGTAGGCAAGAGTGTCCACCAGGAAGTCCGGATGCTTCTTCTCGATCTCCTCAGCGACGGAGTTCACAAACCGGATCATCAGCCCGGACTCCCCACCCTCCTCTTTCACCACCTTCGCACAGTTGAAGCACTGGCAGGGGCTAGTGTTGTCGTTCTGGCTGACCGAGATCATCCCGACTCCTGGGTTCTCCGCAATCCTCGCCAACGCTCTCTTAATCAGTTCGGCTTTCATTTCGGGGTTGGTGAGGCAGAGTTGGCCATCTGGGATTCGCTTACCGTCTACCTGGCTGTACCACTCGGGGTGATCCTTGAAGTAGACCTCCGCAGGCAGAAACTGCCAGAATGTGTGAGTCCCGCCAATGATGACGCGGTGGCTACCGAGTTCCGGCGGGATCGGCTGATAGAGGCCATTGAGCTTCAGGCGGACTGAGAAGCCGGGGTTGCGGTCGATGACGTCGCGCCAGTAGGTCTCGCGGTAGATAAACGGCGGAACGTATACTTTGTCCTGTTTCCCGATCCTGAGGGTCGGCTTGGACGGGATGAACTCGCGGGTGGAGGTCCACCACCTGCACCCGACCACATCCTCCAGGAATGAATAGACCGCGTAAAGCGTGCCTCTCGGACGGCCTCCGGCAATAACGAGATCGCTGCCGACTGTCTTCATAACTATGCCTTCATCGCCGAGGGAGTCCCAGTCGAAGCCGGGCATACGGGACTTCGCGGAGTTGGATTGGCCTACGAAGATGCGCGGCTGATTCGCGGAGGCTTCGGCTTCGGAGACGATTCTGAACTCCGCACCGGTTATGCGCTTGAGATACGCAGCCAGTTCGGATGCGGCCGTGGCTTCAGAGGCAGGCGCGCCCCTCTCGAGCACAATCACCGCCTTGGCCTGGCCTTTGTCCGCAATGATAACGTCCGCTGACGCTGTCACCGAGATCAACAGGAACAAGACTGCCGCGGAACAATTGAATGCCAGCGCGGCGCAGCGAGATACCTGCTTGAGGTATCGCTTCAGATCGTCTTTGGTCATTTCTATTTTCCCCGAATCTGGCGGCGGACCCAGTCCGGTACCCGGAGAACGCTTCGCGTTGCCGTCGTAACATCCGGATAGAGATGGTTGAACACGATCGTCTTGCCCTTCACCTGCACCAGTTGCGCCCCCCAGTTCACTCCACGCTCGATGATCATCGGGTAGCTCCACGCGATGCCGTCCGAGCTGAATCGCAGCGCGCTGTATTGGATAGCCTCGTTAGCGTCGTATAACCGATAGAAGAGCGCCCAAAGGTCGCCAACCTTGTAGAACAGCGGCATGCGCATTCGCTCGAAGAGCGACTCCGGAGGAGACCAGTTGATTCCATCAGCGGACCGTGCAAGATAGAAGCCATCGAACTTGTCCGTATTACCCGGCCACTCGTCCCCCCGAATTGCGGCGACATACTCCCCATTCGCCGCCTGCGTCACAGTGGCCTCAGTGAGACCCTTGTTGCCATCCTCGGGAGTGGGGAATGTGATCGGTCTGCTCCAAGTCTTGCCCTGGTCGCCGCTCCAGAGCACCATGGAGCGCATTTCGCGGTAATCGCCTTTCATCTGCTCGAAGTAGAGGCAGTATGCCCAATTGCCGTCATTCATCACCGACACAGGCCCGTAGGGATAGAATCCGTCCACAATAGCAGTAATGCGGACTGGTGGGGACCAAGTTTTGCCGTAGTCCCGACTGCGTACCCAAGACACGCCTTTCCAGTTTCCGGAGACCTCCTGGACCGTGTGCAGCAGACCACCATCCGGGAGCTGAGTAAACCATCCGGTCCCCAGCGCGGTGTCTGGCTTCGATATGGTGGAGTAAGCTTCCCACGTGGCACCCTCGTCTCGGCTGATGTCTATCCGGATGCTGTTGTCCGTGGAAGAGGCGCGGAGGACTGTCTCTCGCGGGCCTTTGGCATAGGCGGGACTCCCCACCGGAAGCGTTGATCGGGCCGCGGGCTTCAAAGCAAGACTCTGCCACTGCGGAGTGCGAAGCTCCTGCCTGCCGACCCGCTTGATCCAATCGGCAGCCCATGAAACGGCTTGGGGATCGTTGTGTATGGTGAGGAAGACAATGCCCTGGATTCGGCCTGCGTGAGCTAGCTTGAGAGCGATGTCACACTGCTTCCTGAGCAGGTCCGGCGGGAACTCGCGGTCCGCGCCGTAGTCGTAGAGATAGAGGCCCAGCATTATCGGCTTGCCGGGAGCCTGGGTCTCCACTTTCGCGACATACCTCTCTATATTCACGACGTCTTTGGCGTCCCATACCCACAGATTGATCACGTCGACTTCTTTGAGATAGTCGTTGATGCCGGGGCGGTCCAGGCTCATGCTGTAGGTCACGCCCCATATCCTCATGGGCTTGGGAGTCCCGCTGAGCAGGCGGCGCATCTCGCGGATGTGCTCCGGCTTGAAGCCTCGGTCTATCTTGCCGGTGCTCATGTCGTCCAGAAGAGCCCCTTCGATCTGAGGGTATTTCTCCGCCAGCCGCCTCACCTGCGCCATGCGGTCTTTATACTCAAATGGAGGACCGATTCCCGGACCATCCGGCCTGGTTTCCCATACCAGCCGCTTCGCCCCCGAAGCCTCTTTGGTCAACCGCTCTCCTTCGCTCTCATCATCCGGCAGTGCCATCCCGGCCATAATGATGTTGTCGACGCCCAAAAGCTTTGCCCGTTCAGCCGGACTCGCTTCCCTGAACGTGCCGAGGGTGTGCTTACCCGGCTGGGTAAGTTCGGGGTTGCCCCAGACCCACATTATCTCGCGGAGTTTGGGTGGCATCTTGCCCGTGGTCACAGGCGTGACAGCGGCCAGTGCTAAGGTTGAGACTAGCACGACAACGACAACAAGGACGATCGGCAACGCCAACATGAGGTCCCTCCAAGAAGTGTTCACGGGATAGACTGACTTCTCAGCAATAGAGCCAACAAGGTGCATTCGCATAGCATTCCTTCCAGACTTACCATCAACTGGCAACTAGTTCTCCGCCACAATCTGCACATCGTGCCATTCGCATTCGGCGGGGGCAGCCAGGAAGACTCCGTCCGGGACTATCTCGATGAGAACATTCTGGCCTGCATACTCAGATAAGTCAACATCGAACGGCTTGAGCTTGAACGGACGTTCGCCCGGGGCTTCCCGCACTATCTCCTTGCCATTGATACGTATCACTCCATCGGCGGTCGTGGCGACGTGGGTGTCATCGGTGAGCCTATAGCCGCCCTTGATGTGGATGTTCTTTGCCTGTGGCAGCTTGCCGCTGACGACCATAATCGCGGTCACGGCGCAGTGGAAGAGGTTCTCTCCTCCGGCTACCGGAGCAGTGATGAAGTATGTTCGCTGCAGCGGCGGGGCTTTCCACGGCAAGTCCATCAGCTTGCCGACCAGTTGAGTCTCCACTCTAGGGAACGCAGTCAGCGCGCTGGGCTTGTCCTTAGTGGCTGCTACCTGCACGGTCGCGGTCTTGTTGGCACGGTCGACTGCCACTTCATTGCCATCCACGAACACCAGCACATCCTCCGGCACGAACATCCTCACGTTGCCGCTGCCGCTGAAGATGAGCTTGTAGAACGAGCCATCGAAGCCGATCTCCTGGGGACGGAGGTAGGTTGGGTAGCGGTTGTCCAGAGCGAAGTCGTCGGGAACTGAAGTGACGTGGAAGCGGTCTGCCGGTAGCATGGTCGACTCGTCCAGGCGGTAGGTTATGTTGGAGTTGAGGCCGATCTGGGTGGGGCCGTCGTACATGAACCAGTCCACTTCCGCGTGGGCTGCGCCGGGGTGCATCCATTCCTTGAGGGAACCAGGCCCCGGCCAGGTGCGAAGGCCAGTCACTCTTGCGCCGAACCACTTTGGCTCTTTCCCCGGCTCGTACACCACCAGGCCCTGCTTGTTCTGATACTTCTCATAGTACGCCGTGACTCCGTCTCTGCCGCGATACCCGAAGAGCCTGGCCTGCTTTTCCGGCGGCTGTGGCGCGAAGACCGGCACTGCTCCGCCCGACCGGTCGGGCTTGAATGAGTCGAATGTCTGAGGGGAGAGAGTGTAGTCGGGTCTGAGTTGGTAGTCCTGGAAGGCCTTGCCTATTTGCAGCCAGCTTTCCTCCCTGCTGACCCCCGGCATGATATAGCCGTAGGACTGGAAGCCATCGAGGTCCTGGCCTTCCGTCGGCCCGTGCATATAGCCTTCGGGCGCGATCTTGATGAACGTGCTGAATATATAGCCCCCCAGCGGGTGGCCGAGATACATCTGCGAAAGCCCGAATTGCAGGTGACGACCCGCCACCGGGTTGAACTGCTCGGTCTCTATTGCCACGTGGGGATACCTGGCGAGGATGTCTTTTTCCAGCTGGATAACACCCTGGATGGAGTCCATTCCATCCACAACGGACTTGCCGCACGGCCACGCAGCCTCGTCCAGGTAGATCACGTCGGCGCCGGCATCCACCGCGTCCTTCACGTGCTCAACGAAGTAATCGCGATATGCCTTCAGCGCGGGGGTGCAGTAGTAGACCCAGAGCACATCCGACGGCGATGGAGGCAGGGTATGGTATATCGGCTTGCCATCCTTGTCCTTGCCTATCTCAGCGAAGCCTGGGCGGAACTTCTCGACCAGGTCGGGCCGGTTGGCAGACACCAGAAATGCGCTGAAGCCCGCGCCGACGTGGAAACCCAGGTCGGCGGCGTGGCGGAACCACTTCTTGGCCATCTCGGACATGTGGTAATCCGGCAGGTCCATGATATCGCCGTTCACTCGCCACCCGTAGAACCTGCCCAGGAACGTGCGTTTGGGGTTGACCCGCTTTGCGAGATCGTCCAGCCCCTGGAAGTCGCCCAGCGTGACATAGGCTTGAATGTCCACATCCTTGACCCACGCTCGCTCCCTGGGCAGCTTGCTGATGGGGGTGTAACCGGCGCTCTTCTCCATCCACTTTGTGAATGGGTCCACGGCGGTTTCCCAGCGGCCTTTGTAAGCTCGAAGGCGGATTTCGAACATCTTTGGGGTTTTGGCGGGTATGGGGAAATGGCAGATCAGGCCTACGTTGGCGGTATCGCCATACCCTCGTGCCGTGGTGTTGGATGGGCCGATCCTGAGGTCGCGTCCCTCAATGACCCAGCCCGACTTCTCCCCTTCGAACAGCAGAACCAGCGGCGCAGGCCCGCTCATCGGTGAGCCTTCCCTCTCGGGGTCCCCCACGAACGTGCCATCCCACGGAGCGCGGAACTGCCTGCCAGTGCCGGTGGAGTCCACGCCGACAAGCTTGTGCTTGACGATGTCACAGCCGAAGAGGACGAAGCGCATCTCCGCCACAAGCTCCGGCGAGGTGGCAGAACTGGTGAGGACAAGGTCGCCGGTTCCCCGCTCTGTCCGCCATTTGAAGCGCAACTCAGTACCGTCTTTCGCTCGGAATCTGCTGCTCACGGAGGAACGGGTCGAGCTTGCCGTTACCGTGAAAGCGTCCAGATCGACTGATTTCATGCCGAAGACCGGGAGCTTGGATAGCAACTTGTCAGGATTGACGGACAGAAGCACTTCCCCGGTAGAGACGTCCTTCAGTTGGTACAGCAGGCCGGATTGGAAGCTGGCTTCGAGGGCATTGTTTCTAAGAGTTGATCGGAAGGAGGCATCGCGCCAGGATTTGGGCACTGTGGTTTGAGCAAAGCTTGCCCCAGCCAGACACCACGCTACAACACACCCGCACAACACCAGACACCACCGTTTCACCGCAACCCTCCCTGTCTCAGGCAGACCTCTACCTGAATACCGTCGCCCTGCAAGTCACGCACCCAGACCCAGTCGCTGTCACCGGAATGGATTTGCTCGAACTCGCACGCCACACTATCCACTTCCACTCCCGTAACCGTCTTACCTCCGGGGATGGGGCCGAGCCGCACGCTCACCCGATCCACAGGCCGCTCGAAGCCCAGGGAAAACACCTGCCGATCTTCGAACCGCTCGTACGTGTACCGACAAAGTTGGCGACCGCCGCCGGTATGGACAGGGAAATTGTCGATGGACATACTGCTCCATGCCGACGGGAAGCGCGGGACAATGCGCAGGTGCGCGGGGTCATTGTCGTCGACGCCCAGCATCAGGCGGATGGCCTTGGTGCTTTCGGCAACGTGGCTGTCCTGGCCCTCGTAACCATTCACCGGGACCCAGTATTCCTCGTAGGGGTGCAGAATAATGCCCTCCGGGCAAGCCCAACCCGCAAACTTCGGCAGGTAGCAGTGGCAAAGGAGCATGTTGATGAACTGCTCGGCGTCCTCCATCTCATCCAGCAGGAGAGCAGACTGGGTCATGAAGCCCTGGCCGTAGCCATACATCCGCAGGCAGTTGTAGTTCCTTGTCTGCATTAGCCGCCGATAGGTGCTTCGGCTGATCTCCAGGAATTGCCTGTCCAGATCGTCCCCCGCAGCGTAGTCTTGAAGCGGGGTGTAGGTGTCACCCTCGGTTGCGGCGAAGAGCGAGACCATCGAGTGCGCGTGGTCCTGCCAATCGCAACTTTGCTCTGTGTGCCAGATGGGGCCGGACTCCGTCTCATCAACCAGGTGATCCAGAATACCCTGCCGAAGGCGATTGTAGAGACTCTTCCAGCGGGTGACATGTTCGCTCTTGCCTAGCTGCTCAGCCATCCGAATAGCCATTCTGAGTCCGTGGGCGCAGTTGCAAGTCGAGAAGATGTCGTAGGACTCGTGCGCGCACTCGCTTTCGGTGAACAGCACGTCCTTGCGAACGCCGGGCCGCAGAATGTCGGTATCTAACTGCCACTGCAGCCACTCGACTGATGCCTCCGTGGCGGCCCAATGCTCTTCGTTCCACTGCCGGGAGCGCCCGCTGTTGCAGTACGCCAGATACCGGCCCCACATGCAGATGCCGTGGCCGTCGTTTTCTCGGTTGCCGCGTTCCAATGTGTCTCCGACCATGACCTTGTGGGTGCAGACATCGGGTTCGCCTGGAACACGGTTCCAGTGGGGGGGATCGGCATCTGTGAAGAGCGCTTTGTCGAGCCAGTCGATGTATGAATCAGCGAACTTGTCATAGCCGAAGGCCAGCGCCTCGCGGAGGTTGGCGCCTATGCCACGACTCCAGGCAGCGTTCTTGCCCGGGAACTGACCTGGAGCCATTTCCTGATACAGCCGGAACCACTCGGACAAGCTCTCGTAGTGTTTGGATTCCTTGAACCAAATCCCGATGCCGTTGTAGTAGTAATGTAGCCTGCCGCGAGAGACTGGAGAAGAACACCCCATGCCGCTGTCCGCGATGTAGGAAGCGTTCTCGGGGCCGTTGCGGTAGAGGAATGTGGCGGCATAGATCGCATCCTGCGTGCCCTGAAAATCGTAGTCCGGGCCGAAGTAGCTGTCGTCGCATACCGGCTCATCCAGCACTGGAAGCTCATCGACGAATGTGTAGAATGCCCGCATCATCGGCTCGACATCGGGAACAGCGTCCAGCGCCGTTAGCCTGACGTTTGGCGGGTCCACGCCCACGTCCGGCAACAAGAACCTCACCCCAGCCCTCTCCCAGCGGGGAGAGGGAGTTTCCAGTGTCACCGCCGAGATCAGCGGATGAGAGTACAACAGTTCCGGCACAGTCGTAACCGTAATCGACCTCACCATCCGCCCCTCCAGATCGAGGCTGAAGATGAACCGGGCGTTTGTACTGTCTGATCCCATTGCTCGATAGCCATCCACCAGGGCCAGGCTGTCGCTGATCATGTCGCGGAGGCTGTTGTCGCCGTCGAAGAGGAGGCTGTCCAACTGCTCGCCGCCGGGGCCGTCCATATACATGTTGAAGTGCCAGGTAAGGTCCCAGGGCCGAGAGTACCAGAGGTTGAAGCCGAACACCAACGGCACAACCGACTCTCCCCCGCCGGCCCAGGTCACCACTATCTCCCCAGCCCTGTCGCCGACAAAGTGCGCGAAGCCGTTGTCTCCCTTGGGGCTCCACCAGGAACCGTTGGCGATGTCCACATTGTGGATCATGCCAAGGAAGTGAGCGGTCTTTACCTGTGCTCCGCCGCATGGCAGGACCATCTTGCCGTTCACCCAAGGCGATAGGCTGCCATTGTCCTTGCGAGTCTTCTCCACATTGGGTTCGCCGAAACGGAAGTGGGTGATCTTGTTGGCCAGAAACGGGATGCCGTGGGCCAGTATAAGTTCACCGTCTCCAGCGGGCGGGATGGCTTGGTAGATCGAGCTGGCTGGCAGTTCGCTCTCGCACAACAGCCACGTTCGCATCGGGCGGGTGTTTTGAATCGCTAGCGTGAGTTCGGTTACTCCGTCCGCCTCGAACGCGCAGCAGCCCCGACGCGCCTCGGTGTCGGGAGCTATCGGATCGAAACTGATGGCGAGAGGCAGTCCGTTGACCGAGACCCCATTGAACTCATCATACGCGCCACCGATAGCTTTCCCAGCCTCTTTGTCCTGATTCGTGTCATACTCCAGTTCGATGCCGAAGCAGCCTTTGGGGAGACGCAGAGCCTGGCAAAAGGTGCGGCACTCCCCCGGCTGAAGGTCCGGCTCGCGGGTCTGGATGTGTGGCAGGTGACTTTCGTGCTCCCGCCAGTTGCCAGTAATGTCTATTCCTGTGGTCACTCCGGCCTCGCGCCAGTTGTCTGCTTGCAGTCATCAATGGTCTTGATGCCGTCGATGTAGTAGAACCTCTCGCTGGGCAGCGGCAGGACTGCCACACCACCGATGGTCTGGATCTTCACGGGATTGCCGCCGGTAGCCGGAAGCAGCCAAATCTCATCTGACTCAGTCCGGAATGTGACTACGTTGGGGTCTCCCCTGCCGTAGACTGTCGCAAAGAGCTTGCCGTCCGAGTCTCTGATAAGCTGCATGGATATCTTGGGAGCGGTCGATGCCTCCTGGAACACGGTCGCCCCGGTCGCGTCTTTCACCAGGTTACATGCCGGGTTCCCGCCAAGGTAGATGCTTTTCAGAAGAGTCGCGCCGGCCAGCCGGTGAGCGACAAGGTTCATGGCGGCGAGGTCGGGTTTGGGGCTATAGTCCAGCTTGGCGAGGCCCATTCGCACGTCTGGTTCGAGGTAATCGCGTATGTCGAACTTGAACAGGCTGCCGGCTCTCGTGCGTTTGTCCAGCGCGAACCAGAGGGTGTAGAGTTGCGCAGTCTTGTCCGGCGACGGATCGAATGTCTGGGGCACTTTGGGTTTGGGCAAGCCCCAACCGGTCAACTCATCAAACTCGGTTCCCATGATAGGGCCGGTGAAGCCGACCTTGTCGAGCTCAGTGAGAATGTCTTTCATCAGAGGCTCGAATGTGAACGGTTCGCTGCCGTAGAGGTGGAGGTCGTAGGCGTCCATGTATTTCATAACGCCTTCTCTGATGATGTCACGGTTCCATTCGGCGGCTGAGATACCCGCGCCTCCGAGTACCAGCTTGAGCTTCTTCCCCGAGGCATCGACTCCGGCCCTTGCGCCTTTGGCGTAAGCATCGATGTATTTGGCCGGCGTCGCGCCACCGGGATACTCCTGGCCCGCAATACCGCCTGGATTAGGTTCATTCCAGACCTGCCAGAACGGGATCTCTTTGGAGTACTTGTCCGAAAGAGTCACGTACAACTTCTGCCAGGCATCCTGATTCGGAGGACCGAGGTCTTTGCCCGGTATGGCATCGGCCCACCTGGCGAGACCCTCTATTGCCGGAATGAGCTTGAAGCCGGCCTTGAGTTGGGAAACGTAGTAGCGCTGATACAGCGTGTCGTCCCACTTGCCTTGCTCAGGCTCAAACTCATTCCACCGGAACCGCTCCCGCAGATAGTACGCGCCGGTATGTTTGGCTATGATCAGGTTCTTGTTCAGGATGTCGAGGCTGCTCTCATCCCACACGCGCCCCTGCCTGCCACCGCCCGGCTTCCACATCCAGTCGTCACAGAGGTGGGCATCGAGAGAGACAACGCTTTGAACTGTTTCACGCGGATATGTGATCACAAACGGCAGGCTCTTTGCCCCGTCGGATAGTTCGTAGTATCCGGGGAGGAGGCCCTTGATGGACGCCGTCCCGTCCGCGGCAGCCGTGGTGGTCTTAGCTATCACGTCTTCGCGCGTTTTTACGGTCAGCGTCGCTCCAGCCGGCGCTTGTTCGATCTTTACCGCGCTGCCTTTCGTGAAGTAGGGAAGCCCTCCCTCACCTAAAACGGACGTTGCCCAGGCGGCCGTTGCAGACAGCGCGAGAGCACAGACTACGGTGCAGATTACTGCCCATCCCGTCCGCAGCGCTCCCCGCTGATTCTTGCTCATTCCCGTTTGTGTTTGCTTCATCGATCAATACTCCTCAAGATGTCTTGCCTCAACACCGCTCAGACATTGTACAGGAACGCACACGCCAGCGGGGGCAGGTCTACTCGGGCATCAATCTGATGCGCGGTATCTCCGATTAGCGGGAACACTGCCTTGGCGCTGCCGGGAACCTCTATGTGCGATGGCTTGCGGCCGGTGTTGAGGGCGAAAACGAAGCCGTCGTAGGTAGCGTAAAGCACGTTCGGACCAGCTTTGATGTCGCTTGGCGGGATCTCGATATTGAGCCGATCCAACCACGTTATGTCCACTCCGGATCCAGCCACAAGACCAAGCGGCAGGCCGATGTCCTCAGGATAGTAGACTATGCGCTGGATCCCACGATGCGGCAGGCTCGCAATATCGGGCTTTTCGCAAAGCACGAACTGCCTGTTGGAGTGGAAGAGCTGCTTAACAGTATCCGTGGTCAGTTTGTCCAGAGCCAGCAGCTTTGCAGAGCCCACGCCCACCGAGCCGGTGTTGAGGCTGGCGCAGCAGTAGTCGCCCGCAGGATGTGTTGGCACATACTCTTCCCACATCCTCTCGATCGGGTAGTAGAGGCCAAACTCGGGACGGTAGGCGCAGCCTTCGCCGAGATCGACCAATCGGCTGATAAACCCGCAGATGTCCTTGTGGACTTCGGGAGTGAACCGGTCCAGAGCGAACAGAAGGCAGAAGTCACGGACTCCCAGCAGATACTGCATCGCCAGCACGCACTTGATATCCTCCGGCGGGAGAAGCACCCTGTTGGCGGCGTTGGCGCTCTCGAAATAGTCGCTGGTCTCCGTCATCACCCCTTTGCCGCTCCCGAAGAACGACGCAGACTGGGCAGTCTTGTGGGTGAGCAGGTCGCGGTGAAAATCCTCAATGCGGCAGGAAAGGAGATCGACCCCAGGCCGCGCGAATGCCTTGAGGGTCTGGATGAGAGAACCGTGGAGGATAACCTGCTGCAGGATGGTATCTTCACCGAGCATATGCCCACTGGTATCTACCCCCATCGCCGCGCAGACGTCCGTCGCCTGCTGCGCGTAAGCAGACACATACTGTCGTGAAACGGTCTGCCAGAACTGCCTACGCATGCGCTTGGCGCCTTCCCCACACTCGCGCCGATTGAACAGGCTACTCACGGCGGTCTGGAGTGGCGTCTGAAACCCATTCCAAATCCCCTCTGCAAACCGCTCCTCCAACTCCTCGCTCCAGGGAATCGATGGGTAGGTCGGCATGTTGGGGTCATACGGGTCGCCCTGGTAATTGGGTTTGCCGCCGGGCATATCGGCGTGGGACTGCAGCGCAACTTCGTCGGTGAAGAAAGCGTCGACGTGCTGCCAGAGGTCTGCGGGAATCCGCTTGAAGTATCTCACATGGGTAAGCTGCAGGAAGCGGTTCACGGCGCGCCTGTCGAGGACGTTGAGGTAACGGCGGCCACCCGCGGCGAAGGCGAATGTCCCCTCGAACAGCGGCGCGATGAAATAGGCCTCAATACTTGTGAGTTGCTCATCGGGTACCTGGACTACTCGACCTCCGATCCTGCCGTACAACCGCTGGCGGTGGCCATCGGGAAACACCCCAAAGACTTGGTAGACGGAGGCGCGGGGGTCGGGAATGGTGATGGTGGAGCCTGGTTCGGGGTTCTCCACGATCATCTGCTTGATACCCATTGCCTCAAGCTCGGGGTGGTCTTCGAGGACCTTGCCGCCTGCCGTGCCGCTGGGGTAGCCTTTCTCGTCGTATATCCAGATGCGCAGGTCCAACTCCGCCGCAGCCCGCAGGCCGGTTATGAACCGCTGCCAACCAGCTTCGCTTTCGAGGTAGTCGTCGGTGAAGTCGAAGTAGACCACTATCCCGCCAACGCCCAGTTCCTTGAGGTCGGCCAACTTGGCCCTGACCCGTTCCCCAAAGTTGGAGACATCGTAAACGGGCGGCTTGTAGCCGTCGGTCAGCCTGCCATCGAATCCCGAGGACCACAGCGGCTCGAACACCTGGCCGTTCACGAAGGCCTCGAAGCTAAGGATCATCTGGTTCGGTTGATGCGATTTCGCCAAGATAGTTACCCCTGTTCTATGTTGCCTTAACTGCTCACACTGTGATTGTTCGTCGTGATTCTGCTGCATCTACAAGCGCCTCTATACTCCGCCATGGATAAGGCGGATGGGGCGGGTTTGTGTCTCCGATTATGTGCTTGTAGCCGGCCACCGAATCCAGCACATAGGCGACTTGATCTCGCAAGTCAGACGTGTCCTCGCGGTAAAAGAGTTCGACGTTTATCCCTCCGCGAGTCACTATCCGGCCACCGATGTCTCTTCGGGTCTCGGCCACGTTGTCAATGTCGCCGGTGGGAGGGGTGGACAGACTCTCGACCACATCAACTCCCATCCTATCGTATGTCCCAGACCGGGCGATATCCTTGAGCTTGCCACAAGTATGTACCCAAGAGAGAGCGCCGCGATCCGCCGCAAACCCGGCTACCCGGCGAACCTGGGGGATCATGTATTTCTCATAGAGACTGGGGGATAACCACTCGAAGCCATTGACCGCGACCCGATAAATGTCCACTCCACACTTCGCCGCCGCGCCAAGAAACACCTCTTCGATCTGCCAGAGACACTCCATCAACTCTTCAAGGAGTTCCGGTTGGTCGTGAAGCATCATCAGGCCAGTTTCCTTGTCCGTGTATGGGTTTATCAGGAGCGTCATCGCGGGCGGTGTCATGCCTACCAGCGTTGGAAACGCGCCACTGACCTGATGCGTAGTCAACTCCAGGGCATCCGCAACAGCCTCTGAGACCCACGGGCGGATAACAGCCTTCCGCGTCCTTTCCAGCAAGCCGCGCACAAGAATCAGGTCGTCCTCGTTCTTCACCAGCGACTCCCCGGGATACAGGCCGGTGGTACTTGAGTTGACCTGGGAACAGGTCAAAACGCCCTCGGGTATGGCGAACCTCGTTGTAACCCGCGAGTCGCCGTTGGGGTATGTCTCGTCGTGTCTGGTTACTTGCACGTCATCCGCAAAGCCGAACGGCCAGTCGCTAAGGTTCTGGGCGGTGTGAATGCACGCGATGTTGTGGATGCCAGTGTCCGCAGCCACGCGAACGGCGTCGGCCCAAGTCACATCGCGGGCATCTTTGCCCAGACAGGAAGCGGCCACCTCCGGCCCAGGCCCGAGAATAATCGGAACGCGCGTTGTGTCTGGGTCTCTTATCCACGCCAAGAGCCGCTCGCGCATCGTTTGCGCCATTGCTTTACCTCAAATCACTTGCCGATTGACAACCGCTCAGGGCTTCCACCGGACCAGGGCAACATCAAGCGGGCCGCTCGCCGGAAACCCGTTGAAGATGGGATCACCTGCGGGGACCACAGTGGACCCGTCATAAGTGCGACCAGGCTCGGCTCGGTATCCGGCCCCAAACGCCGTTAGCAGCGACCCATCAGGCAGCAGAACGGTCGAGGTGTCCTGAACGTGATACTGGCCGGACCACTGCGCTAACACGTAGCGGTGCTTGGTGTCCCAAGTCTCTCCATTGTCTCGGCTGACTATCGCCTCCACGCTCCACTGCGGCTGGCCGTCAGCATCCAGCAACCTCTTGTCCTTGTCCAGCCATCCCAGGCGGACGTCGTAGACCAGGACAATACTGCCGTTGGGCATTGTTACCATACTGGGGTGCATTCGGCCGTAATCGTAGAGAATCTTTATCTTCGACCAGGTCTTTCCGTTGTCCCTGGAAAGCGATACTCCCAGCCCGGAGTAGTGGTCCAGTTTGCCTTTGTGTTCCTGGTGTTTGATCCGGCAGGCAGCAATGATCGTACCGTTGGCAGCTCTGCAGAGCGCTTTTTCGCTCACCGCCACCTGTGGTTCTCCGCCGCCCCCGTTCAGGCTCGGGGGTTCGATCTCCTCCGGCCATGTCAGCCCGCCATCATAGCTGAAGCGGAAGTAAGAATGGCAGTATCCCTTGGGGAACTCGCCGGCCACGCCCGGCTTTCCTTCGTTGTAACCTTCCGCAACCAGACGGATTACCTTGCCCTTGGAATCTCTGTCCACAAGATAAGGCGCCCACTGGTAGTAAGGGCCTCCATTGGCGGCAAGGGGGATCGGCCTGCTCTTCCAGGTGGCTCCATAGTCTTCGCTGAACGACACGCCCAGTATCAGTTTCCCCTTGCCCAGATAAGCGACTGCTCCTGCCCCGCCCTCGGCGGGCACGGGGGCGCTCCAGGTGTCTCCCCGGTCGCTGCTGAACATCATGCGGCAGTCCCGCGGATACTGCTTATAGGGGTTTGAGTGGTTGATGACCAGCAGAAGTCTGTCTTTCTCCGGCATGTAGACCAGGCGCGGCTGGTCAATCTCGCGGTTCCACCCATCGACAATAAGCTGGTGCTTCGCAGGCAGCTTCTTTGCAACCGCGTCGCCATTCATCTGTAGAACGACGTCCGGAGTCCACTCGCCATAGCCCTTTGTGGGCGTGACCGTGACCGTCGCCTGGACCCCCAGAGGGCCGTCGTGTTTCGCTTCTTCCGTCAATTCATTATCTCCTGCCTGATTGGGTATGCCAGAGGCGGCGTGGATTGTCCCCGCAGCGACGGCGATTATTCCCAGCAACACTACCAGAATTACTCCGTATTTCTTTTTGGGCACGGCGTTCCACCTACCACCAAAGTCGTTCTGATAGTGCGAAAAGAGTAATGGTCGTCGTCGCTGCAGTTGTCCGTCTGCCAAACAGGACTCTCTGAACCGCCCATTATGGTTACCTTTCGCGATTTCGGGATATCGAACGCGGCACAGCTCATGCCAGCCAGGGGAACCTCGGAGTAGTGCGACTTCACCCTGGCGTGCTCCAGTATTGGAACGGCATCTACAAAGCCTTCAGGAATATCCTCGTAGCCAGGTGTTGCCAGAGCCCACGTGCGCCACTGATCTATGCGCATGTGCATACCCCATAGGTTGGTCTGCTTGAAGCGCGCCGGGGCAGTGCACCTGACCATGTCGCCACGGCGGTAGAACTCCTCGCACGGCTCGGCCTCCAGCATCACGTAGCCGGGAGGGGTGCACGCGCTGCCGATCACCACTACGCGCACGATAGGCTCATCTTCCGTGATGATGATGGCATCCCCCGCCTTGTCGCACAGGATCAGGCCGTCTTTCCTCTTCATCTTGCAGGATAGCCGCAGGGCCGGAGAGGACTGACGGGTGGATCTCGCCCACAGAGAGAGTGAAAGAGACCGCCCAGGCTCTACCGAGAACTCTGTGAACAGCGACAGAGCGGCACGCCTGAGCATCAAACCTGCGCGGTTCTTCTCATCTTTCACCTGATGAGAGATGTCCCCTACACTCGACAGATCGGAGCGCCAGCCTGCGGGCGGGATGAACCCGCCGGTCGCCCCTCCTCCGCCGGGACTCTCTATCCTCCACCCGTCCGGCGGAAGCGGGCCGCCTGCAAACGCCGGGTTCGCAACAAGATTGATGGCGCCTGCCGGAATTGCATCCCCCTCTTCCCAATCATCGGGAACAACTCCGGCGAATGCGTCGGCAATCCACAAGGTCTCATCCGGAGCCATATCGCCTATATTGACCATACACACTGCCGATACTGCTTCCGGTGGTACCGTTAGCGTTATGTGAAGTGGAGTCCAACTGCCGCTCGGGACCCCTTTCATAGTGGCGGTAGGCGCGCCGGCGTTCTGGGTCGCCAGTTCGACACCGTGGAACTCATTGCCGCGCATATCCTTTCGCCACACAGTAATGTTAGGGTAGTTGAAGGGCATATCGTACTCATAGGTCACGAACTCAAGCCGTTCTCGTTTCATCTGGGGGTCATTTGGATAGCCTGTGATTTGTCTGTCTTCCATGTTTGCCTCTCTGCATATTCGCCTCGCCCCAGCCCTCGCAAGGGGAGAGGGAGAACTTGGCGATTCAGAACGTTATCTCCGACGTAACCGCTCGACAGTTATCTCCCCGACGTCCATGTTATTAGCCCCCGTCGTGTTGGTGGGGTAGACAATGACGCCTGTGAGTTTGGTCTCAGCGCCGGGAGCGAAGTCGATCTCCAATGACTTGTGCACATTGCCCTTGGCGTCGGTCAGGCTCGCCCAGACTTTGTGAGTCTTGGAGTCCACGAAGATGCGAGCGGTCAGTTCACGGTTGTTCCACGCGTCGGCCTCGGTGTAGGGCCAGAACTCCGCGAACTTGCCTTTGCCTGCGATCTCCTGGGCATCCAGCATCCACTGCCAGCCGTTGTTGCCCAGCATTACGCCGGTTGCGCCGGTTGTACGGAGGCCGACGTATGTCCAAGACTGGGCGTAGCGGGCGTAGACTTTGGCCGTGAAGACAACCGTGTCGCCCGCGTTTACAGGAGAAACCAGATCCTTGAATGCCCTGCCGTGAACGGCGGTCGGGGTCTTGCCGTCGATGGCGGGAGTGGAGTCTCCCAAGCCGGTGGCCTTTGTTATCATCACGTCACCGACCTCGGTAGTCCAGCCTGCCTTGCTGAGAGGGGTTGGCTCCTGCAAGCTCTTGAAGTCCTCGGAGAAGATCTTCTCCGCATTTGGCATCGGCGGAGCCTCGGCTTCCTTGCTCGCGCTTCGCACCAGCAGCTTCACGCGTCCGGTCAGACCTCCCGGCCCGGCCCTGTTGATAACGCGGACAGCCAGGAAGTTCTCCTTGCCGGGGATGATGGAGTCTGTGACATCGATAATGTGGCGGATGGGATAGCCCTTGCCATTGAGATGGACATCCATCCAACCGGTCTTCTTAGCATCGTCGGCTGGGAATCCCGCAAATGCCAGCGCCACTTCCCGGGTCTTCGGGTCTATATCGGCCGGGGCGTTGAACTTTATCCGGTAGACTGCGGGGCCGTTGGCCTTCACGCCCTGGCTCTGCCAGCACTTAGTCACACTCATATACTGCCACGCGCGGTCGTCAAAGTCGGCTGACAGCCACTGGCCACGATAGCGGACCAGAGTTTCGGTGTCGAAGAGGAACTTCCAGTATTCGGGGAGTTCGGCCGCGACTTTCCAGCCACCTTTCTCCGCATCCACCCAGAAAGCGGCGTCGGCTTTGGCATTGTCCGCATCGTGCTTGGAGTAGTCAGTCATATCCCACTCGGGTTCAGGGGTCCAATTGAGGTTCTGGGGATTGTGGCCTTCGACATTCGCCTTCCAGTACTGCTTCATCAGCGGAGTGGGAGTTGGCGAGAGCCAGTCGCCCATCTCTCCCCACTGCCACGCATACTCATCAGATGCCGCGAGCGCGTTGTGCACCGCGCGCATGTGCCGCTCGGGGTCTCGCTGGTTGACGGTCACATCGGTATTGCTGAAACGGTCCTTGCCCCATCCGGCATCGGTCCATATCCCTGCCGAGAATGTGATGCGTTTCTGAGCCAGATCGGGGTATTTGCTGAGCATCAGAGACTGCCTCAGTTCCGCGTCCCGGACCACCAGCATATCTTTGTATTGCGAGTCCAGGTAGGTTGTCTCGGTTCCCGCAACTATTTTGGCTCGCTTGTCCATTCCCTGCAACAGGCCATCGAGGAAAGCGGGATATAGCGCATAGGTGCTGTTTTGGAGGGTGGAGTCCTTTGATGTGCTCAGCGCGGAGGCCAGGGCATCGTTATACAGCCCGGCGATGACGATGAGGGTCATATCCGGGAACTCCTTTGTGAGCGCCTCGCCGTACTGCTTCCCCCGCTGCTCCACCTTGGCGGCGACTTCGGCAAAGGTCTTCGGCTTGGCTTCTCCGGCGGTCTTGTAGCCTGACTCCGCGTAAGCCGGGTAGTTCCACGGGTAATACCAGACTCCCTTGGCATGGTGGTCGTACTGCTCGCTGTCCAGCATTACCCCCTTCATGCCGCAGTCCCTGACCACCTTTGCCATCACCGTCGCGTTACTCAGCACCACGTCCCAATCCTCGTCGCTGAACCAGTCCTGGGACCTAATCTTGTCGGGCGTATCGGTCCAGACTGAGGGCATGGCGCGGGTGAAGTTGTCGGTTATGCGACCCCATTTCTTTACTGACTTGAACGCGCTAATCTCGGCCGCAAACTCCTCGTAGCTTCGCCGCACCGCGCAGTTCCACCACTGGCCCGTCATAGCGCGATAGCCCTTGGATTTGTCATTGCTGGCGATGGTGAAGACCAGCCCATCGTAGCCCGCATCCTGCAGGGCGGCGATCTTGGAGGGGAGGTCTGCCGCAGACATGGAGTTCGCGCCCCACATCCGCTCCAGGTCGTCCCCGGCCCGTATAAGCTTCTTGCCCGCCACGTTGGAAAGCGGGACCTTCACATTGCCCGACGGAATCGCCTGGGCCAGGCAGGATGTGGACAGCGAGAATAGGATTACCGCTGTTGCGGACAGAAAGACTATCAGTCTCATATCAACACCTCTTTGTGGTTATTGCCAGGGTTGGCTGCCGGTTTCGACTCCGCTCAACCGGCGATGGTCCGTTCATTGAGCGGAGTCGAAATGAACGTCGTACAGCCTTAGTAGGGATTGTGCCTGCCCCTCACCCCAACCCTCTCCCCGCGGGTCCGGGGAGAGGGAGTTTCTCGGCAGGGATCTCTGAATCCCTGCCGACGCACTCTTGCTCGCTTCAGGGTACGGAGACGTAGTTCTTCTCGCCCTTCTGGGGAACCCTCCACGAGACGGCCGCGCTTTCCCTCAGGCCGCCTGTGCGGTTGGCCCAGCAGGTGGCGATGATGCCGAGGCAGGGGTAGCCCTTGCGGCGAGCTTCCGCTACCACCTGTGCCCATCCCCTCGCGTTGCGCAGGTTGTCCCAGGACATAACGGAGCTTTCGATCCCCAGTTTCGACCAGTACTCGATTGCCTCCCGACCGTAGACTGCGGGCCAGTTGGCGTCGTAGCCCCACACTGTGACGTGCCCGTCCCTCGGCAGGAAAGGCTCCGCCTGCCTGACATAGGGATTAGTCATAGTCCCTGCCCAGAACATCACCTTCGCCTTCGGGTTCCCCCGTTTCACAGCAGCAGATTGGAAGCGTGTGTCCTCGGCAAATAGCTCTACCGGATACCTGCCCGAATTGAGGACCCGGCTGTCCGTTCTCAACTGGGCATCGTTAGGCCCGAACTCATGGAGGCAGTTGGCGGGGCAGATGTATGGGAAGGGAAACTCTTTGGCGAAGCCGGTGAGGAAATCATCCATCAGCTTCCGAGTCTGAGGCTCCACCGGCACGTATGATATGTGTACTTCCGTCCGGCCATCCGACTCCCGGTAGTGGCTTACCCAGTCGTATTCTGCGTAGACTGTGGCGCCATCGGGTATGGAGGAACCGGGCAGTCGAACAACGGAGAATGGCTTGGGGTTGTCCAGGTTATAGTTGTAGGCCATGTCGCCATCGATGACCCGGTAGTCCTTGCCCAACTCGTACTCCTGCACGTCATTGACGCTGCTGAGCTTCTCGTGGCTGCTGAGCTTCACATCGCTGAGCTTGGTCCGGATGACGTATGGGTTCGCCAGCGGAGTTGGCTTGTCACCATTCAGCGTCACCTTCTCATTGATCACCAACACGCCTGCTGCCAGGTTAGGATTGATCTTCTGCACGTAGTAACCGCCCATCATGGAAAGGGAGTATGGGATGATCTTGAGGTTGAGCTTCTCGTACTTCCGCACCATATCCCACATGGCCTTCTTTTCCGTGGCTGTGACAGGATACCCGGTCGATTCCATAACTGTATTGAGTTTCCATCGCGCCGATTGCTCCGCGTCGGCGTACAGCGAACCGCGCAGCGGCATATCCGGGTAGTCGGTTACCTTACACGCAAGGAGCACAGGCTTTCCCGCGCGGCTGTCTATGAGCTGGAGCAGAGTCATGAGGCCATAGAACGCGCCTGCCTCGGCGACGGCTTTGATAGTGATACCCTTGCTGGTCACGGCCAGGGAGTAGGACTCGTTCCCCTTGCCCTTGACTGCGTAGCCGCTGCCGATGAGTATCTTTAGCGGCGCGGCCTGTGATTTGGTGGTGGTGACGCTGACATTGTGCCTGCCCAGGTCTCTAGACAGCAGCTCCAGCCCGCCTTCAATTGCCTTACCCGCCCTGCCCTGAACCGATACCTGCAGTTTCGCCGGAATCCTGAAGTTCTGCGCCGCAGGCAGCCACTGGACCTGCTGAAGAGGTGGAGTGATGCGGGGCGGGGTGATTTCAACGTTATCCACCAGCAAAGACCCCTCGCCCTCAGCCACTACCCGCACTCGCAGTTTCGGTGAGATGCTCTGGAACGAGACCTGCACGCTCTGCCACTTTGGGTTGACTCCCGAAATGCCGGATTCTGCCAGAACCCTGCCCGAGGCGGCGTCTTCTATCACGAGCTTCGTAGCTCCTGGGAATGCCCGGTGGTTTACATCCACGCTGGCCTGCAGATTCATTCCCGGCTTCACGTCAACCTGCTGGGACACTCCCGCCGGCGCGGCCTGAGTGGGGTCGAGGGCGAGCGCGTACTGCCCGCAGCGGTCGCGGTTCTCCATCAGGGTAGACACAGCCAGGTAATCGCTTATCCCTTCCACGCAGCCCAGCGCCTCGCCCTGGAAGTCGTCGCCCACGAAGACATCGAATGAGAAAGTGTAGTCTGTGTTGGGCTCGAGCCCGACGAACTGCCTCATCTGCGACTCCGGCACGGCTTCATGCTCGTGGGTCATTCGCAGGCTTCTGCTGCCCTGGGATGCACGTGCCGAATCGGAGAAGACCGCTGTGTTCCAGTGAGACGTCTTGCACTCTGCCAGCGAGCCGTCCGGGTTGAGGCTCTCAAAGCCGCCATCCTTGATCCCGGCCTCGGGGGAGAACCTCACGTTGTCGATCCAGACGGATCCCATCCCTCCCTGGTACATGAAGAAGAGGAAGTTGGCCGATGTGCGCTCGCCGCTTTTGAACTTGCCACTGAGAGTCTGCCACACACCGCTCACCCGCTCCGGCTTCACCGCTCCGGAGAATTTCCACGAGGCAGCCTGACCATCCCCAACATCGCCAAAGTCGCCGTTCTTGATGCAATCGTTCACTACCCGGGCGGGCTGAGCCTTCCGAGTTGAGATCCGTGGCGCGGCGCACAAAGCGGCGGCCCCGGCAATGACTGAAAGAAGAATCGCTGTCAGCAGCAGTGTCGTGGTGGTTCTCATAGCTTGTCTCATCAATCTCCCTTGCGGTTGCACTTGCCTGTCCCCGTGTGGGGTGTCGAAGCATAGCAGACAAACACAGTAAGGTGATTGTATCAGATTCCGGCTGCCAGTTGCGAGTATCGGGTTGGCGGAGAGTCCCAATCGAACAACCACGGCAGGAAAAGCCGCGGCTGGGAGGTAAGTGGGTAATTGTCTTGAACACGATTTCCGGGATTGGAGGATGGGCAGGATGGGTGAGATGATTCGCGGATATTTCGCTGCGATGATCGCAGTGTTGATCTTGGCCTTGGCGGCTTGCTGCTTTGCGGCTGAGGGGCCGGTAGCATCGGAGCCGCGCGTGCGCGAAATGCCTGCAGAGCGCGCGCCGGAGTTTGGGATGTGGCCGGCGGCAGAGTTTGCGTCTGCTCCAAGCATCGATGGTGATCTGGCCGACTGGCCCTCGGATGCGGTCTGGGTGAGCATTCCCGGGTCCGGATCAGTAATGCTTGGGGGTTGGCAGGGAGAGACAGACTGCTCTGTGCGGGCTGCGTCCGCCTGGGATGCTCAGAACCTCTACCTCGCATTCCAGGTTACCGACAATCTCCACGTCTCTCGTCCCAGCGAAACCATCTGGACTACCGACAGCATCCAGGTGGCTATCGATCCTCTGCGCAAGCTGACCAAAGGCGCGTACGGGCCGCACGACAGCGAGTTCACATTTACCGTGACCGACACCGGCGAGTCGCGCGCGGAGCGTACAAGGGACCCGCAGGCGGCGGTCTCCGCATCGGGAGTTATGTTTGCAGGAAATGTGTCGGGCGCAATTACTACATACGAGATAGCCATTCCGTGGGGTGTAGTCGGTTCGAAGCCGGGACTGCGCGGGCCCGATATTGGCCTGACTTACCTGGTGAACGATAACGACGGCACAGGCCGCAGGGGCTGCCACGAGCCCACCAGAGGCATCGGCAGCGGCAAAGACCCCTCGAGCTTCGTGAGGCTCTTTGACGCCTCATACGCTATGCTTGCCATAGTGTCCCCCAAGCTGGAGGGCAACGTAGGCACGGACCTCCCCGTTTCCGTGGCTTTGTGGAGCAAGATGCCGCTTGCCGGAGGCGAGACCGTGGTGGTGGGTATGCGCCCTCCCGAGGGACGAGTTAACCGAATCGCGGAGGTGAAGCTGTCCGGCAAATCGGGACTGATCGCCATAGACACCGCAGTGCGGGGAGACATGCTCAAGGCTGGAGTCCAGCAGCTTTCAGTGGAAATTGCCGGCAAGAGAGCCGCGCCTGCAAAGCTGGACGTAGTGATAGGGCAGTCGCGGGAGTCTCTGCTGGAGCAGGCGAAGGTGGTTCGCGCTGTCCTCACAGAGGCTGAGTCGCTGGCGAAGCAGTGCGAAGCAAAGGGGATAGCGACCGACTACGAGCGCGTGACCATCGCCACCACGCGGCGATTTGTGGAATATAGCGTGGATGATATGACTCACGGCCGCAACGAGCGGGCTAATCACGTTATGGAAGTCATCAAGGAATCCATCATGAAGACCCGGGTGAAACTGAAGGCGTATCTGGCAGGCAAGGAGAAGCCGCTGGTGGTGCCGAGGTATGTGACAGGACCGATCGATGTAAAAGATGGAGTGTTCTGGGGCGACACTGTTGTCCCGGCAACAGGCAAGCGCGAGAGGCGGCCTGTGTTCTTTACCGGCTTCGGACACTTCTCTCAGGTGACTACCGACATTCCAGCGTTTCCTGAGTTCGGCTGCAATATCATCCAGATCGAGCTCGGTGCAAACACCACCGTGCCGGCTGAGGGCGAGTTGGCGCGCGGAGTATACAGCGGAGAGTTCGAGAACGCCGCGAAGAACAACATGACCATCTGCTGGCTCGCCTCGCCGCACTACTTCCCCGCCTGGGCCTACAAGAAGTGGCCGAGTCTGAAGCTGGCGGACAGCCATGGGTTCATCGCGCACACGGTGGACGCCCCGCAGACCAGGAAGATTCAGGACACCCATATTCGGACCTGCATGGACACATTTGGCAACAGCCCCGCGCTGCACAGCGTGTGCTTGAGCAATGAGCCGACCTACACAGGCTGGAACGATGACATCTACCGCGTCCCGCTGTGGCACGATTACCTGAAGCGAGTTTACGGGAGCATCGACAAGCTCAATTCGGTCAACGGGACCAGCTATGGTTCGTTTGACGCTGTGCCGGTCGCTCCGACGGGGGTGCTGCCGCCCGAGCGGGAGATGACCCCGCTGCGGTATGACCAGATCCGGTTCAATATGGAGCAGTTCGCCGACTTCCACGCGTCGATGTCCGAGGCTGTGCACACTTCCGCGCCGGGCGTGCTGACCCACGCGAAGGTAATGAACCTGGCGATGTGGCGGGATGCGCTGCTGTGGGGTTGCGACCCGGAGCAGTTCGCCTATTTGGGCGACCTCAACGGCAACGACTGCAGCAACATCTTTACAGGCTTCGGCGACAACTACTGCTCCACGGGGCTGTGGCAGAACGCTTACTACGATATCCAGTATTCGATGCGGAAGACCCCGGTGGTCAACACCGAAAACCACCTCATCACCGACCGGGAGCAGAGGTTGGTCATCCCGCCGGAGCATACCGACGCAGCGCTGATGGCGGGGGCGATCCACGGCCAGGGGGCGACCTGTATATGGTCGTGGGAACGGACCTACGACCGCACCAGCGACTTCGAAGGCCTCTTCCTCCACAGACCGGAGAACGTGATGGCGGTCGGGCGGGCCGGGCTGGACTTGATGCGGCTGTCCAAAGAAGTGACCAAACTCCAGGGCGCGCCGACGCAGATTGCGGTGCTCTACAGCCTCACCTCGCAGATATGGTCACAGGACGCGTGCACTGCCCTGAGAAACACATACGAGGCAATGAGCTTCACCGGCCTGCCGATCCGGCTGGTTTCCGAGCGGGCAGCGATCAAAGGGGAACTGATGCAGTACGAGGCGGTGATCCTGCCGGATGTGAAGTACGAAAGTGACGATCTGGCGCAGGCAATCGTGGACTTCGCCAAAGGCGGCGGGAAGGTGTGGGTTATCGGTTCCGACCCACTGAGCCGGAGCGAACACGGGGCCAAGAGAACGGTGTCGCTCCCGGGCGCATCGGTTGTCTCGATCCCCGGCAGCCAGACTAAGCCACGGGACACCCGCGATGCCCTGCTGCGGGAATTGGCAAAAGCCGGACTGTCAGCGCCAGTACTCATGAACGAAGGCAAAGCCCCGGCGTGGGGAGTCGAGTGCAGGTCTGCTGAATATTACAGCGGATACTTAGTCTTCACGCTGAACCAATGGGGCAAGGACAAGGCTGTCAATGTGACGGTGAACGGCAGACCGGCTCGCCGAATCTTCGACCTTAGGGCTGGGAAGGAAGTGCCTGTGAAGGGGCTGGTGCTGAAGCCTTTGGAGGCTTTGTTGTTGAGGGTGGAGTGATTGGAGGATTCGTTATGGAAGGTAGGGTCTGGGAGGGGGTCATAGCAGGTGCCATCGCCATCGTGTTCATGTTGGTTTACATCAAGTTGAGGGGGAAGCGGGACAGCTCTAGGCTGCGAAAGACGTGTATCAGCGTCTATCTCTGCATGGCGGCGGCGATATGGTCTGGCTGTTTCATATTCTACTTTGCCGACTCAGGACGCCCGGGAATGGGACTGTTCGTCTTTCACTGGATATCGATTCCTCTTGTCCTAGTCCTGTGGGTCCTGATTGGCGTGGCGCTTGCCACGGCGTATCGTGAGCGCAAGAGCAAGCCGTGATCAGCCATTTGTTGTTGAGGGTGGAGTGACATATGAGCGCGTTTGAGATGAAGGCGATTGCCACTTTTACCAGTTTGGTGGTATCAATCTTTGGAGTAGGCGTGATGGGTTACCTCACGGCCTACTCTATGGTGAAGTACAAGCCTAAGTGGCAGCGTGGCAGAGGAGTAGGTGTGAGCCTGCAGGGCGGACTGGTGACCTATTTCGTCATACTAATTCCACTCTTGGGCACAGCAATCCCGCGCTTCTGTGTGTCAGTGAGTGGTATTCGAGATTGGCAACCTTACGCGTGGGTGGTGTTGGGACTTCCAATGCTGGTAAGCGCAGCAATGCTTGAGGCTTCTCTGCGATACGTGGACATCAAACTGCGTCGATACCTGCATCTGCTTCATCTGGCAATCGCCCTTGCCGGGCTGGCGATGCTTGTGCCGGGCCTTGCCTGGTTGACCAACGCCTCTGTGCCAGATTGGATTCCACGCGTGCTTGTCGGAACAGCATATCTGGTAGCAGGACTAACCGAATGGCTATTCCTCAACTCAAACGGCTGGCGCTTCATACCAGACAAGCCCAGATGAGATGTCCAAGCAACCGGGTCGGGGATAGCATATTCCCGGCCATCGGTGGTATTGTAGTAGTCATCAGCAAGGAGGAAGTGGATGAAGAGACTTTGGTTGTGCGTGATTCTGGCTTTGTCTGTTGCCGGATTGGCGGTGGTATCGGGTGTTGAGGCTGAGCCTCCTGAAAAGGGGCTTTGGTGGTATTATCCGGTGGCTCATGGGACTCCGGAGGAGCCGGTGCCATCAAACGCCGAACTGCTGAAAGTGGTGCCGCCGCTGCGGAAGGTTCCGGCGTTTTCCAAAGCCGACAAGGAGTTAGGATTGGCGACCTGGTGGGGCGACTACAGCCAGCTCATCTACTCCGAGCAGCCGCCCTCCAAGGCCGATCTGAGCAGAAAGCCGGTCATATCCACGCCCGCGGGTGAAGACGAGCCGCTGGTGCTGGGGCTTTGGGGGATCACCCGGTCCGGCGCGGTGACCCTCGGCGTGACCAAGTCGCCGTTCCCGGTGACAATCCGCCAGATCGTTTTCGACCCGCGCCGGCTTCCGACCCCATACCGCGACGTCAACGTGCCTGGCGGGCGCGTGGTCGGGTTCTCCACCTATATGCCGGAATCCGGCACCGGGACCGTGAAGCCGGGTGAGAACACCGTGTTCTGGATCAATGTGGAAGTCCCCAAGGGCACCAAGCCGGGGAACTATGACATAACCCTGAACCTGATAGTCCACCAGGTCAAGGAGATACCCATCACCGCCACGGTGAAGGTGCTGCCGTTTGACCTGCCTGCCGCCGACATTGCATACGGGATGTACTTCAGGTGGGCAGGCCCTCAGAACGACGCCCGCTACCGCACGCCGGAGCTGATGCGTAAGTATTGGCAGGACATGGCGAGGCACGGAATGACCAGCTACACCCTCTACCAATACACCGCCAGCGGCACATTCATTGATGCGCAGGGCAACGTGAAGCCGCTCGACGGACACGAGGATATTCAGGTTCTGCAGCAAATGAAGGACATCGGCCTGATCCACCCGGACATCCCGATAATGATCCTCTCCTCGAACCTGGCCGAATACCCTGAAGCGGCGAAGACAGTAGCGCAGGAGATGAAGAAGCGCGGCTTCCCTGAACTGTTGGTCTACGGGCGAGATGAGCCGCCTGTTGATGATGCCACAAAAGCACAGTTCGAGGCGATGAAGCCGGTGCGCAAGTATATGCGGACAACCACCGCCATCACCGACCACGCCGCCGCCGCGTATGCCGACCTTATCGACGTATGGACCCTGAACGGTGGGCGCGTCACGCCCGACATCCGAAAGCTGGCCGCCGAGAAGAACAAGGAACTCTGGACCTACGACTGCAACCACCGTGGCCGTGGCAACAGCGCCCGCGCCAGATTCTACTCCGGCCTCTACACCTGGGCGCTCAAGCTCAAAGGCAACTTCCACTGGTGCTACACCGAAGGCTACACCTGGGAAGGCGACCGCAACGCCACCTTCTGCTTCGTGCTACCAAGCGACAGCGGGCCGGTGCCGTCGCCTGCGTGGGAAGCCCGCCGCGAGGGCATCGAGGATTACCGGACGCTGCACCTGCTGGAAGCCCGCATCGCCGCGCATCCCGGTTCGGCCACGGCCAGGGAGGCCTCTCAATGGTTGGCCAAACTCCGCTCGCGCGTCGACTGGAACCTCATCAAAGGTATGCCCAAGTCGGTCTACCCCTGGGACAATGCGGAAGTCTTCCCAATGTGCCCCGACTTCGACCCCGCGGAGTTCCCCGGAATAAGAGCAAAGGCGCAGGAGTTTGTGGTGAAGTTGGGGGAGTGAGACATATAGGACATATGGGACAAATAGGACGGATGGGACTAATGGCAGCGTGTGCCCGAGGTGCGTTTTGGTGGGCAGGTTGTGGCATCGGAGCGTGAGCAAACACGCGCGCGGCGCGGCAGCCCTTGTGCTCGCGTTGGTTCTGGTGGGAATGGCCACGTGGTGGGTGCTTGGATCGCGCAGTCCGACTCAGCCTCTTGAAGTATCTCTCTGGTATTGGCACAGTCCTTTCTGCCTTACGAAACAGGAAGCTGCGAGCCTGAATGCGATGGGCGTTAGGCGGATGTTCGTCCGCGCCGGGACCATCAGCGCATCGGGAGAAGCCGTGGCGCTTACTATGCCGCAGGAGTGGCTTGCCTCGCCCGACGCTCCCAACCTGCATCTTGTTTTTGCTCTGGATTCAGGAGCGGCACGGCGCTTTGAGGAGCTTCCGAATCGTTCGATCGCTGCGTGTGTTGCCGAGTCATTTGCGCTTCAGAGGAAGGCGGCGGAGCGCGTCGGGCTGCGTGTTGAGGGTTTGCAGATCGACTTCGACTGCCCCACTCGCTTGCTGCCAAAGTATGCGGAGTTGTTGGGAGAGGTCCGCCGATCTCTTGCGGGGCCGGTAACACTCTCTATCACTGCGCTGCCAACCTGGTACACCAGCAGAGACATGCGAAGGCTCGTGCAACAGACTGACTTCTACTCCCCGCAGTTCTACGAGACGCAGATCGGGCGCGAGCTTGCGGATGTCCATCCTGTCTCCGATCTCCGCGCGCTGGAGAAGGGGATGGCTGCGGCACAAAGGCTGGGCAAGCCGTTCTACGTCGGCATTCCGGCCTATGGTCACGCATTCATGTACGATGATCGCGGGCGATTGCTGGGGACATACCGAGCCATGAGCGCGCCTCAGGCGGCGCGGCACCCGTCTTTCCGGCTCGCCAAGTCATGGGCGGCTGATTCCTCGGGCAAGCCTGCCCATAAACCGGAAGAGTGGATCGGGGAGGAGATCGCGGACTTTGTCGCTGTTCGCCCCGGCGCCGGAGGCAGAGGCCTGGGATACCACCTGCTCTACGACTTGCCTACGGCGCGGATGATTGCGGCGAATGTGGATGTGGTAAAGGAGCACAGACCATCCAACTGCCTCGGCGTCGTCATCTTCCGAAGCCCCGAGCCGGATGAAATAATGACTCTCCCGCTGTCGAGTGTGTCGGCGGGGCTGCGCGGGGAGGAGCCGAGGCTGGCCATACGCGCGAGCGCAGAAGTCGAGAAGGCAGCCTGGAATATGGTCGAAGGCGGCAATGAGCCGACTTTCGCCGTGACAGTGTCACTGAAGAACACCGGTGAGGCCAATTCGTTCTTTTCCAGCGATTCCGTAGTCCTTATTCTGAAGTCGGATGCTCCGGGGATCAAGGTCGAGCCGGGGGATTTTGACAGGATAGAGCGCTTCTCCGACTCAGGCTCAAGCGCCGGTCCGGCGAGTGCGTCCGTGGTGGTGTGTTACAAATCACTTATTCGGGCCGGGGAGACTCTGTCGGTCGGGCCGGTAGCTGTGAATGGGCGCGCGCGGGTGATATCGGGTGAATGGCGAGCCAGGATGCCCGGAGGATTCGAGACACTGGCGGGTGAAGTAGAACCAGTTCAACTACGTGGGGAGGGCAGTGGGAGATGAGGTATTCGGCGGGTGAGTCCGGCTTTGGCCGCGCCACGATGCGGGCGGCAGTGATTCTTCTGTGGTGTCTGGCTGGGACAGTTGTGCCGGCTTGCCAGATAGACAACTACCCCAGCGCGCATTTCAACACCCAGCAGCCCGATTTCGGCGAACCCCCTCGTGTACTCAGTATCCCCTCCTGGGGGGAGCCTCCCTGCCGGCCAATGGGTAACTCCACGCGCCGGGTAATCGGCTGGAATCAGTCTTACTATCTCGAGACCCGCTGGGAAGCAAAAGGGATGGAGGCCCTGGCAAACGCGCGGCGATTGGAGGCTGCCGGGAAGCTTCAGGAGTCCATCGAACACTACCGCAATGCGCTGAAGCACGGCATCGGCGAGCCGGCGGCAGTCCGTGACCGGGAGGAGTTGGCCAGGGAGATCGGGAGCAGCACTGATCCCGATTTGCTGAACGAGTACCTTGCCGCTCGGCGGGACTATGAATTCTCCCGCCTGAAATCCGCGGAAGCCAGAATGAAGAAGCTGGTCCGGAACCCTCGCGCTGGGCGGATCCAGGCCCACGCGCTTTATGTGCTTGGGGCAATCTCGTATGACCGGGGTGCCCTCAAGAAAGCAGGATCGACTTTCGAGTCACTCGCTGCGGCGTATCCGAAAAGCCCCCGGCGTGAGGCGGCGCTGATTATGGTCCCGCGCTCGCTGATCAGCAGCCCGATGTCCGAGTCCACTTACGACTGGATAGATAAGCCCGTTCCGGGAGAGAAGGCCGTGGCGCGGTCAAAGCGCGCTCTGCAGTCGCTGATCCGCGAATACCCCAACAGCCGATTCCGCAACGATGCCCTGGGCTGGCTTGCGCGATGTGACTATGTTCAAGGCAGGAGGCTTGCGGCGCTTGAGGCTTATCTGTGCCATTTTGGGAGTTTCACGCGGAAAGCGGACCGCACGCGGGCCGCGGCTTCCATCTTCTATGCCAGCCGCAAGCTGTCGCGGTCCGAGGCGAGACTGCTTGCCCGACACCTCAAGAGAGCCCCCGACCTGCTGGCCCCATACCTGGAGTACCGAATCGAGCACAGTAGACCCAGCAGCAGCGACCTGGCAAATCTTGCTGACCTCGCCACTTCGGCTGCCAAACGCCACCGGCTGCGCCTGCCTGCCGGAATTGCCGCCCAACTCGCGGAGATCGAGTATATGAGGAATCGACACCGGGATGCGGCGGCGTGGGCGAACCGGGCGTTGGCGGCACGTGGCGAAGGGAAGGACCTTGCCATATACGTGAGAGGCGCTTCGCGACGGAAGACGGGCAAGGAAGCAGCCGCGATTTCTGATCTCCAGAGACTGCTGCGACAGTATCCGGCCAGCTATCTCTGCGGCGGGGCAAGGGAGAACCTGGCGCTGCTGTATGAGAAGCGTGGGCGGCTCGACCTTGCGCTGGACCTGTATTACCGGCTTGTCTACGATCAGGATGCAGCGTACATTCTGGACGCCAGAATGAGCACACGACAGGTGGCGGCCTACATTCGCTCCCACCCACGACACCCCCAGCGCGACCTGCTTATCTATACCCTGGGTATTCGCCAGCTTCGGGACAATCGGTATTCCGACTCCCTGAGAACGCTCGCGCAGCTTCCGGACGCGAAGATTCGCGAGATGATGTCGCAGAAGAAGGGAGACGACTGGTGGGCCAGCGTCCACAACAAACCGCGCGACCCGAGGAAGACTGCTCGCGACCTGGCGCATCTGGCAAGGGCTGTCCGGAAAGCGAACGGCAGAAATGCCAGAGCTGCGGCAATGTACCAGCAGGCGTCTTATATCTACCACAACCGCGACCTGCTGTTCTACAATGCGGGCTTGTGGCGAGGGCAACGGGCGACCTGCTATGATTTCTTCTGGGACAAAGAAGCCGCAACCCGGCGGGACCACGAAGCCCTGCGGCGGCACAACTATGAGCACGAGTGCCTGTACCGGGTCCGCAGGCTTTGCCTGGACCTGGCGCGCAAGTATCCAGACTCCCCAAGCGCGCCGAAAGCGTTGTACAGAGCAGCCTGCGCCACCAATTACCTCACCGGCTTCAACTACTGGTGGGAGTTTGAAGCTGACAAGATGGATTACTGGAGCCAGTCGGTTCGGCTTATGAAACGGGTGTACCAGAAATATCCCAATGACCCCCTCGCCAAGAACGCCCGCAAATACTCCCATGTTTTCGCGTCGGGCGGCGACCTCGCCAGCAGGGACTCTATGTTCCAGGTTGCTCAGAGGTGATGACGGCTGTGGTGTGATGGTTGCAGAATTGGTGGTGGAATGATGGCGGTTGATCTGAAGAACTGGCTTATATGCGTGACACTATTGGCTGCTATGCCCTCACTGGTCCTGCCCGGTGGCGCTGCGGCGGAGGCTCCGAACGTGCGTCCTAAGACAGTCAGAGTCGCGGCGGTGCAGTGTTCTTCGGATATGGGGGCGCTGGAGGCGAACACGAAGAAGCTGACTGCGCTGGTGGAAAGGGCGGCGAAGGGAGGGGCTAAGATCATTGTTCTGCCCGAAGCCTGCATCACCGGCTACCTGTCGCAGGACCTCCGCACCAACTGGCACGTGGCTGGGCGACCCATAGATGCCACCTACACCGGCAAAGACCCGGCGGGGTTTGCAGAGGAAGTCCCCGGGCCATCGACGAAGCATTTCTGCGCTTTGGCAAAGAGGCTGGGCGTATACATAACCGTGCCATTTGTGGAAGTGGTTTCCACCAAGACCCCCACCTACTACAACACCGTCTGCCTGGCATCGCCACAGGGGAAGATCGTGGCGCATTACCGGAAGCTGACCCCGTGGCTTGTGCCGGAGAAGTCCTGGGCGACTGCGGGGGATCGGGGCGTGCAAACATACGACACCGAGTACGGACGCGTAGGTCTGGCGATCTGCTTCGACATCCATACCATCCTCGAGAAGTATAAGCCCGAGAAGATATGGGCGCTGCTGTATCCGATTGCCTGGGTATCCGACAGTCACCCCGCGGACTGGTTCTGGCATATACTGCCCAAGCGGGTCGCGCCGTTCAAGCATTACGTGATCGGCGCAAACTGGAGTGTTGACCATAAGCAGAAGTGGTTCGGTTATGGCTTCTCCGAGATAATATCACCCGAGGGAGAAGTGATTGCCAACTCCCACAGGCTGTATGAGGATGATATCGTGTACGCCGATATCAAGACGGCGTGGGCTGAGAGCGATCCAGCGGCCAAGTCTGCGGTTCCGTAGGACACGCGGTCACTTACGCGGCGCGCGCCGGGCAAGCTTCACAATCAGGCCATCCATTTCCTCTCGGGCTTGGTCTATGTCCTCCACTCGCTTGGCTGCAAGTGCACGGGAAGTGTAGGCGTCGAGGACTGTGTCTGAGGCACCGAGTTTCCTGAGTTCGCTCAGCCGCTTGTACTCCTGAAGGCCCTGTCGCAGGGCCTCTATTGAGCGGGCGGGAATACAGCCGTACATTGAGCCGTATTGCTCAGAGCCGCTGCTCATATCGCTCCACGGGTTCTCGTAGGCGTTGAGTGAATACCAGCTCACCCCCTGCAGCCGGTATTCCCAGGCTGTCCAGGGGACTGTGCGGTACATCTCCCGGCCTACCGAGGGGCGTCGGCCGTAGCTGAAGCCCATTATCTCGTAGAACCAGACCTGCTGGGCGTGTTCCTTCATCAGGTTGAGAGATGCCGGGGAAGTGTCGTCGGAGAGCCAGGCGTGGTAGGGCATCCAGATGGTGGCATAGGGCAGCAGCGGTTTGACCAAGCCCTCTACAGTGCTCCACTCGTTTCTCGGGCCGGGACCCCAGCCGGGATCGAACATGAACCTCGCCTCCGGCCAATTGCTTCGTATGTACTTGCACCACGCGACCTGGTTCTTCGCCATCGGGTCGTTGGGTTCGTCGGTGATGTAGAGCGCCCACTGGTCCGGCTTGAGATCGTATTTCGCGACAACTGCCTTGAACTGCGCGATCTCTTCGCTGACGGCCTTGTCGTCTGCTTTCTCTATAGGCAGGTTGTTCCACGAGTGTTGGAAAGTGAATATGTAGAACCTGAAGCCGGCGTTGTGGGCGAAGTCGAAGTCGGAGTAGCAGTGGGTGGCGTTGATGCCGTAATCGTGGAAGACATCCGCATAGTGCTGTGAACCCATCCACTGCCAGCCGCACGTTATCAACGGATTCTCCTCCGGCAGAGCGTAGTTGCCGATGTTCAGGAGTACGGGAATGCGCTTCTTCTTGCCTGACTCGTCGGTTATCACCACTCGCCCACGGTAGCCGCCCGCGGCGAGCCCTTTTGTGTGGGCGGTGAGCCATATTACCAGCGGGTCCCGGCTTGTGGCCGTGGCATCGGGGAGTTGAGGATGCTCTCGATATTCCTGACGGAGGACTTGTAGCCCATCTCGAACTCTTTGGCGGGGGAATCGAATACAGGATCCATCACCCACCCCACCCCCTGCTGCCGCACAAAGCCCACGACTCGAAGCTTCACGCAATCGGTCAGAGCCTTTGGCCCCTCCAGAGAGATGTGAACCTTGGCCTTCTCGTCGCCTTTTGCTGAGACTGCAAAGGCAGCGTGAACCCAGTCGTTCTTGAGGCCTTTCATAGTGATGGATGGGAGCTTTCTGGGGGACTTGGAGAGAGAGTCGGCCAACTGGTCCACCGTTACCTCGGCGAACGGGTGAAGGGGCTGGAGGTCCCAGGCGAACGCGGGGGCGGAGATAAGCAGCGCGGCAGCGGCTATCAGGACTAGAGCAATTCGATTCAACACGTCACTCCCTCACCCACGGCTCGGCGAAGCCTCGTCATCCCGCTTGCGCTTTGGCGGAACAAAGTCCCGCAGTATCGCGCCCCGGAACGGATTTCCGGGGCGATCGGCTTCTTGAGTTTACTTGGGCATCGGGGCGGGGTCGGCTTCGATGGTGATCTGGCCGATGCCGTTGGTGGTGCCGGTCTTGGCTCCTGAGTTGGAGCGCATTACCAGGTGCAGCCAGAACTCCCTGATCCCGCTGAACCGCGCGTCAGCGGAGAGGTCGAGCGACAGGTCCTCCCATTTGACCTCGCCGGAAGTGGTCTGCTGAAGCAGCATTTCCTTGCCGTCGAGCGACACGCCCAGGGTGTTCGAGGACGCGAGGTTCGTCTGGTCCGCCTGGTTGTTGATGGTTATTTTCTTGAGGTTCACCGGGCCATCATATACGAACCTCTGGCGGACAGTGACCGCATTGGGGTATCCCGGCTTACCGTGCGTGCCTATTGACCCCGGCTCGATCTCAAGCTCCGGCTGGTTATCGACCAGGGATGTCCACACCATCATAGAGGCCGGTTTCTTCCAAAGCACGCGAACAGTCTTGGGAACCGGGAGCTTTATCTCCTGAGACTGAGGCGGAGTAAATCGGCCATTTACACCTATTGTAGAGAGGCTCGCGGGCACATCGCCTATCTTGCCGCAGTTGCCCTCCATCGTGATCCGCACCTGCAGAGCAGTGGCCCCGGCGAAGCGAGCGTTTCCCGCCAAATCCAGCAGAAGCTCGCCTGACTTTGGCAGCTCTTTCGGGTCGGTCCAGGTCTGATTATCGGTCGACGCAGAGACAGTGATTCTGCCGCGCAACCGTTGCTGGACACTGCCTTTCACCGACACGCGAATGTCGCTCAGCGGGAAATCGCAAACCAGGGGGTAAAGAAGCACGGATTTGGCTGATCCGCGTTTGCGCGGGCGAAGCTCCAGCGGGCCGCCGTCCCAGCGCAAGTCCCTGAAGCCCTGGATCGCCGCGCCGTTTGCCGCCAGGCCCATGTTCTTGGTGAAGTCCTGACCGAATGAGGTGGTCTTGTCCGACAGCGTGGGTAGAGCTATTGGCTGGAGGGAGGCAATACCATCCCAGATGTCTTCGTAGGGCCTGATATTTGTAACCGCCGCGCGGCGACTCCACTCCACAGCGCGCGCGAATATATCCTTGGAAATGGGCTGCGCCTCAGGACTCCATCCCCAGACGTTGCCGTGTCCTTCCCACACAAAGTAGGATGTGGGGATGCCGTATTTGCGGCACATCGCGACCTGGTAGTCGAAAGCTTTCTCGGCGTTTTCCCAGGTAAAGTCGGTCATCAGCGGGGAACCCCACACTATATGCACAACCGGGAGTTGATGGATGGAGTAGGAGCGCACGAACTGCTCAAAGCTGGGGAAGCCTCGCGCGTACTCGTCTATCAGCCAACCGTCGGCAGGCAGGTGCGGCCAACCGTTGCCCGGTGGGCTGGCGTAGGGGCTGTACCACTGGTAGACCGGCACGTCGGGGTAAGTCTTCTTGCAGTGGCTGTATACATTTTTGAGAATGGCCTCACGGCCCTCCCAGTATATCTGTTCCTCGCCCAGAGTGATGGCGTAGAGGTCCTTCTGGTCAACGCTTTGCAGAAAGTAGTCGATGCCGGACCTGAAGGCTGCCTCGGGGTCAGCCGCCTTGCTGTATCCCAGGGGAGTGACCACGGCAATCACCCGTATCCCCTTCGCGCGCGCTTTCTTCAGCCACGCGTTCCACGAGGAGTCCTCCTTGGTCCCGTGCCCTCCAATGGACTTGCCGGTGTCCACCCACGCCTGCACGACCAGGAAGTTGAACGGGTTCGAATCTGACATCCAGTAGTCGTTCCAGCCGCCGTAAAGCCCCGTGTCCTGGAACGTGAGAGGCTGCCGTGCGCCTGGCACGGGTTTCGTCGTTGCCGCTGTTGCGGCAGAAACTGCGATAACGATGGCTGCGACCAGCAGCGCGAGGGTTAGGGTCGGTCTTCTGAGATTATTCAAGTCTGTGCTCCTTGGGTGGAGTCCGCAAAGTACTCCGCCTCTTATTGTATACTCCTACAGTGACTTGGTTGTTTCCTCCTGGGACTCATCAAATCGGTGGCTTTGAAGATGAATGTAACTACCCCTTCATCCCAGTCAACGTAATCCCCTGTATGAATGTGCGCTGGGTGAAGAAGAAGAGAACTATGATCGGGACGGTGACCACGGTGGAGACCGCCATGGCAAGAGCTTGTTTTCTGGACGCGAGGGGTTGTGATACAATGACACCACGTTGCCAATCGGTTCAAGCAGAGCGACTATGGGCGCGTAATACGGGCAAACGGAGGAGTGCGGGATGAGAAGAGTCGTAGTGGTTGTCCTGAGGACAATGTGTGTCTATCTGGCGCTGCAGGTAGTCTTTCACTTGCCTATGACTGCCATCGCCTGGCGGCTTAACGGGCCGCTGGCCGAACTGCAGAGCATGCCGGCCATAATGCTGATATACAGGATAGTAGGTCTGCTGGGGCTTCTGCTTGTGGTGTTCAAGGCAGACAGAATTGCATGTTGGGTCGTCCGCGAAGACATCACTATTGAGTCAGTTCCGGTAGAGCTTCTCAATCAAACTCTGCTGAGGGTCGGGGTACTTACTGTTGGGTTCGCCCAAATCATCAGCCACATTCATCTTCTCTTGGTGTCGCTAATCGCACAGGCCACGTCTGGAACCGAGAACGCTGCTCTTCAGGAAGCCTACTACGCGGAGCACGGTCGCGGCGGCTTGATCCACTTCTACTGGTTCAGCTACAACGACGAGATTGTAGCACACGCGGTGTGGCTGGTCCTGGGGATACTGGTCTGCGTGTTCAATCTTCCGCTGAGCCGCATGCTTCAACGCATTTTCATCAGGAGAAGCGGCTCTACCGCTTCCACAACCTGACAACCCGGTATCCCAGCGCCCGCAGCACTATCTCGGTCTGCCACACGCCGTTCTTCACTGAACCGGCAATCGGTCGGGTTGGGTCTAGGGCGTCCTGTGCCTGCCAGTTGCCGGGCGGGACGGGGACTTCTACGGTCCCTTCGCCTTCCCCACCCTGGTTCAGCGCGAAGATGAACTTCTCGTTCGGGGTCTTCTCCCTCACGACCAGATCGACCACCGGGATTCCCGTCCCGACCTTTATCCCTTCGGATGACGGGAATGAGGTGGTAGTCCAGACGGCCGTGGGTTTGATGCCGGAAAGCGACATAAGCTGCCGCATCCAGGCCCGGGTGTTGGGGGTGAGGTGGGGGTCAGTGGTCCAGGTATCAGGGCAGATGCCATAGGCAATCAGCTTGCCCTTGCCCCACGCCCGGGTCCAGCCGACCGTCTCGCCTTGGAGGTCTGTGACAGCTTTGGCGTCAGCGATCTCGCCCAAGCCGACACCTCGGAATACCACCGCGTCGCTCACGCTGTCGTCTCGCTTCTCATCGGGGGTGCCGGCTTTGTCTGTAGCGGATACGGCAGGCGCGGCGGGTAATGTCACACTCGAATCGAAGACGTACGGGTGGAAATCTTCGCTGTAGTTCGGAGCTTGCCATCTGAGTTCGCTCCACGCCGGGCCGCCGATGGTCTCATACTTGCGAAGCCACGGGTCCAACTGGCCGGATAGGCCGACCAAGACAACAGTTCCTCCGTTCTTCGCAAACGCAGCCAGTTTCGCAGCAGCAGGCTGGCTCAGGACTCTGGCCATTGGGACGATGATCTTTGTGTATCTGCCGGGCTTATCGGGCAGGTTGGCGTCGTCGATGAAGTCGGCTGTGATGCCGCATATCCTCAGGAAATAGATGAGGTTGAAGCAGACCCGCTCGGTGACCGCTCCCCACGGCGCGTATTTGGTGATGAGTGTGCTGTGCTCAGAGGTGTCATTGGCAACGTAGTAAGCAATATCAGTCCTGGTTCGTTTCAGTGAAACTCCGTTAAAGTTTTCGTTGAATTCTTTGACTTCATTGAGGGAGCGCACGTATGGGTCGAAGATCGGCAGCCTTGCGCCGTCCACATCTATCATATACCAGCTTGCGTAGCTGAATATATCCCCACCCTTCTTGAGGCGGTCTTCCCACTCAAGCACCTTGGTCGGGGTGCCTGTGTCGGTCATTGGATACCAACTGAATATGTGAGGCACGCTCATACCATGCGCGATCAGGCCCCAATTCTGGAGCGCAGTGGACTCCGCTGGCCAGGTTGCCTTGGCGTAGACTTCGATCCCCCAGAAGGGCTTGCCGTCAGCAACCGACTCGCACATTTCCAGGCAGGATATGTTCTCGTGCGGGGTGCCGAAGCCGACCGGGTAGCCGGAGGTGTAGCGGACGTTGATCATCGCGGCGTCAGTCGCGCGTATATATGGGATCACGAACTGCTTCACGAACGTGGTGATAGGCAGGTCGGTGCCGTAGAGGGTCTTCTTGTCGTGTTTCTTCGCGGCGTTGATGAATGTCATGTAGGCCTCAACGCCTGTTACCGAACGCCACCGCAGCCAGTCCATGGTCTTGCCGGGCAGCCTGTCCAACTCCTCCACAGCTTCCTTCGGCCAGGACTGCGACCAGTTCATCCAACCCCAACTCAGCGACTCACCTCTCTTTTTGGCTTTGGCAGCCAGGTCTTGGTAGAACGGTTCCGAGATGGCCTGGTTGACCTGCTCCCAGGTTGCGTAGCTCGTGTCCCAGCGGTCGTTGAGTGTCTTGAGGTCGCCGTGCTGAGCCTTGCACCAGGCGCGGAAGTTGTCGTCCGCAGCTTTGGTCGGGCAGGGGATAGGGCCGTTGGCCCAGAACTGCTCGTTGGCAAGCTGAATAGCCATAACTGTGGGATTCGACGCCAGGTCCTTACCAACCGACTCGCCCCTCTCCACTAGCCTCTTGCGGCCGGCTTCACTGTAGACATCCAGCCTGCCGGGGGAACAGGGGTTGGTGGATTTGAAGCCGGCAGGGGCATCGTCGTATTGCTCTGTTGTATAGACCGGCAGCCCGCCGGCAACCGCGCACATGAATGTCTGGTTGTCATCACTGCCGGCCCGGATGCAGGTGAGGCCGATCTCTTTCATCTCAAGGAAGTAATCAACCAGCGGCTTATCCAGGCCAAGCGACCACTTCTGCTGGGTGGAGTTGCCGATGCCGAATAGCTGTTTTGGGTCTATCTCCCGAAGCAGGGCGAACCGCGCGGCGCTGCGAGAGTGGAGCATGTTCCCGAGATCGTAAGCGGTGAATGCATAAGGGTCGAAATCCCACAGGCCATCTTGGATGACATCTGCCTTGTTCTGCAGTTTACAGGAAACGACATATCCGTCCGCGCGGAGGTTCTTTGTGGAGAATGTGAAAGTCCGAGACTTGCCAGGCGGCAGCGTGGATGCATCGAATGCCGCGATGGCGAACTGGTCAGGAATACTCCACGGGCCAAACTGGAGCGTTACTGTACCTTTGAGTGGCAGAGCCGAATCGTTGGTTACGGTGACCGTGCGATCCTGTGGGCCGGAAGTCACCCACTTAGGCATCGCGTCGCCGGGTCCGAAGGAGAGCCGCAGGCGCTCTTCAGGGCGGGCATTGAATGGTGTGGGTTTGTCGCCGATCTCGACTTTGACATCGTCCACCAGCACGACTCCCTTATCCACACTGATCCGGACCATCGCGGAGTTGGCAGCGGGGTTGTCTACCGTGACATAGACGCGGGTCCAGTCGGCGTTGGCGGGAAACCCAACCGTGCAGGCGGCCTGACCTCTCCTTTGGCGGGCGAAGTTGATATCGGGGACCATTTGCAGATAGAGGTCGCCTGCCGCGTTCCTGGTCTTCACGTAGGCGCTCAGGGTGACCTGGCCGGCTGGGACGTATCGTCCCAAGGAGGAGGTGACTATTACTGGGGCTTTGATGGCGTCGACACGCAGGCACTTTCCTGTCCTGCCAGATGCACTGGTAGCTATACCGGTGGTCTTCCCGCCCTCAGCCCACCAGCCGTCGATTGGAAGCTCTTTCCACCAGGGTGGGTTGCCCCAGCGCATATCTGCGTCGCTTCGGCCAAAGGTTGTTCCGCAGAACCTGTTGGAAAGCTCGAAGCTCCCGTTGGCCAGGACGTTCTCGCCGGGTTTCGGGGTGCGCTGGTAGGCTATAGAGAGGGGATGGGAGGTGAGAACTGTGTCCACGAGTTCGGGGTCGCGGTAGAAGACCTCGAGATTGCCGCCAACCGCGCCGAAGTCGTAGCTTGGGATGCTGACCTGATACTTCACGCTCTCCCCGGCTTTTCCCACAAATCTAGAATCCAGTATCTTGGAAAACGCCTTGCGACCATTCATCCTGATATATATAGCGCCGGGGTGGTCGGTTTGGCCGGAGTTTGTCACCTCCACCGTGCCCAGGAAGCCCTGGTCGCGGAAGAGAAACTCGGGGCCGGTGAGGGTGGCAGTGAGGTCGGCTGCAGACACGACGCTACCGCACAACACTCCGACCAAGAAAGCCAACAGCGCGATCTTCCAGGCAAACACCATAGCTCCGAGAACCCCCAACTCATTCACGATAGATTGGCTACGCTATGGTAACACGAAGCGGGCCTGCGCTCAAGCGCCGGGTTCTACCTTGAACACAAGGTATCTGAACTCTCCATACTTCTCAGGCAAGGCATTCGGATAGCCCCGCCACTCAACTATGTAGGTTCCGTAGAGTACTATGGCATCTTCGCGCCCCTTGGTCGTACCCTGGCCTGCCTTGGAATGCCAAGCCAGTTGGCCGTTGACCAACCTGCCCTCGTGGAGCCTGAAATCCGCGTCGATGGTGTGCGTCTTCTTGGGGTCATTCCAGTACAACCAGTCATTGGTGAGTAGGACCGAGAACCCTACAGTCGCAGAGTCTGGGTCTGCTTTCACAATCTGCTCAAGGCGATTTACGTCTTTAAGAAAATCATATCGCCCCAAGTCTTGTGCGCCATCGTTCTTCAGAGCGAAGCACTCACCGCCCTCCGCATTGAACTCGCAGCCTCGCTTCTTGTACTTGAGTTCGAGAACTACCTTGCGCGTGCCGTCGGTCATCCACAGGTCAACGTGCTTCGTCTCATCACACCCGATAGGGAGTTCAAGCCGAATCCCACATTCCGGCATTAGCAGATGTATCTCCCAAGCCAGGGCGTGCTGGAAATCCGCTTCTGAGTGGAATACGGGCCGCTTCGCGGCCAGTCTTGCCATCAGGGCGTGTATATCGATGTTAGTCACGTCCATCATCTGTCCTGTATGATCGGGGACGGGTTGGGGAGGAACGGGTTCATACGGACCACCAGGGAGAACATGTATGGATGGTGCTCCTTGAGCTGCCTCAGGTATGAGAGCCACTCCACCACCATCTTATCATACGCCCGCCGCATGTCCACGTCGAGGTGCTCGTAGTCTGCTTTAGGCAGGTGGTCGAGGTCGGGTCTCAGGGCCAGTTCCTGGGTAAGGTGGGAAACCGACCAAAGGATCTCCGTGAATGTCCCGTGCTCCAGCAGGCTTGGGTTGGCCAGGAGTTCGAGGATGAAGTCACAATTGCCAACCAGCATTTGCTTGAGCTCATTGATGTCCGCGCGGTGGCAGTCCATGGCAAACTTGTGCTTCTCGAGCTGCTTCTGGACAGCCGTGAACTTGTTGTCTCGCCAGTCCGCCTGGACGCTGACTATCCGACGTATCCCTTCGAGGTCTTTGTCGAAACCCGACAGCAGCCTGAGGAGGTCGTTGCCCATCTGGGTAAAGAAGATGCCGATGACCATGCTCATCTTCTGCTCCAGTTCCATCCTCTCTCGCGCCCGCAGAAGGCTGTTGAGCACAAGTGTGACCAGAAGGACCTGGATCGGCAGAAATGCGAGGTCCTGCAGCAGATAGAACTCAGTATCCCATGGGCGATGAAATACCATGATCTGAACTGCATACCCGGCCACCGACACGGCAACCAACCCAAGACCTATAGCTGTATACCACCACCAACGTTTCATTGTTCTCCTTTGGCGACTCCGGCCAGGTGCTTTGATAAATGGTACACGCGATGTGGTGGGATGGCAAGTTCTTTGCAGCAAAACAGCCATAAGCGGTATAATCACGCTTGCTACACTAGAAACCACAGTGAGATATCAGGAGAGTCCATGAAAGCCTCATTTTGCCTCACAGCCCTGTTGGGGATCTTCTGTTCTTTGAGCGTGGCCCCGCTTGCCTCGGCTCCCGCAGCCTCCCGATCAGCCGTCACCGCTCCGCAGTGCAATCCGGCTCCGGTTATCGATGGCGCATTCGACGACCCCGCGTGGCAGCAGGCAGGAACCGCGGCTATGCTGGAAACCCCCGAGCAGCTACGTCACAGCTTCAAGGTCTGCTGGGACTCGGAGAATGTGTACTTTGCGGTATCGTGCCCCGAACCCAAAATGGCTACTATTCTTGCGCCGAAGGCTGAGCGGGATGCGCCGGTCTACAGCCACGAGAGCGCGGAGTTCTTCATCTCAACCCAGGACGGCTCCGGGCGGTATTTCCATCTGCTGATCAGCGCGGCGAACGTGCAGGCGGACGCATTCTACGCAGTGCCCGGCAGCCGCGACGAAAGCTGGAACGGCAAATGGGAGAGCGCGACCAGTCTGAAGAAAGATGGCTGGCAAGTTGAGATTGCTATACCGTTCGCAACCCTGGGTGTGCAGCCACCGATGCCCGGCGAGCGATGGGGATTGAACGTCTGCCGAAACCGCGTGAATGACGACAAGACCTACCGCGTCTGGAATAGCTGGAGCGCCCTGCTGGGCGGCGGTGGAGGCAACTTCCACACCCCGGAGCGGTTCGGTATTCTGAGCTTTGGCAAGTCCGAGTCCGCAAGCGTCGAGCATGTCGGGGACATGTTCCCCGGTCGGCACAGCCTGGACCTCACAGTCTGGGGCCCTAACCCGGCTGAGGTAACGATCCGCGCGGGCAGCGGCAAGCCAGAGGTCCGCTCTAAGTCGAAGGTAGCTCCGGGCAGACCCGCGCGCGTGGCCTGGAGCCAGCACGGTACCGACACGGCTATCTCCGCCGAAGTCCGAGACTCCAAGACCGGCGAGGTTATCTACAACACCGGGCTCATCACCGTTCTCGGCCTCACCGCCACGCCCTACTGGCAGATGGCAAAGACGGTGGACCCATCGGGCAAACTGATCAAGTCGATGCACACCGCTCTTGCGGAGCTTGAGAACAGCCCCGCGCCTTACCAGCAGCGCGCGACCAAGTGGAAGCAGGCAATGGCAGCCCTGGAAGCCCAGGCCAAAGGTATGCAGGCGAAACGTCTTCTGGCTAACGGGCCTCGTAACGCTCAGGGATGGACGGCTTACGGTATCGGCCTGTCATCCCCAATGGCGCAGGTAATGCCGCAGCGGCCCGAGCGCGCCCAACTGGACTTCACCAACAAAATCACCCTCCAGGCCGCAAGAGGCGAAAGCGAGGCTACGCAGGTTGTCCTGCTCAGCCCACAAAAAGCCCTCACAAGCGTGAAACTAGCTGCCTCCGAGCTTCGGGCGAAGGATGGCAGCATCATCCCGGTGACCGCGATAACTGCGGCGTCTCTGGGGTTCGTTGACTGCAAGAAGCCGTTCTATGAGGTCGAGGTCTCAGGTTGGTTCCCCGACCCTATCCTCACCGAGCTGGGGCAGTTCGATGTCCGACAGGGCGACCTCCACCCGTTGTGGTACAGCGTGCGGGTCCCCGCGGACGCCAAGCCGGGTGTATACCAAGGAACGCTGACTGTCTCGCCCGAGTCGGAACCTGTCGCGGTCTTGCCTGTCAGGCTCGAAGTCTGGAACTTCACGCTTCCCAAGACACCAAGCCTGCCCACGGCTCTCAGCACCCGCACCGAGTTTGCCTACCAACTGGCCGCAGGCAAGGACGGCGTTCCATACGGAAGAGCGCAGGAACTGATCCGAGCGTACGATGAGTTCCTGCTGCAGCACCGATGTGCCCCAGGTTACGGCATCTACCGGCCGAACGCGTGGATCGAACCGGACACCATGAAGATGTGGGCTGAGATGGGGGTGAGCGCGTTCACCATCTTCGCGATCCGCAATGAGGAAATCGAGCGCTGCGAAACTGAAGTTCCGGCGGACCTTCAAGCCCACTTCAGGAATATGATCGACCGCACCTTGCAGATGGCGCGCGAGCATGGCATCGAAGACCGCGCTCACGTCTATATGGCCGATGAACTTCCCCGAAAGTACTTCAAGGGCATCAACACCGCCTGCGCGTTCATCGAAAAGAACTACCCCGGCCTCCTGACCCTCACCACCGCCCTGGACCATTCGTGTGGTACCGAGTCTGAATTGAAGTCCGTCAGGGGATTCTGCCCTGTTACATCCAAGTATGATCCGGAGCTTGCGGCGCAGGTTCGGAAGTCCGGCAAGCAGGTGTGGTGGTACACCGACGGCGGCCCCTACAAACCGTACGCCAACGTGTACACGGAATACCCGGTTATCGACGCCCGCCTGCTGATGGGCTTTATGGCCTACGCCTACAAGCCCGACGGCTTCCTCTACTGGAGCATGATTTACCCCGAGAACAACTCCAAGTTGCTGACCGGAGGCCCGTACACAGACTGGAACCCGAATGTGATTGGGTGGAACGGCGATGGGCACCTTATATACCCAGGCCAGAACGGCCCAATCTCGACCGTCCGAATGGAGAACTGGCTGGATGGAATGGAAGACTACGAGTACTGCAAGCTGCTGGAGCAGCGAATCGCCGGGCTGAAAGCCTCCGGAAACACAAGTAAAGCGCGGAAGCTATCCGCTATACTGGGTCGATACGGCAAACCGGGGAACGAGATCGTCGGCGACCTGACTCACTACACCCTCGACCCCAAGACACTGGAGCAAGCCAGGCTCAAACTAGCCCGCGCAATCGTCGAGTAGGCGTGTAACGAAAGGTAATAACAATGACAGTCCGGATATCGCTGCTGGGAGTAACTGCGCTCGTGTGTGTATTGTGCATCGCCTCGCCTGCTAACTCGGCTCCGCGGAGGACCCATATCGTGTACCAACTCAATGGACTTAATCCTGCAATCCAGCTTGTCAGCGAGTACCAACTGGTGTCCAAAGACTGGGAGAGCGCGGCGCTGGTGCCTTACCTGGCCTACATTCCTGAGAAAGATCAGGTCGCGATGATTGTGTTGTACAACGGAGATGGCAAGGGCCGGATGCCCTCGATATCGTTCAGCAACGACCACGGCGCAACCTGGAGCATTCCCTATTCCACGGGGTTCGGAGGGTTGTCCCTCACATACCTGGGCAAGGGTGTTATGTTCACCGAGACCGCCATCAGCCACGACTACGGCAAGACCTGGGAAGCTCTGCCCGAGAACCAGAACGCGAACACATGGCTGCCAGGATTGGTGGATACCGACCCCAAGACAGGAGACGTCACACGCATTCTGAGGGGATATTGGAGAGGCCTGCGGCAGTGGAGGCCGGGGCTTAGGGGGCCTTACTGCCAGGCGTATGTAACGTCCAGCTACGACGGGGGCAAGACCTGGAATGACAAAGTCGAGCCGAAAGACTGGCTGAGCGTCAACGAAGTCACCCTTGTTCGCGCGAAGAACGGGGACATTGTGGCGGCTTGCAGGATGGACATCAACAAGCACCTTGAAGTCACCGCAATGGACGACTACACCGGCATGGGTGTGTCCATTTCCAAAGACAACGGCAAGACATGGTCCAACCCCTTTGACCCCAAGAATATGCTATTCGACTTCGGCAGGCACCACGCTTGGATGGTATGCATGCCAAACGGCGATATCGTGATGACATACATCGTGCGCAGGGGCTACCTGGACTCAGCCGACGGCCACCCTCAGTTCGGTATCGAGGCAGTGGTCAGTCACGACAACGGCAAGACCTGGGACCTCGACCATCGCTACGTGTTGCACACCTACAAGGGCACGGTGCCGGCTTGTGAATCGTGGGCTTTCCAGGGTTCTCCGTCCAACGCTTCCACGGCAGTCCTGCCCGATGGTTCCCTGCTTACCGCGTTCAATATGGAATACACCAAGATCGGGCTGGTGCATTGGAAACTCAACGATGCCGGGCTGAACAAGAGCAAAACTATCACCCGATCGTCGTTCGATTCCGAGTTGCGGAACCACTTCGACCCGGCATCGGTAAGCGGCGCGAAACCTGCCAAACCGACCGGCCCCGTCAACATAGCGCTGCCAGAGTCGGGAGCCAGGCTGACCTCCTCCGCAGCCGACATAAACTCCGACCTGCTGATGTACGATCCATACCTCTACTCGCAGTTCCCTCCCGGCGTGGTTCTTGAGACCATTCCAGGCTGGGTTGAGATAGCTTGGCCGAAGGCGCACAAGATCAACGAAGTCGAGATCCTCACAGGCGACCCGGGCTACCGCCCCGGAGCCGCAATCATGTGCCTGCCTCTGAACTACGCGCTGCAGTATCGCAAGGGCGGCAAGTGGGTCGACCTGGTCATGCCGGTAGTAGACGCGAAAGGCGAGCCTGCATACACCTGGCACGAGGATCAGGAGAATACGAAGCCGGTGAATCTGCGGAAGTTCGTGCATAAGTTCAGCCCGGTGGAGACGGACGCCATACGCTTCGCCGTCACCCGATCCGCGGACATCGGGAAACTCAAAGACACGCCGGAGGAGCCGGTGATCCCGATGGATAAGCGGCGGACTTTCCTGAAGATGATCAAGGTGATAGGAGAGTAGGAAACCTCGATGCATTTAGCTGCAATTGTGTGCGCTGTGGTCGCAGCGCTGGTTTGTGCGGTGGGGCCGTGCTTATCTGCGAAAATGGACACCAACGGGAGCAAGAACACGGTGTATCAGCTCAACGGTAAAGCGAATGCCATTGAACTCCCGCGCGAGTATCAGCTCGCGTCCAAAGACTGGCCGAAGCCTGCCCAGGTGCCTTATCTGGTGTACATGCCCGAGAAGGACCGGCTGGCGATGCTGGTGATCTATGGCAATCCGGCCATTTCTTTCAGCGATGACCACGGCGCGACTTGGAGTGTGCCGAAGGAGATACCCGGCGCGGGCCGAACCCTGAGCTACCTCGGCAACGGCACGTTGCTCAGCGATTTTATGGTAAGCCACGATTACGGCGAGACTTGGGAAGCTTTGCCAAAGCAGAGTGAGCGCGAGGTGTGGCTGCCGCCGCTGGTGGACAAAGACCCGAAAACCGGCAAGGTTACACGGCTGGCGAAGACCTTCTGGAGTCCGCTCCGCGAGTGGGGCCATGGCAAGAAGGGGCCATACTCCCAAGGCTACATCAGTTTCAGCTACGACGAGGGCAGGACGTGGGTTGATGAGATCAAGGTACCACAGTGGTTCAAGGTAAGTGAAGTGGCCCTGTCTCGCGCGAAGAATGGCAACATAGTGGCTGCCTGTCGGCTTGATAACCCGAAGCTCTTTGACGGGGTTGATTGCGACAACTACAGCGGCACCGGGGTATCGATATCAAAGGACAACGGCAAGACCTGGTCCGACCCTTTTGATCCCAAAATGATCCTCTTCGACTGGGGCCGCAACCACATGTTTCTGGAGACAATGCCCGGCGGAGAGATAGTGATGAGCTACATAGTCCGCAGGGGTTACGCGGACGACGCGAGCGGCTTCCCGCAGTTCGGGATCGAGGCGGTGGTCAGCCGAGACAACGGGAAGACCTGGGACCTGGACCACCGATGCATCCTCCACGTCTACAGCGGCGGCGAACCGGCAACAGACTTCCGCGCGGCCTACGCCAGCCCATACAACGCTTCCACTGTGGTCCTGCCGGATGGCGCGCTTCTCACCGCGTTCAATATGGAGTATTCTAAGATAGGCTTGGTGAAGTGGCGGCTCAACGACAAGGGCCTGAACAAGGACAGAACGTATTCCAACGCGCCGCACGACTCCTTCCTGAGAAATGAGTTCGACCCTGCGATACTCACCGGCAAGCAGGCGCAACCCACCGGCAGACGCAACCTGGCGACGGCAAGACTTGGGGCAACGGTGTTGGCGACCCGCAGCGACATAGAGCCGCTTCTGGCGCTGGAAAACCCGTACCTGTATGCCCAGCATCCGCCTGGAGTGGTGTTCGAGAGCGCGCCCGCGATCATAGAAATCAGGTTACCCGGGATTCGCAGGATCGATGAGGTGCGGATACTCTCCGGCGATGCCTACGCCACTCCCGGCGAAGACCTTTCGCGCGTGCCGCTGGACTACCAACTGGAGTATTATAGTGCGGGAAAGTGGACACGCCTGACTGAGCCGGTTGTGAACGCCGAAGGGCGGGTGGCGTTTATCTGGCGAGATGAGCTCCGGCAGCCATACAGAACCTATCAGTTTCTTCATCTCTTTGATCCAGTCCGAGCCGACAGAGTTCGGCTGACAATAACCAGGGCCACCAACAGCCCCACCGGCCGGGTGTTCCTGAAGCGCATAGAGGTCTGGGGCGAGTGAACCGGCTGCAAGGGGCAGCATTTTGTAGTGAAAGGCAGATATCAATGCATACAAGGGTTTTTCTATTGGCAGTCGCGCTGGCCTGGGCATTTGCGGGTATGACCGCGTGCTCGGCGGCAGACAATAACGGCAACTGGAGCAAACATACAGTGTATCAACTAAATGGAAAAGCGAAGGCAATTCAGCTTCCGAGTGAGTATCAGGAACCATCGAAGGACTGGCCCAAGCCCGGGATGGTGCCTTACCTGGCATATATGCCGGAGAAGGACCGGGTGGCGATGCTGCTTTATGGAGTGCCCAGTATCTCATTCAGCGATGACCGCGGCGCGACCTGGAGCCTCCCGAAAGAGATTCCCGGCGCAGGGCTTACCCTCACGTACCTGGGCAACGGCACCCTGCTCAGCGACAACATGGTCAGCCACGACTACGGCAACACCTGGGAAGCTCTGCCCGCGCAGAAGGTGCGGGAAGTCTGGCTGCCATCATTAGTGGACAAAGACCCCAAGACCGGCAAGGTCACACGCTTAGCGAAGGCCTTCTGGAGTCCGACCCGAGAATGGGGTACGCTAAAGACCGGCCCATACGCGCAGGGCTACATCAGCTTCAGCTACGATGAGGGCAAGACTTGGGTGGAAGAGGTCAAGGTGCCACAGTGGTCGAGTGTCAGCGAGATTGCCCTGGCTCGCGCAAAGAATGGCGACATGGTAGCAGCCTGCCGACTGGACCTCAACCCATTGCTCGACCCCACCGCAATGGACAACTACACCGGCCTCGGTATCTCAATCTCCAAGGACAACGGCAAGACCTGGACCGACCCGCATGAGCCAAAGAACATCCTGTTCGACTGGGGCCGGACCCACATGTGGCTGGAGACTCTGCCCAACGGCGATCTGCTAATGAGCTACAATATCCGCAGGGGCTACCCGGATGCGCCCAGCGACTTCCCGCAGTTTGGCGCGGAGGCAGTTATCAGCCACGATAACGGCGTAACCTGGGATATCGATCACCGCTACATCCTCCACTTCTACGAGGGCAACGAGCCTGCGAAGGACTTCTGGGCATTCCAGGGCGCGACCTCCAACGCCGCCACCTGCATCCTGCCGGACGGCTGGCTGCTCACAGCGTTCAATATGGAATACACCAAGATAGGGCTGGTGAAGTGGAAGCCCAACAGCAAAGGGCTCAACAAAGACAAGTATTACGCGAATGCGCCGTACGATTCGGTCCTCAGAAACGAGTTCGATCCGGCGATCCTGACCGGCAAGGTGGTCAAGCCCAAGGGCAGCCACAACATAGCGATGGCCAACCTTGGAGCCAAGGTAACGGCTACCAACAGCGACTACCAGCCGGTGCTGGTCCTCGCCAACCCATATCTCTACTCGCAGTTCCCTCCGGGAGTCACGTTCGATCCGGCTCCCGCCGTGATAGAGATCACTTGGCCCAAGGCCCGCAAGGTCGATGAGGTGAAGATTCTCACCGGCGACCCCAACGGCGCGCCAGGCGATGATATGTCCAAGGTCCCGGTAGACTACCAACTGGAGTACCGCAAGTCGGGCAAGTGGGTGAACCTGGCCGGGCCTGTCGTGAACGGCGCACCGGAACTGGCTTTCACATGGAAAGATGAGAGTCGTAAAGAGCGGAAGACCTACCAGTTCGACCACAAGTTCAGCCCAATCAGGACCGACGGAGTCCGCCTGACGATTACCAAAGCAAGCAACAGTACCACCGGGCGGGTGTTCTTGAGGCGGGTTGAGGTATGGGGAGAATAACGCGCATCACGGAGGACATTATGTACTTAACAGGTTTTGCCGATGAGGCAGCGAAAGATATCGACGGCCAGATTCGGGCCGCTAAGGAACTTGGGTGGGAGAACATAGAGGCTCGGGCGGTGGATGGCGTGCAGTTCACTGACATCTCCGACGCGGCGTTCGACGTCGTCTATGGGAAACTGCAGGCTGCGGGAGTCAAGATCAACTGCTTCGGCTCCGCAATCTGCAACTGGGGCAAGAAGATAGATGAGCCGTTCGATTCATCTCTCGCCGAGGCCAAACGCGCCATCCCCAGGATGAAGAAGCTGGGTACGAAGCTCATCAGGATTATGAGTCTCGCGGTGCTCAAGGACAGAGAGCCGGACGACCAGATGGAGGAAGAACGGTTCAAGCGGCTGCGCGAACTCCACAGGATGTTCACCGGCGAAGGTCTCATGCCCGTACACGAAAACTGCATGAACTACGGCGGCATGGGCTGGACATATACCCTGAAGCTCATTGAGAATGTGCCGGGTCTGAAGCTGGTTTACGACACCGGCAACCCGGTCACCGCGTACGACCGCACCAAACCCAAGCCGTGGCCGAGGCAGTCCTCGTGGGAGTTCTACTCTCACGTAAAGGAGCACGTGGCGTACGTCCACATCAAAGACGGCTGGCACGACGAAGAGGCCGACAAGGACGTCTTCACCTACCCCGGCGAAGGCAAGGGCGATGTGCGGCGGATAGTCAAGGACCTCATAGCGAACGGTTACAATGGCGGCTTCTCCATAGAGCCTCACATGGCGGTAGTCTTCCACGATGCGTCGGTGCAGACAGAAGACGATGCCAAATACGCCATCTACGTCGAATACGGGCGGCGGATGGAGAAGATGATAGCGGAGATAAAGGCGGAGTTGGGGAAGTAGCCCAAGATCGGTCGCGATTTGCAGTCGCGACCGTAACAGAACCGCGATTCCTTCCGGGTGCGATTGCAAATCGCACCCGATCGGTCGTGTCAATTCTAGTGTGTAATTTCAATTTTGGGGTCTGTGCTCCATTG